>NVRS01000011.1 GCA_002732685.1 Robiginitomaculum sp.
GGGCCAAGCTATACTACAAATCATTCCCACTAACGAGCGTCTGATTATCGAGGCCCGTATACAACCAATTGATATTGACCAAGTTTATGTCGGCCAACCCGCGAGGATAAATCTTTCTGCTTTCAGCCAGCGCACCACGCCGCAGCTCGACGGTTTTGTCATTAATACGTCCGCAGATAGCCTTATCGACCAAGTTACAGGTGCGCCGTATTTCAGTGTCCGCATAGAAATTCCGGCGAGCGAGCGCGCAAAGCTTGGTGGCCTCACCCTAATCCCAGGCATGCCTGCCGAAAGCTTTATTCAAACCGAAGAACGCACTGTGCTTAATTATATTTTAAAGCCATTTTCTGAACAGCTTGGACGGTCGTTTAGGGAAGAATAGCTGACAACTTGACGTCTGTTCCCTTGCGCCGTAACGTCGTAACTCTTTCAGGCGGAGGAAGAATTACGGTGACAGTGACCAACGGGAATATTTTTAGTAAACTGGAACTTACCAGTATTTCCTCATTGTAAACGACACCTAACTTATTGAAATGTATTATCTTTTACAAATAATCAAAAAATCTTATCCACGGTTCCGCAACTGCCCTTATATTGAAATTGTTCTCTTCTTTGGGACAGGCAAACGATCGTTGGTTGGCTGGAGTGGAGACGGTGTCTGTCGGTGTAGATACTCTGGTAACAYAGAGTGGTCGGCCGKCTCCGGGCGAGGTCCTTGGTTCTCGACTAACCTACGGGCCCCCTATGTNSAAAAGGCGCTGCCGTGTGGCCTCTTATGAGGTTTATCTGGCCCATCACGAAATCAAACTAAGCGCTCTAATCTGGTAACTCCAGTGTTGGGCAAGACCACACGGACGTCCCATTTATTTGGGAACTTGCCGGAACTAAAAAGCATAACGTCAACCCGAAAAGGTGTGACAAATTTTGTGCTGCGCCCTGAACAAAGCACAAAAGGCATTCCCTTTAGTCACGAGGAAGTACTCTTGGGGTAGGCTTTCACCCTTGCAAAACACCCTGCCCCACGCCATATAAGCGCCAAATTTCAATTCACTACACAGGAGCCGCTCGTGGCACGTCAGTATATTTATCACATGCAGGGTTTGTCCAAGAAATTTGGCAACAAAACCATTCTCGACAATATCCATTTGTCGTTCTACCCAGACGCCAAAATCGGCATGGTCGGCATCAATGGTTCCGGTAAATCGACCTTGCTAAAAATCATGGCTGGTGTTGACCAAGAGGTATCTGGCGAACATTGGGCCGCCGAAGGCACAAAAATTGGCTATCTGCCACAAGAACCACGCCTCGACGAAAGCAAAGACGTCTGGGGCAATATTATTTCAGGCTGCGCGGACAAAATCATCTTTGACAAATACAACGCTATCGCCATGAAAATGGCCGAAGAATACACCGACGAACTCATGGAAGAGATGACCGCGCTTCAAGAACATGTGGACAACAACGATGCTTGGGATATCGACAGTAAAATCGACATGGCCATGCAAGCCCTTGGCTGCCCACCCAAAGATTGGCCCGTGGATAATCTCTCGGGCGGTGAAGCGCGCCGTGTCGCGATTTGCCAATTGCTCCTGTCCAAACCTGACATGCTGTTGATGGACGAACCGACCAACCATCTGGACGCCGAGACTGTGGCTTGGCTTGAGAATTACCTCAAGAATTATAAAGGTGCGATTATCCTCATCACCCATGATAGATATTTCCTCGATAATATCACCTCGTGGACTTTGGAAATCGACCGCGGGCAAGGCCTGCCCCACGAAGGTAATTACTCCTCTTGGGCCGCAGCAAARCACAAACGCATGCAACAAGAAGGCCGCGAAGGYGATGCAAAAGAGCGGGCGCTGAAACGCGAACTKGACTGGATCCGTTCTAATCCAAAAGCCCGCCAAGCCAAATCCAAAGCCCGRATTTCGGCCTTYGAAAAACTAAGGGATTCAGCCGAAARTGAAAAAATAACCACRGCGGAAATGCGTATTCCGCTYGGRCCAAGGCTCGGYAATGTTGTGGTTGARGCCGACAATATCACTAAGGGGTTTGATGATAAACTCCTGATCAAGGATTTRTCTTTCCGCTTRCCRCCCGGYGGYATTGTCGGYRTCATTGGCCCCAACGGTGCCGGTAAAACCACCTTGTTTAAAATGATCACAGACGCCGAACAGCCRGACGAAGGYACRTTYAAAGTCGGCGAAACCGTYGTKCTTGGTTATGTAGACCAAAGCCGTGATGCGCTCGATCCRAAGAAYAATGTYTGGGAAGARATYACAGGCGGCAGTGAAGTGYTMGATTTRGGCCAACGGGAAATGAATTCTCGCGCCTATGTGGGTTCGTTTAATTTCAAGGGAACCGACCARCAGAAAAATGTTGGCAAGCTATCTGGCGGGGAACGCAACCGCGTACACTTGGCCAAAATGCTGACCAAGCCGTCAAACTTACTGTTGCTCGATGAGCCAACCAATGACCTGGATATGGAAACCTTGTCTGCTCTCGAAGATGCTCTGGAACATTTTGCAGGCTGCGCCGTTATTATTTCTCATGATAGATTTTTCCTCGACCGTATCTGCACCCACATGTTAGCTTTTGAAGGCAATAGCCATGTGGAATGGTTCGAAGGCGGTTTCTCGGATTACATAGAAGATAAGAAACGCAGACTGGGTGATGATGCCGATATTCCGAGGAAATTGAAATTTATGAAATTTGAGCGCTAGATAGTAACGAACTTATTTGCAGAAATGACACTCTCGATATTGTGACAATTTGTCACTAGGCGCTTGAATTATTTGCTTTACTAGGCGTTTTTAAGCACAAACTTTTCCTGCGTAAATAAACATAAAGATAATCAAATGTCCCACTACATTGAATACATTCCGATCATCACCACCTTGTTTTCCATTTATTTCGCTCGCGAAATTTTTGCCCATTACCGCCATAGCCGCTCTACTTATTTGCTGTGGTGGACGATTGGTGTTGTAGCATTTGGACTCGGTACACTGAGCGAAAGCATCAATATTTTGTTTGGCTGGAGTGAGCTTAACACGCGGCTGTGGTATATTGTTGGCGCATTGCTCGGCGGTTTCCCGTTGGCACAAGGTTCAGTTTATTTACTCATGAACCGCAAATTTGCTCATGTGACGACTATCCTGTTTGGTAGCATTATTATTGGTGCAGCGATTTGCGTCATGCTAACCCCGTTCGCAATACCCGAGGATTTTGCAGGCAAGTTAACTGGCAAAGTTTTTGAATGGAAATGGGTTCGTCTGTTCTCCATGCCGATCAATATTTATGCATTGATATTCCTGGTCGGCGGCGCAATTTATTCGGCCATTCGCTATTACGCAAAAGCCGATCACCAAGCCCGTTTTAAAGGTAATATTTTCATTGCGATCGGTGGTTTGCTCCCCGGTATTGGCGGGACATTTACCCGCATGGGTCATGTCAATGTCCTGTTCATCACAGAACTTGTCGGGCTTACGCTCATTTATATTGGCTATAAAATTATCAAAAACAATAACCGCAAAGCCACAAAAACGGCTTAAACCTAGTCCAGATTTACCTTAGTCTAAATTCAAAAGCGCCGGGTCACCGCCTTGGGCGGCAATGTTGACCGTTATGGTGCGCTCACTCGCAAACCTCGGTAGATAATGCGGGCCGCCTGCTTTGGGGCCCGTGCCAGAAAGACCGACGCCGCCAAAGGGTTGAACGCCAACAACGGCACCAATGATGTTGCGGTTAACATAGAGGTTCCCTGCCGGAACAAGGTCTGAGATTTTATCGGCAAAACTGTCAATACGTGAGTGCACACCCAGTGTAAGCCCGTAACCTTTGTCTGCAAATTCCGCCGCTATTTTGGGCAARTCTTTGTGGCGATAACGCAGCACATGCAARATCGGGCCGAACTCCTCTTTGGTCAGGGCRTCCAATGAACTAATCTCAACCAAAGTCGGGGGCACGAATGATCCTTGCTTGGGGAAGTTACAAATACGCAAAATTTTCTCTTCGCGCTTCATACGCTCTATGTGCGCGACCAAACCAGCGCGGGCTTCTTCGTCGATAACTGGACCGACATCTGTGGTCGACAAAGCCGGGTCACCAACCTTCAATTCGCCCATTGCTCCTTTGAGGCATTCAATAAAGCTGCTCGCAGTTTCTACAGGCAAAAACAATACACGAAGTGCCGAGCAACGTTGTCCGGCAGCATTGAACGCAGACGCAATTGCATCATCAACCACTTGCTCCTTCAGAGCGCTGGTATCCACGAACATACCGTTCAGCCCACCGGTTTCGGCGATCAACACCGGTATTGGCCCGTCTTTAGCGGCCAATGTACGGTTGATTATTTTGGCGACCTCGGTTGACCCTGTGAAACAAACGCCCGCAATATCCGGGTGTGCGGTCAACGCTGCACCGATTTTTGATCCCGGCCCGGGTAAGAAATGTAAAACATTTTTAGGGAGGCCCGCTTTTTGGAACAATTTGACGGCAGCATAACCGATGAGCGATGTTTGCTCAGCCGGTTTGGCCAAGACGGTATTGCCAGCTGCCAAAGCCGCTGCAATTTGTCCGGTAAAAATAGCCAACGGAAAGTTCCACGGGCTGATACAAACAAATACACCCCGTCCGCGCAGGGCAGAGTGGTTGGTTTCACCCGCTGGTCCGGGCAGTTTTTTAGGCGCACCAAATGTACGTTKGGCTTCGGCGGCATAGTAACGCAAGAAGTCTACTGCCTCGCGCACTTCCGAAACACCGTCCGGGAAGCATTTACCGGCTTCTAGTGCCATCAATGCTGTGAAATATTCGGTCTCTTTTTCCAACGCATCAGCCATCTTGCACAAGATGTCAGCTCGTTTTGACCCGCCAAGCTTATCCCATGAAGCATAGGCAGATTTCGCAAAGAGGATAGCTKTTTCAATATCATCACCGCTTGAAACACGGCACGTACCAATAACCGCTCCATTTTGCGGCGCGTCAACGYCATCACCAYYTTTGGTKTTTGATTTACCAGAAATAATMGGSCCAGCAGCGAKTTTCTTCAGGTTTGCGACCCGCTTTTCCAAATCCACACGAATTTTTGTCTGGGTCAGATCAATACCGCGCGCATTCTTACGGCTTGGACCGTATAAATCAGCCGGGGCTGGAATTTTGTCATGGCGGACTGGATCAGAATCGGTGAACGGTGATTTGGCTACCTCTTCTGCTGGCACATTGTCGTCCAAAAACGAATGAACAAAAGAAGTATTAGCCCCATTCTCCAATAATCTGCGTACCAAGTACGGCAACAAGTCTTCGTGGGCACCAACCGGCGCATAAACTCGACAAGGATGCGGGCATTCCGGGCCGTCGTAAACCGCCGCATAGAGCGCATCGCCCATGCCGTGTAATCGCTGAAATTCGTAATGATGGCCACCAGATGCCATCTCTTCGATAGCCGCAACCGTGTTTGCATTGTGCGTAGCAAACTGCGCATAAATCCAGCGCCCAGCATCCAAAAGCCCGCGCGCACAGGCCAGGTAAGATAAATCTGTAGTTGGTTTCCTTGTCCATACCGGAAAGTCTGAATGGCCTTCTACCTGGCTGTGTTTTATCTCCGTGTCCCAATAAGCCCCTTTAACCAGCCGTACCATCAAGCGACGACCTTTTCCGCCCCGGCAATTACGCGCTAAATCGGCGAGTTTTGCCACCACATCTACGCAACGCTTTTGATAAGCTTGTACGGCAAGACCAAGCCCTGTCCACTCACCCAGCTCTTCCTCGTTGACCAATTTATCCAATAACTTCAGAGATATGATTAAACGATCTGCTTCTTCTGCATCGATGGTAAAGTTGAGGTTAGCCTTGGCTGCCTCTACTGCGAGGGCTTTAATTTTAGGGTATAGCTCTATCCAAAGACGCTCTTCTTTGACAGCTTCGTAACGGGGATGCAGAGCCGATAACTTTACCGAAATTCCGTGTTTTTTTTCAGGCGGTATATCTGCGTCTTGGGCCTTTCCTAAGGCAATTATAGCATCCCAATATGCCTTAAAATAACAATCTGCATCATGTGCCGTCCGTGCGCCCTCACCCAACATATCAAAAGAACAAATCGCTGGTTTTTTGCCAAGCTCAAGTGTCTTTGCTTTTGCCATCGCCGYTTCAATTGTACCGCCAACCACGAACTGYTCGCCCATTATGCGCATAGCCTGCATCATAGCCGCACGGATAACCGGCTCCCCCGCTCTACGGGTCAAAGACTTCATGAACTTTGCCGGATTGTTGCGCATAGTTTTGTCAACATTGACGATGGAACCTGTCAACATTAGCCCCCATGTCGAGGCGTTGACTAGCCAGCTATCGGATTGGCCTTTATGCTCGTCCCAATCGCCGGAAGTTATTTTCTCTGCTATTAAACGGTCTGCCGTTTCCCCGTCCGGCACACGCAGTAACGACTCAGCTAAACACATCAACGCCAAACCTTCTTTATTGGAAAGACCGAACTCTTCGAGAAAGCTTTCCATCATGCCCTTTTGAGTRGACATTTTACGGGCTTTTTTGACCATGGCGACAGCATTGTCGTTRATACGYAACTGCTCTGACCTTTCAAGACGGGTCAAAGCTACCAGCCCTGCCGCCATTGTATTTTCATCCGCAAATTTACTGTTATCAAGTGCTTCCCAGTTGATCATGCCCGAACCTTCCTCCGACTAACTTGTTTGCAATACATTTTATGTTATTAACCGATTATTTGCAGACANCCCCATAGAAAATCGTCGCAGATGCATAAAAAACCATTTTGGAGTTAAGTTTGACTGATAAATCACAGAACAAGTCTGGTAAGCAGCCCATACAAATGATCGCTTTTGATTTTGACGGTACAATTACCACCAAGGATACATTTGCATTATTTTTGCGGTATTGGGCCGGTACGCCGCGGTGGCTGTTTAATCTATTTAAACTACTGCCTATATTTTGTGCCTATGTTCTAAAGTTCATTGATCGCAATAAGGTCAAAGAACATGTTGTGCGCACATTTTTCAAAAATGCCAACGAAGAGATGCTCAACGCTCGCGCATATCAATTTGCCACCGAAATCATCCCTAAATTAATCCGTCCCGAAGCTCTAAAAACATTAAAGAAGAAGAATGTCGCGCCCTATAAATTGTACATTGTCTCGGCTTCAATAAACCATTATTTGGATGTTTGGGCAAAAACCCAAGRCATYAATCATGTAATTGCGACAAACCTTCAGGTTGAAGACGGATACYTAACGGGCGAACTTTCTGGRCCCAATTGCTGGGGACCAGGAAAAATAAACAAAATTACAGCGGAAATGGCACTAACACCCTTTGAGTTGGTAGAGGCATACGGTGATACGCGCGGAGATAGAGAAATGTTACACGCCGCACAGGCGTCTTATTACAAACCTTTTCGCCTGTGACTAAAATCCCATTGATTTACTGTATAAAATTCTACAACTTGTGCATTAACGCCTAGTTATTTCATTAATTTTTGGTTAGGTTAGGTTCGAATCCGTATTTTACGGATTACTATTTATAGAGTTTTGGGGGTTTTGATATGAAACGTACTCTTTTGTTAGCCGTATGTACTGCGGCTTTGGCTATACCAACTATTGCGCAGGATTTACCACCTGGCAATCCACTTCCGGGTGAATGTTTTGCTCGTGTTATTGTGCCTGCTCAATATTCAACTTCCACAGAACAAATTGTTCTGCGTGAAGCCAGTGAAGAGCTACGCAAAATCCCTGCACGATACGAAACTGTTACTGAACGTGTTTTGGTTCAAGAAGCGAGTTTTGAAATTTTCCCAATTGGCTCTGGAGTAGGCACACGCCTAGTCTCAGGAATTGGCGTTATCAGAATCACCATTAACGGCACTGATTACATTATTAGCTCTGATCGCACAGTACGCTATAGCAACGGAACTGTCATCGGCACTGTAAATAGAGATGGCAGCATCATTGGCACGAACGGCAATATGATTGCTCTTTATGCGGTAAACCCCCTTACCCTGATCGGCGTTGGATCTGGTGTCACGACAACGCTGACAATCGGCTCAAATAGCTACCGTGTTGGCGACAATATGAGTGTCTATAATTCAGCTGGTCGCCAAGTTGGCTCCATCAATAATGGCGGCCACCTTATTGCATCAAACGGATCTATCATCACGCGCAATGCTGTGAATTCTTATACAGATACAGGTAACACCGGTTCATCTACATCTGAATATATGGCACGACCTACATTCCGCACTGTCACAGAGACAGTTGTAGTGTCTGACGCGTCTACAGAAATTATTTCAGTACCAGCTGTTTACGGCATCGCTACTGAAATCGTAGTGGTTCAGCCTGAAACAATGGAATACACTTCAATACCAGCCGTTTACGAAACATTGACAGAAACAGTTATTGTTCAAGAAGCCTCATCCGAACTCGTATCCATACCACCAGTGTACGAAACGGTTAGCGATATAGTTATTGTCCAAGAAGCAGCAACTGAGCTTGTAACAATCCCAGCCACTTACTCCACTGTTACTGAAACCTTGATCGTTCAACCTCAATCCGTAGACTATGTAACTATTTCTGCCACTTATGAGACCGTATCCGACACAGTTATAGTGCAAGAAGCTTCTATTGAGCTGATTACAATTCCAGCTATATTTGAAACCGTTACAGAAACCATCGTCGTATCCGACGCATCAACTGAGCTTGTGACTATTCCTGCCGTATATGAAACTGTGTCTGAAACAGTTATGGTGCAAGAAGCCTCAACCGAACTGGTGACGATACCCGCTACTTTCACAACTGTAACGGAAACCGTCGTGATTACACCTGAATCCGTTGATTATGTGACTGTTCCTGCAACTTACGAATCCATTTCCGAAACCGTTATAGTGCAAGATGCTTCAACAGAACTCGTCACTATCCCGGCTAGATTTGAATCGGTTACAGAAACGATTGTAATTCAACCATCAAGCACAGAACTTGTGAGTGTACCTGCTAAATACGGCACGGTTACTGAAACCATTGTGGTACAAGCTGCATCGACTGCAATGATAACTGTACCAGCAGTGTTTGAGACAGTTACCGATACTGTTGTTGTACAAGCAGAGTCTGTTGATTATGTGACAATCCCTGCGATATACGAAAATGTTACTGAAACAGTTATTGTTCAAGAAGCCTCAAGCGAGTTRATTGCCTCGGCAGCGACATTTAGAACTGTTACTGACACCGTTGTCATTACACCACAAACTGTGGAATATGTAACTATTCCTGCCGTATTTGAGACGGTTTCTGAGACAATAGTCGTGCAAGAAGCTTCTACAGAACTTGTATCGGTCCCGGCAACTTTCGAAACTGTTACCGATACCATTATCATCACGCCACAAAGTGCTGATTATGTAACTATTCCTGCCAGCTACGAAACTGTTCAAGAAAACATCGTGGTTCAGGAAGCTTCAGCCGATTTGATTAACATACCAGCTGTGTTTGAAACGGTGAGCGACACTGTAACAGTTCAAGCTGCTAGTGTAGAATATGTCAGCATTCCTGCAGTATACGAAAATGTATCCAAAACGATAGTTGTACAAGAATCTTCTACCGAGTTGGTGTCAATTCCCGCAACCTTCAGAACCGTTACGGACACAATTATTGTGACCCCACAGACTGTAGAATATGTGACTATTCCAGCGGTTTATGAAAATGTAAGCGAAACCGTTATTGTGCAAGAATCCACTACCGATCTTGTGCAAATTGCCGCCGTTTATGAGAATATAAGTGAAACAGTTGTGATACAGCCTGCAAGTGTCGATTACGTCACCGTACCAGCTACTTACGAGACAATTTCAGAAACGATCRTCGTTCAAGAAGCATCGACAGAACTTCTAACCATTCCTGCCGTATTCMAAACAGTGACAGAAACCGTTGTGATCACCCCACAAACGGTAGAGTATATTGTTATTCCGGCCGTATATGAAACCATCCAAGAAGCTTATACTGTTCAGGAAGCCTCCACAGAGTTAGTTTCCGTACCAGCCACATATCAAACAGTTACAGATACCGTTGTGCTAACCCCGCAATCTGTTGATTAYGTCACCATTCCTGCCGAGTACGAAACTTACCAAGAAATTGTCGTGATACAGGCAGCGGCCACTGAACGTATTACTGTTCCTGCTACCTACGAAACAGTAACTGATACGGTTGTGGTACAAGAAGCAGGTGTCGACTATGTAACAATTTCAGCAACCTATGAAACCGTAACCGATACAATCGTGGTTCAGGAGGCCTCTACTGAATTGGTCACAATTCCAGCAGTCTTCCAAACCGTAACCGACACAATCGTAGTTCAAGCCCCAGGTGTTGAATATGTAACCATTCCTGCAGTCTACGAAACCGTACAAGACACCGTTGTGGTACAAGAAGCGTCCACAGAACTCGTCACAATTCCGGTGACCTACGAGACCGTAACTGACACTATTGTGGTTACCCCACAAACCGTTGACTATGTAACTGTGCCTGCGACTTACGAAACAGTTTCAGAAACGGTCATCGTTCAAGAAGCCAGTTCTGAAATCGTAACCATACCAGCCGCTTTTGAAACTGTGACAGATATCGTTGTTGTTCAAGCGGCTAGTGCCGAATATGTGACCGTTCCAGCTACTTATGAAACCGTATTTGATACAGTTATTATACAAGAAGCTTCAACAGAACTGATGACAATTCCAGCCGCATTCGAAACGGTAACTGAAACCGTAATCGTTACACCTGAAACTGTTGAATATATYGCTGTTCCGGCAACATATGAGACCGTTTCCGAAACAATTATTGYKCAAGAAGCYTCAWHCGAATTRRTTTCGGTCCCAGCRAATTTTGAAACCGTAACCGAGACAGTCATTGCTCAGGAAGCTTCAACCGAAATTATTACAACACCTGCCGTTTTTGAGACCGTATCAGAAACCATAGTTATCCGTGAAGCCACAACCGAATTGGTATCCGTACCCGCCACTTTCGAAACTGTAACAGATACCGTGGTCATTACCCCACAAACTGTGAACTATGTGGCAATTCCGGCCCAGTACGAAACTTATCAAGAGACCGTTGTGGCGCAAGAAGCTTCAACTGAACTCGTTGCCATCGCAGCGACATTTGAGACCGTGACAGACACTGTGGTTGTTCAAGAAGAAACGATCGAGCTTATCAGTATTCCGGCTGTTTACGAAACAGTAACGGACACAATCACTTCCCGCGAAGTCTCTACGGAACTGGTTACCGTTCCAGCAACCTTTAAAACCGTGAGCGACACGGTTGTGGTCACACCGCAAACTGTCAACTACGTTACGGTTCCAGCAACATATGAAGCTTACCAAGAGACAATCGTTGTTCAGGATGCTTCAACTGAGTTAGTGGCTATTGCAGCAACTTACCGAGATGTTACTGAAACTATTGTTATGCAAGAAGCATCAACAGAGCTTGTTACCGTGCCAGCTACCTTCAGCACAGTAACCGAAGTCACGGTCGTTCAGCCAGAAACGATAGAATATGCCGTTGTTCCAGCACAGTTCCGCCAAGAGACCGGCACTTACCAAGCTTCCAGCGCTTCTGAACATATGGTAGTGATACCTGCCGTTTATGATACGGTTACCGAAACCTATGTTTCACAAGAAGCGTCCACAGAGCTACGTTCTATTGCGGCAACATATAGAACTGTAACGGAAACTATTGTCGTTCAACCTGCCCGCACGGAAATTACAATCATTCCTGCGACATATGAAACGCGTACTGAGCGCGTATTGATTTCTCCTGCCCGTGAAGAGTGGAAACCTGGTAATCAGGCTCTGAATTATGGTGCAATCCAACAATCAGGTCAGTTCAACACCAATACACCGCGTCAATATACCGTCTTTAACGGTACATCCGAGCAAGTTGTGGAATCAACCCAAACTGTTGTTGCTGCAACGGGTGAAATTCTGTGCCTTGTACTGATACCAGCAACATACAAAACTTTTACCAAGCGCGTATTGGTAACGCCTGCACGGACAGTTGAAAAACACATCCCTGCTGTGACCCGCCAAATCACACGCCGTGTGGTTGACACCGCTGCAACGACCCAGGAAATCGTCATTCCGTCAGTGACCAGCACATTCACACGCCGCGTTGTTCGCACACCGGCACGTGTTATGACTTGGCGTGAAGCTAGGCAGACTGACATGCTAACCATGCTGACGAACTACAATATGGACGGTACGATTTCAGGCTTTATCGACCGCGACAACAATGGCTTGGATGACCGTGATGGTTTATCCCACACCGACGCCGATGCAGCAGACCGCAAAGGCAATGGCTCCCGTGCTTATGGCGGTCTTTCTGCTACAACTGGCACTTATGCACGCCGCACACTTTCACAAGACGCACAAGTGGTTGAACGCGTTATTCCAGCTATAACCAGACAAGTAACTCGCCGTGTTATTGACCAACCAGCGCACACTATTGAGCGTGTCATTCCGGCTATCACATCAAGCATAACCCGCCGTGTTGTTGATCGCCCCGCAACAACACAAGAACGGGTTATTCCGGCGATTACAAAAACGGAAACACGCCGCCGTATTGCAACACCTGCAAGTGTTGTCGAACAAGTTGTTCCTGCAGTTACAACAACGGTTAGCCGCCGCGTTGTCGACACACCGGCAAGCACAGTAGAGCGTGTCATTCCAGCCGTAACCAGGCAGGAAAGCCGCCGCGTGGTTCGCACTCCTGCTTCTACGCAAGAGCGCATCATTCCGGCTGTGACCAAACAGGTCAGCCGCCGCGTTGTCTCTTCAGCAGCCTCAGTGCAAGAACGGGCTATACCTGCCATAACAAAAACGGAAACACGTCGCCGTATTGCTACACCAGCAAGTACACAAGAGCGTATCATCCCGGAAGTAACTGCACAGGTCACCCGTAGAGTAGTGAGAACACCAGCATCTACTATCGAGCGCGTTATCCCTGCTGTGACCAGACAGGAAAGCCGTCGTGTGATGGTAGCACCGGCTRGTACGAGCGAACGGTTTATCCCGGAAATCACTAAACAAGTAACACGCCGTATTGTCCGYACGCCGGCCAGTACAACTGAGCGTATTATTCCAGCGATCACTCAACAGGAAACGCGCCGTGTTGTCAGGGAACCAGCCCATACGGTTGAACGCATTATCCCTGCTGTGACAAGTCAGGTCAGCCGCCGCATCGTTCGCACACCTGCCAGTACAACAGAGCGGTTTATCCCGGAAATTACCAAACAGGTCAGTCGCCGTATTATTCAAAACGAGGCTCATACCATTGAACGGGTAATCCCAGAAATTACCAAGCAGGTCAGCCGCCGCATTGTCCGTACTCCGGCTGGCATCACAGAACGTGTCATCCCTGCGATCACCAAAACAGAAACACGTCGTGTCATCAAAGATGCTGCACACACTGTTGAGCGTGTTATCCCGGCTGTCACCAAACAGGTCACACGCCGCATCGTTGCAACAGAAGCATCAACGCAAGAGCGGGCTATACCGGCTATTACCAAACAGGTCAGCCGCCGTGTTGTCAAAGAACCTGCCCACATAGTTGAACGTGCTATTCCGGCGATCACCAAACAGGTCAGCCGCCGTGTTATTGCTACGGCCGCTTCGACCCAAAAACGTGTTATCCCGGCTATTACGAAGGTGGAAACACGTCGTGTCATCAAAGATGCCGCACACACTGTTGAGCGTGTTATTCCGGCCATCACTAAACAGGTAAGCCGCCGTGTTATTGCCACTGAGGCAACCACGATTGAACGGGCCGTAGCTGCAGTCACTAAAACAGAGACGCGCCGCCGCATTAAAAGTGCCGCACACACTGCGGAACGCATTGTTCCGGCTGTTACGCAACAAGTAACCCGCCGTGTCGTTGCAACGCCAGCCTCTGTAGTAGAGCGGGCTATTCCAGCTATCACTAAAATTCGTTCGCGCCGCGTGATTAAGGAAGCTGCACGTACTGTTGAACGGATTATTCCAGCAGTGACCGAGAACTTTACCCGCCGTGTCGTGGTTACAGCAGCCAGCACTACTGAGCGTGTCATTCCGGCTATCACTAAACAGGTCAGCCGCCGCGTTATCAAAGACGCCGCACACACTGTTGAGCGTGTTATCCCAGCAGTGACTAAACAAGTCAGCCGCCGCGTTATTGCTACGGCTGCTTCGACCCAAGAGCGGATCATTCCAGCGATTACGAAAATGGAAACACGCCGTGTCGTTAAAGAAGCTGCACATACGGTTGAACGGGTTATTCCGGCTGTGACCAAGCAGGTTAGCCGCCGCATCGTCGATAGTGCCGCTTACACAACTGAGCGCGTCATTCCGGCGATTACGAAAGTAGAAACACGCCGCGTCGTTAAGACACCAGCGTCAACTGTTGAGCGGGTTATTCCGGCAATTACCAAGCAAGTTAGCCGCCGTGTTGTCCGTACACCTGCTTCAACGCAGCAGCGTATCATTCCAGCAATTACCAAATTGGAAACACGCCGCGTCATCAAGGATGCTGCGCATACAATTGAACGCATTGTTCCAGCTGTGACCAAGCAAGTGAGCCGCCGTATTGTTAAAACACCGGCATCTACGTTTGAACGGGTTATTCCGGCAATTACCAAGCAAGAAACTCGCCGTGTGGTCAGAACACCAGCAGCAATACAAGAACGCATTATCCCAGCTGTAACTACACAAGTCACACGCCGTGTTGTAGATACGCCAGCAGGAGCTACTGAACGGTTTATTCCCGAAGTAACTAAGCAGGTTAGCCGCCGCATCGTCAGAGACGCTGCACATACGGTTGAACGTGTTATTCCAGCAGTGACCAAGCAGGTTAGCCGCCGTATTGTTAAAACACCGGCATCTACGTTTGAGCGTGTTATTCCGGCCATTACCAAGCAAGAAACTCGCCGTGTGGTGGAAACACCGGCTTCAGCGTTTGAAAGAGACATACCAGAAGTYACTAAACAAGTGACACGTCAGGTGGTWCGCAATGTTGCTCATACTGAAGAACGGTTCATTCCAGAAGTGACCAAGCAGGTTAGCCGCCGCATCATTAGAGATGAAGCACACACAATTGAACGTGTGGTATCCGCAGTGACTAAACAAATGACACGTCGTGTCGTTGACCGTCCAGCCTATACRCAAGAACGTGTTATTCCGGCTGTGACCAAGCAAGTTAGCCGCCGTGTGGTACGCACTCCAGCAACGGTTCAGGAGCGYGTTATTCCTGCAGCAACTAAACAGGTSAGCCGTCAGGTKGTCCGCACTGCTGCTCGCACTGAAGAGCGTGTGATACCAGCCATCACTAAACAAGTGACGCGCCGTGTGATCAAAGACGCTGCACATACTGTGGAGCGTGTGATACCAGCTATCACTAAACAAGTGACACGCCGTGTGGTTGACCGTCCTGCATCYACGCAAGAACGTGCTATTCCGGCAATAAGCAAGCAAATGACACGCCGTGTCGTGCGCACACCAGCAACGGCTCAGGAACGTGTTATTCCGGCAATCACCAAACAGGTGACACGCCGTGTGATCAAAACGCCTGCAAGCACAGTACAACGTGTTGTTCCGGCTATTACTAAACAGGTCAGCCGCCGCGTTCTACAAACAGCCGCTTCATCAATAGAGCGGACTATCCCGGCAGTGACTAAAACAGTAACCCGCCGTGTGGTCGACATTCCGGCTCGCACGGAACGCCGCGAAGTACAGGCTGCCTACGACACAATTTCTGTACAGAAATTGGTAGAGGCGGCCCGGATTGAGAGAATCGCTATTCCAGCTGAATATGGAACGATTGAAAAACGTGCGCAAACTGCGCCAGAACGTGCAGAATGGCGTCAGGTACTTTGTGAAGCTAACTCTAATACTGTTGTAATCTCCGCAATCCAGACAGCTCTTCAACAGCGTGGTTACTATAATGGCCGTATTGACGGCATTCTTGGACAGGCGACCTATCAAGCGGTTGAGCAGTTCCAGATTGCCCAAGGCATGTCCACTGGCGGTCTAACACTACAAACAGTTGATGTCCTTGGTATTGACTGGCGCTCAATGGTTAGCGGTGGAAGTTACTCAAGGGCAACATTTGGGTCGTCATCATCTACATCAACAATAACTGGTGGCACCTTTACCTCAGGTACTTACACCAACACTTATACTGTTGATGTAGATGGTCGTGTCTTCAACTCGAGCGGCGCAGTGATTGGAAGCGTTGATGTAAATGGCAACATTATCGACTTACAAGGTAATATTATCGGACGTCACACCACTCAAACTACGTCGACATATACACTAGATGTAAATGGCAATGTTTTGGATGCATTGGGTGTTGTCATTGGTCGTGTTGATGGAAACGGTAATATCATTGATGCCTCTGGCAATGTGATTGGAAGTGCTTCCGGATTAACCACCAGAACGATAACAACAACCACTAGAAGCTCTAGCGGCCCGGTGACTGTAACAAGTGGATCGAGTTCCAGTTCCAGTTCTAGCTATAGTTCCAGTTCATCTGGTAGTTTCTCATCTGGTAGTTATTCATCAGGCAGCTTTACAGTTCGCGCAAACGGCGAGGTCGTAAACAGTGCTGGTGTTCTTATCGGAAGAGTTGATGCTAACGGTAATATCATTGATGCAGCAGGCCGCATCATCGGTCGCGTCGACAATTAAGGCAAGGTACATTACATTTTTAGCCCGGCACCTCAGGTGTGGGGCTTTTTTAAGACAAAACAGGCGAAAAATAAAACAGCACAACTAGGTCGATTCAGGCGTTGACAGTCAAAGTTTTTTTCGTATATTTCGCGCTCTCTCGTGGCAAGGCTCCGTCTTTGCTATGGGAAACCAATTTCAACAGCGGCTCCGGCACCAGAAACTAAAGTTTCAATGCGGTTTGTTCGCAGAATATTAAGGACGAGATTATGTTCGCAGTCATCAAGACAGGCGGCAAACAATACAAAGTCGCTAAAGACGACATTATTGTAATTGAGAAGCTGGACGCCGAAGCAGGCAAAAAAATCACATTTGACGATGTTCTTATGTGTGGTGAAGGTTCTGATGTCGCTGTAGGCGCACCATCCATCAAGGGTGCTAGCGTTAGCGGCGAAGTCATTGAGCAACGCAAAGGCGATAAAGTCCTCGTGTTCAAGAAAAAACGTCGTCAAAACTACCGTCGTAAAAAAGGTCATCGTCAAAACGAGACCGTTGTCAAAATCACAGCTATCAAAGCTAAATAATACTTACTACAAGATTTGCCCCACTAAGCGGGTAATAATGGAGACCTAAAATGGCACATAAAAAAGCAGGCGGCTCATCGAATAACGGTCGCGACAGTGCAGGCCGTCGTCTTGGCGTTAAGAAATCCGGTGGACAAGCCGTAATTCCTGGCAACATCATCATTCGCCAACGTGGCACTAAGTTCTTCCCAGGCGACAATGTCGGCATGGGTAAAGACCATACCATCTTTGCAAAATCCGAAGGCCGTGTAACATTTACAACCAAACGCAACAAACGCACATTTGTATCTGTGCAACCGGCCCTACCGGTTATTGCGGCAAAATAGGTGATATTGAGATCACCGCTTCATGGTGATCATAATACCTAACGAATTTAGGGAAGATGGGTCACCGCCCATCTTCCCTTTTTCGTTTTGAGAGTACAAAATGCGTGATGAGATAAAAACAGAAAGACTAACACTTCGCCGGACACGTAATGCCGATGCGAGGACCATGGTGCGACGCATCAACAATCCTGAAATTTTGCGTATGACTGCTACTCTGCCGATGCCGTATTTCACCTTGCACGCCGAGTTTTGGTTGATACGTGCATCTGCGAATTGGCGACAAGGACTGTCCTTTGCTTATGCCATAACGGCTGAAGATGACAGTATTATGGGCGTAGTAGATTTATTCAAAAACGATCAAGGCGATTGGGAAATCGGTTATTGGATTGCAAAAGAATTTTGGGGTTACGGGTATATGCCTGAAGCTGCAAAGGGACTACTCCGTGAAAGCTTTCGCGTGTTTGACGTCCCTTATATTGACGCAGGTTATTTTGCAGACAACCCCGCATCAGGTCGGGTGCTTGAAAAGCTAGGATTTGTCTCTAAGAACGAAACAAGCAATTTGTTTTCCGTCGCGCGCGGAGAGCGTTTTGAAGGCATAGAACTCCGCCTACCCCGCAATACAGCCGTGCGTTGGCAATAGGATTATTAGGAAGCAAAATGAAATTTCTTGATCAGGCAAAAATACATGTGCGTTCAGGCTATGGCGGCGCGGGTAGCGTCAGTTTTCGTCGTGAAAAATCCATAGAATTTGGCGGCCCTAATGGCGGGGACGGCGGCAAAGGCGGTGACGTCTGGGCAATAGCCAATGAAGAYCTCAACACACTGATTGATTTCCGTTWTCGCCAACACATCCGSGCAGAGACAGGCCAACACGGCATGGGTCGYGACCGCACTGGTGCGACAGGCGAMGATGCTATTATCGAACTGCCYATYGGCACACAAATTTTTGATGAGACCGGTGAGCATTTACTGGCCGACATGCTAGAGCACGGTGAGCGGATGTTGCTTGCCAAAGGTGGTAATGGTGGCTGGGGCAATACACGCTTTAAATCCTCTACAAACCGGGCGCCRCGCCGCGCAAAYCCGGGCGAGCCAGGCGAAGAATACGCACTRTGGCTCCGTTTAAAACTAATCGCMGACGTTGGCTTGGTYGGTYTGCCYAATGCAGGTAAATCTACATTATTAGCCGCTGTTTCTGCCGCAACGCCAAAAACCGCYGATTACCCCTTTACGACCMTACATCCGTCCTTGGGTGTCGTTGACATGGGTGCYAGTGAACGTTTCGTCATGGCTGACCTGCCCGGTCTAATCGAAGGTGCAGCMGACGGCGCRGGTCTTGGYCATCAATTYCTTGGTCACGCAGAACGTTGCATGTCGATCATTCATTTAGTTGATGGCAGCGCGAAAAATCCCGGCGAAGCCTATATCACCATTCGCAAAGAGTTGGAAGACTACGCCGATATATTTAAGGATAAGCCGGAAATCGTTGCCCTGAATAAATGCGATGCACTGGACGACGAAACCATCAAGAAACGCTCCGCAGAGCTTGCCGAGGCCAGTGGTGCTAAAGTGTTTAATGTCTCCGGTGTATCTGGCGCCAGTGTCAAACAGTTGATGCGTGCCGCATTCAAACATGTAGAAGCTAGCCGCAAAGCGGACAAGGAAGCAAGGATAGCAAGATTAAAAGCAGATGCACGTAAACAAGCAGGGCTAGCGCCAGAAACAGAAAAATGGCGGCCTTAAAACCATATAACCGCATAGCCGTAAAAATCGGTTCTTCTCTGCTGGTGGATGAAACCACCGGCTTGATTAATCAAGCTTGGCTTGGGAGCCTTGCTCAAGATATCGCCAGTCTAACCACGTCCGGCAAACAAATTCTCATCATATCTTCTGGGGCTATCGCATTAGGGCGTGGACGCCTCGGCCTCAGCAAAGCCAATTTATCTTTGGCAGAAAAACAAGCCTGCGCTGCCGCCGGCCAAGTCGTTTTAACACAAACATACGAAGCCGTTTTGGATCCGTTAGGGCTTAAGACTGCACAGGCCTTGCTAACCTTGTACGACACCGAAGATCGCCGCCGCTGGATAAATGCTAGAGCGACTTTAGCAACACTACTCAAGCTTGGTGCCATCCCAATCATCAATGAGAACGATACGGTTGCCACAGATGAAATCCGCTACGGCGACAATGACCGCCTAGCAGCCCGCGTAGCACAAATGTGCGGCGCAGATTTGCTCGTGCTATTATCAGATGTAGACGGGCTGTATGACAATGACCCCAATATAGATGCAAACGCCCAACACATTCCAAAAATTGACGAGATCACAGCCAACATCACAGCTATGGGCGGCGATCCTAACAAAGAGCGYGGCACCGGAAGTGGCGGCATGGTGACAAAATTACAGGCCGCTAAAATAGCAACTGATGCAGGTTGTACCGTCGTCATTACCAAAGGCGACAAGCAAAACCCTCTATCTGTTCTAGCRARCGGAACAGAGAATGCYAGYTGGTTTCTCGCCAAGACAAATCCGGTTATTGCCCGCAAACAATGGATTGCAGGCACCTTAAAGCCCAAAGGAAGTTTGATAATTGATGCAGGCGCAGTGCGGGCTTTAACCAAAGGAAGTAGCTTGCTGGCCGCAGGGCTTGTGCGTGTTGAGGGTCATTTCGAGCGCGGTGATGCCGTTATGATTGTGGACGAAAAAGGCACAGAAATCGGACGCGGGCTGACTGGATATAATGCTAATAATTCCGCAGCGATCAAAGGTCTGAAATCGGGCGACATAGAAGCCCGCTTGGGCTATGACGGCGGCGCAACCTTAATACACCGCGATAATATGGTTTTAAACACATGATAGATAATCTTGACAGCTACATGAAATTGCTCAGTACGAACGCACGTAAAGCCGCCGACACATTGCGCCTAGCGAGCGGTGAAGCCCGTACCAACGCCATCCTTGCAATGGCGGTAGAGGTACGGAGTGCTGTGCCTGAAATCCTGAGCGCAAATACAAAAGACATGATTGCAGGCAAGGACAAAGGCCTAAGCCCAGCCATGCTTGACCGCTTAAAATTAACGGACGAACGCGTTAAAAATATTGCTCAAGGATTAGAGGCTGTAGCTGCCCTGCCCGACCCGATCGGTGCAGAAGACGAACGCTGGACACGACCAAACGGCTTGACAATAGCCAAAGTCCGCACTCCGCTTGGCGTTATCGGTATGATCTATGAAAGCCGCCCCAATGTAACTGCGGACGCGGCGTCTTTGTGTATAAAATCTGCCAACACTTGTATCTTACGCGGCGGATCCGAAGCGTTGCACTCGAATGTCGCTATACATAGCGCTATCATCAAAGGCCTTAAATCTGCCGGACTGCCAGAAACTTGTGTGCAATATGTTGGCACAACTGACAGAGATGCGGTTGGCTTTATGCTTGCTGGGCTTGACGGTAATATAGATTTGATCATCCCGCGCGGCGGTAAAAGTCTTGTCGGGCGGGTACAAAAAGACGCCCGCGTACCCGTGCTAGCGCATTTAGAAGGYCGCAATCACACCTATATCCACGTGGACGCCGACCCCGATATGGCYCGCGATATCATCGTCAATGCTAAAATGCGGCGTACAGGAATATGCGGAGCAACAGAAACTTTGCTTTTAGATAAGGCAGCCTTGGACATGTTGCCAATGCTGGCAAATGCGCTGATGAAAGCAGGATGCGAACTACGCGGGGATACAGATGCCTGCGCCAAGGTCAATGATATAAGCTCCGCTAGTCCACAAGATTTTATGACTGAGCATCTGGACGCTATTCTCAATATCAAAGTCGTCGACGGATTAGAGGCTGCCCTCGCCCATATTGACGAATATGGTAGCAATCATACGGATGCTATCATCACGGAAAATGCGGATACTGCCAAAACATTTCTCACCAAAGTTGATAGCGCCATTGTCATGCACAATGCATCGACACAATACGCCGACGGCGGCGAGTTCGGGTTTGGCGCAGAGATTGGCATAGCTACGGGACGCYTGCACGCACGCGGCCCTGTTGGCGCACAACACTTGACCAGTTATAAATATCAAGTGCTTGGCACAGGGCAAACTAGACCATGAGTATTGAGCCTTGAGTTATGATRGTCAAACAATCGGCCTATTTGGCGGCACATTTAACCCTGCCCACGCCGGACATTTACATGTGGCGGAGTGCGGCCTCCAAAGGTTGGACCTTGACCAAATATGGTGGATGGTCAGTCCGGGCAACCCCCTAAAGACCGACCACACACCCTACGCTGAGCGCGTTGCGAGCGTAGAAGCGCTTGACCTCCCCCCCCGCATGCACATCAGCCATATGGAACGAGATTTTGGCACACGCTTTACGGTTGATACATTACGGCACGCTAGAAAACGCTGGCCACGGACCCATTTCGTCTTTCTGATGGGCGCAGATAATCTTATGCAACTACCGCAATGGAAAGGCTGGCGCGAGATCATGGAGACCGTTCCTATAGCCGTTATCGCGCGCCCTGGCGCCAAAACACACGACACCCTCAAAGCTCGCCTCAGCCAAGCCGCTCGCCTCTACAGCTACGCTCGCATCCCTGAAAGCCAAGCGCATACTCTGGCCAACTATGCCGCACCAGCATGGACATATCTAACCCCGCCACTAAATWCATTGTCGTCTACGGCTTTGCGAAATCAGCAATTGACGTAGCCTTGACACTATACCCGTGATAGAGCATAAGCCCTGACCTTGATTATATGGCCGAATATAGGCCAACCTACCGGAGTAAGACACTGACAAATTCATCTGACGCGGTCAAAATTGGCGCGCAAGTWAAAACCAAAGMGGCMGCCGCAGAGCTRGCCGATATGGTTTACKATATTCTTGATAAACAAAGCGCTGAAAACATTGTCCGGCTGGATTTGACCGGAAAATCGTCTATTGCTGATACTATGATTGTCGCCTCTGGGCGATCCAATCGTCATGTTAGTGCACTGTCTGATTACATCCAACGGGGCCTAAAAGAGATTGGTTTGAAAAAACTAGGTATTGAAGGCGACAAACAAAACGACTGGGTTCTTATTGATGCTGGCGATGTAATTGTGCAYYTGTTCCGYCCGGAAGTRCGCGARTTTTACGCATTGGAAAAGCTRTGGGCCGTATCACCMAMTAGCGAAGATTTCGACGACGCATGAATATAATCATCCGCGCYGCAGGAATGATAAAATCCGGGCCGGAGCGAACACTCATTRACGATTATCTTGACCGCGCTGGTTTCGTTGGSCGCAATATYGGYATTCCCAATATAAGTGAAAGCGCAGTWGATATCCGGTCGGCCAAATCCCGTAGCGYWGAGACAGACACCATCCTGTCCGTAACAAAGCCCGGYGATGTTTTGGTGGTTTTGGATGAACGCGGCAAAGCRYTWACYTCTCRTCAAATGGCCACACAAATTGCACATTGGCGCGACGACGGYATCGGCACTTTGGTATTTGCCATTGGTGGTGCCGATGGGTTTGAACCAAGCACCCTACCTACGAATGTCGTTAAATGGCAGCTCGGCAAACCTGTATGGCCACATAAATTGGTACGGGTGATGATAGCCGAACAAATCTACCGCGCACTGTCTATATTGGCAGGTACGCCCTATCATAGGGACTAAATATCGGATAAACCGATTCTATGCTTCGTATTGCAATCATATTTTTTATCTTTTTGACCAACAATCTTGCTGCTGCTCAAACGGCTGATCCAGATAAATTGGAAACATTGACGGATCAACAAAAACAGGCCGAAGCATTGGCTAAGTCCCTTACGGTTCAACAAAAAAAAATACTTGGCGAGATTAACAACTTGCAAGATGATTTAGTCACAGCCAGTAGCCAAGCCCGTGGGTATGAGCGGGCAGAAACCAAAGCCCGCGAAGGACTAGCCGATTTAACCGTGCAGGAGGCGGCGCTAAAAGCCAAAATATTGTCTGACCGGGCCGCGTTGAGTGATATGCTTGCGGCCCTACAACGCATCGACGAAAGCCCACCACCCGCTTTATTGGTGCATCCAAAAAATGCAACGGATGCAGCTCGCGCAGCCAATTTGCTGGCTTATCTCAGCCAGAGTCTACACGAGAAATCCAAATTTTTACAGGATCAGCTAGCTGAATTACAAAATGTGCGCGTAAAAATGAATACGAAGCGCAATGAAGTTTCCACCCATGCCAAGGCTGTCAACGTGCGCTTGAGTAACATAAAATCTATTATTAGCAACAAATCGAAGCTCAATAACCAGCTCGATAAAGACAGAAAAACAAATATCCAAAAGGCTAATAGATTAGCCAAAGAAGCAAAAACCTTACGTGAACTGATTGCACGGTTCGAAGACAATGCCGAAGATATACTACCACGCTTGAAACCGTCCCGTGGTACACGCGATCCAATACCCCGCCTAAAACCACAGCCAGGGTCAGATTCTACCTCCACATATATCCCCCCCGCCTATATCCCGTCTGGCTCTAACCGTTTTGCCGATGCACGCGGGCAAATTCCCCTACCCGTATTTGGCAAACTGAGCCGCAATTATGGTGCGCGCTTGGCAGGCGGCGGAACAGCGAAAGGCATCAGCTTAAAATCGACCCGAAAAGCCCAAGTCATAGCCCCCTTTGCGGGCAGAGTAGAATTTTCCGGTGCCTTTAACGATGATCATGTGGTTATTTTGAATGTCGGCGGCGGATATTTCATTGTGTTGACGGGCCTCGGTGAAACCTTCACCGAGGCTGGTACACGCGTGAAAGCCGGAGAACCTCTTGGTCTAATGCCAACAAACGGCACCAAATCACCTGAGTTGTTCATGGAATTTCGTAAAAACCGCAATAGTATTAACCCGAAACCCTGGATTGGCGCGGCTCTTGCAAGAAACGGGTGATAGCAAGGTAAATAGACGAACACAGAAAAATGACCATAATTTCACCAATGTTAGTGGTAATTTCTGGTATTATGGTTTTGTAACGGATATGAATATCTAAAATAAGAAAAACACTTAAGACCTTCTGGAGAGTTTACATGAAATATATATTGCCAACTATGGGAATAATTGCGGCCAGTGCATTGTTCGCTTTCTCTACCAGTAATAACAGTGCTGTGGCGGTTGAAAAATCTAGCCAGGAGCAAACCTTCGAGCAACTTGATTTACTTGCCGACGTTATGGCACGTGTCCGTAGCGGTTATGTGGTGCCTGTAGATAATGCAGATTTGATCGACGATGCCTTAAACGGTATGTTGCAAGGCCTTGATCCCCATTCCAGCTATATTGCACCAGACCAATTTGACGATATGCAAATTACCACCTCCGGTGAATATGGTGGCCTCGGCATGGAAGTAACCATGGAAGAAGGTGTGGTCAAAGTTATTTCCCCCATAGATGATACACCTGCCAAAAAAGCAGGTATAAAGTCCGGGGATTACCTGACGGCTGTGGATGGTATCTCCATTCTCGGATTTAATCTAAACGATGCCGTTGATAAAATGCGAGGCAAGCCCGGCGAACCAATTACGGTTACTGTCGTACGTAAAGGTGAAGATCCACGCGACATCACTATGGTACGTGCAATCATTAAAAAAATTCCCGTCCGTCATGAGATCAAAGATGGCGTTGGCTATTTACGGATTTCTCAGTTTAACGAACTGACTGCGACCTCTCTGGAAACATCCATTAAAGCAATTAAAAAAGAACTCGGCGGAAAAATTCCAGGTATCATTGTTGATTTACGTGGAAACCCTGGTGGACTTCTTGACCAATCCATTCGTGTATCCAGTGCATTTCTCGACGGCGGCGAGGTAGTCTCTACACGTGGTCGCCGCACGGAAGACACARAAACTTATAATGCCAAGAAAGGTCAATTGGCGGGCGGCATCCCAGTTATCGTWCTCATAGACGGCGCCTCTGCATCCGCATCRGAAATTGTAGCCGGYGCTATACAAGACCGTGARCGTGGRCTCGTGCTTGGATTAACATCTTTCGGYAAAGGWTCTGTGCAGTCAGTCATTCCYTTGCGCAATGGCCGTGACGGRGCTTTACGYCTAACTACGKCACGCTATTACACACCCGCTGGYCGCTCTATTCARGGAACTGGGATCACCCCWGACATTGCYGTTTCCTATGCTTTGTTAGATGAGGATAAAGTTGATACAGCATTGCGCGAATCAGATCTTCCAAACGCCATCAAAAATGAAAACGGCGACGAAGACAGTGTAACTTCTGATAAAATGGACGTGGAATATCCACCTAGTGATTTTGATATCGAAGATGATTTCCAGTTAAAACGCGCCGTAGAAATTCTAAAAGACGGTWCATACAWARCTCGGTTAGCAGCGGTAAARGGCTAAAGCATGAGGCAGCCCTTTAAAAAGTCWTTATGGCTGGGTTTGTTAGTRACAATAGGTAYGTGTGYAGGCGTTTCWTTGCGYACACTAGCAGATGCAAAACACGATTCTGAACAAAGGACTTATGAGCAATTAGCTTTATTTGCAGATGTACTCACACGTGTACAAGATCAATATGTTGAACCTGTCAAAACAGATATCTTGATCGGCAATGCTCTGAACGGCCTTTTACAATCCCTTGACCCGCACTCACGTTACGTCGCACCTGTCGCTTTTGAAAATCAACAAAAACGTGCGCGGCGTGAATACGGCGGTCTTGGAATCGAAGTCACAATGGAAGATGGGTTAATCTTGGTTGGCTATGCCAATCCCAATGCTCCTGCCGCCCGCTCAGGTATCAAAGCAGGTGACAAAATCACCCATGTGGAAGGCGATGATATTAAAGATAAAAGCTTAAGTGACGCCGTAGAAAAAATGCGCGGTCTCGCTGGAGATCCGATTACTATCACAGTGAAAAGTCCCGGAGAAGAAGCACGCGAAGTCGTAGTTGTTCGCGAAGTTATCCAAGGTAGAGCCGTCCGTCACCGCATGTATGAAGGCGTTGGCTATGTATATCTTGAGACTTTTAACAATGAACATGCAGCGCGGGATTTAGCAGAAGCTATTGATCTACTAATAGAAGAGCACGGGCGCGACCTTCCCGGATTAGTTCTTGATTTACGTGGTAATGGCGGCGGGTTTCTCACTCAAAGTATTAACGTTGCCGGACTGTTTTTAAATGGCGGGGAAGTGGTATCTGTACGCGGGCGACAAAAAGATGACAATAGTCGGTATCACGCGAAGCAAGATGAAAAAATACCCGGCATGCCTTTGGTAGTACTCATTAACGGCTCTACAGCATCAGCATCAGAAATCGTTGCAGGTGCTCTGCAAGATAGGGGCCGAGCCATGATCATCGGCACACCTTCTTTCGGGAAAGGTTCTGTGCAATCTGTTTTCCCGCTCTACGGTGGTCGTAAAGGTGCACTTCGTCTCACGACAGCGCGCTATTTTACTCCTTCAGGTAATTCCATCCAAGGACTTGGCATTACACCCGATATCTGGATAGAGCCTTTTGCAGACGACGGAAAGGAACATATTGCCTTTACGGAATCCAGCTTGCCAAACTCACTAGATGCTATCATCCGTGAAACCGAGGGGCATACGGCAAAACCAAAACCACAGCAACAATTTGCTCCGGAAGATTGGCCAGACGATAAAGATTACCAATTGGAGGAAGCCGTAAAAATTCTTAAATCCTCAGAGTACAAAGCTCGTTTAAATGGATTTTTTAACCAATAGTTTTTCAGTTTATTAACCGACATTTCCGCTAGTATTTAATCTATGTGCGCGCTACCAATTACATATGGCTCAACACATTCGAAGAAACCCGAAAAAACTTCCATCCGTGCGAAAGCATGGTTTTAGTGCAATATTGTTGTTGGCCATCATCGGTTTATCCACATTCTCTTGGTTAAATATATCAGCAAAAAATAAACCTATATCCCACGTATCAACTGAAATATCTCTGCCCCAACCTTTGCCAAGAGATGCCGACAATGGGCTAGTACCGCTTCCGGATTTGTTGGAACCTGACAACATTCCCCAAAACGCAAACCCAACAGAACAGGTAAGCATGGTCGGTGGACTCCAGAACAAACCTGCATCAACGCTACCTAATCAAACCACACAATCAGGACCAATGTTAATTGATGGCCGTGCAATCAATGACAATCAGCGAACCATTACAAAATACACACCCCTCGTTCGCGCTCCAATTGATGGTCTTAGCCGCATAATACCTTTTGGCCGCATGCCACATCCACACGAAGATGGCCGCACCGCGATCACTTCTTATGCCAAACCATTCACGCCTAAAGACAAAACGAAATACATCTCGCTAGTCGTTGGTGGATTAGGTCTTAATCCAACTATTACGCGTCAAGCTATCGACAATTTACCTGGCGCGGTAACACTTTCATTCGCCGCCGATGCACCGGGCTTACAAGGTTGGATAAACAAAGCGCGCGCACACGGCCATGAAGTTATGATCGAGCTACCTATGCAAGGAACCGGTGTCACAGAAGCCCGTACTTTGACGATTACTGGCCCAGATACTACCAATATCAAGAATTTAGARTATTTGCTTAGTCGTGCGCAGGGATATTTCGCTGTGACTAATTATGATGGTGATCGTCTGGTCAACGACGAAACGGCTCTGCTTCCTATAGTAAAAACTCTGAAAGAGGCCGGGCTTGGTTTTATCTATGACGGAGCCGTCGATAATGCTCGCATCGAACCACTGGCCAAGCGCGAAGGGCTTCCTCTCGTAAGCGCAAATGGATATCTTGACGATAAACAACAAGACAACATTTATGTCCGCAGCAGCATCCAAACTCTTGCAGAAGACAGTTATGACAATGTACCTATCGGTATGGGTTTTGCCTATTCAGGAACAATTGACGGCATCAAATCTTGGTTAGCCAGCAAACCRAAAGATATCGAAATYGCGCCTGTTTCCTATGCAYTAAAAAARCGSTAAAACTATCCGTATGATTCGATCWGATATTGATAAATAYMGGCCTGCCGCCGGAATTGCTGTGTTCAACGCAAAGGGCGAAGTGTTTCTTGGTCGYCGTAAAAAAGCTTCAGGCCCTTATGTCTGGCAAATGCCACAAGGCGGTATCGACAAGGGAGAAAAACCCAGACATGCAGCCATCCGCGAACTCGCAGAAGAAACCGGAATTACTAAGGATATGATCGAACCACTGGGCAAGGTAAATGATTGGCTATTTTATGATTTTCCGGAAGGRTTTAAATAYTCMAAACGTGCACRTGGCTGGGGCGGGCAGAGACAAAAATGGTTTGCATTTCGGTTTGTAGGTAAAGAAAAACATATCAACCTAGCSACCCACAGRCAGATAGAATTTACCGATTGGCGCTGGGCTTCTTTRTCGACAGCTACAAAGTTGGTTGTYCCCTTTAAACGTCCCGTCTATGAAAGGYTGGAAAAAGAGTTTTCAAARCTCGTCTAAAGAWAATKTTCAGGGRACTARATGACGRGTAAASTCACAACTAATTCAATYAATTTTATTCTGATAGCCGTCTTAATTGACGCCATTGGRCTAGGCATTATTATGCCGGTTTTACCAGAATTACTRAAAGACCTCACAGGATTGCCKCTTAATAAAGCAGCTCTACACGGTGGYTGGTTGACATTWTCTTATGCGATCATGCAATTTATCTTTATGCCAATTATCGGCGCACTTTCCGATGCATATGGTCGGCGGCGGGTCTTGCTCCTTTCACTTTTCTGCCTAGGTTTTGATTATATTTTTATGGCTATAGCGCCAACCATAGCACTACTTTATGTGGGGCGAATTATCTCGGGCGCCACTGGTGCCACCTATGCCACTGCAAACGCTTATATAGCCGATATAGCACCACCAGCAGAGCGGGCACAGAAATTTGGTATGATCGGTGCAGCCTTTGGTATCGGCTTTGTACTTGGGCCAACCCTTGGTGGACTACTAGGCGAGCTTGGACCACGGGTACCATTTTATGCCGCCGCTTTTATTGCACTAGCTAATGCCGTTTACGGCCTCTTCTTCGTGCCAGAAAGTTTAGATATGGATCATCGTCGCCCGTTCTCTTGGCGCCGGGCTAATCCTGTGGGCGTATTAAAGAAAATTTCTGCAATGCCAAAGCTCGGTTGGTTTTTAGTGGCATTGTTTTTGTTTTCATGTGCCCACTTCGTCTACCCAAGCTCATTCTCATTTTTTACGGCCGAGAAATTCAACTGGACACCTAAAAACATTGGTTTTGCCCTTGGTGCGTTTGGTGTGGCCTCAGCAATTGTCCAAGGTGGCCTCATYCGTATTGCTATTCCCAAGCTTGGTATGATCAATTGTGCAGTTATCGGGATTATCATGAATGCTTGCGCCTTTATTGGCCTGAGCATGGCCGGCAGCTCATTTGTCGCCTACGCTTACATGATACCTGCTGCACTCGGCGGTCTAGCCAATCCGGCCATTATGAATTTGATGTCTATCCGCGTGGCCAAAAATGCCCAAGGCGAACTCCAGGGGGCAACGGGCGCATTGTCCGGTATAGCCATGCTGATCAGTCCCCTCGTCATGACCCGCCTATTCCACCATTACGGCGGTGCAGACAGTATCCCATACTTCCCCGGCGCACCTTTTATGTTGGCAGGTTTACTAACGGTATTAGGAYTGTTTGTATTCTTTTGGGGAATYCAGCATGTACCTGTRATTARGGCAAACGCAGAATAATGTAAAACTTATCCATGGTTTCCAATRCAAGTGTATTCTATTCGCAGACATARAAAGAGGAAACATATGCAAAACTTATWTATTGACACGTCCCTAGATAAWGTATTCACAAAATCTACTGGGCGTGCTCGCGGCAGTCATCCGAAGATTCAATCAAAATCAAGTTCTCAAGTTTGGGCACTACCTCTTTTTTGAGGACCTTGGGTGGAAATTTACGCCCAATTTGGTGTCATAGGACCGAATCCAGAAAACCATGTGACAAAAGTTTATGTGAGCTTTGACAGTAATACACAAACTCCATCTGCCTTTGAAGTCGAAACTGAGGGCGGAGATACCCTAGTTTCGGATTCAGGGCCGGGCTCAACCATCGTCACGATCACAGGAAATGTCGCAACGGCATTGCGTTTGCGCGCAAAGAGTTATTCATTTGCTCAGAATATAATTGTTAGCGCTAGCTAAGGTGACATCTTCATAGATAACTGAATACGATGGGAATTGCTGTAATAAAACTTATGTCTCCCAGCATAATAAGCGCAAGGATATTCAAAGCCATAACGAGAACTATCGTCCTGTACGCGCGCCCGCATAAAGACTTGAGACTACAGATAACAATCATATTGGTGAAATAAATCAAGGCAATAACACTATATGCAAACGCTGCCCGTGTAGCTACCTCCAAATTTGCAATCTTGAAATATAGGGCTACAAGGACAGGGAAAACTACATTCCCGATAATAATAGCGCGCAAAGGGTGATGTAAAATTATATTCTGCATCAAGAAACGATATCAAAGCAAAACTACTACGTCTAGTAGTTTTCTTGTTTAAAGGCTTTCAGCCAGCTGTTTTAAACCATCAAGATGTTGAGCAGCGTCCAAGGTCGCGTCGCCTTCGGCGGCAGCTAGAGCGGCTTCAGCTTTGGTGATTTCTTCTGAGATCATGTCGGCTTTCACATCGCCCATAGGTGTGCAGCTTTCAGCCAAAATAGTTAGTCCGTCCGGCATGACATCGGCAAAACCGCCTTGGATCATGTAGCGGGTTTCTTTGCCTTCATTGAAGACCGTAATTGCGCCCGTGCGGATAGCCGCCATGAAAGGTGCGTGGTGAGCAAATACGCCAAAATCACCTTCAGTACCCGGCACATCAACTTGGTCAACTTCACCCGAGAACAATTCCGCCTCTGGCGATACCAATGAAAACTGTAATTTATCTGCCATTTTAGCTTCCTAAATTTTCTTACTACCCAGACTGGCCTCAAATATTGCAACCGCATTTTCAAATGTATCGCGGCAAGCCGGGTTACAAAATCCAACGACTTTACCTTTATACAGTGTCAAACCTTCGCTCGTTACAGGCTTGCCCGAATTGGGACAGTGTGTGTTGACACAGTCCACTAATTCGAGCTTACCGTACATACTATGCAGCCTCTAAAGCCATCTTTTCAGCTTTTTTAATCACTTCGTCGATACCGCCGACCATGTAGAAAGCTTGCTCTGGGATGTGGTCATAATCGCCTTCGCAAACACCGCGAAATGATTTCACAGTGTCTTTAACATCAACCAACAGACCTGGCATGCCGGTAAATATTTCTGCAACGTGGAAAGGCTGGCTGAGGAATTTCTCAACTTTACGCGCACGCGATACAACCAATTTATCTTCTTCGGACAGCTCGTCCATACCGAGAATAGCAATAATGTCTTGCAGGGATTTATACTTTTGCAGGATTTCCTGAACCATACGGGCAACGGCGTAATGGTCTTCACCAACAATACGCGGCTCTAGGATACGAGACGTACTATCAAGCGGGTCAACCGCAGGGTAGATACCTTTTTCAGAAATCGCACGGTTCAAAACGGTTGTCGCGTCCAAATGGGCAAATGATGCCGCAGGAGCCGGATCAGTCAAATCATCGGCTGGCACATAAATCGCCTGCACGGAGGTAATAGACCCTTTGTTAGTAGAGGTAATCCGTTCCTGCATTTGGCCCATTTCAGTGGCCAAAGTAGGCTGGTAACCTACGGCAGAAGGAATACGACCAAGAAGTGCCGACACTTCGGAACCGGCTTGGGTAAAGCGGAAAATATTATCCACAAAGAACAAAACGTCTTTACCTTCTTCGTCGCGGAAATACTCGGCCTGTGTCAAGCCAGTTAGCGCAACACGCGCACGGGCTCCTGGAGGCTCATTCATTTGTCCGTACACGAGAGAACAACGGCTATCACCGCCGCCGCCTTCGACGTTCACATTACTCTCGATCATTTCCCAGTAAAGGTCATTACCTTCACGTGTCCGCTCGCCAACACCGGCAAACACCGAGTAACCACCATATGCTTTGGCGATATTATTGATCAGCTCCATGATGAGAACCGTCTTGCCAACACCCGCACCGCCGAACAGACCAATTTTGCCGCCTTTAACATAAGGGCAAAGCAGGTCGATAACCTTGATACCAGTAGCCAGAACTTCTGATTCCGTCGCTTGGTCTTTAAAGGCTGGCGCTTCTCTGTGAATAGACATGCGTTTCGTGGTTTTAATCGGGCCAACTTCATCAACTGGCTCACCGATAACATTCATGATACGGCCAAGGGTAGCTGGGCCAACAGGCACTTGAATGGAATCGCCTGTATCTGTAACAGGCGCGCCACGCACAAGACCTTCCGTACTGTCCATAGCAATAGTACGTACAGTGTTTTGTCCCAAATGCTGGGCTACTTCAAGCACAAGGCGGTTACCTTGGTTGTCAGTTTCAAGAGCGTTCAAAATCGCCGGCAATTCACCAGTGAATTCCACGTCAATAACCGCGCCAATGATCTGGCTGATGCGGCCTGTTGCCTTTTTAGCAACTGTTTTTTTCTTAGCGGGAGCTTTGCGTTTTACCGGAGCCTTTTTAGCTGCTGGTTTCTTTGCTACTGGTTTCTTTGCCATCTTAGTCTTCCTCTTTACTAAAGCGCTTCTGCGCCGGAAATAATTTCGATCAATTCGGACGTGATTTGCGCCTGTCTTGAACGGTTAAATGTCAGTGTTAATTTGTCAATCATGTCGCCCGCACTACGGGTCGCATTATCCATGGCCGCCATTTTGGAGCCCATTTCACCAGCGCTATTTTCTAACAGAGCCGAGAAAATTTGTGTGTTAATATTGCGCGGAAGAAGAACATCAAGAATACCCTCTTCGTCCGGTTCATATTCATAAGCCGCACCTTTAAGGTCAGGTGCAAATACATCATCAGATGCATGCGCACCATCTTTACCTGTGTGCGTGCCCATGTCACCAATGGCYGGRATCATGGTTTTAACKGTCGGGATTTGTGTCATAACATTTTCAAACTGRGAATAAATCAGTTTACAYACRTCAAAYTCGCCMGCRTCAAACATYGARGTGATWGTACCACCAAGTTCCRCAGCAATAGCGCCYGTCAGYGTTTTATGCTCTTTCAGCGACACCATCTTGATGATTTTATCACTATATAGACGRTCAAGTTGGTCAAAACCCTTTTTGCCAATGCAGAATATTTTAACGGTCTTCCCGGCCCCTTCCAGCGCGGTAATTTCTTCACGGGCTTTACGGACGATATTGGTGTTAAAACCACCACACAAACCACGGTCGGCCGTAGCAACGACTAGTAAATGCACATTATCTTCGCCCGTACCAACAAGCAGCTTTGGCGCACCTTGGCTGCCTGCCATAGAGGCTGACAGATTGGTGATAACGGCGCCGATACGGTCTGAATAAGGCCGTGAGCGCTCAGCAGCATCTTGCGCTTTRCGCAATTTMGCAGCMGCAACCATCTGCATGGCTTTGGTGATCTTTTGCGTGTTTTTAACGCTCTTGATCCGGTTTTGCAAATCTTTAAGGCTGGCCATAGCCGCGCTCCTAAGCTTTATCTAGTTCTAGGCTTAACCCACGAAATTCGATGTGAAGTTCTCAAGGATTGTCTTGAGTTGGGCTTCAAGGTCATCAGTCAATTTYTTRCCAGTTTTAATCTCGTTCAAGAACTTAGCGTGCTGACCTTTTAGGTGAACTAAAAGTTCAGCTTCGTAAGCTTGAACCTGCTTAACTGCGACACTGTCAAGATAACCACGTGTACCCGCATAAAGCACACAAACTTGCTCTTCCACTTGTTGCGGAGAGTATTGTGGCTGCTTAAGAAGTTCTGTCAGGCGCTCACCACGTGCCAACATGGCTTGGGTAGACGCATCAAGGTCAGAACCAAATTGCGCAAAGGCCGCCATTTCGCGGTATTGCGCCAGCTCACCTTTAATCGGGCCAGCAACTTGCTTCATGGCTTTGATTTGGGCTGATGAACCTACGCGGGACACAGATAGGCCAACATTAAGAGCTGGGCGTATACCTTGGAAGAACAAGTCTGTTTCCAAGAAAATCTGGCCATCGGTAATAGAAATCACATTGGTCGGAATAAAGGCCGACACGTCATTGCCTTGAGTTTCGATGATCGGCAACGCCGTCATAGAACCACCGCCGTTGGCTTCGTTGAGTTTCGCAGAACGCTCAAGAAGACGGGAGTGAAGATAGAACACATCACCAGGATACGCTTCACGGCCYGGAGGACGACGCAGAAGCAAAGACATCTGGCGGTAAGCAACAGCCTGTTTGGACAAATCATCATAAACGATGAGAGCATGCATGCCGCCGTCACGGAAAAATTCGCCCATGGCACAACCGGCAAATGGTGCCAAATACTGCATAGGTGCAGGTTCGGAAGCCGTCGCAGCAACAATAATGGAATACTCCATAGCGCCRTTTTCTTCGAGAGTTTTAACGAGCTGCGCAACAGTTGAGCGCTTCTGGCCAATCACAACATAGATACAGTAWAGCTTCTCATTGTCGTCATCATTATCAAAAGCAGCTTTTTGGTTGATGATAGCATCAACGGCCACAGCAGTCTTACCTGTTTGGCGGTCACCAATAATCAATTCACGTTGACCACGACCGATCGGGATCAGCGCATCAATGGCTTTAATACCAGTTTGCACAGGTTCATGCACAGATTTACGCGGGATAATTCCAGGCGCCTTCACATCCACACGGCGACGTTCTTTGGCTTTAATCGGTCCTTTGCCGTCAATAGGCTCACCCAAAGCGTTCACAACGCGACCAAGCAGACCCATGCCAACTGGCACATCCACAATCTCGCCGAGACGCTTAACAGTATCGCCTTCTTTGATGCCGCGGTCATCGCCAAAAATCACGATACCGACATTGTCACTCTCGAGGTTCAGGGCCATACCTTTGACACCACCTGGAAATTCAACCATTTCACCAGCGCCAACATTGTCGAGCCCGTAAACGCGGGCAATTCCGTCACCAACGGACAGCACTTGTCCAATGTCACTGATTTTGGCCTTAGTGCCATAACCTTTAATTTGCTTTTTCAATATGCTTGAAATTTCAGCGGCGCGAATATCCATGTTCTTAAGCCTCTTTCATTGCTAATTTTAAACCCTCAAGTTTGGTTTTTAGGGTTGCATCATAGTATCTGGATCCGATTTTAACGGCGAATCCACCAAGTAGTTCCGGATCAACGTCAGTTTCTAGTGTAACTGAGTGTCCGAGTGATTTCTTTAAACTTACCGAGATCGACTTGACCTGCGCGGCAGTTAGTTTTTTCGCTGAAGTAACAAGCGCACTTTCTGTGCCACGGCGTTCAGCCAGCATTTGTTCAAATGCAACGATCATAGATGGTAGTTTGCCAGAGCGGCCATTGTCTGTAACAATGCCAATAAAGTTTTTGGTAAATTTACTAAATTTGGCTTTGGTAGCCAAAGCTAACAAGGCCTTTGCCTTGTCAGCATCCGATATTACGGGACTAGCCGCCATTTCCACCAAGTCAGCACTCGTGGTAAACATTGCTTTCAAAGACTTTAAATCTCTTTCTATTACTTTCAGCGACTTCGTCTCTTCAGCTAGCCCCAAAAGAGCCGAGGCGTAGCGGTTGGCCGCTTCACTTGTAATGGCAATCGCGTTTGACATGCAAAAGGTCCATAATTGCGCCGTTTTACTCAATGATAATTCGGCGGATAAATTCAAAAAACTACAGGTATTCCTAGAAAAACACCCAAATAAGTCGAATCGCGCAAGTCACCCTACACGAAATTCGCCCGCTCTTAGCACGGCTTTTTTTTGATTCCAAGCGTTGTTTTACACTGTTTTTATAGTGTGTGCATTTGCCTCTTATTAGGTATCAGAACCCCTACGGATACTTATGAATACTCCTGATAACAACAAAATGAACACGATGCCCGTGGACACTAAATTTCCGTACGCGCCCATTACTAAATGCTCATGGTCAGGATCGTGCAATTCAGCACCTATTCTTGCGCGAAAAGCAACAGCAACATAGAAGCCCATGGTAAACGCCATGCCCAAATATGCCATTAGACGTACAGACCGCCCTGTACCGTGTAGTTTTTTGCCCCAAATTGCCCATAACATGACTGGCAGAGCCATCAAATTCCCGTAAAGCACCCATGTCAGATGAAAGCGCGCGTGGGGTGTCCAATGTTCAGGATCAATATGGCTAACCCCAAAATCCACTGCAAAGGGTATGAGCACATACATGCACAGCCCCAAACTCACCAATATTTTTGCAACTAGCAATTTTTTCCCATATGTCATGCGAACTCCTTAAAAATTTAACCTTGCCCCAACGCCCCATCCTTCTTCACTGTCCCATCCAGCCGCCAAAGCAAATTTCTTATTGAATTCATAGGCAAAACCTACGCGGTATTCTTCGTCAGTTGATGCTTCCCATTCCATTTGCAAGCGCTCAGTGAGCTGTAGCTCCGAACCGACTTCCAGCTCAACATGCCCATCCGTGGCCAATTGCAAATCCGTTTTTATTAGCAAAGGCAAAACATATTGCACACCGATAACGCCGTTAGTTTCGCTACTGGCAAAACCTTCACGCTCACTCCTCACTCCGCCGTAAACCGAGATAYACCGGTTTAGATAACGCTTGGCATGGACTTGCACATCATAGGCACTATTATAATTCCAGTCATATTCCAATTCCACCGCAGTATCAGAGTTAGATAGGCTGGCCATGCCGTAAGCTAAATTATGATTTATGGTATGTGAATTGGCCGCGTACCATAAATCATGAGCGATTTGGCTGCGCCGCTCATCCGTGTAATTGGTACTATTCACATAGCCGACCACCCGCGCCATACCGCCCATCATATGATACAGGTTATGACAGTGGAAAAACCAGTCTTTCTCTTCATTGGCTGCAAACTCGATGATCACAGTTTCCATAGGCGGTACATTGACTGTGTGCTTGAGCGGGCTGAACTTGCCTTGTCCGTTCAAGGCGCGAAAGAAATGTCCGTGCAGATGGATGGGGTGGTGCATCATGGTTTCATTTTTAAGGACAAAACGTACAGTCTCGCCTTTCTTAATTTTGATACTATCTGCTTTGGACAGAACCGTATTGTTGAACGACCAAACATAACGTTCCATATTGCCCGTGAGCGATAGGTTAACCGTACGTAGATTGGTTTGCGGCAAACTAGTATCTACGGGCGACCTAACTGCTTTATAATCAGTCATATAGGCGATGACATCTGCGTCATCATCACCCATATCCATATCACTCATGTCATGATCCATGCCATTCTTCATATTGGACATATTCATCATATCATGACCAGACAAATACAGGTTAGGGCACGGAATATCAGATGCTGGCATTTTATGTCCCTCGCCTAGCCATGCCGAAAAATAACCCGTGCCGTCTTCCGATGTAGCTCGAAGTTCGTAGGCCATATCCATCGGTAGTGTAACCAGAACATCATATGTCTCAGCAACGGCCATGCGCAGGCGTTTAACCTTTATCGGCTCAATATCAATTCCGTCGGTAGCAATTATCGTCATGGGTCCGCCTGAAAATTCCACATTGAAATAGGAAGACGCGGCGGCATTGACCAAACGCAACTTCACTGTCTGCCCACCTTCAGCTTCACCGAGGTCTATCGATTGTTTACCATTGGCCAAAAACGCATCATAACCGACATCAGAAATGTCCATTGGCCCCATGCGTGACCATGAACCTTTTGCCTGTTCTTAATAGCTTCACGGCCGTTAGCCAAAACGCCCGCCCAAGACTGTACCGAGCCTTTCTTGAGTGCATAATAATCCCCATCCTTTTTCAGATTGGCAATGATGTGCAGAGGATCTTCGTCAGACCAATCCGAAAACACGATGACATGCTCATCAGGCTTATCCATCATGTCCATTTTAGACATATCCATTGTTGGTTTTGGGTGCAAAACCATAGCGCCGTAAACGCCTCATTGCTCCTGCAATCCCGTATGAGAATGATACCAATAAGTACCGCTCTGAATAATCGGGTATTCGAATGTATGTGAGCTACCTGTCGCAATAGGTGAAGTGGTCAAAATTGGCACTCCATCTTGTTCATTAGGTAGTAAAATACCATGCCAATGAATAGAAGTCTGCACATCCATTTTATTGTTAAAGGTCACGCGTAAAATATCRCCCTCAGTTGCYTCAATGACAGGCCCCGGTGTACCGCCRTCTATGGTCATACCTTCAACAGGCRTCCCCGTYTTGTTAAGYATYTGTTTGGCAATATCAAATTCATARACYACGGTTTTCGCAAACGCAGACTGCCCAACCAAGAGTACCATAATTACAAATAAATATTTCATCATTTCTCCAATATTGCACTTAGCTAGCATAAGTAATTGAGAATGCGCTCAACATATGCATCACATAAATCCTTGCGGGTCTATGTCGATAGCGAATTTAATTTTATGAGGTGTGCGGACGCGAGATTTCCAGCTACGCATATATGCTGATAGATTTACATCAGGTTCGGCCTTGATCAACAACCGCCTTCTGTGACGGCCACGTAATATTGCTATGGGGGCTTCGGAAGGGCCGAGAATTTCTATACCCTCGGCTCGCGGTGCTGAGTTTAGTACTTTGCGGGCAAAATCATTGGCTTTGACAGCATCTGGTGCTGATATGATGATAGCGGCGAGTTTACCAAACGGAGGTAGTCCGAGGATTTCGCGCATGCCAAGTTCGGCGAAAATAAAGCCCTCGCGGTCACCTGCGGCCAGAGCCGCTAATGCTTCGTGGTCAGGCATATGAGTTTGTATCAATGCCCGCCCCGGTTTGTCAGCCCGCCCTGCCCGTCCGGCGACCTGTACTAAAGTTTGATACGTACGTTCCCCAGCGCGCAAATCACCGCCACCTAAACTTAAATCACCATCAACCACCCCTACGAATGTCAGATGTGGGAAGTTATGACCCTTAACCACCATTTGCGTGCCAACCATGATGTCGATGTCTCCTGCCGCCATAGCCGCCATGCGTTCACGAATACGTTCAGGATTACCTGCCGTGTCCGACGAGAGAATTTCTATACGGGCATCAGGAAACAGCTCCGCAGCTTCTTCGGCAACCCTCTCGACCCCCGGCCCGACAGGTGTCAGTGCGCCTTCAGTTTTACATTCAGGACACGAAGGCGGCATGGGCATTGAATATCCAGTATGGTGGCACATAGCCCGCCCTGTGCGTTTGTGCTGCACAAGCCAACTATCAGTATCGGGAGATTTTAGTCGCTCCCCACAAGCTCTACAAATAATCAACGGCGCATAACCACGCCTATTGAGGTATAACATGGCTTGCTCACCGCGTGATAGAGCTTCGGATACGCCGTCTATGACAGGCTGCGACAAAAAACATCCTGCCTCGGGCTTGTGATCTTTTAAATCTACTAACGCCACGTCTGGCATAGTGGCTGCACCGGGTCTTTCCGGTAAAACCACATGATGATAGCGGCCAGAGCGCGCATTGGTCAGGCTCTCCAATGAAGGKGTCGCCGASGCCAAGACAACCGCCGCACCCGCTAATTTACCGCGTACCACCGCCATATCGCGGGCATTGTATATAACGCCTTCGTCTTGCTTGTAAGATCCATCGTGTTCTTCGTCGACCACGATCAATTGCAAATCCGCAAACGGAAGATAAAGCGCAGAGCGCGCGCCGACCACCAGCCGCGCCCGCCCGTTATGGACTTCACGCCAAACTCGCCGCCTCGCCGCATCGCCCATAGCAGAATGCCACTGCGCAGGTTCGGTTCCGAACCTTTCCGTAAAACGCTTTAATCCTGCTTGCGTTAAGGCAATTTCTGGCACTAATATTAACACCTGCCCACCAGCACGCAAAGCCTCTGCCGTAGCTTCCAGATACACTTCCGTCTTGCCTGAACCCGTTACTCCATCGAGTAAGGTCACAGTGAAAGATTTGCGCCGCACCAGGGCTTGTAATTCCGCGCCTGCATCTATTTGTCTTTGTGAAAGTTTAAAATCCCGTCCGTCATGATCAGGGTTAGGTCTACCAAATGGTGGATCCAAGGGCGCTGAAAACCGCTCCAACAACCCTGCCTTGGCCATAGTTCTGAGAACCGACGCAGACACCGACGCTGCTTTGGCAAGCTCTCCGGCTCGTGCAGGCCAAATATCCTTTAGACATAATACACGTTTTCGGGCTGCGCTTAAACCGGGTGGGCGATCTCCTTTGGGCTTATATAATGTCACATCAGGGCTAGTTTCTAATGCCTTATGAGAACGTAGCACCATGCGCAGCACCAAGCCTTGTAAGGTGCAATTATACTTGGCAGTGAAATTGACGAAATCAAGTATTTCTGGATTGAGCGGACGAGCGGGTTTGTGCTCAAGAACCTGTTTTAACTTACTTGTGTCTTCTCTTTCACAAAACCCCCAAACCACACCAAGTTTGCCTTGTGTGCCGAGTGGTGCATAAACGAAATCCCCAATCGACAAGCGCATGCCATCTGGCACTAGATAGTCGAACGGTTCCGGCACGGCGACCGGAAACAAAATTTTCGCAATTTTTACCATAATTTACACATTAGTTACGCTTTACGGCTCTACATTGATTCGATGATACTAAAAGAGAAAGCCTTGAAAGAGAAACAACCATGAAATTTTTTATTGATACCGCCGAAGTCGATGCCATTAAAGCCCTAATACCCAGCGGCTTTGTAGACGGTGTGACTACCAATCCAACATTAATAGCCCGTTCTGGCCGTAACATCAAAGAAGTCATTCAAGAAATTTGTGCGCTAACAGACGGTCCCGTAAGTGCAGAGGTTACTGCACTTGACACCAAAGGCATGATCGAAGAAGGCAAACGCGTTGCCGATTGGGCGGACAATGTGTGTGTGAAATTGCCGCTGACTTGGGCAGGTCTTGAAGCCACCAATGCGTTATCGTCCCAAGGCATTCCGATCAATGTCACGCTTTGTTTTTCGGCTAATCAAGCATTGCTCGCCGCCAAAGCCGGCGCAACATTTATATCGCCGTTTATCGGCAGGCTAGACGATATTGGTGAGAACGGTTGTGATTTGATTGCAGAAATCCGCATTCTCTATGATAATTACGGTTTCAACACTGAAATCCTAGCGGCTTCAATTCGCTCTTTGGAGCATATGGAAAACTGTGCCCTCATTGGTACGGACGTTGCCACCGCCCCGCCAAATGTCATCCGCGACATGGCCAACCATGAACTGACGGATAAAGGTTTGGCCGCATTTATGAAAGATTGGAAAAAAACCGGGCAAAGCATTCTGTAGGAAATTGCGCCAAGAACGCTTATTGGCAACGTGCATTAATTTACCCTAAATGCTAAATTGACCAATTGCTGATTAGTGGCAACTCTGTGTGCATCCATTCTCTTAAACCGCCGTCCATATGGGTAATGTTTTTGAAACCGTGTTCTTTGAATAACTCTAATACTTTGATACTGCGGCCGCCAGAATGACAATGAATAAGATAGGGCACATCCCGATCAAGTTGATTGATACGGCGTTCAAAAAACTCGCTTTCACAGTCAAGATTAACTGCATCTACTATATAAAACATTTCAAATTCATCAGCCGTACGCAAGTCCAACACCACCATATCAGGTGTGGTTTTTAAAAGCTCTTGAGCTTCATATACATTTACGTGCCTGGATTTCATGTCATGCCTGAATTGCAGACATAGCATATAGGCATTATACGTGGAGTAACAAGCCCGTTACTCGTAAACCCATTACGACAATACAATCAGGTTATTTTACTGTTGGCAATCCAGCTTTATTCCAACCGATCATACCGCCGTCCATATGGATAATATGAGAAAACCCTGCATCTTTGAAAACTGCGAGTGAGCGAGTTGAGCGATTACCTGAACGACAATGAATTAGATAATCTTGCGATCCATCGAGTTTAGMGATTTCTGTAGCAAAATTTGCATTTTTGAAATCAATATTGATTGCACCATCAATGTGGCCAYCYGCRAATTCACCYGGTGTGCGYACATCTATAACCACCAAYTCTGGGCGAGCRCGCATAGTTTCKAGCRCTTTGCTRGCATCTAYATGTGTGACYTGCATTGCTGTCACTTCTTGYACTAATTKCTGGAYYTGTTCCKGCGYCTGTTCTTGWGACTTCGGAGCAGCRGCATTGGTGTCAGCYTGTGAACACGCAGATAAAGYACCAACAATGATCAATGTGAGTARTTKTTTATTCATGAYAATTYCCTTATGCTTYCWATTATGWTTTTTTATTAAATGGTAGAATTAWACACCAAAGTAAATGCGACGGTTTGTCCGTCTGGTACTGCGGTAGGCCAATTATCATTTCGTCGTGACCTTCTTGGGGTTGGTCAATATAGGAACCAAATATCCGGTCCCATACGGATAAGTTAAATCCATAGTTAGAATTGGTTTCGTGAACGATGACTGAATGGTGTACACGGTGCATATCCGGTGTCACAAATAAAACTCTGATGATTTTATCCAGCCACAAAGGCAGRCGYACATTRGCATGATTAAACATGGCTGATCCGTTCAAAACAACCTCAAACAAAATCACTCCAACAATATGGGGGCCGAGAATAAGGACAATAACCATTTTATATAACATGGATAATAGAATTTCTATTGGGTGAAACCGAATACCCGTAGTGGCATCAATATCACGATCTGCATGATGCATTTTGTGAAGTGACCAAATCACTGGTATTTTATGCGAAGCAACATGTTGCCAATAAACTGCCAAATCTAGCAAGATCGCAGAAATAAATATATGAGCCCACAGTGGCAGATGAACAATATTCAGCAATCCCCATCCTTGCTGAGATGCATAAGCGGCGACACCAACCGCAGCACCTATAGCAACAAAGAAAAACACAGCACGCATAAATACAGTATACAAAACAACTATTCCCAGATTGGTGGAAATATGGCGCAATCTGTTCTGTGTCCGTTTTTTACGCGGAAACAAAGTTTCTAAAAATAACATTAGGACTAGCACCCCGCCAAAAACTGACAAGCGTATGAGACCTTCATTATTTGCTATATATTCATTCATAAAGTCACTTCACCAATACCTAAGTGGCTATAAAGCATAAAACAACAAGTCTCCATGCGGCAACTTATTTCATGTCAAATAATAGTGAACGGTCCGCAAGGCTCCGTGTGGAGGGTGCCGCTGCAGACCGTTCATGGCTTAAACATACGTTCAAACCAAACTAACTTATTTTCTCATAGAGCAGGTATTGATGCCAAGCAACACATCTGCTGAAAATCCTGTGATATTTTGTGCCTGAGACATATTGTCCCTTTTTTAGAATCGCCTTAAGACTATATAGAGCCTAAATTCATATTAGAGGACATTCATGAGAAATCTTAGCCAAAAGCCTATTGTAAAATCGTTCTTCGACCAAGGCACCAATACCATCACTCATGTAGTTCACGAGGAAGGTAGCCGTGAAGCCATGATCTTTGACCCGGTTTTAGACTATTGCGCCGCATCTGGTCGCACCAACACTAAATCTGCGGATGTGTTGATTGAGTACATAAAGAGCACTGATTTAACCACTAAATACATTATCGAAACCCATGCCCATGCAGACCATTTATCTTCGGCGCCTTATCTAAAAGAAAAATTAGGTGGGCAAACTATGATAGGTGCGGATATTGACGCCGTACAAAAAGTATTCGGAAAAGTGTTTAATGCAGGCAAGACATTTGCCACAGATGGTAGCCAATTTGATGTTCTGCCAGCGGACGGCTATACATTTATGCTGGGTGATCTCGAAGTAACCGCCATTCACACCCCCGGTCACACCCCTGCTTGCATGTCATATCATATTGGTGATGCAGTATTTGTCGGCGATACATTGTTTATGCCGGACTTCGGAACAGCCCGCTGCGATTTTCCGGGTGGCAGCGCTAAAACGCTCTATACCTCAATTCAAAAATTATTCGCCCTACCTGATGAAACCCGTGTGTTTCTCTGTCATGACTACAAAGCACCTGGACGTGATAAATTCGCATGGGAAACGACTATAGGTGAAGAAAAACGTAGCAATAAACATGTAGGTGGCAGTGCCGACATGGCTAGCTTCGTCAAAATGCGTACTGAGCGTGATGCAGAGCTCGGCATGCCAAAATTGATTTTGCCATCCGTACAGGTTAACATGCGCGCCGGAGAATTTCCACCTGCAGATGATAACGGCACTGTTTACCTTAAAATTCCACTCAATGCTCTATAGGCACAACCATGCAGATTTCTAAAGTTAATAACCAGTTTTTCGTGTCACCTCAGATCAACTATAATGATGTTAAAACACTGGCCGACGCCGGATACACTTGCATTATCAATTGCCGTCCTGAAGGTGAGGAAACCTCACAACCTTTATCCAAGGCTCTGTTAAARGCWGCCAAGAAAGCKGGRCTTCATTATCACCATATTCCGTTCAAACCTGGCCRCGCTACAGSYGATGATCGYGCCCGKTTCRCWGCRGCWTTAGAGCAAAGTACTGGCCCTGTGCTCGCCTTTTGCCGTTCCGGCATGCGAGCAAAGTCCTTGCATAAATCCATCACAAAAGGTCCGGGGTTCTTTGCGCGCCTATTTGGGAGATAAACACAATAATGGAAAATCCTGATTTTTGGCACGACAAGTGGAAGACCGACAAAATTGGTTTTCACAAAGATTATTATCATAGCTCTCTGGTAAAGTATTGGGCAGGTTTAAATTTAGCTAAAAACACCGCCGTTTTTGTGCCGTTATGCGGCAAGTCCTCGGATATGATCTGGCTGGCAGAACAAGGGCACACAGTCATCGGCAATGAGTTGAATGCTATTGCCGCTAGAGATTTTTTTACCAAAAACATTATAAAGTATGAGATTACTAAATCTGGAAAATTTCGAAAATACCAAGGTGGGGCATACACAATATTGGTAGGCGATTTTTTCGACCTAGCCAAAGCAGATGTACCAAACATCAAAGCCGTCTATGACCGTGCCGCTCTAATTGCCCTGCCCTCTGATATGCGCCAACGATATGTGGAACATATAAAATCCATAATAAACAGCGGTACACAACTCCTACTCATTACATTGGCATATGACCAAGCTTCCATGGACGGTCCACCGTTCAGTGTTACCACTGACGAAGTGCAAAGCAAATTTGGCGCATGGTGCAAAATCAACGCACTAGAAACCTCGCCACCCGAAGATTTTCGCGGCACTAATGCAAATGAAACCGTGTATGAGATAGCGGTAAAGTAGGGCAAATTAGTTAAGCTAATCAACCCTATAAAAGAACTACTTCAACTTATGTATTTTCAACAAGCTGCTGGAAACTTTCTCGAACGCTGATGTTGGCTTGCCTTTTGCCAAACGCTTCAAAAACAATTTTTCGAACGCAACTTTCGCTGTGTGCACCCACTTACCCTCTGCAGCCCAATTCACATTGCGCGGCGGAATTTGTGGTTGTGCGACAAACATAACCCCGCTGTCGCCGAAATCGGCCAGGCAGATTGCATTCCAAGTGGCTTCCGCTGTGGCTTCACCGCCGCGCAGAATGGCGGCGATATTGTCCGTTGCCGCATGGGCCATGCTTTCGATCATATATCCAGTTTTCGGAACCCCAACTGGCACCAAAGAATTACCCATTGGCGGAATAGCAATACATACGCCAATACCGTAAATCTCAGGGTATTTTTCGTTGCGCTGGTTTTTATCTACAAACACAAATCCGGCTGGATTGACCAAACCGTCTAGCCCTTGCAAGGCATCAATCCCTTTAAATGGTGGCAGCATCATGGAATAGGCAAAATCAAGTTCATGCTTTTGCTTGACCTTTTTTGTCGTTTCCATTTCATCTACATACATTTTATCTTTATCAATTTTTGTGACTTTTGCGTTAGTCACCCAACCGATATGACGATCACGCATTTCGGCCTCTAACATACCCTTGGTGTTCCCGACACCATCCAGTCCCAAATGACCGATATAAGGTTCGGCAGTCACGAATGTCATTTTAACTTTGTCGCGAATTTTACGGCGCTTAAGTTCYGTATCAATGATCATAGCCGTTTCGTAGGCAGGRCCRTAGCAMGACGCACCCTGCACTGCCCCAACAATTAATGGGCCAGGGTTTTTACAGAATTCTTCAAATGCGATGTAACCTTCCTCRGCATGRTCAATATGRCAAACGGAATGGGTATTRTTTTTCGGCCCCAAACCTTCRATWGCRTCGTAATTCAATGTCGGCCCGGTRGCGATAATCAAGAAATCATAYTCAACYTTGCGACCAGATTGACAATGAATMGTCTTRYTATCAGGGTCTARCTTRGTCGCAGCATCGACAATAAATTCAATRCCCTTCTTCTTCATTGGYGCTTTCAAATCGATAGTCACCTTCTYACGKGTACGCCAACCAACAATAACCCACGGATTGGACGGCACAAACTGATAAAAGTCTATATCATTGATAACRATAACTTCGTCTTCCYTACGWGCYTTCTCTTTCATCTCGTATGCGCACCCTACGCCGCCAAGTCCTGCTCCTAAAATAACTATTCTAGCCATATATCCCTCTTATTTATTTTTATAATTGCGTTATTGCGCAAATAGGCAATTTGTCGCATGTTCAAGGCAATTTATTCTGTTACCCTAATTCGTATTCGGCAAGTTACTGCCAATGAACGGAAAGATAAAGGCAAACGGCAAATATTTTTCAAAATACGTAGAAACGGAATTATGATGAACATTCGATATGGCACCTTAATTACACTTACTATGATTGGCACAATGCTAGCGTCAACATACAGCTTGGCGCAAACGCCAACAACGCTAAAGGTAAGCAAAGATGTGATAACAGACTACCGCCCGGTAGTCGCCCGCCTCGAATCCAGTGACACAGCAACAGCTCGTGCYCGAATCGCGGGTATCATAGTACGCCTCGACATAGATGAAGGTAGYGTGGTCAAGAAAGGGCAAATCATTGCCATTATAAGAGACGAAAGCCTCAACCCRCAAATTGCCGCACTAGACGCCAARRTCAACGGYATAGAAAAACAACTMGCCCAATATAAAACCGAGTTAGCACAGGCMGADMAATTATTTGAACGCGGTTTTGTGGCYTCTACRAAACGCGACCAAGCRCAAACKGCCKWWGATATCACWGCMAAAGAACTYAGCGGYACYAAATCTCAACGTACCGCYCTRCAAGCCCAACGCAGCAAAGGTGTGATYATTGCRCCTGCSGATGCYCGYGTTACCAATGTTAATGTMGTTAAANGGCAGYGCCGTATCYCCGGGYGAAGTCATTGCCAAYATGGCAACATTRGACGGYGTTGTCCGCCTGTCTYTRCCKGAACGCCACGCDGGMCAAATCAAAGAAGGCGAAATCATATCCYTRCGCCTTCCTGCGCGCGGCGGTGAAACAYACCAAGCTACAATCACCAAAGTCTACCCTGAACTACGCGGYGGTGCKGTTATCGCAGAYGCCGTAGTYGAYGGCGGCTTATCTGCATTGGTCGGCGAGCGTGTCGATGTATTGGCGCCAGTCGGCGAGCGCTTTGCCCTGCGCATCCCCAAATCATTTATCACCACAAGATATGGCATAGATTTTGTCAAAGTTCATGTCGGTGAATACATTATTGACGCTCCTATTACTCTCGCCAACCCCAATGCAGACGCAAACGGGTTTGTCGAAGTCCTTGCCGGACTTCACGACGGCGACACAATAGAAATACCGAGCGAGTAACACTATGAAAACCGACATTTCGGGCTCACTGACCAAAGCCACCATACGTTCCCCTCTAACTCCGCTTTTTTTACTAGCTGCGCTTGCTCTTGGCTTGATGGCCTTAATGAATATAGCCCGCGAGGAAGAGCCCCAAATCTCCGTTCCGTTAGTTGATGTACGTATTGCCGCACCCGGCCTGACTGCCACAGATGTGGTTGAACAAGTGTCCAAGCCGCTTGAAGAAATCTTCAAGGCAATCCCCGAGGTCGAACATGTCTATTCCTCCTCTCAAGACGACGGTGCACTAATCACCGCTCGTTTTGATGTTGGCACAGACGCTGATGATGCCATTTTGCGTATCCACGAAAGAATAAATGCCAATATCCACCGTATTCCGCCCAATATTGCAGCTCCGCAAATTATCGGTCGTGGTATCAATGATGTGCCGATTGTCACACTAACGCTTAGCCCGGAAAATTATACTGGCAATATTTGGAACGACACTAACCTGCATATGATAGCGAGCGAACTGCAGGCAGAAATTATCAAAATTGATGATATAGGTCTTTCAACAATCGTCGGTGGGCGCCCACTTGAAATCCGAGTCGAGCCAGACGTTAACGCTCTGGCTGCTTACGGTGTATCCTTACAAACCCTCGTACAAACTCTGCGTGGTGCAGCCAATGCTTTTCCGGCTGGTATCACCAAAGCAAACGGTAAAGCCTATGTCTTGCAGGCAGGGGACAGCATAAAATCCCCGTCCGATTTGGAGCGTTTAAAAATACGCGGCTCAGGCGGTCAACAAGTTTACGTCTCGGATGTCGCKCAAGTGTTAGTCGTAGGACAAGATACGGAATCCCGCGCTTGGTCACTTGAACGCGAACCRAACCATTGGCGCACCGCTCCCGCAGTTACACTCGCTTTGGCAAAACGGCCGGGCGCAAATGCCGTGGTGGTTGCCGAAGAAATTTTGCRCAAAGTMGAAAACCTGAAAGGCGGTCTTATTCCCGAGRGTTTATCCGTACATGTTACACGCAATTACGGCGAAACCGCCAACCAYAAAGCCAATGAACTTTTGTTCCATTTGGGGCTTGCTACAATTTCCATCGTTATCCTGATTGCATTTATGATTGGACGGCGCGAAGCGCTTGTAACACTTATCGTAATCCCCACCACAATTTTGCTGACTATGTTTGCATCTTATATGATGGGTTATACCATCAACAGAGTTAGTTTGTTCGCGCTGATATTCTCCATCGGAATATTGGTTGATGACGCCATTGTCATGGTCGAGAATATTGCACGCCATTGGAGTTTGGATGATGGACGTTCACGCCGTGTTGCCGCTATTGCWGCYGTTTCAGAAGTCGGCAATCCTACTATTGTCGCCACYYTAACAGTGATTGCGGCCTTGATGCCAATGATGTTCGTTTCCGGCCTWATGGGACCCTATATGGCACCTATTCCAGCCAATGCATCTGCYGCAATGATCTTCTCATTCTTTGTTGCCGTTATCATTGCGCCTTGGTTGATGATGAAGCTGGCYTCCAAAGCCAAAATCAAATCTCATGCTCRCAACGRTGCTGGAAAACTCGGTARTTTTTACGCCRCCGCAGTATCCCCGATCATCAAAACCCGCAAACGATCTTGGGCGTTTCTAATCATTATTGGTCTCCTCACMCTAYTATCCATGACTTTGTTCGCAACCAAAACCGTGCGTGTGAAGCTCCTGCCATTTGACAACAAAGCAGAAATGCAGATCGTTGTCGACTTGCCTGAAGGCGCTGCCCTTGAAGACACCGAGCGCGCTCTGTTCACTCTGGCCGAAACTATTCGCGGGATTGAAGAGATAAAAAGCATTCAAGCTTATGCAGGCACATCTGCACCGATCAACTTTAACGGTCTTGTGCGGCATTACTTCCTGCGTCAATCCCCAGAGCAAGGCGACTTACAAATCAACTTATCAGAGAAAAGTCACCGTAAACGCAGTAGCCACGAAATTGCATTAGAAATTCGTGAGCTAATTAAGACTGCCCCTCTGTATTCTGGTGCAAATACTAAGGTCGTAGAAGTCCCGCCTGGGCCGCCCGTAATCGCAACACTTCTTGCTGAAATATACGGCCCAGACGCCGAAACCCGCCGCGCTGTAGCTGCTCAAATCAAACGATTATTCGAAGACACTGATTATATCGTCGATGTGGACGATAGTATAGGCGAGCCACGCCCTCGCTTGACCGTATCTATCGACACGCCAAGTGCTGCTGATTACGGTGTCTTACAACAGGATATTCTCGATACCATTGCCATCAGTTTTGGCGGCCAAACTATAGGCACAAGCCCGCGCGGTGAAGGTCGTGACCCCCTAGATATCCGTGTGGCTTTCCCACGCTCGGAACAGGTCTGGTCGCAACAAATGACTTCTATTCCTGTCCCACGCCGTTTGGCTGGCATTACTTCGGATCCTGTTGAACTGGGCGCTGTAGTCAATGTCTCTGAACAAGCCGGATCTCCAACCATCTTCCGCCGCGATGGCCGTTTTGCCGATCTTGTGCAGGGCGAGCTAGCAGGTGCCTATGAGGCTCCTATCTACGGCATGTTGGAGATACAAAAGCGCGTTAAAGCATTTGATTGGGCTAGTGTTGGTCTAGAAGCTCCGGTCATCAGCATGGCTGGACAACCAACTGACGAAACAATCAGCACTTTATTGTGGGATGGAGAATGGGAAATTACATTTGTGACCTTCCGCGATATGGGTATCGCCTTTGGCGTAGCTCTGATCGGGATATATATCCTTGTCGTCGCCCAGTTCGGATCATTCAAATTACCGCTGGTTATCCTCGCGCCCGTGCCCCTCACACTGATAGGCATCATGTTCGGACATTGGGTTTTTGGTGCGCCGTTTACAGCTACCTCCATGATTGGGTTTATTGCACTAGCCGGTATTATAGTACGCAACTCAATCTTACTGGTTGACTTTGTACGGCATAGACAAGGCGATGGGCACATACTTAAAGACGTGCTTATCGAAGCTGGTTCAATCCGCTTTAAACCTATCCTGCTTACGGCATTGGCCGCCATGATTGGTGCGGCAGTTATTTTGACTGACCCGATTTTCCAAGGTTTGGCAATTTCACTATTGTTCGGTCTAGCGTCTTCCACAGCTTTAACTGTGCTGGTCATTCCAGCTATCTATGTCGCTCTACGTGGCCCGGATTGGGTCTACAAGGAAGCAGACAAAGACGGGGAAGCAGGCAAAGACGAGGTAGCCAAGGCATGAGCAAATCCACATCTATAACCGAGCAACTGGCCAATAATGTCGACACAGCAACAGGCGTTCTAAAAGCCCTATCCAACGAGACACGTATCAAACTGATGTGCATGCTTATGGACGGTGAAAAATCTGCTGGTGAGTTAGCGCAAGGCGTAGACATGCGCCTGCCTGCAATCTCCCAGCATCTRTCAAAAATGCGCGCCGCYGGTYTGGTTGTTTCSCGCCGYAACGCGCARACAATYTACTACAAAGCCAARGRAGGTGTTGGCCATGCTATCGTTAGAACTCTGTGTGACTACTACAGGGAATAAGCTTAACCCTAGGCATTGGCGTTAAAATAACATAGCTTTGGCGGCATGAGCGATTTTATCAATGATGTGATCGAAAGTGCGGGGCTGACTATGCAAGTCGTCGACACTGAGCCTGATGTTTACGCTTGTACCATTACAGGTACTGTCAAGCCCGACCTTGAATGGAAACGGAACATCACAACCAAACCCGGTCGCGGCTCACCAAGTCTTGGAAATGTGCTCTACTACTATGCACTACGCGCACAAGAAATCCGTCAATATGATGATGTACTAGGATGGTCAAATGATAACAAGCGCGACCTAAACGACCCCAAAACAATTCCTGAGTTTAAACAACTCGTCCAAGATAAAACAGACTTAGGCCTCCTGCTCGGCGAACCCATATACCAAACACTACTAACCGGACTAGAAATCAGCCAAGCTATCCATAACGCAGCTAGATATTAGGGATTCAAGTTTCCCCCTTTAACGCCGCAACTTTGTCGCGCAACGCAGCGGCTTCTTCGAACTCTAAATTTTCCGCAGCTACAAACATGCGTTTTTCTAGATCCGCTAGCACTGCGCCCAGGTTTTCGCCTATAAATACTGCGCCGTCTTCTGCAACTTCGTATTTTTTCTTGAGCTGACCGCTTGGGGTGTATCTTGCCGCTTCGTCTTTGATTTGGTCGGCGGCTTGGGTATCGCCGACAACGTCGGTTACGGCGTGGGAGACGGACATAGGGGTGATGTTGTGTTTCTCGTTATGGGCTTGTTGGATTTTGCGGCGGCGGTCGGTCTCGTCCATGGCGCGCTGCATGGAGCCGGTGATCTTGTCGGCATAGAGAATGACTTTGGCTTCAACATTACGCGCGGCGCGGCCTATGGTCTGGATCATGGAGGTTTCCGAACGTAAAAAGCCCTCTTTATCCGCGTCCAATATCCCGACAAAGGCGCATTCTGGAATATCAAGACCTTCGCGCAGCAAGTTGATCCCGATCAGTACGTCAAACACGCCAAGCCGCAAATCACGGATAATATCGATGCGCTCCAACGTATCGATATCTGAATGCATATAACGCACTTTTATCCCTTGATCGTGCATGTATTCGGTCAGGTCTTCAGACATTTTTTTTGTCAAAGTGGTGACCAAAGAGCGGTAGCCTTTTTCAGTGGTTTTACGAACCTCATCAATTACATCATCGACCTGCGAAGCCCCATCTTTAGCAACAGGGCGTACTTCGACAGGGGGGTCGATTAGCCCTGTCGGACGAATGACTTGTTCTACGAACACACCGCTCGTCTGGTTGAGTTCCCAAGGCCCCGGMGTGGCGGATACGAAYACRGATTGCGGCCGCATAGCGTCCCATTCTTCGTGRCGGAGTGGACGGTTATCAATACAAGACGGTAAGCGRAAACCAAACTCTGCCAGTGTAGACTTACGGCTCATATCACCCTTGGACATGCCGCCGATTTGCGACACGCTAACATGGCTCTCATCCATAAAYAGYARGCAATTATCRGGCAGGTATTCAAACAAAGTCGGCGGAGGCTCGCCCGGATTACGYCCRGTYARATAACGYGAATAATTTTCAATGCCCGAGCAATGCCCTGCCGCYGCAATCATCTCCAAATCAAAGCTGGTGCGCTCGGACAGGCGTTGGGCTTCCAATAATTTACCCTCGGCATCGAATTGCTTTAGCCGTTGATCCAGTTCGGTTTTAATCTTCTTGGCCGCCGTYTGCAAAGTCGGGCGCGGAGTGACATAATGGGAATTGGCATARATGCGCACATGTTCCAGCTTGCCTTGGGTCTTGCCCGTAAGAGGGTCAAATTCTGTGATACTGTCTACTTCATCACCGAAGAAATCTATGCGCCAAGCTTGATCATCAAAATGCGCCGGAAACACTTCTATGGTATCGCCGCGCACACGAAACGTACCSCGCGCAAAAGCAATGTCGTTGCGGGTGTATTGCATKGCSACCAARTCGGCCATCAATTGGCGCGGATCGAGATTGTCCCCAACAGCAATATCTGTTGTCATTTCCGTATAAGTTTCTACTGATCCGATACCGTAAATACACGATACGGAYGCCACTATAATCACATCGTCCCGCTCTAACAATGCCCGCGTRGCGGCATGGCGCATACGGTCGATTTGCTCATTAACCGAGCTGTCTTTTTCAATGAAAGTATCCGTGCGCGGCACATARGCTTCTGGCTGATAATAGTCATAATATGACACAAAATACTCAACCGCATTGTCTGGRAAAAACGCTTTAAATTCGCCGTACAATTGCGCCGCYAATGTTTTGTTATGRGCCATRATMAGAGCTGGACGTTGGGTYTGCTCAATCACCTTAGCCATYGTATAGGTCTTRCCRGAACCGGTCACACCAAGCAAAACYTGCTCCCGYTCACCRGCMTYTAGGCCAGCACACAACTCAGCAATTGCTTGSGGYTGGTCACCTTTAGGYTCAAACGGCGATWCCAACCGGAACGCCTTACCACCATCCATCTTTGYGGGTCGCTCTGGCCTGTGCGGCACCCACTTTTTCTGAAGCGCAGYAAATGCAGCAGGCGCTTCGCGCATTTCACTAGAACTAGAAGATGATTTGGTCATAAGAGAAAGATAATGRGTTTRGCGYGRAATGCAACATAAAGGGAACATAAGRCAGAYATATACTGTTCATAATATTCTGTTATWTATCACAAYAAATACYCATCRTGTYTATAARCGAGGTRYCGTAAATCTATAGRGGCTATTCAAGGACGAATGGAAGTTGAGATTGACGGYTTTTYTTWGCRAGGTATAGTCACGCAAAACAAGGAAACCATATGTTYTATCTTCTACCGATTGCTGTACCATTTGCTGCTGTCTATGCMGCGACCAGAATTYTGAAAGGYGAGAACTTATCCAAATACGACGAGGACATYCCCGTAACTTTTGAATGTGAYCCTGAATCTGGCAGTCTCAAAGAGATGAACGCATATTTGTACGATAACTTTGAGWTGCCTGCCGAAGGACATAAGGGCGGCGARCCAATTGCCTCAAAGCGTGAGCGCTTTGACAAAGGTGGCTTGGTGCGAGACTTTCCCAATGTCACATTCACMCCCCTYTCTATTCCTGCCTCATGGGGMGATATTGRTGGTGAATGGGTAACAGCAAAAAAGTCCGAYCCAGAYAARCGAATTTTRTATATTCACGGCGGCGCATTTACTGTTGGTTCYTGCTTATCTCACCGYKCCCTRACSAGYARRCTTGCCGAAATGACYGGKGCWAGTGTCTGCGYCATCAAYTACCGYYTAATGCCAGARCATAARCGYATGGCYGGGRTCGAAGATTSCCGSACTGCATACAAATGGRTTTTGGAGAACGGAYCGGACGGSCCCTTCTCRGTGAAAAAAYTGTGTRTKGCKGGCGACTCGGCTGGTGGYAACCTCACCCTRTCTACTATYCAATGGGCGCGTGATGAAGGCTTACGCACCGCAGATGCGGTGGTGCCGCTTTCCCCTGTYGTAGACGGCACTTTTTCTTCACCMAGCATCAAAGAGAATATCAGCACAGAYCATATGTTACGCCCTATGCTCGGCAATATTCTCAACGTGCCAAAAACGTTGCTCCTCTGGGGCAGCTTTAAAGAACTAGGCATGTCACCCTCATCGCCTGTAGTTTCACCTATTTTTGGTGACCTTTCGGACTTGCCACCTACCCTGATCCAAGCGAGTAGCGCAGAAATTTTACATGATGATGCCAGACGCTATACAGCCAAAGCACGCAAGGCTGGCTCMGATGTCAAGTTRCAAACTTGGTCCCACATGCCGCATGTTTGGCAAATCTTTGATAACATGCTCCCCGAAGCGGATGATGCTCTGAAAGAAATARCGGCGTTTCTAAAAGGTCATGGATTTTAGAGAAGTTACKGGCTTGGTTGCTAATCACCCTAGCCTTTTCTCAAATCGTCCATTAAGCCAGAATCATGCGTATWGSTGATTTTTTCATWTTAAGTTTGTGCTGTCTGATTTGGGGCGGWAATTTTGTGCTGTCAAAATGGATACTAAGCGATTTAGCTCTGCCGCCATTTTTCTTTGCCGCCGTMCGGTTTAGTCTGGTGGCCGTTCTWATGTCRCCTTTYTTRTTTCCYATACCAAAACATTTTCTYAAACTTTGTKTGGCTGGACTATGCGTWGGAGCATTRCATTTAGCATTTTTGTATACAGGGCTTAAAACYGCCCCAGCTGGTGCTTCAGCCATCRTCTCACAAATGATGATACCCTTTGCGACTATATTATCTGTGGTGTTCTTGCATGAAAAAATTGGTTTGAAACGCGGTCTTGGCATTTGCGGSGCACTCATAGGGGTYATTATCCTTATTTATAATCCTGACAGCATGGCATTTGATACGGGGCTTATTTATATAGCGATTGCGTTTTTTATTATAGCTGTTGGATCAGTCCTAATTAAGGGTGTTGGTGATATTGGTCCGTTCCAATATTTAGCTTGGATGGGTGTTTTAGCGGTTCCAAGCCTTGGTTTTGCCAGCTTTCTATTTGAAACCGGGCAGATAGAGGCTTCAAAAGCAGCAGGCACAGGTATAATTATTGGTGTTCTATACACGGCACTACTGGCCTCAATATTTGCTCATGGTCAATATTTCCGTCTGCTAAAAACTTACGACGTCAGCCTAGTTGTGCCCCTTACCTTGATGAGTCCGTTTTGGGCTGTTTTATTAGGCGTTATTATTCGTGATGAGCCGTTTGGTTTTAAGTTGGTAATTGGCGCAGTGTTTATTTTAGCGAGTGTCTTTGTCATAGCGAGGCGCCAAAAGCAACTGCCAGGCGATATCGTGTAGATATATCTATGCAAAAAATCTGTTAAACCATCAAACCTAATGAAAAACCCACTTTGAGAGGCAATGTGAAACTTATAGATACACCATCCCCCAATCACGACGAGCGTACCTTGCCAATATCTTTATTGGTATTGCATTACACGGGTATGGAAAATGGGAAAGTCGCTCTAGAACGCATGTGCGATCCAAAGGCCAAAGTTAGTGCCCATTATATGGTAGAAGAAGACGGTCGAGTTTTTAGGCTAGTCGATGAAAGCCGCAGAGCATGGCATGCCGGCCTAAGTTCATGGAACGGAGAAAAGGATATTAACTCTGCTTCTGTTGGTATAGAAATTGTCAATGGCGGTCATGATTTTGGCTTGCCTCATTTTCCAGATGTACAAATTAAGGCCGTAATTTCTCTGTGTCACGACATTATGTTGCGTCACCAAATCAATGATTTCAATGTTGTCGCGCACAGCGATATCGCACCAACGCGCAAGCAAGATCCAGGAGAAAAGTTTCCTTGGCCGCAACTTGCTGATGCCAATATAGGTAATTGGCCAGAGGTAAAAACAACAGATCAGCGCATACTTATAGATGCGCAAGATGCCGACAAAAAGCACATTCGCCTTGTGCAAAGCGCACTTAGTTATCTTGGATATGATATAAAGATAACGTGTAAGTTTGACAGCAATACAAAATCAGTTGTTCAAGCCTTTCAGCGCCGTTATCGACCTTTCAAAATTGATGGGCAAATGGATGTGCAAACCATAGCATTGCTGACATTACTTGTGAAGTATAAGCAGAAAAACCATCCATAAAGATAAAACGAAGACGCGGGGGGTTGTGGGTTGATGTGGGGCAACTCAGGTTTCCGCCGCGCCTTCTGGAGCTTTGGACGACCGTACTTTTACAGCACGTTATATCCAGAGCTATTCTAGGCAAATATATCATTAATATTGCACTTCGATACTTATTTTGTACTCACTGTTATACTATAAGTACAGTGGTTTCTTTGATTATTTGAGAATAGTTAAAAACAGTAATCTGTGGCTAATCTATGATTTTAGATGTAGGTGACATACTTTCAAATAATCGCAAAGCTTCCGGCCCGGCACATGGATTTAATTTCGTAGCAACATCATCATTACTGACTTGAATTTCGCATGATTTACAGTGGATAATTACCTCGACTTTTTGTTTACATTTTTTGTGAACGACAGTAAATGGCGCATCTGTTTTAGTGAAATGGCACTCAGCCCAAGCAGACAATCCAACAATTATTGGCCGTAAATCCTGGGCGATGTTTGTAAGTTGATACTCATAGCGCGGTGGGCTTGCATTGTATAGGTGCCGCACTAGAAGACCAGCATCTACAAGTTTATCTAATCTTGCAGACAAAAGATTTCTATTAATCCCTAGAAAGCTTTCAAACTGATTGAACCTACAAACACCAGAAAAGCAGCCCGACAACACCATAAGAGACCAACGATCTCCCACCAAATCAACCGCCTTAGCCATTGACGAATTATCTTTGAGTAAACTCGACCAACTCATACATCCCCCAAAATGTAATTATGCGCACCCGTTAATACTACTTTAACCATAAAACAAAAAATGGCAAGGCTTGACGAAACAACTACCACTCGTATACATCAGCTGTTCAGAGGGTCGGGCGACCGCGGGATGTAAATTCCGAGGAAAGTCCGGGCTCCATTGAAGCAGGATGCCGGATAACGTCCGGCGGGCACATTGGTGACGATGTGCTTAGGGAAAGTGCAACAGAAAGCAAACCGCCTATTTTAGGTAAGGGTGAAAGGGTGTGGTTAGAGCGCACCGCCGTTTTGGCAACAAAGCGGGCATGGTAAACCCCATCCGGAGCAAGACCAAATAGGGGCGGCATCACGGCGAGCTTAAACGTCGCTGCCCGGGTTGGTCGCTAGAGGTGTTGAGTAACTGACACCCAAGATGAATGGTCGCCGCCTTTGTACTTAGGTGCAAAGCGTACAGAACCCGGCTTATAGACCCTCTGAACTATTTTTAGCTATGGCAATGTCGAACAAGGCTGATAATCGGCAATATTTAGTCGCACACGCAAGGGTTTTTAACTATAGCTGTGGATGACTAAATTTATGAATTTGTCCGCCACATTTTAAACACCATAAGTATTCGTAAGAACTGAGCCAACTATGACTAAAGCACAAAATACACATGACGATTTCTACCGCATCAAAAAACTCCCTCCTTACGTGTTTCAAGAGGTCAACGCTCTGAAAGCCAAATTGCGGGGCGAAGGTGCAGATATTATTGACTTTGGTTTTGGCAATCCGGATCTCCCTACCCCACGTCATGTGATTGATAAATTAATAGAGACCGTACAAAAACCCAACACGACGGGCTATTCTGCATCACGCGGTATATTGGGCCTCCGTCAAGCCTGCGCGCGGTATTATAAACGGCGCTTTGATGTTGAACTTGACCCTGTCGACGAAATCATTGCCACTATTGGCTCCAAAGAAGGTTTTGCCAACTTAGCACAAGCGATAACCGCACCTGGAGACATCATTTACGCACCCGACCCTTCTTATCCTCTACATGCATATGGCTTTATTATAGCCGGTGCAGAAATTCAGACTATCCCGGCTATCACCGCTGATGAGTACCTAGCTGGTATCAAAGATGCATTGGTAAAAGCAGAAAAACTCCCCATAGCGATCGTTGTCTGTTTTCCCTCCAATCCTACGGGGCATGTTGCTGATCTTGATTTTTACGCTGAAATAGTCGCTATTGCTAAAAAGCACGGTATTTTGATCCTGTCTGATCTTGCTTACTCAGAAATATATTTCACCGCCCCGCCTCCTTCTATATTTCAAATTCCTGGTGCAAAAGATATAGCAGTCGAGACTATATCCTTGTCCAAAACTTATTCTATGGCTGGATGGCGTATGGGGTTTGCCGTGGGCTCAAAACGCCTAATTGCTGCCCTCGCACGCGTTAAATCCTATTTGGATTATGGTGCATTCACACCTATTCAGGTGGCTGCATGTGCAGCTCTAGATGGGCCACAAGATTGCGTWGCAGAGGCACGYGRRATTTACAAAACCCGCCGAGATGTTTTGGTTAAAAGCTTTGCCCGCGCCGGATGGACTATTACCCCACCGGATGCGTCTATGTTTGTCTGGGCTGAGTTACCTGATGCCTATAAATCTATGGGATCATTGGAGTTTTCCAAGCAGTTGATGATAGAGGCAAGTATCGCAGTATCACCAGGTATTGGGTTCGGAAATAACGGCGAAGGTTATGTTCGTATGGCGGTAGTTGAAAATGAGCAACGCATTAGACAAGCTGCCCGCAACCTCAAACAGTTTTTAAGTTGAAAATAAAATTACCCTACGGTGCAACGCTCACTGGGCGTAACCTACGTTTTCTAGGCATGAAACGGTAAAATACATGGGTGTCATATTTACGAAGTTTGCGCAAACTTGGTGCCCATTTTGGATTAACATCCGTTGTGTGATAGTGGGTTGCACGATTAGTAATCGGTGTGCTGGCACTCATCATCATATGACGCGCTATGTTTTGTGCTTCGCTCCAATGTTTGCCGTAAGGCATTTTGGCATTAGAGCCATCGCAGGAAAATGAGAACTGGCATCCTGTTGTACGTTCAGCACCTTGGTAAACTACAGAACATACCGTGTTTGGAAAAGCTTTATGTCCCACACGGTTAAGCACGACTTCGGCCACAGCTTTTTGACCAGATATCGTTTCAGAGCGCGCTTCGTAATATACAGCCTCTGCTAGGCAGTTAGTTTCCTGTGCCATAGCTTTGGCCTTAGCCACCATGGTTTGAGAATTTTGCGGAATATCGGAAGTGCTCAGGTAATCTAGCATATATGGATTGGTAATACTTGCATCCAAATGCTGACCTGCCAACGTTTTAGCCARATTMGACGTGGAATAGTACTCTATGCCKATATTTTGTAAATTACTGGCACGYTCCTGCCACTTTGCCTGGTCTTTAAAGTCAGTAGAYGCRCCTGCCAACTTAGGCAGGCCKATAACCGTCGCCAAAGTAACAGCGATAACCAGTCCCCAACCGAGGAATATGTGATAGTTCTTTGTCATTTTGCCCACCATATATATACTATATAKATTCTTACAAGCCTTGTTATTGTGCCAGATAGATACTTAACAGTTAGTTTACAAGTGCTCGTACCGTTTTGGATTAGAAAAAGCATACTAAAATATCCATTGAGTAGAGAATAACACGCAAAGCCCGTGCCAAAACGCAATAAAAATGCAGGCAAACGCTGCATTACTCTGCAAATTTCGAATTTAAGCGTTTTTACTCCGAATAGCAGCTTGAGCTGCGGCCAACCTAGCAATTGGTACCCGGTAAGGAGAGCAGGACACATAATCCAGCCCCACACGGTGGCAAAAATCGATAGACGCCGGATCGCCGCCGTGTTCACCGCAAATACCTAGTTTAATATCTGAGCGGGTTTTCTGGCCGCGCTCCACAGCTATTTTGATCAAATCACCGACACCTTCTTGGTCAAGAGTGACAAACGGGTCTTTCTCGACAATACCCTGCGCCACATAATCAGGCAGGAAGCGCCCTGCATCATCGCGAGACAGACCAAATGTAGTTTGGGTCAAGTCGTTAGTACCAAACGAGAAAAACGCGGCATGCTCCGCAATTTTACCRGCTTGCAATGCRGCRCGYGGYAGTTCGATCATCGTRCCTATWATATAARTWACAGGCRTAGMRGTTTCGCGSGCYACATCGTCRGCYACAGCTKCGATGGCGTYTTTCAGRATTTTCAGCTCTTTTTCAGARGACACCAACGGGATCATCACTTCGGCYACAGGGTTTACGCCAGTTTCTTTGGCCACAAGTGCTTGCGCTTCAAAAATCGCCCGYGCCTGCATTTCGTATATCTCTGGATATGATATACCAAGWCGGCACCCCCGRTGACCAAGCATCGGATTGGTTTCGTGYAGTTCTTTGGCRCGTTCCATAAGCTCGCTAGCTGATARTCCWGTGGCTTTKGCYACTGCCGCTACATCGGCTTCRCCGTGTGGTAAGAATTCATGYAAGGGMGGATCTAGCAAACGGATGGTACAGGGTAGCACMCCCATGATCCGAAATATGGCKGCAAAGTCTTCACGCTGCACGGGCAGGATTTTATCCARTGCSGCAAYACGYCCARCYTTATCRGTCGCYAAWATCATTTCRCGAAAATGCGCCAAACGGGAYGCTTCAAAGAACATRTGYTCRGTACGRCAWARACCWATRCCTTCTGCGCCAAACCCTTTGGCGGTTTCTACGTCSRWTGGTGTTTCTGCATTGGYACGAATGCCGAGGGTGCGGACTTCGTCCGCCCAGCCCATAAGCGTAGAGAAATCACCGCTCATTTCCGGCTGCACCATATCGACAGCACCTGCAAATACTTGCCCGGATGCGCCGTCAACTGTGACGATATCACCTTTTTTAACGATACGCCCTGCAACGGAAAACGTCTCGGCTTCGTAATCTATGCGCATACTGCCCGCGCCGGATACACAAGGCGTGCCCATGCCGCGCGCGACCACGGCAGCATGAGAAGTCATCCCGCCCCGTGCCGTGACAATAGCCTCGGCTGCATGCATGCCGTGAATGTCTTCGGGCGACGTTTCCGTACGCACCAATATAACCTTATGCCCTGCCCGTGCCAGCGTTTCAGCTTCATCGGACGAGAATACCACTTCGCCGATGGCTGCGCCCGGCGATGCTGGTAACCCCATGACCAACAGGTCACGCGGGGCGTTAGCATCAAGTGTCGGATGTAAAAGCTGGTCAAGCGACATAGGCTCAATACGCAGTACGGCCTCGTCTTTGCTGATCAAACCCTCATTGGCCATATCAACGGCAATTTTAATAGCCGCTTTAGCGGTGCGTTTACCAGAGCGGGTTTGCAGCATCCACAATCGGTTGTCTTCGACGGTAAATTCTATGTCCTGCATGTCGCGGTAATGAGCTTCCAGCTTGTCGAATACGGCGGCCAGTTCTGCGAATACTGTCGGCATGGCTTCTTCCATGCTCGGGTCGGTCTCGCCCATCGCAACACGGGATTTTTTAGTCAGAGTTTGCGGGGTACGGATACCTGCCACCACATCTTCGCCTTGGGCGTTGATCAAAAACTCGCCGTAATAATCGTTATCGCCTGTGGACGGGTCGCGCGTAAAAGCGACACCGGTCGCCGATGTGTCGCCCATATTGCCAAACACCATGGCCTGCACATTTACGGCGGTTCCCCAACTCGCGGGAATATCGGATAGGCGGCGATACGTAATCGCACGGTCATTCATCCAGCTATCAAATACGGCGGAAATAGCTTTCCAGAGCTGCTCGTCTGGATTTTGCGGGAAATCGCGGCCAAGTTCATCGCGCACGGCAGATTTGTAATTTTCGATCAGAACTGTCCAATCGTCTGCTGTCATTTCCGTGTCCGACATATAGCCGCTGTCATCTTTGTGGTTCTCTAGGATGTCTTCAAACGTATGGTGCGCCATGCCCAAAACAACATTGGAGTACATCTGAATAAAGCGGCGGTAACTATCCAGAGCAAACCGCATATCACCGGAGTGTTTTGCCAAGCCCTTGACGGTTTCGTCGTTGAGGCCAAGATTAAGAACAGTGTCCATCATGCCTGGCATAGATGCCCGCCCACCGGAACGTACGGAAAGCAGGAGCGGGTTCACAGCATCGCCGAGAGTTTTTCCGGTGTCGGCCTCAAGAGCGCGCCCAGCCTGTTCGACTTGGGCTTTCAGGTCGTCAGGATAGTTTTTACCGTTGTCATAATAAGCGGTACAAACCTCGGTGGTCAGAGTAAAACCGGGAGGCACAGGCAAACCAAGCGACGACATCTCGGCCAGATTAGCGCCTTTACCACCCAAAAGGTTCTTCATGGACGCATCCCCGTCCGTATCTTTTGCCCCAAATTTATAAACCCACTTTGTCATGGTTTGTCCTTTTTAAACCCGCTCATACCGTGCCACGACACGGTATCCAGCGAATAAAGAGCGAGCAAAGCTCGCACATAATTGTTTGAACTGGATTCCGGCTTTCGCCGGAATGAGCGGATTGAGGGTTGTGATACCCATCAACCCTCAACCCTATCAAAATCAGCAATCGTTCCGGCGAGGTTACGGATTTTAATTAGAAGTCCCAACCTATTTTCACGCTCAGACGCCACGTCCGAATTAACAATCACATCGTCAAAAAACGCATCAATCGGTGCGCGTAATCCCGCCAGAGCCGTCATGGCACCTGCATAATCTTCGCCCGCCAAGGCTTTCTCAATCAAGGGCGCGGCGACTACAAGTGCGCTAAACAGAACACCCTCTTGCGGTAGTGTGCCTTTGTGAGGCTCAATGTCCTGCGGAACTCCCTCTGGCTTTTTCTCTTCAGCTTTCAAGATATTTGCAGCACGTTTATATCCCGCAAGGAGATTAGCACCGTCGTCAGTAGCTAGAAATTGTTCCAGAGCTCTCGCACGCATGTACCATTTATAGTGAGATAAATTTTTGCTGTCCTGACCATTTGCGCTCCACACAGCTTGCACCGTGTCCATACGGCGATTTTGAGACTTCATCAAATTTTCCATACGCGTTTGGAGAAAATTTTGCAGATCATCTAATTCATATGCATATGTTAGATAATCAGCATCTTGGTGATTTAGTTTAGCCGCCTGTTCAAAATACCATCTAGGCCAAATATCCACTTCATTTTCGACCTCTATTTTAATCATCCCCAAACCAGCTCTTCTCAATGCGTAAGGGTCTTTTGAGCCAGTTGGCTTTTCTTTAGCGAACACCCAAAATTCGAATAAGCTATCAACTTTATCCGCCAGTGCCACAGCCACAGCAACCCGATTGGTTGGCACACGGTCACTTGGGCCTTGGGGTTTGTAGTGATCTTCTATGGCTGTGGCTATGTCCTTATCGCCGCCTTCTTTTTCGTACATCAAGCGACCGATTTTGCCTTGTAGGCTGGTGAATTCTACCACCATATTGGTAACGAGATCACATTTTGCCAGTTTAGCTGCAAGTTCGGCTTTGTCCGGATCTGCACCGACTTTCGGGGCAAGTTCTCTGGCCAGAGCCGCGACGCGTTCGGCTTTGTCTTTAACCGTGCCGAGTTTTTGGTGGAAGATAATACCGTCTAATTTATCGTAATTATCGATTAGTTTTTTGCCGTCCCTTACATCTTCAGCTTGGAAGAACCGCGCATCATCTAGTCTTGCCGACAAGACCCGTGCATTACCTTTAGTAATTTCTACGCCGCCGTCCGGTGCTACCTGATTGGCGACGACGACGAATTTAGCCGCCAGCTTTCCGTTTTTGTCCTGCACCGAAAAATATTTTTGGTGGGTGCGCATGGACAGTTGGATAACTTCCGCAGGCAATTCTAGGAACGCCGCATCCATATCACCGAGCAACACGGTTGGCCATTCTGCTAAGCCTGCAACTTCGGCCAATAGACCTTCGTCTTCAACCAGAACCAACCCGGCTTGGTCGCAAACTTCTTTGGCGGCTTTGCTGATAATATCCTTACGCGCACAAGCATCCAAAATCACATGGCCTTTGCCCTCAAGCGTCTGCCTGTAATCTTTAAAACTTGTCACAGAAAACGGCCCACGTCCCATACGGCGATGGCCTTGAGTAATGTTGCCGCTGTCGATATCTGCAACCTCAAACGGAACAACTTTACCGTCCAAAACACACAAAATAGAGGTCAGAGGGCGCACCCATCTGAATGTGCCGTCGCCCCATTTCATAGATTTCGGCCACGGGAATTTCGCCATGACGGCGGGTACGGCTTCGGCGATTATCTCGCTTGCGTCCCTGCCCGGCTTTTCCAAAATTGCCACATAATGCTCGCCCTTTTTATCGCTGCGCGTTTCGGCTTGGGATATATCGCTTAGTCCCGCGCCGCGCATAAATCCGGCCAAAGCTTGCTCTGGACTACCAACGCGTGGGCCTTTGCGTTCTTCTTTGACGTCCGGTGAACGCGCAGGCACATCGGCTACAAACACCAAACGCCTTGGTCCAGTAAAGCTCTGAACACTATCAACGACCAATCCAGCCTTACCAAGCGCATCACCAAGCAAGCGCGCCAAATCAGCGCCCGCTTTAACCTGCATGCGAGCAGGAATTTCTTCGCACAATATTTCTAAGAGAAGTTCAGACATGATTTCGTTTTCCCCAAGTAAATCTTACCCCCTCACCTTGTTCCTCTCCCCAAAGGAGAGGAGACGTTGGCTTGTATTTCATGTTCCTTTTAAAAATGCATAGGATAGGCGGCAACCTTAACCTCTCCCATAGGGAGAGGTGCGCGACAGCGTGGTGAGGGGATGGGATGTAAACAGTATGCATCAGTTAACTCCCCGTTCATTGGCAACCCAAGCTTCGGCGCATCCTTTGGAGAGATCACGCACGGCTTTGATGTAACGGGCACGGTCAGTTGGCGATATGACACCGCGCGCATCCAGCAAGTTAAAGAGGTGCCCTGCTTTTAGGGCATGCTCGTAAGCAGGTAATGGCAATGGTGGTTTGAGTTCTAGTAGTGCTTTGCATTGTTCTTCAGCACCTTTGAACCAGTTTTCCAAGCGCTCTACATTGGCGTGTTCGAAATTGAATTTGGATTGCTCGACTTCGTTTTGGTGAAACACATCGCCGTAGCTAACACCGGCGTCGTTGTAGGCAAGGTCATAAACATTATCGACGCCCTGCACATACATGGCGAGACGTTCAAGACCGTAAGTGAGTTCGCCGGATACTAGATCAACATCGAGCCCGCCGACCTGCTGGAAATACGTAAACTGGCTCACTTCCATACCGTCGCACCAGACTTCCCAGCCGAGACCCCAAGCACCAACGGTCGGGTTTTCCCAATCGTCTTCCACAAAACGAATATCATGGAGATCCATATCAATGCCGATAGCCTCAAGGCTACCTAGATATAAATCCTGAATGTTTGGCGGGTTGGGTTTCAAGAGAACTTGAAACTGGTAATAGTGCTGTAAGCGGTTCGGGTTTTCACCGTAGCGACCATCGGCAGGACGGCGAGACGGCTGCACATAAGCGCATTTCCACGGCTTTGGCCCCAAGGATCTCAAGGTGGTTGCCGGATGCAAAGTCCCTGCCCCGACCTCCATATCGTAAGGTTGGAGAATAGCGCAGCCTTGCTTTGCCCAATAATGCTGAAGTGTCAGGATTAAGTCCTGAAATGAAAGCGGTTTTTTTTGTGGCTGGKYWYYSWKRMKRRKCWCYMAWWAKARTCTMTRWATATRGYCKRWRYMTATGGNMGKRAYMKRKKKARWRWYARGSYKAWAWTMWRSCCGANATTATGMMAGMAYTAGTCTTGWTTTRCCCGTGAGAATTTTGGCGGCTTCTGGCGCATACTTTTCTGCACTTCTTTGGTTTTCTTTRGCCCGYTCATGCATCACCAAGCCGGGTAGTAAARCGCTCTCGCTTTTTACGCTTTTWCGRAATTGGACAATGAYRCGTTTTGCAGGGGTATCCGAATAGGAATGAATGGGTTGAATACGCAAGCGTCCGGCCTTGTTTGCAAGCGCACAGCATATTTTCTCCAACCCGTCCGCACGGTAGATAAGGGTCCCAATTCCGCGTGGTTTCAAGGCCAACAACATGGCTCCAATCCAGTCATCTAACGTCAAGCCCTTGTTGACGAACGCGGATTCCTTAGCATCCGACATACGCACTGCTCGGCGGTTATCAAAGTAAGGAGGGTTGGCAACGACTTGATCATATTTGAGATGCCAGTCTTTTGGAACGCGTCTTATACTACCGTCTACTATGGTTATATTATCGGCATGCTCTGTATTGCTGCGCGATAAAGCCAACATATCTTGGCTTTTTTCCAACCCAGTAAATAGACAATGCGGCAGATGATAGTTCGCAAGAAGCATGACAACACCTGTACCGCATCCGAGCTCTAATATGTGCTCGCCCGGTTTCGCATCTAGGCTAGACGCCAACAAAATAGCATCAGTGCCCGCACGGTAACCTTCGCTTGGTTGATCTACACTGACCTGACCA
>NVRS01000012.1:0-7849 GCA_002732685.1 Robiginitomaculum sp.
TTTGGTTTAAACTTTTTATTGAAGCTCTCGAAAGTGAGCTTGTTGATAACACTATCTGCGCCCGTTTTTTTGAATATGCCCTCAAGACCCAAGATGAGCTTTAGGAGACCGTTTGCCCCGCCTTTGCTCATGGCGGCATTCCATACGGCGTAAGCGTCCGCATCTTCCGGCCAGCGCAAGAGATAATTATAGGTGATCATGGCGCCCATAGAATGCCCAAACATAATTAGGGGTAAGTCAGGGTGGGCGGTACGGATTTTCCCAACAATAAATTTGACGTCTCGCAAGGCTGTATTGGCACCATTTTTAGTGGCAAAAATGCCCTGCGCGGAATCTGGTGCAGTGGTTGCGCCGTGACCTCTGTGGTCATGGGCATAGACATGGTATCCGGCTTGGCTCAGGGCTTCGGCAAAACGGGCATAACGGCCAGCGTGTTCTGCCAAACCGTGATTGATCTGGATAACACCTTTGGTTTTCCCTATAGCTTTTTTGTAATAGACACAGAGGGACGCTCCGGTTGGGCTGTCCCATGCTTCGATTTTTGTATATTTGCCGTTAAGGCGKGTTGGTTCATTTCTCATACTTTACCTTAGTGKGAGAATACACCGTTAGGCCAGTGTTTTTTAAAGAGAGTGTTTTTNAAAGAGAGTATTTATTTTGGCGTCATACCTTGGAAAAATGTAGCAACGGATTTACCCAACAGAGTTTCAAAGTCATGAGCACTGAACGCAAAGGTCTTGAGGCCGATAGCACTAGCAATAATAAGTTGGGCTAACTCGCGCGCAGCCAACCCGTCTGGGCCGCCCGTGATCTCACCCGCAGCAAGGCTAGCTTGGAGTGCGTCTGTCAGCATGCGTAAAAAAGTGTCATCGGCTTTCGCGTTGAGGTCACCTGATGTGCTTTGGTTGACATCAAATAATTCTGGCCCGTGAACGGAATCGTGGGCGAGGGCATAGAGAGGCGTCATACGTGCCGTGACCGCAGCTGACATTCTTGTTTGGATAGAAGTGTTATCTGCCAGAGCTTGCTTTGCAGATAATAAAGTTTTGGCGTGGAATGCTTCCGAGAGTGACCTGAATATATCGGTTTTGTTTTTAAACAAGAGATACAGCGCCGGACGCGACATATCGGCAGCTTTGGCTAGGTCTTCCATGCTGGTACGTTTAAAGCCGTATTGTTTAAAACAGCTTAGGCTGGCGGCGAGTACCCGCTCAGTTTTATTATTCAAATCAAAATTCATCATAGTATATCTGACATGTTGACAAAATATACATAAAATGTCAAAGAGTATTTTTACAGAACTTAAAAGGAAATATAATCATGGCTGCGAAAAAGAAACCTGCCCAAAAGAAACCTGCCCAAAAGAAAGTTGCTAAAAAGTCCGCCAAAAAGAAAATAGTTCTGGTTACTGGCGCGTCCGGTTTCATCGCCAAGCATTGTATCGTGCGCTTGCTCAATGAGGGCTATGCTGTGCGCGGGTCTTTGCGCACGCCGGGGCGCGCTGATGAAGTCCGCGCTGCGATTGCCACAAAAGCCCCGACCGATGATTTGACGTTTGTAACCCTAAATTTAAGCTCTGATGATGGATGGGAAGATGCGGCCAAGGGATGTACATTTGTGCAGCATGTGGCTTCTCCGTTYCCGGACGCCGACCCTGATGATGAAAACGACTTGATAATTCCGGCGCGCGAGGGTGCGCTACGGGCCTTGCGCACAGCTGCCAAGGCCGGGGTTAAACGCGTGGTTATGACATCCTCTATGGCTGCTGTTGCTTATGGTCGAGATAACGGGCCGGACTATGAATACACCGAGGACGATTGGACTGATATAAATGGTGATGTCAGCGCATACCTAAAGAGCAAAACCATAGCAGAGCGTGCCGCGTGGGATTTCATGGAAACACCAGAAGCCGGTAAAATGCAATTGTCCGTCATCAATCCGGGTGCCGTGCTTGGGCCATTGCTYGAYGGYACYTATTCCACGTCCGGTGAACTGGCRCGAAAACTGTTRTCGGGTGCGGTGCCKGCTTGCCCAGACATTGGRTTTTCTTGCATAGATGTTCGTGATGTGGCTGATGCTCATTTTAATGCYATGACYATGCCTGTKGCMGCAGGRCGGCGCTATTTGCTSRTRSASTCMTATGCMGTGATGYTGGACATATCTAAAATYTTGTAYGMGGCCGGWTAYAAAACCCCGACYAAGAAATTACCGAATTTYGCYGTGCATATCATGGGYATGTTCGAYAARACYGTCCGYATGATTAAACGCGGYCTCGGCAAACATGAAAACATCAGCAACAARCGCCTGCGCGAAGAACTKGGCATAGARCCRCGYTCCATCAAAGAAATGAGTTTAAGCATGGCAGAGACAATGGTYGAGTTCGGGGTCGTTAARCCAAAGATGCGGTAGGTTTCTAGCTTTCATCCCGCAGTTTTAGCGAACCATYYTGCTTTTCAATTGTGAAGCTTTTGCTCGTAAACGCCTTGTAGTCCGCCTTGTAGATCGTATCTATACTGACGAAATTCGCCTGGCCTTTATTTYGGTCCAAAGTTAGATCGATATAGCCGTGATGATCAAGATTGTGATAAATAATATCATCATTTTTGGCGTTCAGTTTTGCGGAAAAATCCGAAGCGGATTCACCGAAATAAGTACCTGCGCCGGGAGATGTGACACCTGTTGTACCAAGTTCAACACCCATATTAATGCCGGAAGTGGTTTCCAACTGATTGGCCCAGCATTCGTGGGTGTCACCGGTCAGGACAAGCAAATCTGTCACCCCTTGTTCTTGCACCATAGTGTAAAACTTTTCTCGGGCCGCAGGGTAGCCGTCCCAGGCATCAAGGTTAAGCGGTAGCCCCAGTGGTGACAGGGCTATGTAATCATGGATTTGCGGGAATAGTTTTTCAATATCCTTGAGAAAATCTGCGTCTTTATAGGCAGTGAGATCCGGGCTGGCAGTACGAGCCATGATGACCTGATTTGCGATTATCCGCCAAGGCTGGTTTTCAGCTTGAGAGGTTTTCAAAGCTGTGCCGATATATTCAGATTGTGCGGCGCCGAGCATCTCTCTGGAAGGGTCTCCAAGTATGTTTTGGATGAAGTTACCGACGCCCTCACGGGTTTGGAAGTCGTCTATATATTGGGAATAATCCAGAGGTCTGGTCCGTGCGGTCAACCGGGTTTCTATGGCGCACAAGGTCAGTAAATCGCCGAAACTATAGCTGCGAAACAGAGCTTCTTTGGCGCGGCCTGGTTCAGGGTCGCGAACTGGCATCCATTCATAGTATGCTTGCATAGCTGCGGCGCGGCGTGCGTCCCAATCTCCGTCTTCTATGTTGTGGTTTTGCGCGCCGGTTTTCCAAGAATCGTTAGCGACTTCATGATCATCCCAAATACAGATAACGGGATGCGCGCCGTGCATGGCCTTTGATGCATTGTCACCTTTATATTGTGCATGTCGAATACGGTAATCGCCAAGGCTCAGCGCTTCGTGGGGTGGGTTGTGCGGGCGCCCAATTTTGGCACCAACTTGGCCGCCATATCCATCTGTGCCGTATTCATAATAATAATCCCCAAGATGCAGGACAGCATCAAACCCGTCTTGCTTTGCGATATGATCATAGACATTGAAAAAACCGAACGGGTAATTAGAGCAAGAAACAACGGCAAACCTAATGCTATCGACACGACCTGCGGGTAAAGTTTTTGTTCGCCCAACGGGGGAAATATGCTTACCGGTTTTAAAACGGTAATAATATGTTTGTCCGGGCTTTAGGCCGCTGACATCAACTTTTACCGTATAGTCGCGGCTTGCATCTGTCGCTGTTTTGCCTTTGCGCTTATTTTTGCGGAAATCCTTGTCAGTGGCCATTTCCCATTTCACAGGTATGGGGGGCACAGAAATAGCGCTGGTTGTTTCTGCACTGATACGTGTCCAGATCACCATCCTGTCGGCGCCTGGGTCGCCACTGGCCACACCGTGGTCGAAACTAACAGGAAAATCAATCGTAACGCCTTCAGAGCATGCGGTGGCAGATACGCCAACCAAAGAAATTCCCGCAAATAATGCCCCGCGCCTAGTAATATTAGCCATTTTTAACCCTGTTTTTGAATATTAGTTCCCCAATTAATTGCATATATATCACAGTCGAGAATTAGTTGACAGCAAGTAAGTGAAAAAGTCGAAAAACTATTGTAAATGTTTCGTAATCAAGACAGAATAACTTCATACGCGCGTTTTACGAGGCGCGCATTCTTATTTATTACAAAGGGGTTCCCAAATGAACAAATTTACAAAATCAACTGTCCTTGCCGGTATGCTCGGTGCATCTACCATTGCACTCGCTATGGCAATGTCTACATCTGCGTTTGCGCAGACCACTACATCTGATATCCGAGGCACAGTAACAACGGAGGCAGGCGCGCCGATAGCAAATGCTACAGTAGCAGTTGTAAACACTGCTACAGGCTATGCCCGAACAGTGACAACCAATGCACAGGGACAGTTCTCTGCGCGGAACTTGAATATTAGTGGTCTATATGACCTGTCAGTAACAGGTGATGGTTATCAAGGCGAACGCGTTGAAGGTGTCGCTCTTACTCTGGGTAAGACGGCTAGCTTCAATTTTGACCTAAGCGCAGTTGCTGCTCCGGCAGACGAGATCATTGTTGTTGGACAACGCACAGTTCTTGCAAATGTTGCGACTGGACCAAGTGCAGTGTTTACGCTTAGTGATTTGCAAAATATGCCTACGGTTAACCGGGACATCAAAGATATCATCAGAATGGATCCACGGGTTTATATTGACGATAGCTTCAATGATGCCATTCAGTGTGCTGGTGCAAACCCGCGCTTTAACTCTCTGACAGTTGACGGCGTTCGGATGAACGATAACTTCGGCCTTAATTCTAATGGTTATCCTACAGAACGTATTCCTTTCTCCTTTGATGCGATTGAACAGGTTGCTGTTGAACTCGCGCCAATGGACGTTGAATACGGCGGCTTTACGGCTTGTAACATTAACGCGGTTACCAAATCCGGTAAGAACGAACTTTACGGTGGGGTTTTCTTTGACTACACAACCAAAGGCCTACGCGGCGATAAGCCAGAAGGTTTTGGCGAAAAGCGTTACGGTGGTAATGTTGGTTTCCCGATTATTAAAGATAAATTGTTTGCTTTTGTTGCTTACGAAAAATTAGAAGGCTCAAATCTGTTTACAGGGTCACTTGAAAATTCAAATGTTTCTCAAGCAAATTATGACGAAATTATCAATATCGCAACCAGCCAGTACGGTTATGTTTCTGGTGGATTGCCGGACACAGCAGATAATGCCGATGAGAAATTGCTTGTTAAGCTCGACTGGAATATTAACGACATGCACCGTGCGGCGTTTACGTACAATTACAATGACGGCTTCAATATTTCTCAGTCAGATGCTGGTTCAACTCGCCTTGCGGATGGCAATCACTTCTACGAACGTGGTGCGAAACTAAAATCTTATTCAGGTGTTTTGTACTCCGATTGGAACCAGAACCTTTCTACAGAGTTTGGCGTCTCGTTTCTTGACCTAGACAACCGTCAACTTTCTGTTGCGGGTCTTGATTTTGGTGAAGTTCAAATCCGTAATGTTGGCGGCGGCGCTAGCACACGGACGAATACAACCGTTTATCTCGGCGCTGACGACAGTCGTCATGCCAACAAGCTGAACTACACGCTGACAACTTTCAAAGCCAAAGCTGATTACCGTATGGACAATCACCTGTTTACAATTGGCGTTGAAAACGAATCTTTCGACGTGTTCAACTTGTTTGTGCAAGAAGCACGCGGCGAGACAGTCTTTAACAGTATCGCCGACTTCCGTAATGGTGATTTCAGTGATTACCGTTATGAGAATGCAGCCGGTTCAAATAATGTTAATGATGCAGCTGCCCAGTTCCAGTTCAGCCAACGCGCATTTTATGTGCAAGACGTTTGGGAAGTTGATGAAAATCTGACACTGACATATGGTTTGCGTTACGACATTAATTACAGTGACGATACGCCGACCTTTAACCAAAACTTCTTTGACCAGCACGGTATCCGTAATGATTCCAATCTGGACGGAAAAGATTTGTGGCAGCCACGGTTTGGTTTTGATTACAATGTCGATGGTAATATTGAAATTCACGGTGGTGCTGGTCTATTCTCCGGCGGTAATCCAAATGTATGGATTTCAAACAACTATTCCAACAATGGTGTGACCCAGTTTGAGTACCGTGTACGCGGCGGAAATCTTTCCGGCTTTACATATCCAAATGGCGGTAGCCCTTTCTTCGATATTCCGCAAGAAGGCCTTGATGCAGTTGCTAATGCTGCGGGTCGTGGTCCGGTTAACGCTATTGACCCAGACTTTGAACTTCCTTCTGAGTGGAAATTCTCATTGGGTACATCGTTCGAACTTGATGGCGGTGCATTCTTTGGTGACGGTTACAAAGTCGGTTTGGATGTCTTGTACTCCAAAACCAATGAAGCCGCTTTGGTCCGCAATCTAGAGCTATCCCAAACAGGTACTGCCCCAGATGGCCGTCCAATTTATTTCGGATTTCCGTTCAATGACTTCTTGTTGACAAATGCGAATGATAAAGGCGATTCACTGGTTCTTTCGGCTATCATCTCTAAAGAGCATGATTTTGGTTTGAATTGGAATTTGGGCTATGCTTTCACAGATGCCAATGACGTCAATCCGATGACTTCATCCGTTGCATTCTCCAATGATAAAAACATTGCTTTGTCCGACCCTCTTAATCCCGGATTGGCAACGTCAAACTATGAAATCCCGCACCGCTTTACCTTTAGTGCGAATTACAAGTATGACTTCATTGAAGATCTAACGACAACGTTCTCTATGTTTGCTTCCTATGCATCAGGACGTCCATTTAGTTATGTGTTTAATGGCAATAGAGAATTTGAGGGCCCTGCATATACCAGTCGCCGTCAATTGTTCTATGTACCAACAGGACCAAGCGATCCATTGGTTGATTTGAGCGGTCTTACTGATCAAGCAGCATTCTTTGCTTTCCTTGATCGTAGTGGTTTGAACGAATTTGCAGGCGAAATTGCGCCGCGTAATGCGTTCCACGATAAATGGTACACCAAAGTTGATCTGAAGATTAAGCAGGAATTTCCTGGCTTTAGAAAAGGCGACAAAGCATCAGCCTTTATCGTTTTGGATAACGCTTTGAACTTCATCGATTCTGATTGGGGTGTACTGCGTCAGCATTCATTCCCGAATACAGCACAAGTTGTTGATGTTGATATTGTTGGTGGACAATTTGTCTATTCCGGTGAAAATAGCACAGCAGATGAGGGCAGCATTCGTTCAAACCCATCTACTTGGGAAGTTCGTTTTGGCTTTAACTATGATTTCTAGGCCAACTTAGAAAACTGAATAAGAAAAAGGCGGGGTTTTCCTCGCCTTTTTTATTGCTTGCGATTTGCAAAGATAAAAACTTATCCATGGTTCTTGGTGCGGACAGCAGTACACAGCTAATTCAACACAGATATTTGAGCCTGCACTTATCAACCGTCATGACAGACGCATGAGCGGCCGCACTATACCGCCCGTTCGCAGCTTTAACGCACTATTTCGTCTGTGCGGTAAAAGTATAAGCCGCACCCAATTTCTTGAACGCATATGTGTGCTTTTACCGCTTGGGCGGGTGCGCATATATCAGATGTGTTCTTGGGGCTCAGTTCTGCAAAGACGGGCCTTGCTCATCTGCTATGATCATGGTTGGTGGCCTGCACATATTGGTGCAATGGGACGCGTAAAAAGCGGGCTCTGACGCGCACATTTACGGCCGAATT
>NVRS01000012.1:7855-61434 GCA_002732685.1 Robiginitomaculum sp.
ANANCNGNNCNNNNCAGACCAGCACGTATCAGATCAGCAAAAACAAACCTAAATATCCCGCGCAAGCAAGCTATTCGCCTGCGCGAAACTTAATTGCCTTGATTATGAGCCTAGTCAACTATCCCGACAGCCTTACCCATAATGCCAAAAATCTCGGCTTGATCAATAACGCCGTGCACTTGTTCAGCACCAGGGCCTTTAGCAAACAAAGCCACATCTTCACCGCCGTGGGTTTCGGATGCGCGTTTGATGGCGGATTGTTGTTTGTAGTCTTTATCTTGCACCATATTAGCGGTTTGCTCGACATCGTCCCTTACATGGGAACCGTTATGATAACCAAGCGTGGTGTAAGGCAATTTGTCACCTGCCAAGCTTGGTTTTCCGTCTTTGCTTTGCGGCGGGACAACAAGTCCTAAAATTGGGTTGCCGGCTTTCGGGTATCCAGCAATGGTAAAGACATGGCTATGGTCAGCTGTCACCAAAATTAGTGTGTCCTCGTCGCTGGTAAGTTCATCAGCCATAGCAACAGCGCGCGCTAATTCCTGTGTTTCGGTCAAGGCGCGGTAGGCATTCGTACCGTGGTGTGCATGGTCAATTCGGCCCGCTTCGACCATGAGAAAATATCCGGTATCACGTGCAGCCAGATTTTCGATCGCAAAGCGGGTCATTTCGGTCAGGGACGGTTGCTCGCTATCATTCCGGTCGGTTTCATAATCCATATGGCTGGCGTCAAACAATCCCAGTACTTTCTGGTCGCTACTCGCATCAATTGCTCGTAAATCAGCGGCATTATCTACATAAGTATGGGCACCGCTTTTCTTGGCCCATCCTACGGTTAGGTTTTTGCCGTCTTTGCGTTTGCCGCCTTCGTCTTTGCCGAGGAATTGCCGTTGTCCACCACCGAGCGCAACCTCGAGACCATTAGCGCCGCCGTAAGCAACTAATTGCGCGGCCAAATCAACGCATCCGCTCGCCTGACCGTCTTTGCTAATATCACCATCGGATTCCCAACCACGGCTTTGGGCGTGGCCGTAAACTGCGGCAGGGGTAGCGTGGGTTAAACGGGCTGTGGATACAATACCCGTCGACATGCCGGCTTTTTCGGCCAAGTCTGCGAATAAGGCTGGCGGAACAGCCGCGTTATTGGCGCAACCTGCATATAGTCCGTCCGGTCGTACATTGATTTTACCGATCTGGGTTTTCATGCCAGTATTCATGGCACTGGCGGTGCCAGCGCTATCCGCGACTTGTGCGTCGAGGTTATAGGTCTTGACCAGAGCCAGATTTTGAAACTCCTCGAAGGATAATGTATTGCCTTCGCCGTTCATGCCTTTGCTTTGCCCGTCAAAAATCCGGGCTGCTGTGATCGTGGAAATTCCCATACCGTCGCCAATAAACAGAATAACATTTTTGGCTTTGACTTCTTGGGCTGGTGCAGGTTGGGTATCTGCCGCATTTTGTGCCTGACAGGAAGAAAGAGCCAACGCACTAACGGCGGTTAGCAAAAACAGCTTGGAAAATGATTTCATGATATATCCTTTAGGGTCCGTGTATTCGGTGTTTGCATATACATAATATATATGATGGTGTGATGTCACCTATAAATAGGTGTACCTTATTGTCCCTCAAGCCGCCAAGCAATCAAGAGAGCTGCTAATATCAATAGAAAATAAATCCATGTTGGTGCGAACGGCGTGCGGCGGGATGCGGTAACGGTATATTGCTCGTTCTCGATAAGGCCTGCGTAATTGCTTCCTGATGCTTTGCTACCGGCGCTAACCTTACGTAAGGCGGGAATAGTAGCGTCCGCACCAACCCAATATGTGCTGCCGCCGCTTGCCGTGACAAGAGGCGTTAGAATATCCGCAGTCGCGATAACGTGTTTAAATTCAGTCGGGTTAAGTGCGCCCACTGCCGCGATGGTGGAAAGGTCACCCGCGCTAATACGGTAAGCACCTTGGCTATCCGCATTGATACTGCCCGTGAAATGTCCCGGTTCGGTGCGGCGCAATTGCACGGCTTGTGAAGTACCGTCAGGGCGCAATACTTGCACAGGCTGTGTTTGGTCGTCCAATGTCCAATGCTCAATGTTTAAGATACCGTTTTCGACGCGGGCTTGTAAGCGGTCAGCTTCCAGATCAGGTTCACCCATCAACCAGTGTGCAAGCCGCCTGAACATTTCATTATAAGGCCCGCCGCCGTCGTGGCCTTTTGACCACAACCATGCTTGGTCTGATAACAGTAAGGCGACACGGCCCTTTTTAACTTTGTCCACGACCAATAAAGGCTTGCCGTCATCATTGACCATGAGTGCATCACCTTTGATAATCTCTGCATCTAGCGATCTATACCAACGCCCCCAACGTGCGGCGGTCTCGCCTTTGAAAATAGAGGTGATAGGGTGGCGTTTTCCTTTTTCGTTTAATTTTGGCCGAAAAGGTACAGTGTCTATTTCGCCCGTAGGTCTAGCCGGTAGCACAGCAATTAACGGCGAACGGGCTAGGCTGTCTTCTGTTGCAAATGCTGTRCCTGCTGCCACTAATAATGCGCCGCCGTTTTCCACATATTTGGATACATTGGAAATATAATAAGGGCTAAGCATAGGCCGTGTACGCCCCCTTGCTGCCATTGTGCGGCGTTTAAATTGGTCAAAGATTATGAGATCAAACTCGTCGAGTTTCTCTTCAAATAGCTCACGCACTGGGAACTGGATVADGGATAAHTCCTGAGCCGGYGCDTAAGTRTTNTTTNCACCCBSGDWHKDGWSAATTGTGAACTGTATGAGGTCTACGGACGGATCAGATTTKAGYAAGTTTCGCCAAGCRCGYCCRCCCATATGTGGCTCACCCGTTATSARYAAAACCCGCAAGCGGTCTCGTACGCCAGATATTTCTGCTACCAACACATTGTTCACGGCAGTAAGTTCATCCTCGGCTATAGCCGCGCGAATTTCTACTGTGTTGATACCGCGCTTTTCAATTTCCAAAGGCACGGAAATTTTACCGCCAACAATAGCGCCAAAGCGAGCTTGCAAAACACCATTGAGGCGAATTTCCAGCAGAACGCGCTCACCCTCATGTCCTCGGTCTTCAAGGCGCAGTTCAAAATTGGCGATCTCTCCGACCATGCCGTATTTTGGTGTGATGATGGCATCAAGCCTGCGGTCGCGGGCGTCTTTGTTGCCGACAATCAGACTGTGAAACGGCACACCGGAGGATAATAAAACGCCGGGTGTGTCTGGTAGGTCGTAGACTTGCCCGTCTGTAATCGCAAATACACCCGCGATACGGTTGGCCGGCAGTTGTGCCAGACCATCTATGAGGGCCTGGGTCATCCGTGTGCCGTCTTTGCCCGGCGGTATATTAATTTCAACGGTTTCCACATTACCCAAGGCGGTAAGTTCATCGGTCAATTTTGAGCGTACGGCTCTAGCAACGCTTTCCCTATTTGCTAACTTCATGCTTTCGCTATTATCATTGAGAACAAGCGCAATGTCGGGCAGGGGCGTGCGTTGCTCGATCAATTGTTGCGGGTTGAGAAGTGCGCCGCATAATATAAAGGCTGCTATAGTGCGCAGAATAAAGCTTTTTAGGCCGCGCCATTGGCCGAGTGTCGCAGCGGCTAAAATCAATATGGTCAGGCTGATAATTACCCATATGGGTAGTAAAGGATCAAAGACGAATGATGTATTCATTGTTCTGTTCCTTGTTGTTGTTCTGGCTCAACCAGTGGCTCTGTCAGTGGTTCAACTTCTTCCGGTGCAATTGCACCGTTTAGACCTTCACCCAGCCGCTCGACGATCTTTGCTGCATGCACCTGATCACCCTTATAATTACCAGACAGAGCATACATAGCCAAATTGACACCAAAGCGCATGGCCATTTCCTGTTGGCGCGGTATTTCATTTTCGATGACACTTAGGGATCGACCTCTGTCGTCCTTGGCCCAAGCCGCTGCCCAGTCGTTTGAGCCTACAATAACACTGGAAACACCATCGCGGCTGGACCCGCGAATATCGGCTTCAACCCAAACGGCACCGTCTGCCCAGCGTCCAGGATAGTCCTTAATGAGATAAAACGACTTGGTTAGAACATGGGTTTTTGATGGTGCAGATAAGCGCGGAATATCGAGATTTTCAGATAGTCTCGCTAAGCCCGGATGAGTTTCGTTTGCAAACAAACGCTTTCTGTCCTGATCCTGTGTATCCAGAACCAGCGTACCACCAGCTTGCATAAAGCGGTTGAGTTTTGCGGCGGTTTCAGGTTTGAGGTCACCCGCTTCGCGCCCTACCGGCCAATATAGAAACGGGTAAAAATCTATTACGTCTGTGTCCAAATTGACCCCGCGCACACCGACGGGTTCAATCGTTGTACGGCGGGTTAATTCAAAAACTAAACCCTCCAAGCCGCTTTTACTCAAACGGTCAATTTCACTATTACCCGTTATGACATAGGCAAGGTGCAAACCCAGAGCGTCATTCTGYGCATCATTATTYGCATTACTTTGGGCGTGGGAWTTTATGGGGAAAAATAGAATAACGGCGAGTAAAATAGCGGCACTTGATTGCATGAACGGTCCGCGTAACCGCCCCGAAGCGAGTAATGACATAGCCACATCCAATGCCATCATGAGGGCTAAAAACCCAAGCAATATACCGCTTAAAGACTTAGGCTTACGACCGCCATAAACGGCTTTGCTCATACCAGATGAGGATAAATGGGTGTAGTCATCCGGGTTCTCAACAGCGTTGAGAGCTTGCCGCCTTAACCCTTGGCGATAGAGGCCGGGTGGATGGTCACGGCCCGGTTTTGTATCTTTAAATTCGGTATCGGCAATGGCACCAGCCGTCAACGGCGGCGTTTGTAGATTGCCGTAACCGTCCAATGTTCGCTCTGCCGTCCAGTTACCATTGGAGTTATTGTTGATGGGTGAACTGGTACTTCTAGCCAGTGGCAGTAATCTGTCTAGCATTTGCACATATAAGCCAGACAAGGGCAGTGTCGACCAATCAGGGCCCGCAGTGACATGAAACAAAACTACGCGTCCTAGTCCTCGGGTCCCAGAGGTTATCACAGGTGATCCATCAGCCAGACGTGCCCATGTGTTGGCATCGGTTTCTGCACCCGGTGTTGCCAGAATTTGTTTGCGGACTACTATATCCTCRCGMACACTGAGGCCAAAAAACGGGCTGYYTTCKGAAAATGYAYCAARACCTTGTGGYTCTTCCCAAGCGAGTGCCCCGCCAATATCGCGTCCGCCAACYCTTAARAGTACGGGCAGTAATTTATCCGARCGCTTGGCTAATTTTGGCCCAGCAAAGCGTACTAACATACCGCCGTCTTCGACATATTTWACCARTAAAGGGCTTTCGGAACGCGCCCTATCGGTCATGAAAATAATGCCCGGTGATACGGCTAGCAAYTCACCTAAATCACCTTTGTAAATGTCAGCACTCGGCTGTAGGGCTTCTTCGATATARTGCCATTCGGACAATAGAGGYTGGGTGTTAGCATCACTGCCCTTAAGCAGACCAACCAAAGGTCGTCCCCAACTATCATCTAATAATTTGACGGAACCAGCGGACGGAAATCCTTCTGGCTTTAGCAAGGACACGCGGTTGCGCAGTTCTGCGGGTAGTTCAAATTCCGCTTCCGCTTTGGCTTCCCCCGGCAAGAATGTCAATTCGGTGCGTGCTAGGACACGGCCTTGCGGGCTAAAGGCGACAATGCTCTGGCTCCGTAGGCTAGACGTATCCGTACGGTGCCATGCCGTCCGAAATCCGTTTGCAGTTTCTTCGATCTTGCCAGCCAAGAGCGGACTAAAGGCGGCGGGCGGTGAATATATTTTCTGATCACCACCTGATTTAAGCATATCTTTGAAATCATCTGCTACCCCGTAATCGACCCCGTCCGACAGCCAGAATATATCCGCYTTGGATAAATCTAGCCCCYTTATTTGGTCAGCAAGTTTTATCCGCTCGGGTTCATAGGCCGTGACTTGTARRGTRCGGACCGCCTTGAGGGCTTCTGCCGCAGGWATAAAACCTTGCGYGTTATCACCCCGTAAATCTACGGTGCGCARCAAGGCAACCATCTGGTTTTYAGAGACKGCTTGAGAGGTTAGCGCTTCGGCTTCGCTGATCACTGCGGGCCAATTACCAGCCGCCGCCCAGCCRTTATCTAYGATCAGAGCCAAGGGGCGGTTGGTTTCCACATCWGGTTTAAAYAATATGGGGTTTGCTAACGCTAYRGCGAGCAATGCCCCCATGAACAGGCGAAACAAAAGTAGCCATATAGGCGTGGCATTTGGSGTGTCTTCTTCTTTGCTAATGTCGGCCAATAAACGCAGGGGCGGGAATATTTGCAGCAAAGGTTTAGGCGGTGTAATTTTCAGCACCCACCAAATAATAGGCAGAACCAGCAGCCCAAACAAAGCGAGCGGCGCTAAAAATGTCACCGGGCCAAGAACAATTACGGGGGCCATTAAATATCCCCCGCTAAAGATTGATACAGGGCGCTAAGCGCCTGTGTCGCCGGTTGGTCCGTAGTATGGGTGATCAATGTCCAGCCGAGCCTGCGTGCCGTTTGTGCCAACGCGTCTTCATGGGCTTGGAATTTTTCCAAATATTGATCCCGTAGTTTTTCTGCACGGCCTAGCAAGAAGGGGAGCTTGGCTAATTTCGTGCCGGGTTGCAGCATTTGTACGCGGCCTTTGAACGGAAATCCGCGCTCTGCCGGATCGACGATGTGTAACAATATTCCTGTTGCCGGACGAGCGGTGAGAGCGACCAACGTCTCGCGCCATTCTGCCTCGGGTGCTAGAAAATCTGATGCGAGAATTAGTTTTGAATGGGCGGAGAAATTTGCATCCAGCGCGTCTCGCCCGCCTTCGCCAGTGGCTAGTTTATAAGATATGCGTTCTATRCCGAACCGCCCCGTGTGCGGCCGTTCGCTCATACCGAGCACGGCGCATCGTTCTCCGGCGCGCATCAAAAGGGATGATAGAGCCATCATTAAAACGCTGGCTCTATCTTTTTTAGTTGRTAAAGATTTATGGGATTTCCAATCCATTCCGTCCGATCCGTCGCGCCACATCCATACGGTATTGGCCGCTTCCCATTCGTTCTCGCGTACATAATGATGGTCGGCACGGGCGGAACGGCGCCAGTCAATATCGTGGGCGCTGTCGGAACTTGAATAATCTCGGTATTGCCAGAAGGTTTCGCCTTGACCAGAGCGTCTACGCCCGTGAACACCTTGGGCTACAATCGCGGCCACGCGCTCGGCTTCGGCCAAAAGGTGCGGATAAGGTTCGGCGAGATGTTCTGCGTCCCGCCTTAGATGGGTTGTTTTGGGTTTTGTGGCAATCGGCATATTAGCTAACGCGCTCGGCTAGTTTTGTGATCAGATCATCAATATTAGCTCCGTCGGCACGGGCGGCAAAACTAAGCGCCATACGGTGTTTTAGAACCGGTGCAGCCAAGGCCAACACATCATCTACGGACGGCGAAATACGGCCGTCCAAAAGCGCGCGCGCTCGGCTTGCCAACATCAAAGCCTGTCCGGCGCGAGGACCAGGCCCCCAGACAACTGTGTCTTTGATAAAACCAAATTCACTTTGGTCAGGGCGGGCATTTCTGACCAGTGACAAAATGCAATCGACCACAGTATTGCCGATAGGCATGGAGCGCACCAATGCTTGCATATCCATCAATTGTTTTGGTGTGATGATTTTTTTGGCGCTACCTTGTTTAGTGCCCGTTGTCGCGAGCAGAATTTCCCGCTCAGTATCCGCTTTGGGATAATCCACATCAATTTGGAACAAGAACCGGTCAAGCTGGGCTTCGGGCAAAGGATAAGTGCCTTCTTGCTCAATAGGGTTTTGTGTGGCGAGCACATGAAACGGTGCGGGTAAATCATGGTGTTCGCCTGCTACAGTCACAAAGCGTTCCTGCATGGCTTGGAGGAGCGCAGATTGGGTGCGCGGGCTCGCGCGGTTAATCTCGTCGGCCATGAGTAATTGGCAAAACACTGGTCCGGGGATAAAGCGGAACGAGCGTTTACCTTTAGCAGTTTCTTCTAAGACTTCGGAGCCGATAATATCTGCAGGCATGAGGTCTGGTGTGAACTGAATGCGTTTGCCGTCGAGACCGAGAACAGTTGATAATGTTTCCACCAACAATGTTTTGGCTAGTCCCGGCACCCCGACCAGTAGGGCATGACCACCGGAGAGCACAGCCGCCAAAGACAAGTTAACAACGGTTTCTTGGCCAATGACTATGTTGGAAATTTCCGACTTGATTTTGTCCAACTTAGTGCTGGTGAGCTCGAGTTTTTTTTCAAGTGCGGAACTGGTCATATTGCTCTCTCTTTTTTGGCATTTCTCTTGTATAGTCGTTATTGAAGCTTAGGTTTAGGGCAATAAGTCTAAAGCGCAAAAGGAATCTTGCACGTGTCCACATTAAAAAATGGCAATTCTGAAGAAAACAGCAAGACGGGTTTGTCAGAACTGATCAAAGCTGCGCGTTCTCAAGGAGAAGGTGATTTGCCTGTTGAGAACTGGCATCCAGAGCATTGCGGCGATATGGACATGGTCATTAGCAAGGACGGCTCTTGGTGGCATGAAGGTACGCGCATTACGCGGGCACCTCTGGTTAAACTGTTTTCGCGGGTGCTGCGTAAGGACGCAGACGGTGAAACTTATCTGGTGACGCCGATTGAGAAAATCCGCATCAAAGTTGAATGCGCACATTTTCTGGCCGTGCGTGTGGATGTAGAAGGCAGTGGTAAAAACCAACGTTTGTTTTTTACGACGAATACGGAAGAGGTGATTGAAGCGGGGCCAGATCACCCCATAAGCGTCAAAACCGATCCAGATAGCCTTGAACCAACACCGTTACTACGTGTGCGCGGGCGGTTGGATGCTTTGATAAACCGTTCTGTATTTTACGAATTGGTTGAGCATGCGGTTGAGGTGGATAATCAGCTGGGTGTTTATTCTGGCGGTGCGTTTTCCCCACTTGGCCCCAGAGGTGTTCACAATGTTTAGTCTGGATGACCCTTTGATTAAGCGCATCAGTGCGGTGCTTCGGTCCGTTGATATGTGTGATGATAGCCATATCCCTAAACGAGATGGGCAACGCCCCGCAACTGTGCTCATGCCTTTGATAAAAAGAGATGAATGGAAAGTCCTTTTGACCAGACGCCCCATGCACATGCCCACCCATCCCGGGCAAATAAGCTTTCCGGGGGGRCGTACAGARGCGGGCGAAACCCCGTGCCAAGGTGCACTGCGCGAGACCCACGAAGAGGTCGGCATTGCTGCACCAGACATTCATTTGCTCGGCCGTTTGCCGTCTTTCAATGCCGTGTCCGAATTTAGGGTGACACCATTTGTTGGCATTMTCAACCCGTCCGCCGAAATAATTCCCTGCGCTAATGAAGTGGAAGAAACCATAGAAATTCCTTTTGAGTTTTTTATGAATACAGAAAACCACATACCGCGCAMAGTAGAGTTCGARGGTGTCACCCACCAATTATAYGATATGCCGTGGCCGGACGTCCRAAACCCGACTTGGCATGTCTGGGGYATGACGGCGATGATGATGTATAGACTTTACCAGAGGATGGATGACGAAAGGATGGATACGTGAAGTTAAATGTGGATAAGCACGCTTGGCTAACGGCCAAACCTACGCAAAGATTGTTTGCAGCTTTGCCAAAAGGAACGGCTAGGTTCGTCGGCGGTTGTGTGCGCAATGCTTTGCTTGGAGAACCTGTGGCAGATTATGATATCGCCACAACGGTTGAACCGCACGAAGTTGCCAAGCATTTGAAAGCCGCAGATATAGCCGTCCACGAAACTGGAATTGCACACGGTACTTTAACTGCGGTGGTTGACGGTACGGTCTTTGAAGTCACAACTTTGCGCCGTGATGTCAGCACGGATGGCCGCCGTGCTACGGTCGAATTTACCGCGGATTGGGCCGAAGATGCTCACCGCCGGGATTTTACCATCAATGCTCTTTACACTGATTTGAACGGTGAAATTTACGATCCAACGAAACAAGGCCTYGCKGATATTAAAACACGCAAGATCCGTTTTGTTGGCAATGCCGAGACCCGTATTGAGGAGGACTATCTCCGTATTTTGAGGTTCTTTCGGTTCAATGCTTGGTACGCTGAAGACCGAGCCATGGACGCAGTTGGGTTGACTGCATGTCGGGAGCTAAAGGCCGAACTTAAATCCCTTTCATCTGAACGGGTGTGGTCGGAAATTAAAAAATTACTGTCTGCACCGACACCGTTTCGCACGGTCAATGTTATGTCGGTAAACGGAGTATTAGAAACTCTATTGCCCGAAGCCAGTAATTCCGAAGGCTTGCAATTGTTATGCGAACTAGAAAAAAATAAATCCTTATCGCCTGATCCGTATTTACGTCTGATGGCTATGTCGGCAAGGGACGAGTTGGCTATGGCGCGCCTGTGTAAACGYCTGAAAATGTCGAACAAAGAGAAAGCTAGATTGAAACATTGGGCGGGTGATCAGACTAATTTGCAGCCGGGGCTGCCGGACAAGGAAACAAAAATTGCCATCTACACGGCGGGTCAACAAGTCGCCATGGACAGAGCAGTTTTGCGCTCTGCGGGTGCCAGCGATCCTATTGAAGCGGCAGCTTGGTGGRCRCTGCAYAATACYGCCCGYGATTGGCAATGGCCTGAATTTCCGGTGACGGGCAAAGAYTTGATCGCCGTTGGTATTCCGCACGGCGAAAARCTYGGYAAAKCWCTCACGGCTCTTAARGCAYTGTGGATACGCTCTGGTTTYAMAGTAGRAAAAYCGCAGYTRATGGTCGCCGCAAAAATGCTGTTTAAGCAATAAATTTCTTTATGGCGAACAAGCCAACCAACATCAAGGCAATGCCAAGTCCTAGGCCCCATACACTACCCGTTACCCCGGCAAATATGAATGCAATCATACAGCATGCGCCGTTAAACAGGGCGTAGGGCAATTGGGTTTTTACATGGTCGAGTTGGTGACAGCCCGCGCCTGTAGCCGAGAGGATGGTGGTGTCTGAGATAGGAGAACAGTGATCTCCGAACAAGCCGCCAGATAAAACCGCGCCAATACACACATACATAGGTGCGTTGAATTCGTGGGCGAGGGGGATGATGAGCGGCATGAGAATAGCGTAAGTGCCCCACGACGATCCAGTGGAAAACGAGATAATCCCGCCAACTACAAAAGCAACGACCGGGATAAGATAAGCCGGTAATTTACCGGCGACCAATTGTGAAATATATTGGGGTGCACCTAAATCCTTGCCGATAGCACCGAGCGACCAGGCCAAAACCAAAATGGCGAGAATACTGACGATTTTGCTCATGCTCTCTAGATAAAGTGAGAACCCRGAAGCCAAAGAACGCACACCATACCGTGCCATCAAAAGCATCAAGRCTATGGACGCGAGAATATATCCRGTGGATAAACTACCCCGAAACGCATTGGACGGAACGTTTTCCATATGCATGGGAAAACCCAAAGGGATGAGCAGGCCAAACATTACGGTCAACATAATCGTGAGCGGTAACCAGACCATGATAGGYTTGGCTTTGCTAAGRGCTTCACTGCTGACRCTYTCTGCYTKCAAAACATCTTGGTTTTCGGCGACAATACCTTTTGCCGCATTGTCTTCAAAAGTTTTCATGGGGCCAAAGTCGGCTTTGGCGATAATGATAACGGGYACCATGATAACGGCCATGATGGAATAGAACTGGAACGGRACGGCTTTTACATAAGTAAGAAATGCGCTTTCGTTGATGCCGAGGTCTTTGTACTCGGCGGCAATAAGCCCTTGAGAATATAAACCCCAGCCAATGAACGGGATGAGAACGGCTACGGGCGAAGCCGTACTGTCAATTATCCAGGCTAGTTTAGCACGGGATATYTTAAGGCCGTCCGTGATAGGTCGGAACAGMGGRCCAACGATTAAGGGTGTACCGGAATCTGTGAAAAACAACAAAGATCCACTCACCCACGCGGCTATTTGTGCGCCGACCTTGCCTTTAATATATTTGACCATCATGCCWGCGAAGGCTGCAGCCCCGCCGGATTTTTCCATGAGGCCAACAAGACCCGCGATGAATATCATCAAAATGAGAATGCCCATGTGGGAGCTTTCAGCCGCCTCTGCCACCATATAGTCGTTGACCATAATGCGCAGACCCGTGAACGGGTTCGGGCCGTTCATGAGGAGAACGCCAGATAGAACACCTAGGAACAAACCCAAAATAACATTGCGCGCCCACACGGCGACGATCAATGTAATGATCACTGGCATCAGTGAAAGAAAACTTGCGTCCATGAAACTCCCCTTTGTAGTTATCTGCGCTATCACGGGTGCTTGGTAATGACAAGGTGCTTGCTATTCGGGTCTGTTAGCCGCATTGATTATTCATATAAGCCTAGTCGCTGTAAGAGGGATTTGTGAAAATATTGGTTTTAGGCGCGGGCGTTATCGGGGTGACAACCGCCTATGCATTGGGGCGGGCAGGTCACGAAGTTACCGTGCTCGATAAAGCGGATGATGTGGCACAAATCACCAGTAATGCGAACGGTGCTCAACTTGCCTATAGTTACGCCGAACCATTTGCTTGCCCGGAAACACTGAAAAAATTGCCCGGGTATTGGGTGGGAAAAGACCCCGGAATTAGCATGAAGTTAACCGGGAACTTAGATTTTTATCGGTGGGGGCTGACCTTTATCCGCAATTGTACCCGCGCAAGAGAAACAGAAAACCTGCATGCCATGTTGACTTTGGCGGCTAAATCTTCTGCGGCTATGCAGCAATTGGCTCGGGAATTACCGCAGGGGATAATGAGCCAAAGTCCAACCGGCAAGCTCATCCTGACCAGAACACAAGACGAGTTAAACGCGTATGGGGCGCTCGCGGATATAAAGGAAAGCTACGGTTTACCGATACAGATGCTGGATAAATCAGCCTGCATAGATGTGGAACCCATGTTGGCCCACTGGCAAGGTGATTTTTGCGGCGGATTATATGCCAAGGGCGATAGTGTGCTAGAGCCAATAGCATTTTGCAAAGCCTTGCAGTCTGTCGGGGTCAAGAAATACGCCGTCACCTATAAGTTCAACCATGAYATCTTGCGCTTACAAATGAGCGGCGRGARMGTTTCGGGTGTGATCACGGACAAAGGTGWATTTGATTGTGAAGCGGTGATTTTATGTCTTGGCAATGATGCCAATGCATTTTTGAAACCCATTAAGGACAAGCAGAATATTTACCCCATGCAGGGTTATAGCCTCACTTTACCGCTCGGCGACCATCCACCGCAAACCAGCATTACAGACCCCAAAAATAAATTCGTTTTCGCAAAAATTGGTGACAAAATTAGGATTGCCGGATTGCTCGACGCTAATCTCCCAGATGCCGAAATTACCAAGCGTGGACAGCATTTATTGGAGACTGCAAGAAAGTATTGGCCCAGTGCGGCCAACTATGATGCTGAGTTAAACTTATGGTCTGGCAGACGCCCCATGACCCCATCAAGCTTGCCGATTGTTCGGCCCGGTAAAATTGACGGGCTTTATTATAATATAGGGCATGGGTCTTTGGGTTTGACATTGGCAGCAGGATGCGCCGAATTGATTACAGATATGATAGCGGAAAATTGAGGGAAAATATGGCACGGTTTTTAGTTTTAGGAGCGGGGTTGGTGACGGCGCCAATCGTAGAATATTTATGCAGGCGTCCTGAAAACATGGTCGTGGTCGCTAATAATATTTTAGCGGACGCGCAAAAAATGGCGGACGGTTTTGCCAATGCAAGTGCCGAAATATTTGATGTTCGGGACACAGATGCTCTCAAAGCGCGCGCCGCCGATTTTGATGTGGTGCTCAGCATGGTGCCGCCGCCCTTTCATTATTCGGTCGCACAAGCTTGTGTTGCTGCCAAGACCCATATGATAAGTGCTAGCTACCAAACACCGGAAATGCTGGCCTTGGATAAAGAGGCCAAAGCCGCTAATATTTGTATCATGAACGAAATTGGGCTTGATCCGGGGATTGATCATCTGAGCGCTATGCAGATTATTGATGAAGCACATGCAAGCGGCGAAAAAATTGAAGCGTTCGTTTCGTGGTGCGGCGGCATTCCTGCACCGGGCGATAATGACAATCCGCTTGGTTATAAGTTTTCATGGAACCCCAAAGGCGCCATATTGGTATTGCTCAACAGGGCTGATTATTTGCGTACGGGGCAAGGGGTTACTGTCGCCGCTGAAAATTTGATGGATTGGGCAAGACCCGTATCTATCGGCGGCCTTGATTTTGAGTGTTACCCAAACCGCAATTCGCTTCTTTACAAAGATATTTACAATATACCAGAGGTTGGCACCCTGATACGCGGCACATTGCGCTATCCCGGATTTTGCCAGATCATGCAGCTGGCTAAAACGCTCGGGCTGTTTCGCCTTGATGATTTTGAAGTGCCGTCTGGTGCTTCTTGGAAACRGTATATYCAGAAACTAAATAAMGGGGCGGAGATAACGACGCTGCAAAAAAAYGCGTCCCAAACTGCATGGGCGGCYCTTGARTGGCTCGGYATCTTTTCGGATGCCGYAATTCCGAAGGGYCAAGCGCCCATGGAYKTGTTTTGTRAWYTGCTKCTGGAAAARCTTTCCTATCTGGACRGTGAAAAAGACATGATCGTCTTGCAGCATAAATTYATMATNNCAAAAAMSNNGACGGCACCAAATATTATAAATCCGCTTTGCTTACATCTATCGGCAAGCCAAATGGGTATAGCGCTATGGCGGCAACAGTTGGYTATCCAGCRGGCATGGCYGCGCAGTTRATTGCGGACGGTACCATAGAYCACGCTGGATTGTTATTGCCTGTGACAAAAGATRTCTATGSRCCTCTTTTGGATATGCTTGCACAGGAAAATATMGAGTTYACCGAACAGGTATGGCAACAAGACGAAATGACTGAGGAGCAATTTRTCTCTGARTTATATTGATAAGTTYACGGTTAAARYMWGGGYYYTGKYTWTYYMSRSYYGYAATWWATGCATTGCTTGTGCTKGGTTTCATGATAAGTCAGTTCGCTTTCAATCTTATTTGATATGGACGAAAGCATGAGCACACATAATGTATAGGCATTTTTTAAGTCTYKCRGATATACGCGCMGAAGAATTACGCGAAATTTTGGATGAAGCGCACCGTTGYAAAAAAGCGCGCGCGGGTCTTCCCAAAGGAGCAGTAGATACAGATGCGCCTTTGGCTGGGCATATATTGGCCATGTTGTTCGAGAAAAGTTCAACCCGCACAAGGTTTTCCTTTGAAGTGGGTATGATGCAGCTCGGCGGTACGAGTATTACCACAAGCGCCGATGATATGCAGCTTGGTCGCGGGGAAAGTGTCGAGGATACGGCAAAGGTTCTTTCACGTTTTGTCGATGCGATAATGCTGCGCGCCAATGATCATAGCTCGCTTGTGGCCCTCGCGCAAAACGCTACAATACCTGTGATTAACGGGCTAACGGATTACAACCACCCTTGCCAAATTATGGCAGATTTGATGACCCTTGAGGAACAGGGACGGGACTTGAAAGGCTTGCGCCTTGCTTGGGTTGGGGACGGTAATAATGTGGCTATGAGCTTCATCAATGCGGCTGCTAAATTTGGTTTTAAGTTGATAATTTCCACACCGCAAGGMTACGGACCATCAGGACAAATGGTTGAGCGAGCACGAGGTGAGGGCGCGCATATTGARYTGATCCAAGAYCCGTTCAAAGCATGTGCAAGTGCTGACGTTGTTATTGCCGATACATGGGTGTCTATGGGCGATACGGATATAGACAAGCGSATGGCTGATCTTGGTGATTGGCAAGTCAATGARGCCTTGATGAACGTGGCSGCTAAGGATGCTCTGTTCTTACATTGCTTGCCTGCCCATAGRGGTGAGGAAGTATCAGCGGYAATAATAGACGGRCCTAGTTCCGTYGTRTTCGACGAGGCYGAAAACCGCCTACATGCACAAAAAGCAATTTTGAAATGGTGYTTGGRTAAGTRATTTYGGGCGAAGATTARGCTATCGTTTTRCATATTTTTCGCTAARGAGAGCACATGACTATTCTCGTAACAGGTGCTGCCGGGTTTATCGGCCAYAATCTTTGCCTKGCGCTGCTGGCGCGCGGYGAACAGGTGGTRGGCGTCGATAATCTGAATGAYTATTAYGAYCCGATGATCAAACATGCGCGTCTGGAACGATTGGCCAAGTTTGAAAAGTTCCGCTTTGCACAGGTAGATTTGGCGGATGATGGTGCCCTTGAAAAAGTGGTGTCGCCGGATGATATTACRCATATTGTTAATCTCGCAGCACAGGCCGGGGTGCGCTACTCCATTGAAAATCCGCGTGCTTATATGCGYTCTAACCTTACGGGGTATCTCAACGTGYTGGAGTTTGCCCGCGCCGCTAAAAACCTGAAGCATATGGTTTATGCGTCWAGCTCATCGGTTTACGGWGATCGGTCGGACGGGCCGTTTAGCGAAAGTGATCCTGTTACCAARCCTGTATCKCTGTATTCAGCCACCAAAATYAGCGGCGAGATAATATCCCAAAGCTACGCMCATTTRTACGGTATTCCGCTCACTGGGCTACGGTTCTTTACGGTTTACGGTSCGTGGGGMCGGCCRGATATGGCYTAYTGGATTTTCACCGAGAAGATTTTTAAAGGCGAGACCATAGATATTTTTGCTGCCGGAGAAATGTCCCGGGACTTTACTTATATTGATGAYGTTGTTACRGCAATGACCCGCATCGTYGATACACCGCCCCAAATAACARAAAGCGCAAAAGTTCCCCACGAAGTTTACAAYCTTGGCAATTCWACACCGACGCCTTTGATGGATTTGGTACACGCGGTCGAGAAAGCTTGCGGGCAAGAAGCCAAGAAGAACTTTACGTCCAAACAAATGGGTGATGTCTCTAAAACTTTCGCCGATATTTCCAAGGCCAAAGCAGCCTTTGACTACAACCCCAAAACAACCATAGACCAAGGCATTCCAGTGTTCGTCAATTGGTACAAAGAATTCTACAACATATAGGAACCCGAAATGAAAAAAGTCATYAATAACAAAACTAAAATTGGTAACCATCAACTGCACCCTGAAACYCTRATGATGGGGTACGGCTATGACCCGATGCTATCAGAGGGTTCTGTGAAACAGCCCGTATTYCTAACYTCGACATTTGCGTTTCCCAATGCCGAAGCCGGGGAAGAGTTTTTTGATATTATGGCKGGTCGCAAACCATTGCCGAGCGGCGATAGCGCTGGGCTCATATATTCGCGGTTCAATCATCCCAATGCAGAGATCACCGAAGACCGCCTTGCCGTRTAYGARGGCGCGGAAGAAGGTGTGGTTTGTGCATCTGGTATGGGCGCTATTTCCAGTGCGCTTTTGTCTGTGTTACGTCCCGGYGATGTGYTGGTACATGGTTCGCCCATTTACGGCGGAACGGAAACATTGATCCGTAATTTGTTGTCGCAATTCGGTATTCMGTCTGTGGAGTTTCAAGAYGGTCTCGACCCGGCCAGCCTTGATGCGGCAATCGAGAAAGCCCAAAAAATGGGCCCCGTAAAAATGATCTATATGGAAACGCCCGGCAATCCGACCAATGCGATTTTCGATTTTGAAATTCTTAAARATGCACARGAAAGACTTGAAAAAGAAACTGGTGTGCGYCCTGTAACYGTTTGCGATAATACYTTGCTTGGCCCYGTATTTCAGCAAGCCGTCAAGAACGGCATYGATCTGGCCGTRTACTCKYTSACCAAATATGTCGGCGGGCATTCTGAYTTAATCGCAGGTGCGGTTATGGGTAACGGCGCGGCCATCAAAGCCGTGCGCGGTATTCGCAATGCCATGGGCATGAACCTTGACCCGAACACGGCGTGGATGTTGTCGCGCTCATTAGAGACCCTCAGCATCCGTATGCAGCGAGCATCTGATAGCGGCGAGAAAGTTGCGGCGTGGTTAGCGAACAACCCATACGCCAAAGTTAAAGTTCTCCATCCTGACCATGTCAAAGATGAGGCTTACCAAGCCGTCTACAAACGCCAATGCAGCGGCCCTGGTTCAACTTTTTCGTTCGTTCTTGACGGTACGCGCCAAGATGCGTTTAAAATTATCAACGGCATGTCATTGTTTAAATCTGCCGTGTCTTTAGGTGGTTCCGAGAGCTTGGTGTGTCACCCCGCGTCCACCACCCATTCCGGCATCCCTGTGGATGTGCGGGCACAAGGCGGTTTGACGGAAGGTCTCATTAGGATTTCCATCGGGCTAGAGCATCCAGATGATTTGATAGCCGATTTGGACGCAGCATTTCGCGGCGTTTATCAGTAGGTGATATCAATATGAAACTATTTCCTTCAAAACGAAAAGGTAGTGTTAACCTGAGAAACCTGCCAGATAAATCTCTAGATACGTTAAGACGTCTCTCAGATGAAGATTTACATGAATATATTGCAGGATGGCGGGAAGGAACAGCTGATTACATTGCCGGTATGAGGGAGTTGGATCGTAGAACCTCAACGCCAATAAGTGTCCGTTCGTGGGTCGCTATCGTTCTTTCCTCTGTAGCGATTTTGGTATCTATAGTTCAACTTTTTATAGATTGAGTTGAATACTATACTTCCCCGCTCATTCCGGCGAAAGCCGGAATCCAGTTTAAACAATTATGTGCGAGCTTTGCTCGCTCTTGATGCGCTGGATACCGTGTCGTGGCACGGTATGAGCGGGTTTTTTGAAACTCTACTACTCCATCCGCCCAATTGAATCGGTTCCGGTATAAAAATAGGCCGTTTTTCGCGAAATTTCAGGGTTATTTGTGAAACCTACCTGTATTCCTGTTCCTTCCTAACCAATAGTAACGTTTCATTAACCATATCACTCATGAGGGAAATGGGTGGTATTTAGGGGGAATTATGCTGGCTGGAACCGCACTTCGACATCAAATGATATTGCCGCAGCAGCAATATGTTTATGATTATTGGCGTTCAAAATGTAAGGCAGGCCGGTTRCCRCGCCGTGCCGATATTGACCCTTCGGACATCTGCGAACATTTACCCATGATTACAGTTATCGAAGCTTGTCATGCCGCTGAGCACACAAGRTTTAAATACAGACTGGCTGGAACGGGTTTTTGGGAATTGTTTGACGCTGAAATTTCCGGCCGATATATCGACGAATTGCCGATTGGAAACAGACGTGAATATTGGAATAGAGTGCTWAAYCGTGTGATGGATCTAGGCCGYCCGTCGGCKGGTGTGACTAAGCCGGGAACCCCTATGCGCGGYCATCTGGCCCAGTTTTGGATACGGTTGCCGCTTTCGGATGATGGSGTGAATGTTACCTCTATCCTTGGTTTTGACCACTTGGTCAAATACTCTGAGCTAGAACAACACACGGCAATACCAGAGARAATATTCGCATAAAATCARTYACTTAGCTAYCCTGGAGGCNGGGCCTTATAATTATTATTAACCCTCTGTTTACCATAAATTAGGAATATAATCCTYAATAGGCTAAATAGTCCTATANNMYACCTCTAGCCTGGGAGGATGTATGAGYGACCAATCTAAACTRCATGAGAAAGCTTTGGCACAATTGGTGTGYGCAATTGTTGCWATAGAATTCGGGGTGCCGAGTGCGGGCTTAATCAGCCGCACAAAAGGGCCAGCTCATATGAGTTTTGCCAGRCAAGTGGCCATGTATTTGATGCATGTTGTRTTTCAAATACGCATTGCCAAAGTCAGCCGGGCTTTTACGCGTGACCCGAGCACAGCAAGTTATGCTTGCCAATTAATCGAGAACGAGCGGGACGATCCAYTRTTTGATCAAAARCTGCAAAAACTAGAGGAGTTCCTAAAYTCAGCMCTCATCCTAAARACCATTAAAGGCRGGGTATAAATATGTCGCGGGGGAGGGGGATATTAAAATTGATGCTGGATAAGCGCGGYGTGATTATGGAAAATACTGTACGGTGTGACGCCTATGTTATTGTRCCRCGTGGTGACAGGCGTTGTCGTCCTATTGGTTGGGTCGAGAGAGAAAYCCTTRYAGGTTTACTGGCTTGTGGKTCCGTTGTGAAAAAAGATGRAACYTATGTTTTGGATGCGGGYTATCAGCACAGAAAYYTGACCGCGAAAACCCACGGGAMCAGAGATGCCTAYGCRAACCAACACCGAGAAATGGAAACCCGTGATATTTACCATCCCGACGGCATTAAACGCCCGGCGCGGATAAACAGTCATTTGTCTGTTTTAATCCGGCTTGCCAATACAAAGGATAAAASTGGTCAAAGTTTTTTGCAGCCGGACGAAATTGAGGCGGCGCAGCGCTTTGCAACAGATTACGATCGCTCCATGATGGCGACAATTGCCGCGCAGTCTTATAGCGGGATGTCCACTCGTGATCGAGGGTCTACTAATACCGCCGAGCACATATCCATTAGTGCATTGGATGCCCGCAAGCGGGTAATGGAAGTTTTGGAAATTGTTGGCCCGGGTCTGGATAAGRCACTCACCGCTTTGTGCGGTAGTGATATGACTATCGGTGCTTTGGAAATGTCTGAAAATTGGGCTAAAGGGTCCGGTAAAACCGTCTTTAAATTAGCTCTGTCTAGGCTTAGTGCATATTATGGCTGCCGGGCTGGAGTAAGAGCTAAACGATCAGGTCAATAATGCTGCTGCATCTCGTTTAATCCGGCCGATCATAGCGTGCAGACCATTGGAACGTTGCGGTGTCAAATGTTCTTCAAGACCAAGCCCTGACAAAATAGCCGCAGCATCTATATCAACAATTTCCTGTGCCGTACGTCCTGAGAAAACCGTTAGCACCACGGCCACTAATCCTTTGACTATATGGGCATCACTATCGCCGCGAAAATTCAGGACTGGATTGTTATCGCCGTCTTTTTCCACGTTGAGAACCAACCAGACTTGCGAAACACATCCATTAACTTTGGTATTTGCATTGCGTTCCTCATCGCTGAGTGGGGCAAGTGATTTCCCAAGCTCGATGACRTGCATATAGCGGTCTTCCCAATCATCTAGATAGGAAAAATCATCCATCATGTCTTGTATGTTTTGCGGCATATCCATCATGGTCGACACATAAGGGCAGGGCGGTTAAAAGACAAGGGGTGCCGCATAGATTTGATGATGCGYGCGATTATGACCACTTGCACTAARTTTRSCYTATGYCATAAARGKWRMANATAATWAWGRGAACAYTATGACCGAACCAMATTTTCCAGACTTGCTCATRTGGGCCATYCCRTTTTTTATTGCYTGYATTGSGCTWGARMTWTTRTGGCTTAAATYTCACCCCRTYAAAGATGCYTATACRTTCAAAGATGCCCGCACTTCATTRATTATGGGGATGGGRTCYAGCATCAGCGATATTTTGCTGAAAGTTCTCATGGTCGGGACATTRTTCTGGKTTTGGCAGTTTAGGTTYTTTGATCTGGGCAGTTCAATTTGGATAATTCTGCTGGCGTTGGTGGCGACGGATTTTGTCTATTATTGGATCCATGTTACCTATCATAAATCGCGCTGGTTCTGGGCAACCCATGTGGTGCACCACTCATCCGAGCATTACAATTTAACCACGGCCCTGCGCCAACAATGGACGAACGGTATTTCGGGAACGGTTTTCTTTAAAGTACCGCTAGTTTTACTGGGGATACATCCGGGTATTATCGTATTCGTTATGGCGATAAATTTGATTTATCAGTTCTGGTTTCACACAGAAACCATAGATAAAATGCCGCGTTGGTTTGAAGCCGTTATGAATACACCATCCCATCACCGTGTTCACCATGGCCGCAATGCCCGTTATCTTGATTGCAATTATGCGGGAATATTTATTATTTGGGACCGGATGTTCGGCACATTTGTTCCGGAAATGCCGGACGAAAAAGTGGACTATGGTATCGTCAAGCCTTTGACGACTTATAATCCGTTTAAAGTCGCATTTGCCGAGTTTTTCGCCATTGGAAAAGACGTATTTGGCAAAGGGCTAACATTGGGTCAGCGGTTTAGATATCTGTTCGCGGCACCCGGGTATTCTCATGACGGAACGCGCGAAAATGTAGCGCAAATCAAGCAAGCATATGTTGAAGAACACCCCGAGCAAGCGGATACACCTGGATTGCCTCCATCTTAAGACATTATTAGCCATATTTTTGCACAATGAGCTTCAAGTTTAATTATTCGATCGTTTTGTGATCGGCGGAGATTATTATGCGTATATTTACCAATGCTTTAGCGGCGACAACAATGTTGGTTTTGGCGGGGTGTTCAAGCACAGCCCTAAACCCAAATTACCAGCAAACCACAATATACAAGGGCAGCAATCCTTATGGTGATGCGGCTGTTGTTCAGCAGGCAGGTTACGAAACGCAAGCAGCCGCTCCGGTAACGTATGTGCCGCAAGCTAATTATGATCAAAACTATCTGGAATGCATTTCCAAAGAGAGTAACCGCAAAATTCTCGGTACGGCTGCCGGTGGTGTCGTTGGCGTTATAGCTGGCCGTAAAATTGCTGGCGATAACAAAACTTTGGGTACGGTTGCTGGTGCTGTTATTGGCGGTGCGGCGGGTTACGGTATTGCCGATAAGACAATCACTTGTGACCCAGCGCCTGTCGTTGTTCGCGAAACTGCACCAGTATACCAAGCCGTACCGCAAGCTGTGACTTACGAAGCGCCTGCACCCACGTCCGGTATTCAAGAAAACACGGCTAGCGTTGGTGAAGGCGGCACACCCGGCTATTACGCGGTTAACGGTATCGAGCCACCTGCAMCAAGTCCGCAGATAGCCCAACCGCAATTAGCGCAAGYGCAAACWTTACAGCCACAACAAGTTCTACCGACAACCGAGCCTKTGCTTGAGCCGAARATTTATGCTGTGCCAGTATCAGCCGTGMCWGCATCAGCCGTGACTATGCACCATACCGTTAAYCCCGGYGATACGCTTTATTCTCTCGCYCGRACYACGTGTAGCACTGTTGCRGAAATTCAAAGTCTGAAYACTATAAAYTCCAAATTTTATATTCGCGCTGGTGACGATATYCTCTTGCCGAGYGGGAGGTGTGCGGAGTAAGAGACCCGTATGAGTTNAAGCCGCTATAACGGAGGCTTACGAGGAACACATCATGCGAAAACGYTTTGCCAAAATTCTTGCAACTGTCGGKCCRGCYAGTGCKGCACCYGAYACTTTGAARCTGTTACACGARGTTGGYGTYGAYGCATTTCGGCTCAATTTTTCCCACGGTTCACATAAAGACCACGCACGTGCTATCCAATCAATYCGAGATATAGAAACTAATAGCGGYAACGCCATTGCTATTGTTGCGGATATGCAAGGCCCGAAAATCCGGGTAGGCACATTCGAAGGCGGTAAAACCACCCTGCGTTACGGGGCGGAAATCCGCCTTGAARTTGGTACCAAATCAACGAAGGATGGGTTGGTTTGTTTGCCGCATCCTGAACTCATTGAAGCGTTAGTCGCTGGCGACATACTTAAATTTGATGATGGCAAATTGATGGTCACCATCACTGAAAAATCTAAATCAGGCCTAAAGGCTCGTGTTGATGTKCCSGGYATTCTTGGCGATAAAAAGGGCGTCAATGTTATCGGCACGGTTTTGCCACTGTCGGCAATGACAAAAAAAGATAAAATCGATATGGCGTTCGCCCTTTCGCAAAAGGTAGACTTTATTGCACTTTCCTTCGTACAAAAAGTCCAAGACGTAGTCGAKGCCAAAGCTATTATTGGCGATAAAGCAGGCTTAATWGTWAAAATTGAAAAACCGTCTGCGGTTGATGATATCGAAGCCATCRTCAAYCTYGCTGATGCCGTTATGGTGGCGCGTGGTGATTTGGGYGTTGAACTGCCGCTTGAGCAAGTCCCGGTGGTCCARCGCAAAATTATCACAGTTGCAAGAACCCTCGGTAAACCGGTTATTGTCGCAACACATATGTTGGAAAGCATGATCGATGCTCCGACYCCGACACGCGCCGAAGCTTCYGATGTCGCTACGGCCATCTATCAAGGTGCTGATGCAGTTATGTTATCTGCCGAAACCGCAGTTGGTCGYCATCCGGCTACTGCTGTGGCCATTATGGACCGTATCATCAAAGCCGCTGAAGSTGATCCAAGCTACCCGGATAATWACACCCGYASCAACCTACGTCCGCAAGCKACCATTAATGACGCCATTAGCCAGTCAGTGCGCGGTATGGCGGAGGTDCTCAATTGCCAAGCGGTWCTTGGCTATACCCGTACGGGTTCCACCGTCAGGCGTATTGCMCGCGAGCGTCCACCTTGCCGYATTCTTGGTTTAACACCAAATAAAGCCGTCGCTTCRCGCATGGCGTTAACTTGGGGTGTGCGGGCAGTGGTTATGGACGACCCAAAAAGCTTTGACGATATGTTGGAAGTCACTCAGGAAATCGCGAAATTAGAAGCCGATGCTGTCCCTGGCGATAAAATCATCATTACGGCAGGCATTCCGTTCGGAAGACCAGGAACAACCGACACGCTCAAGATTGCTACTATTGATTAARAGGCCAATATGAAAAYWCTYGCWMTTATTATGACCGCCTTTGTTGCCGTYAGYCATTACGGGTTTATGGTTTTGGARATGTTTTTTTGGAACCACCCGGTRGGGCAGAAGATATTTGGTTTAACGCCGGAATTTGCCGAAGCTTCCGCACCYCTTGCTGCTAATCAAGGGCTTTATAACGGKTTTTTAGCAACRGGACTTGTTTGGGGATTGYTGTCYRRGCRGAYCAATGTRAAAWTWTTCTTCTTGGGGTGTGTYGYYRTWGCCGGRATTTAYGGYGGWTTTACRGCCAAAACWTCAATATTCTATATCCAAGCTCTGCCTGCATTTATTGCCATGATATTGGTGTGGYTGGKTCGCCCTAAAKCAGTTTAGCTATTTGCCCATTGCGCTACATGGGGCGGRTTTTCTTGCAGCCATTCCGCCGCTGAAAATTCTTGATTTAAATACCATAGCTACAATAGTTCAGGGTCAACAGTTTTTTGCACTACGTTTTTCACCGTCAAACCTTGGACGATAATTGAGAAAATCACCACACCGTAAGTGGCGGTCAGGATAATTGGTTTGGCGGCAACCGTGTCTGGTAGAGACAGGGCTAATGCCACAGAAATACCACCGCGCAGTCCGCCCCATGTCAGTACCGGGATTGCACCTTTGGTGAAGCTTTTGAAAATACCGAGAAATTTAAGAGGGACTGACACGGCAACCAGCCTAGCCACAAGCACCAACGGAATGGAAATCAGCACGACGATTAAAGCCGTTTTGATATTGAGTTGATCGCTGAGTATCAGTATTTCCAACCCAATAAGTAAGAATAGAACCGAGTTGAGAATTTCGTCGATCATCTCCCAAAATCCGAACAAATAAGTCCGCGTCTTTTCGCTCATAGCAAATTCTGCACCTTTATTACCAATCAATAGCCCCGCGACCACAACTGCGATAGGCCCAGATAAATGGTGGTCAAGAATTTGAATGCGGCCCGCCAACGCATAAGTGCCAGCAACGATCCCGAGGGTTATGAGAATTTCTATGGCATGCTCATCTATCATCGCCATAGCTTTGTAAGCTATCCAACCCGCTATAAGCCCGAGCACAGCACCGCCAACCGCTTCGACCATAAACAACTCGACCACATCCATGACGCCCATGACATGGCCGCCGTGGCCACCGCCGACGGCTAYCGCCAAAATAATGGTAAATATRACCACGCCRACACCATCGTTAAACAAACTCTCGCCCGCAATTTTGGCTTCTAGTTCGCGCGGCATGGTGACGGTTTTTAARATAGATAACACGGCTACGGGGTCGGTYGGGCTRATCAATGCGCCAAATACCAACGCCCAAATAAACGGAATGTCGAGACCAGCCAATTGGGTGGCAAGGTAAAATCCAGTACCGACAATAGCGGTTGAAATACACACGCCTATTGTCGCCATTAAACCAATCGCCCAGCGGCGGGATTTTAGGAATATCATGTCTACATGTAACGCACCCGCAAACAGCAAGAATGCCAACATGCCGTTCATCACCGTCTCGTTAAAATCGATTTGTCCAAGGGCGGTTTGAACCGTATCCGTAAGACCAAGAGCAGGGAAAGCAACCTCAAGCCCGAGTAAGACAAATGATGTTATCAATGCCATGATCAACAGGCCGATAGTATGGGGCAATTTTAAAAATGCGTGATTGATCCATCCAAACAATGCAGATAGCACGAGCATCACGGCAGCAATTTCAAATAAAGATAGCATTGATTYCCCTCTTTCTTTATGGGCTTATATCAATTTAGKGCTCATGGTAACAGAGCTAAGATACATAGGGATAAGTGTTATGAACAATAAATTTTTACTCGGTATTGCARCGAGCGCAATATTAGGCCTTGTGTCTTGCCAAGCCTCTGAAGTYGAGATTAARGCTGATATATGCAATGCTAATCTTGTTGTTCTCGGCACAGCCCAAGATGCYGGYAAACCGCAAATCGGTAACAGYGCTGACCCWGCTTGGCGTAATTCTTCKCTAATCCGCACGGCTAGTTCTCTTGCTTTGGTCAATAGAGAAGCSGCAACATATTCATTGTTCGATGCAACGCCCGATGTGAAATACCAAATGCAYATGTTGGAAATTAGCAGTGAAGTCGAAGGGCTGAAACTCGGCGAGATATTCCTGACCCACGGMCATATRGGGCACTATCTGGGTCTAGCCCAATTTGGCCGCGAAGCTATGGGCGCNAAAGNCBDTCCCSGTTTATGCWATGCCRAAAATGSMRARTTTTCTWGARARTAACGGMCCGTGGGATTTGYTGGTAAAGYTKAACAATATCGACATCAAACCTCTCGTAGATCAGACCAATGTTAAAATTAGTGAYGCTATTTCAATCRCGCCTTTCACGGTTCCGCACCGGGGGGAATATACTGAAACCGTCGGCTACCACATTCAAGGCGCTAGTAAGTCCGCCGTTTTTATCCCCGATATTGATAGCTGGGAGCAATGGGCTGAAGCTGGCACAAAATTCGATACTATTATCGCCGATAATGATTATCTGTTCCTGGACGGGACGTTCTATAGCGGCGACGAACTTCCGGGTCGGGATATGAGTAAAATACCCCATCCTACCATTACCCATACAATGGAACTGTTAAAACAGTTAGACCCTGCAAGCCGTGCGAAAATCCGTTTCATCCACCTCAATCATTCCAATCCGGCACATGATGTAAATACTATTGCTTATGAGGACATAGAAAAAGCCGGATACAAATTAGCCCGAGCAGGTGAGAGAATTTGTCTGGATTAGTTAAAKCCGCCAGTGCGTTTCATATAGAGTTTTTAAATTAATCAGGCTTTCTCTGGAAACAGTTGTAGCAATCCGGCGCGGCTAGAGTTTGCAATGCCGCGTTCTGTGATCAGGCCCGTGATATATTTTCTTGGCGTCACGTCAAATGCATCGTTTCTRGTTTTTTTGGGGTCGGGCATGGTCGTTACGCGCCTTATAACGCCGTCTTCATCGCGGCCCGTAATCCAGCCGACTTCCTGCTCGCCGCTACGGACTTCGATAGGAATTTCTTTTAGGCCGTCTTGCATGTCCCAGTCTATGGAGTTGGACGGAGCACAGACGTAAAACGGGACATTGTTATCAAATGCTGCGAGGGCTTTCAAATATGTGCCGATCTTGTTGCAAACATCGCCTGTGGCAGTTGTGCGGTCTGTGCCGACAAAGCAAATATCCACCAATCCGTGTTGCATCAAGTGGCCGCCGCTGTTGTCAGTTATTACTGTGTAGGGGACGCCGTGTTGTTCTAGCTCCCAAGCGGTTAGGCGGGCACCTTGGGAGCGTGGACGGGTCTCGTCGACCCAGACATGGACATCCATACCAGCATTAAACGCCTTATAAATTGGTGAAATGGCAGTGCCCCAATCTACCGTGGCCACCCAACCTGCATTACAATGGGTCAGGATATTGATGGTTTCGCCGTTTTTGTGTTTTGCGATTTCGTCCAGCAATGTTTTGCCGTAATCGCCGATATTGGAGCACATCTGCGCGTCATCATCACAATTTTTGGCGGAGAGTTTGAACAGCGCGGCGGCGCGCTCTGCTTCGGCCAAGCCGTCCACCGCTTTCATGCATTCGTCGATAGCCCATTTCAAATTAACTGCGGTAGGGCGTGATGCATTGAGCACATCATAAGCGGTTTTTACGGCGGTATCTGACGGGTCATTACGCACAGAAACGGCCATGCCGTACATAGCGGTGGCACCAATACAAGGGGCACCGCGCACTTTCATATCGGCAATTGCGGCGCGGGCATCTTCTAGGTTTTCTATGGGGATGATTTTAAGCTCATGGGGGAGAAACCGTTGGTCTATGATTTTGACAGTATCGTTTTCCACCCAAATGGTGCGCATATCTTGGCCGTTAACCTTCATTATCTTCTCCGTTTTCTGGCTCTAAATTTTTATAACATTCCGGTGTCCAGCGCGGTGTGCAGATAGATTGAAACACCAATTCTTCGTCTGATTTATTTATCACGCGCTGGCTTTGGCCTATATTTATTTTAACGCAATCCCCCGCTTTGATTGGCATTTCTAGTCCCTCGACCTCAATAATGCCACTGCCGCTTTCCATGACATACCATTCGGTAATACTCAGGCTATGTAATTGTGTTGTGCTGCCCGCCGGAACACGAAACCGGGCGAGGGACAGGGCGGGTTCTTCGGGTGCGTTCATCAATTCACGGATGTAAATTCTCTCATCAAGCCAAAACTCGTCCGGGTTTGGAGATTTAAAAATATGTAGGCTTTTATCTTTATTTCTAGTGGGCATGTAAACTGATTTGCAATAAATTACCTCTCGTGGCAAGACACATAAAATTAAAGGATGATGTATGAAAAATCTCTGGTCGGATGCGGATGCGCAAGCCGTAGTCGTTAAATATGCGGACGAGGGGGTCAATGAGGATTTGGCTCTCAGGGTTTATACATCAAGGCTCATAGGAGGTGTGCCCGCACTGGTTATCCACGGCGGCGGCAATACTTCGGTTAAGACCCGCATGCGGGATTTCCTCGGCAATGAAGTGGATGTGCTTTGTGTTAAAGGGAGCGGTTGGGATTTAGCAACAATTGAGCCTGCTGGCTTGCCCGCGCTTTACCGTGAACCGTTGGGCGAAGTGCGGTCTTGGGCGAAAATGTCCGATGAAGACATGGTCAAGTTCCAGCGTTTAAACCTATTGGAYCCGGCCTCGCCTAACCCGTCCGTAGAAACGCTTTTGCATGCCTTCTTGCCCCATAAATTTGTTGATCATTCCCATACCAAAGCCGTCCTTTCTGTGTCAGACCAAAAAAACGGTATGGCAATTTGCAAAGAGATTTACGGCGATAAAGTCGCTATTCTACCTTATGTTATGCCGGGGTTTGAACTGGCTAAGGCGACGGCTGATCTTTATGATAAACACCCGGATATCGAAGGTATTGTCTTGCATAAACACGGCCTATTTACCTTTGGGGATACGGCGAAGCAGTCTTATGACCGGATGATAAAATTGGTATCTTTGGCGGAAAAATATATCGCTTCCAAGCCTGCTTATAGTCCCGAAAAAACCGACATGAATGCAAGGCCCGCTAAGGTCTGCGATATTGCACCGATTATTCGCGGGGCTTGTTCAGTTGATAATAGTGGTGGAAGTTTTTCCCGCCTTGTTATGGACTTTCGCACCTCACGAAAAATTCGGGCATTTGTAGATAGTGAAAATATAGCCAAGGACGGGCGGCGCGGTGTGATGACGCCTGACCATATTATCCGCACCAAAAACAAGCCGCTGATATTACCATTTGCAACAGCCTTGGGCATGGATACATACAAAGACACGGTAACCAAAGAAGTGGAAAAATACCGCAAAACCTACATAAAATATTTTGATAAAAACAACAAAAAAACGGGCGGGATTAAAACCATGCTCGATCCAAGCCCGCGTGTCGTTTATGCGCCGGGATTAGGATTGTTCGGCATGGGCGCAAATGCCAAAGCCGCTAGTGTTGCAGCCGACTTAGCCGAAATATTGGTGGCGACCATATTGGATGCTGACCGGGTCGGGCGCTATGAAGCTTTGCCTGAGCACGAATTATTCGATATGGAATATTGGTCATTGGAGCAAGCTAAACTCGGTAAGAGCAAACCTTTGCCTTTGGCGGGGCAAGTGGCGGTCATTACGGGCGGCGGCGGCACAATCGGAGCGGCAACGGCTCGGTTATTTGCCGAGCAAGGCGCGCAAGTCGCAATGATCGACCAAGACCTCACAAGTGCGAGATTGGTTGCGGATGCAATCGGTGGGCTGGCAATCAAGTGCGATGTCACCAACCCGAAAAACATCGAGGCTGCGTTTCGAAAAGTATGCGAAGTTTATGGGGGCGTAGATATTTTGGTGTCCAATGCAGGTGCAGCATGGGAAGCGGCTATGGACACGATGGACGACGATCTTTTACGGAAAAGTTTCGAGCTCAACTTTTTTGCCCATAATAAAATGGCGCAAGAGGCCGTACGGATTATGAAGGCTCAAGGTACAGGCGGGGCGTTGTTGTTCAATGTCTCGAAGCAAGCCGTWAAYCCYGGAGCCAATTTTGGTGCGTATGGTTTGCCCAAAGCAGCGACTATGTTTTTGATGCGGCAATATGCGTTGGAGTGCGGTACATACGGTATCCGTGCTAATGCGGTCAATGCGGACCGCATTCGATCAGGTTTGCTGGACAATAAGATGATTGCCGGACGCTCCAAGGCGCGCGGATTGTCCGAAGCTGATTATTTGGGTGGTAATTTACTAGGCCGGGAAGTTTTGGCCGAAGATGTAGCGCAAGCGTTTTTGCACCATGCTTTGGCTTTGAAAACCACGGGTGATGTCACCACGGTGGACGGCGGCAATGTCGCGGCGATGATGCGCTAATTGGGAGAGAGGTGATTATGGCAGTTTCTGATTTACTGGATTTAACTGGACATACTGCTTTGGTAACGGGGGCAGGAGGCGGCATTGGCTCGTCTATAGCCCGCAAATTGGCAGATGCTGGAGCGCGGGTAATTTTGCATTACAACAGCAGTAAAACCGGTGTTGAAAACCTTGCAAACGAGATAGGAGCCGATCGGGTGATCGGCTGTGATCTTTCAAAACCCGCCAAAATCAAGGCTATGATCAACACTTTGGTCAGTGAAGACCGGACACCGGATTTGCTGGTCAATAATGCCGGCGTACAAACGGTCGCTTCTTTACTGGATGCTGATGAACAAGTCTGGCAGGATATCAATAAGGTCAATCTCGGTGGTATTTATGCGCTGACTAAATATGTTGCCAATGCCTTGGTTGCAGAAAAGCGAAGCGGGGCTATTGTCAATATAGCCTCAATCGAGGGTCTCGATCCTGCGGAAGGTCATGCCCATTATGCAGCGTCCAAAGCGGCGGTACTTATGTACACACGCGCCAGTGCATTGGAGCTGGGGCCGCATAATATTCGTGTAAATGCGGTTGCACCTGGGCTTATATCGCGCCCAGGTATCGAAGAGGGTTGGCCGGACGGCGTTGAGAGGTGGCGGGCACGTGCGCCGCTCACACGTCTAGGCACAGGCGAGGATGTAGCGAACGCGGTATTGTTTTTACTAAGCCCGGCAGGAGTGTGGATTTCGGGCAACACTCTACAAGTAGATGGGGGTATGGGGGCGCAAAATAGGTGGTAATTTCAGTACATATAATTTAAGACTATTAAGAATCGACGTATCGTATTTCGATTCATAAACAAATTGGTGAATACCACTAACCCTGCGTCTATGATTGGGGAGTGGTTATAACAAGAATTTTTTTAGAGGGGGATGCACATGTCTGCACCTAATAATACAATGAAACGCGCAATGCTTTTGGGCGCTAGTGCACTTACAGCAAGTGCACTCCTGTTTAGCGGCTCTGCCTTTGCACAGATTGATCAAGTGATCGTTACAGCGCAGAAGCGCGAAGAAAACATCCAGGATGTGCCGATCTCTATTACGGCAATTCCTGCTACTGAGATTAATACCATCCTACAAGGCGGCGGCGACATTCTTAGTCTCGCAAACCGCACCCCTGGTCTTTATGCGGAAAGCTCAAACGGTCGTACTGCACCACGTTTTTACATTCGTGGCCTTGGTAATACAGACTTTGCCCTACAGGCAACGCAGCCCGTTTCCATCATTATGAATGATGTGGTTATGGAAAACACATTGCTGAAATCCTTTCCGCTATTTGATGTGGAGCARATTGAGGTGCTTCGTGGRCCGCAAGGAACTTTGTTTGGCCGCAATACTACGGCGGGTATTATTAAGTTGTCTTCAGTAAAACCTTCGCAAGAAACAGATATGCGGTTTTCCACGAGCTACGGTACTTATGGCTCTATGAATACGCAGGTTGCTGTTGGTGGCGCACTTTCAGATACTTTATCTGGTCGTGTTTCCGGCGCACTTATTCGTCGTTCGGATTATGTAGATAATACATTCACTAATGAAAAAGATGCTCTGGGCGGTTTTGAAGATTTGGCTGGTCGTGTGCAATTGCTCTGGACGCCTACAGAAGCTTTAGACGTATTACTTGATGTTCATGCTCGTGATGAAGAAGGCACTGCAACATTGTTCCGTGCTAATATCCTGACCACTGGCTCAAATGATGTGAATAGCAATTTCGTTAAAGACGAAGTCGCATTTGACGGCGGCGCTGGTAACCCGCAAGAAATTAACTCTAAAGGTATCACACTTAATGTGTCTTATGACTTAGGTGCAGCAACGCTTACATCTATCACCGCATTTGAGGAGGCTACGGGCCTTTCACGCGGCGATATCGATGGTGGTTTTGGTGCTGCATTCTTGCCATTTATGGGTCCTGGTTTCATCCCGTTCCCGTCTGATACAGGCAATGAATATTTCACTAACCAGTATACCCAAGAACTTCGCTTAGCCAGTAATGGCGACGAAGCACTTAAATGGCAAATTGGTGGTTTTCTATTCCGCTCAAAAATGAAGGCTTTAACCGATCCGGGCTTTGTCCCGCCGTCAATAATAGTTGATCATAAAAAAGCTTGGGCGATTTTTGGCCAAGGGTCTTATGATTTTAACGATACAACAACGCTTACGGGTGGGGTTCGCTATACTAAAGACAAAGCAGATTTGTCTGTGTTTAATCAACCTGGCGCGCCTGTTCCTGAGACTTTGATAGATGCGGGCGAAATTAGCTGGGATGTAAGCCTGAACCATGAGTTGAATGAAAATGTCAATGTATATGGTCGTGTTGCTCGCGGTTTCCGTGGCCCGTCTATCCAAGGTCGTGATGTTGCGTTCTTTGGCGGTGTAACAACTGCAGATTCTGAAACAATTCAGTCCTATGAGCTTGGATTTAAATCCATGCTGGCTGACAACAGACTGCGTTTTAATGCAGCGGCATTTTACTATACTGTAAAAAATCAGCAGTTTACCGCTGTTGGTGGTACAGGGAACAATGTTGGTCTGATCAATTCTGATAAAGGCGTTGGTTATGGGTTTGAAGCTGATGCAACTTGGGCCGTTAATGATTTCCTTAATCTAACCGCTGGCTTTGCGCTTAACGAAACGGAAATTAAGGACAATACTCTCAGCGTTGCTGTTTGTGGTTCTGGGCTATGTACTGTGACTGACCCGCTGAATGTAAATGGACGTGCTCTGGTTGATGGAAACCCATTCCCGAATGCGCCGAAAATTACGGCTAACTTTATTGTCGACTACAAAGCGCCTATCAGTGACAGCATGAATTTAGTGGCTTCCCTTGATGGTTCAATTCAGGGGCATACCAACCTGTTCTTGTATGAATCGCTTGAGTATTTCACATCTGGTAACTTTGAACTTGGCGGCAAGCTTGGTTTGACTTTTGAAGATGACAAATACGAACTTTCCGTATTTGCCCGTAACTTAACCGACGAAGTTAACATTGCAGGCGGTATCGACTTTAACAACAACACTGCGTTTGTTACAGAACCGCGTATTGTTGGTGTTATGTTTAGTGCCAGAAACTAAGTTTTAGGCATACCATTTATTATAAGCCCCGCAGTTTTCTGCGGGGCTTTTTCTTTGACCCAAGAACAAACAGGCGTAGTATCTACTTATGTTAACTACTGAACAGAAATGTGAATTCAAAGATAATGGCTTTATCGTTTTGCCAGATTTTAAATCTTGTGCAGAGATAACTGCACTTAAATCTCGTGCCAACGAAATAGCAGCATCACATGATTTTGATGCCAACAAAGAAGTGTTTTCCACAGACCGCCAGCGCGGGCCACAAGCTGACAGGGTGCAGGATTATTTTTTGGGGTCAGCCAACGAAATTCGTTGCTTTTTTGAAGAAAAGGCGTTTGGGGCAGATGGAAACTTGGTACAGCCGCTCGAGCAATCTATCAACAAGATCGGCCATGCTATGCATGATCTTGCCCCTGCGTTTCACAAGTTTTCCCACGGCGACAAACTGGCGGAATTGGCTGCGGACGTTGGCTTGAGCCAGACACAAATTTGGCAGTCCATGTATATTTTCAAACAGCCCCGTATTGGCGGTGAAGTTGGCTGGCATCAAGACACCGGATTTTTCTACACGACACCGCAATCCGTCACCACGTTCTGGTTCGCGGTGGATGATGCGACCCTTGAAAACGGCTGTATTTGGGTAGAACCGGGGGGGCATAAATCCCCATTGCGTCAACAGTTTACGCGTGATGGCCGTCAAACTAAATTGATAGATTTAGACACCACGCCGTGGCCGAATACCAAAAGCGCCGTACCCGTAGAGGTTAAAGCTGGGACCTTGGTTTGTTTTAACGGCATGTTGCCCCATTATAGTGCTCCCAATACTTCCGATCATGCCCGCCATGCTTATACTCTACATGTGACGGATGGTGCTTGTCGTTATGCGCCAGAAAACTGGATACAAAGAAGTAATACCCTTCCTGTACGCGGGTTTGTATAATGACGCAAAAAGCTTACAGGTCACAAATTTTCCATCTACTGGGTGACCCGTATGTGGACGTAGAAGCCTATGAATATTTCAAAGATGGTTTGTTAATAATCGAAGATGGTCATGTCAAAGCCGTTGGGCCGTACCGGACATTAGCCAAGACCTTACGCTCGTCTACGAAAATCCAGCACTATAAAAACCACCTTATCATGCCGGGGTTTATCGACACCCATATCCATTTCCCGCAAGTTGATATTATCGGCTCCTATGGTCGGCAATTGCTGGACTGGCTCCAAGATTATACTTTCCCGGCGGAGATGGCTTTCAAAGACCCGAAAGTCTGCGCCGAGACTGCAAAGTTTTTTGTGCGTGAACTCCTGCGCAACGGCACGACGAGTGCGTTGGTGTTTGGCACGGTTCATGAGGGTTCCGCAGATGCGTTATTCCTAGAAGCGCAAAAGAAAAACATGCGTCTGATAGCGGGCAAAGTTTTGATGGATAGGGGAGCACCCAAGGGCTTGCTCGACGGCAAAGACTTAGGCCGGGCTGCGACTAAGCGGCTCATTAAAAAATGGCACGGTACGGATAGGCTTGGTTATGCCATCACCCCGCGTTTTGCACCGACCTCGACCTCGAAGCAATTGGCTATGGCTGGCGTGCTTAAGGCCGAAAACCCCACAGTCCATGTCCACACCCATATGTGTGAGAACAAGGACGAGATAAAATATGTGGGCGAGCTGTTCCCGGATTCTACGGATTATCTGGACGTTTACGCAAAGCACGGCTTGGTCGGAGATAAGACCGTATTGGCCCACGGCGTTCATCTCAGCACGTCTATGTGCAAACGTATTTCTACGTCCGGTGCAGCCATTTCCCTGTGCCCGACGTCCAATATGTTTATCGGCTCCGGCTTGTTCAACTTATCGCAACTACGCCGTCACAAGATCCGCCATGCGCTGGGCACAGACATTGGCGGTGGCACCAGTTTTTCTTTGCTGGCCACCATGAATGCTGCTTACTCCGTGTGTCAGCTGCGTGATTTATCGCTGTCGAGCATGGACGCATTTTACATGGCGACATTGGGCGGGGCCAAGGTGCTCGGTATGGACAAATATGTCGGTAATTTCGAGCCGGGTAAAGAAGCCGATTTCGTGGTCATGGACCTCAAATCAACACCGCTCATCGCGCGCAGACTAAAAACCGCCAAACGCATGAAAGCCATGTTGTTTGCCATCATGATTATGGGCGATGACCGCATGATCGCCGAGACGTTTGTCATGGGGCGATCGGTGTATAAGAAGAAAACCTAATATTATGAGCGACCTCTTCAAGCAAAACGAAACCCGTACCGCTGTGTTTTCTGATTGCCGGACATGGCGCTATCGGTTGGCGCAAATTTGGGACGAGAGTAAAGACCCGCTCTATTGGCTCATGCTCAACCCGAGCACGGCCGACGAAGTGCAAAACGACCCGACGGTCGAGCGCTGCGAACGGCGAGCACGCATGTGGGGTTACGGCGGCTCCGTTGTGCTCAATATCTTTGCATACCGTGCCACAGACCCCAAAGACATGCGCGCCACCCCTGATCCTAACGGCCCTGAAAATGATAAATGGATAAGAGAACTAGCGGCCATGAGCCAGCAAGTCACCGTCATTGGCGGTTGGGGCGAGCACGGTAAACACATGGATAGAGGCCAAGCTATTCGCGATATTTTCAAATCAGAAAATGGTCGCCTACAAGCCCTAAAAATAAATGCCTCAGGCCACCCCGCCCATCCGCTCTATATAGCTTACGAAAAAACCCCGTTCGCTATTGAACTTTAGGTAAAACCAATTCTCTCTTCACTGCTCATCCCATTGCAAAACGGGATCCATGGTGAAAGTGGATAGGTGGACCCCGTTTTACAACGGGGTGAGCGGGGTGATGGGAGTTTACTCCCCCTCAATCCATACCCGTAGCATTTCGCGTTCCTTATCCGTCATGCCTGTCTCGTTGCCGAGCGGCATGTCTTTGCCTGTGACTGCGCGTTCCATGATGAGGGTTTTGTTTTGTTCTATCAGCGCATCCGTGTCCAAACGGAATCCTGACGGTGGTTCGTCAAAGCTTTCGTGGGTTGGATTTGGGGCATGGCAAGCGGTACAGTGGGTATCCATGATTTGGCGTACGTTCTCAAAATTGACTTCGCCCACCGTTGGTGCAGCTGGTTTTTTAAGGGCGAGCGGGAAGGTCATGGCGGCGACCATGAAGATGACTGCGGCGATTGCGAACGGCATTTTGGGTTTAGTGGTGTGGCGCAGATTGAAATAATGGCGCACAGCTATGCCGGCCAAGGAGATAAGCGCGAGGCTGAGCCAGCCCATACCCGAGCCGTAGGTCATAGGATAATGTGCACTGGTCATAATGAACAGCACGGGCAAGGTCATGTAGTTATTGTGCATAGAACGCAGCTTGGCGGCTTTGCCAAATTCCGGATTAACCGGACGCCCTGCAATAAGATCAGCCACCACGATTTTCTGGTTCGGGATGATATTGAAAAACACATTGCCCGCCATCATCGTACCGATCATGGCGCCGACCTGAATATAAGCTGCGCGGTCAGAGAACATCATGCCTGCTGCAACCGCCGACAATGCCAGCAAAATAAACAACAATATGGCAAACAGGCCGGGACGTTTTCGCAATGGTGATTTGCACATCAAATCGTACAAAATCCAACCACCCGCGAGCATACCCATACTGGCACCAATAGCCTGCCAATTCGTCAAAGCCRTTTTGCTCTTGTCGATCAGGTATAGATTGGCGCCGTAATAATAAATCACCGCCATCAACGCGAAACCGCTAATCCATGTGAAATAGGCTTCGTATTTGAACCAATGTAAATGCTCCGGCATATTGGCAGGCGCGGACATGTATTTCTTATTGTGGTAAAACCCACCGCCGTGCACCGACCATAATTCCCCGTCAGGTTCGCCTTTTTTGACCTTTTCGGGGCGCTCCAGATTGTTGTCGAGCCAGACGAAATAGAAACTGGCGCCGATCCAAGCGATGCCCGTAATCACATGCAGCCATCTTATGGACAATGAAATCCAGGAATAAAAATCAATGCTCATGTGTTTTCCCCATATGATGCTTCAAGTTTTTGTAAGAGTTGTGCGGCAACACTGGCCGCGATAATTTCCGGTTCTTTGCCTTGTATGCCTTGGATACCAATAGGGCAAGTCAGGCGGGATAATTGTCTATCGGTAAAACCGTCTTTCTTGAGGCGCGACATAAACCGTGCCCTTTTTGTTTTGGAACCAATGAGGCCAAGAAAGGCAAAATCGCCCCGTTTCAAAATAGCGCTCACCAAACCGTAATCCAAACTGTGATCATGGGTCATGACTAGGAACAATGTATGTTTTGGTGCCGCCGATACAGCGTCCACTGGATCAGAGTACGGCAATACGCCGCCAATAATTTTGTCGTTGCGATTGTCATAAAGTTGTAACGTGAAGGGCAGGGGTGCGAGAGCCGTCGCCACGGCACTGCCCACATGCCCGATACCAAATAAGCACACAGAAGCTGATTTTAATGCTGACATGTCAGGCATGTCTTCTTGTGCCTTCACAACTGAAAAAGATAACTCTACCCGACCACCACAACATTGCTCAACGTCTGGGCCGAGAATATAGTCGAGCGTTTGCGATTTGTGTCCGCTGCTCAGGCAGTTCCGTGCAGTTTCGATTGCTGCATATTCCAAATTACCACCGCCTATCGTACCGTATTCACTTATGCCATTCTCATTCGTATTTGTGACCAGCATTATTGTACCCGTATCACGCGGCGTTGAGCCTTCGGTTGCGGTGATGGCGACGAGACAAAATACTTCGCCTTGTTCTAATAGGTCGCTCGCCGTTTCTCGCCAATTAAACATCAGTGATCGAGGTCACCGCCCGCAGGATTTCTTCGGGGGTGCATGGTGCGTTTAGGTTAGCGCGAGATTTATAATCAGTGCTGGCACAGACCGCATCAGCCAAAGCGCAATAGACAGAGTTGGCTAACATAAAGGGTGGTTCGCCTACGGCTTTGGAGCGGTAAATTGTGTTCTCCCTATTGCGGCCTTTTTCCCAAATCGCAATGTTCATAATTTTCGGACGGTCGCCTATTGTTGGAATTTTGTAAGTGGATGGTGCATGGGTTTTTAAATGCCCAGCATCATCAAATACGAGTTCTTCGGTGGTCAACCAACCCATGCCTTGAATAAAGCCGCCTTCGATCTGTCCCATATCGACGGCTGGGTTAAGGCTTTGTCCGCAGTCATGCAGGATGTCGACGCGCGTAACTTTGTTTTCTCCGGTGAGGGTGTCAATGATGACCTCGGAAACGGCAGCGCCGTAAGCATAGTAATAAAATGGACTGCCCATCAAAGTTACAGGGTTGTAGCGGATTTTAGGCGTTTTATAAAATCCGGTGGCGGACAATTGTATGCGGGCTTCATAGGCGGAACGGGTCAGGTCTGCGAATGATATGGATTGATCACCGCCGCTAATTATCCCGCTTTTAAAACTAATGTCAGTTTCCGCACATTTGAATTTTTTGGCAGCGTGAGTAATCAGCCTAAGCTTGATTTTGCGTGCTGCATTCAGTGCTGCCATGCCGTTGAGGTCAGAACCGGAGGATGCAGCCGTTGCAGAAGTATTGGGGACTTTATCGGTTCGCGTAGCGCTGATCTTGATTTTCTCTAGCGGGATTTTAAATTCTTCCGCCACCACTTGCGCCACCTTAATGAACAGACCTTGCCCCATTTCTGTACCGCCGTGGTTAAGATGCACTGACCCGTCCGCGTAAACATGGACAAGGGCTCCGGCTTGGTTGAGAAAGGTTTTAGTAAAGCTAATCCCGAATTTCACAGGCGTAATCGCTATGCCTTTTTTCAGGATTTTACTGGTTTTGTTGTAAGCGCGGATATCTGCACGGCGTGTGCGGTAGTTGCTACTCTTTGCTAATTCTTCTAGTATTTCAGTGACCACAGCATCTTCAACCGTTTGGCCGTAAGGTGTTTCGTTGCTCTTGTCTTCACCATAAGCATTGAGCAGCCGCACATCTAGCGGGTCTTTACCCAGCCTAAATGCGATGTTTTCTATTATGCGCTCGATCCCGATCATACCTTGCGGGCCGCCGAAACCGCGAAAGGCTGTGTTGGAAACCGTATGGGTTTTATAGCGGTGAGAGGTGATTTTTGCTGTTGGTAAATCATATGAATTATCAGCGTGGAACATGGCGCGGTCATTGATCGGCCCCGATAAATCTTTCGACCGTCCACAGCGGGATTCCAGTACAATATCCAGCCCGRCAATACGCCCGGTATCGTCAAACCCACAATCATAACCATAGATAAAATCATGGCGTTTGCCCGTCATTTTCATGTCGTCGTCGCGGTCGAGCCGGCATTTAATGGCTTTTCTTGTTTTGTTCGCGGCAATGGCACAGGCAGCGGCCATGATCGCGGGTTGGGTTTCTTTACCGCCAAAACCCCCACCCATGCGGCGTACTTCTACGGTTACATCCTTTTGTGTTTTGCCAAGAACATGAGCCACCAAATGCTGGATTTCTGTTGGGTTTTGCGTTGATGAATAGACATGCACATCGCCGTCCTCGAGCGGGAGCGCCATGGCAATCATGCCCTCAAGATAGAAATGATCCTGCCCACCCATAACAAATGAACCTTCAATACGGTTAGGAGCAGTTTTGATGGCCGCTGGCGCATCGCCTTTGGTTATGGTTTTTGAATTTTCAATAGTGAGGTCGGCGTCCCTAGCTTGCTCAATTGTAGTAATGGAAGGCAGGGCATCATATTCTATTTTCGCCATCATAGCTGCTTGTGTCGCCAATTCACGAGTGGTCGCAGCAACCGCGAAAATTGGCTGTCCCACATATTCTACTAAGCTTTCAGCAAATAAAGGGTCGTCACCACCAAAGGGGCTGACATCATTATGTCCGGGAATATCTTTGGCGGAGAGGACACATTGAACCCCGCGCGCATTTTCCACAGCCGATAAGTCCATGGATTTAATCTTGGCGTGAGCATGGGTGCTCATGGCAATATACATATGTAGCAGTGCTTTGGGTTCCGGGATATCATCCAGATATCTTGCGGTGCCGCATGCCTGTTTCAGGGCACTATCATGCTGGATAGATTTATGCACACTCATGCGTTTACTCCCAAAACATGGAGAGCATTACCAGACTGGTCTTCTAGAAAAGCTTTTAAAATCAAGTTTTGTGCCACTTGCATGCGGTAGCCCTTGGTGGCACGCATATCGTCTATTGGCGTGAAGTCGGCAGAAAGCGCCCCCATTGCACTGCGTATGTTTTTCTCAGTCCAATCATTACCCTCCAGTATTTTTTCCGCTGCCGCTGCCCGTTTTGGCGTTGCTGCCATGCCGCCGTAAGCTATGCGTACAGTGGAGCAGATACCGTCCACAAGATCAAAACTCATAGCCATACAAACGGCGGAGATATCGCTCTCGAACCGCTTGGAAATTTTGTAGGCATAATAGTTTTGATTAATACCGGGTTTGGGTACGATGATGGATTTAACGATTTCGCCTTTGCGTAAATCCTGCTTGCCGTAGTCTATGAAATAATCTTCAAGCGAGATAATGCGTTCGCCCTCTACGCGTTGTAAAACCAGTTTGGCACCAGCTGCAATCAATAATGGCGGCATGTCACCGATGGGGGAACCGTTAGCAATGTTGCCGCCGATTGTACCAAGGTTACGAACTTGTGCCGCGCCAATGCGGCGGATCACTGTGTCCATGTGTGGATAAAACACGCCAAGCTTGGTTATGGCGTCTGTGTATTTTACGCCTGCGCCTATGTGAATAGCATCTTTAGTTTGTGCWATTGTATTCAGTTCTGCGACATTGCCCAGATAAATAATTGTAYGGAGGGTTTTATGATGTTTGGTTACCCATAGTCCGATATCAGTGCCGCCCGCGAGGAGTGTCGCATCTGGATGCTCGGTGGTCAGTTCGGCGAGTTGTTCCAATGTTTTTGGAATGTAAAATTGTTTATCTTCGCCGTAGATAGTGGCGCTAAGTTTGACCGTTTCGTCGTGTTGTAATGTGGCAAGTTGCTCCGAGTTATTGTCAGGCTGTGCGTCTGGCTCCATCGCCATCGCAGCATCAATGATAGGGCCGTAGCCCGTACAACGGCAGAGATTGCCTGCTAAAGCTTCGTCAATATTATTACGAGTCATAGGTGCGTCATCCGCTTGGAGTGCGACAAGTGACATGACGATACCCGGTGTGCAGAACCCACATTGGGAGCCATGTTTTTCAGCTACCAGTTTTTGAATTTCGTGCGGTGCATTTGGTGTGCCAAGGCTCTCGACCGTACGAATTTCTTTGCCGTCTAATGTGCCCATAAATAAGATGCAAGTATTGACGGAGCGGCTACGGATTTTGCCGTCTACCAGCTCGCCGAGCACCACAGTACAAGCCCCGCAATCACCTTCGGCGCACCCTTCTTTGGTGCCGGTTTGCATGCGCCGTTCTCGTAAATACTGTAACACCGTCATTGTGGGGTCGAGATGCCGTTCAGTGATAATTTCACCGTTCAGTAAAAATTGGATATGGTTCCGCACTAGCTACCCCGATATGTGGAATAACCGTAGGCGGATAGCAGGAGCGGTACATGGTAATGGCGGGCCGTATCTGCGATCATAAACTGGATCGGGATGATGTTTAGGAAGTCGGAACCGCCGTTTTCTGTCAGATAATCTCCGGCATGGAAGTCCAGACGGTATGTGCCGGCCGCAAAATCTTCGTCCTCTAAAAGTGGACTATCAACGCGGCCATCATCATTGGTTTTGTGGCTGGAGAGAAATTTAGCTTCGCCGCCTTCGATCCTGTATAAATCAATCCTGAGCTCTGCCGCAGGGCTACCCGTCATCGTGTCCAGCACATGTGTTGTTAATTTTGTCACGTCTCATCCTTTTCGTTCAGGTGAATATGGCGAACCACACAGACTTTATCAATAAAATTGTGGACAGAGGCGGGTCGGTCAAACATTATCACTTTATGACTTATCAACGAGATCTTTCCGGCTACGGGCCAAACCCCCCACATCCAAAATGGCCAGGTGGGGCAAAAATTGCTGTGCAGTTCGTCTTGAACTATGAAGAGGGCGGCGAGAACTGTATTTTGCACGGCGACGACGGAGCGGAGACCTTCTTGTCAGAAATCGTTGGTGCAGCACCCGTGCCAAATGCGCGGCATATGAGCATGGAAAGCTTGTACGAATACGGCTCGCGCGCGGGGGTTTGGCGGGTGCTTAAGCTGTTTGAAGATGAAGGTTTGCCGTTAACAGTATTCGCCGTTGCCCATGCGCTTAAGCGCTCACCGCATATGGTAGACGATTTTTTGAAACGAGGGCACGAGATTGCTTCCCACGGCCTTAAATGGATAGACTATCAATATGTAGATATAGAAACCGAGCGGGCCCATATGGAAGAGACTATCGAGATATTTAAAAACCTGACCGGCTCTGCGCCGAAGGGTTGGTATACGGGCCGCACCAGTCCGAATACGCGTGACCTCGTTAGTGAATATGGTTTTAGCTATGATGCGGATGATTATTCCGATGATCTGCCGTTTTGGTCAACACAGGTGCAAAAACCGCATTTGATAGTGCCTTATACACTCGACACAAATGATATGCGGTTCTGTGCGCCTCAGGGGTTTAATTCAGGTGAGCAATTTTATACCTATTTGAAAGACGCGTTTGATACACTTTATGTTGAGGGTGAGGTAGCGCCGAAGATGCTGTCTATTGGCTTGCATTGCCGGATATCAGGCCGACCTGCTCGCACGGCGGCTCTGGCTAAGTTTCTACGCTATGTGAAATCCCATGACAAAGTCTGGGTTGCCCGCCGTATTGATATTGCTGAACATTGGCGCAAGGAATTCCCACATGACGCTTGATGAATTCACGGCGGCGTTCGGTGGGGCTTATGAACATTCCCCTTGGGCAGCAGAACGAGGGTTTGATCCTGATTTCAGCTCTTCTTGTTGTGTTATTTCGGCCATGCGCAAAGCGGTAGATGCAGCCAGTGTACCTGAGCAAGATGCGCTGATCAAAGCCCATCCAGATTTAGCTGGCAAGCTGGCTTTGTCTGGCAGCCTGACGGCTAGTTCTACTCAGGAACAAGCTGGGGCAGGGTTAGATCAATGTTCCCCGCGTGAACTGAAAAAATTCCAGAAATACAATGGGGCCTACGCAGCTAAGTTCGGTTTCCCGTTTATTGTTGCGGTTAAAGGATTGAGCCGTAAGGATATTTTGAAAGCGTTCAAGAAACGGTTAAAAAACTCGGAAGCTGAAGAGCGCCAAACTGCGTTGGAGCAAATACATAAAATCGCGGCAATCCGTATAGAAGCATGGTTTGCGCAGGAGGCATTTCGGCATGACAACACCTGATTTTACTAAAATGACTAATCTGGCAGCAACGCGCCTTGGCACGGTGGTAATTTATGCCACGGACGATTTTTTTGCTGACAAAGCCCGATTGATAAACCCAGAAGCTCCGATTTTCGTGCCGGATAAATACGATGATAACGGCAAATGGATGGACGGTTGGGAAAGCCGCCGCAAACGGATCGAGGGTCATGACTGGGCGGTGATCAAACTAGGGCGCAGTGGTGTCATTAGCGGCTTTGCGGTAGCCACGTCTCATTTTACTGGGAACTTCCCTCCGTTCTGTTCAATCGAATTGGCCAATTCTAGCGCCGAAATGCCCGATGCATCCGAATGGCAAGAAGTCGTAGCTAAATCTGAGTTGCAGGGCGATAGTCAGCATTATTATGCTCTTGAAAGTGATCAAATCTGGACGCATGTGCGCTTGCATATTTATCCAGACGGCGGCGTGGCAAGACTGCGGGTTTACGGACATGTATTTATTGATTGGGACAATTTTGACAAAAGCCAAACCATAGACCTAGCAGCGCTGGAATACGGTGGTCGGGCCATCTACGCCAATGACAGCCATTTCGGCGTGCCCGAAAACCTAATTGCACCGGGCAAAGGCATCAATATGGGCGACGGTTGGGAAACTCGTCGCCGTCTTGAGCGGGCCATCGACCCAGATTATTGGACACAAGCTCACGATTTCGCCGTTTTAGAGTTGGCACATGTGGGTGAAATTGAACGCATCATTGTCGACACAGCCTTTTTTAAGGGTAATTTTCCTGACCGCGTGTCCATTCAAGCGGTGAATGCGAGCAGTTTGTCGGATGCAGATATTATAGAGCAATCACAAGGATGGTCGGATCTGCTCCCCACGCAAAAAATGTCTGCTGATAGTGAGCATGAATTTATGGTAGCGGACGCAAGCCCTATCACCCACATCCGCTTGAATGTATTTCCAGACGGTGGGGTGTCGCGGTTGCGTCTGTTTGGGAAAATTACAGGGTAATTGTTATAGGTTCAGATAACCGAACCTCATCACAATTATCACCATCGCCGCCCCTGTCTACGACCAGAAAATCGCTCACGGCATTTAAAGCCAAGCTATAGTGGTGCCATGTGCCTGCGTAATAATTGACGCCTTGATTGGCCTCCGCCAGAAATACCGCGACCTTACTTTCATCAAACTCGCCTTTCGGGGCCACCACCACTAAATATGGATTTTCTGACAGCGGCATAAACATTTGCGTAGACAGTGGATGCCGTTCCATGATCTCAATTTTTATGGGTAGGGGTAGCGGTTTACTGCGAAAAATATTGACCAGCGTCTGGCCGCTTGCTGCGCTCACATCTATGGCCGCCAAATCATGGTAGCGCTCGGTTTGCCCGTAATTTATGGACTTGCTCTGACCATGTGCTTCGACCACATCGCCGAAAGGCGCAAAATTGATGCTTGTAAGCGCTAATGGAGTTAGTATACGTGTCATTATGTTATAATATCATTTTCCTATTTCATTGTCGACTATAGGTCTTGATTGCATTGGAGGCAAATGTGTTCGGGTTTAAGGCGCGTAAAAAATTAGCAAAAACGATTGGTCGTGGAACGGGTGAATTTGCCGTTTTGCGCGCAAATATAATCGGACATGACGCTGTCATCAACGGCCCGTTCGGTGCGCGGCGCTTAATGTATGCAGATTATGTGGCCAGCGGGCGTTCTTATGGGCCTATTGAGGATGTTATCCGAAGTTCCGTCTTGCCGCTTTATGCCAACACTCATACGGAAAGCTCGACGACCGGGCGGCAAAGTACGGCTTATCGTGAGCAAGCAAGRAGCATTATCGGGCATTCTTTAAACGCTGGTGACGATGATGCCATTTTGTTTTGCGGTGCAGGTTGTACCGGGGCAATTGATAAATTGATCGGAATTTTACGGCTGAAATTACCGCAAGGAATGTCRCGYTACGGRGTTGATACAAAAATCAAAGCCGCTAACCGTCCCGTTGTTTTTATCGGRCCATACGAACACCATTCCAACGATGTACAGTGGCGCGAGACCATTGCCGATGTAGTGACTATTGCAGAAACCGATGATGGTTTGGTGGACTTGGCCGATCTGGAAGCTCAGCTTAAAAAATACAAGAAACGCCCAGTAAAAATCGGCAGTTTTTCAGCAGGAAGTAACGTAACTGGTATTTTAACGGACGTACAGCCCATAGCAAAATTGCTACACGAACACGGTGCTATGGCTTGTTTTGATTTCGCCGCCTCAGCGCCTTATGAGCCGATTGATATGAACCCAGTTGGCGGTACACCGCTGGACGCGATCTATATTTCTGTGCATAAATTTCTTGGTGGTCCCGGTACACCCGGACTGTTGGTGGTCAAAAAGAAATGGGCGCAAAATAAAACGCCGGTCATTCCTGGCGGCGGGACGGTGTCTTATGTCAGTCCATGCGCACAGGCATATCTTTCTGACGTAGAACACCGCGAAGAAGGCGGTACACCAGATATTGTTGGCGCTATTCGTGCAGGTTTGGTGTTTGATTTGCGAGACAAAATCGGGGCAAAGAAAATTTCCGCAATGGAGCACAGCTTTGCAGATACAGCGATTAAGCGTTGGGGTAACCATAAAAACATCCAACTGCTTGGCTCGCAAAAGGCAGAGCGTCTGCCTGTGTTTTCATTTTTGATCCGCAGTGATAAAAGTGCGGATAAGTATTTACACTATAACTTCGTAGTTGCGTTGCTGAATGATCTGTTTGGTATTCAAGCGCGTGGTGGCTGTTCCTGTGCTGGGCCGTACGGCCATAGATTGCTGGATATTGATCTAAAGACTTCTGAGGAATACGAAGCCGTGATTTCCACGGGCGTCGAAATTCTAAAGCCGGGCTGGGTACGGGTCGGATTTAATTATTTTTATTCAAAGAACGACGCAGAATTATTACTGCGTGCAGTAGAATGGATAGCTGACCACGGCGAAGAAATGCTGGCATATTACGGCTTTGACAGTGCCACTGGTGTTTGGACACATGTAGATACAACTGAAACAAAGATGAGTGATCTCACCGATCCCGACCAAGCTATTTCTATAAGATCCGCACCGGRMRGYATAGACAAACTRATCGCTTATGCMGATCAATGTATCGAGGATACGCCGGYTTGTTGCGCCAAACCAAATTGTTGTATGCTCGAYACRACGCCGAAGCATTTACGCTGGTTTAGTCTTCCCAGCTAATTAATCTTCCAAGTTAAACTGTAGCTCTGCCAATCGTGCATAAAGACCATCCCGCTTAACCAGTTCTTTGTGMGTGCCTTGGTCAACKATTTTACCGTCYTCWAGRACGATGATRCGGTCTGCYTTTTTCACAGTAGCAAGCCTATGTGCGATGACTAGAGTTGTGCGGTCTTTGGATAGCACTGCRAAAGCATTTTGCACGGCGCGTTCGCTCTCTGCGTCCAAGGCACTGGTGGCTTCGTCGAGCAGCAATATRGGCGCATCGCGGAGGATAGCGCGCGCRATGGCRACACGTTGTTGTTGTCCRCCYGATAGCGTTAGGGCTTTTTCGCCSARRTCSGTYTGATAACCRTCCGGMAGTTTCATRATRAAATCATGAGCGAAAGCGGATTTGGCAGCGGCAATAACCKCGTCGTCGCTAGCACCCGCGCGGCCATAACGRATATTRTCCATRGCAGARCCAGAGAACAACGGMGTWGCCTGTTGCACGAATGCRAATTGYTGRCGYAGGGTTTCRGGGGTGAGGTCTTTGATGGCAATGCCGTCAATTTTWATYTGTCCCGACTGCGGATCATAGAAGCGCAACAGCAATTGGAACATGGTAGTTTTMCCCGCACCRGACGGGCCTACGAGRGCCACKGTYTCGCCRGGTTTGACAGAAAAATTRATTTGRTTAAGAGCTGTTTCGTCTGGGCGGGTCGGGTAGGAAAAGGTCATGTCTTCTACGTCAATTGCGCCTTTAGCATTTTCTAGTGCAACCGGGTTTTCGGGCGCCGTAATTTGCGGCACTTCGCCGAGTAGTTCGACAATGCGCTCACTAGCACCCGCTGCCCGCAATAGATCCGTCCACGTAGTTATCACAAAGCCGAAATTAGTGACCGTGACAAAAGCGAGAAATGAAAATTGAGCGATATCACCACCAGTCATGTTGCCCGCAGATGCAGCATTAGCACCATACCATAAAACACTAATCATACCTGCTTGACCCAGACCGAACATGACGAAGGTCATGAGCGCACGCACACCGAGACGGGATTTTTGCGACTCAAATGTGTTTTCTACTGCATTTGCAAAGCGGCCGCGTTCGGTTTCTTCTTGAGTGAAGGCTTGCACGGTTTGTATGGAGGACAGCGTTTCTGCAGCGCGGGCAGATGCGGTCGCTAGATTATCTTGTCCCTCGCGGGATAGACGTTGTACTCTGCGACCAAATAAAATAACTGGGATAATAATCAAGGGACCAACRGCRAGMACCATCAAAGTCAATTTCCAACTTACGAGGAACATGATGATTARCGCACCKATGACAGATACAATGGAACGTAGGGCAATACTCATGCTTGAGCCAACAACGGTTTCAATTAGCATGGTATCAGTAGTYAATCGGGATAAAACTTCACCYGTTCGTACCCGCTCGAAAAATGAGGGGCTCAGTCCGGTAATGTGATCGTAGAGCTTCTTGCGTATGTCGGCWATCACYCGCTGGCCAAGCACACTAATGGTATAAAAACGGGCAGAKCCRAACATCGCCCCCATGACGGACACACCAATAAAGATTAGGAAATACATGCCGATATTACCTGGCTCTGCGATAGCTACTTTCTCACACATTTTGATGTTCTCACCAGAACCATCAAAACCACAGTCCATGACATATTTAAGTGCATAGGACAGTAAAAGTCCGGACATTGAAGCCGCAAACAGGAAAAACACAAACAGCCCTAACAGTCCGGGATATTTCGTAATAAATGGCCAAATCTTGCGCAGAGGTTTTAGGCTGCGGGATTTTTTACGGTGGGCTTTGTCGCGTTGCATATCCTGAACGAAAGTGGCACCTGCGCTGCGGTCTATGTTATTTGTGTTATTTGATACTTTCATAAAGCCCTATGTAAGACAGGTTTCAACAATCGCAAGTGCAAACACGCGTACGCTGTCTATTCAGATTTGCCCTTTAAGTTTTTTGGGCGCGTTTCATCAAAGCTGCACGGTGACAGATGGCGACTAACGTATCATCTTGATTATAGGCGCGGTGGATAAAGGTAACTATACCCTGCGTTGGACGAGATTTACTGGCGCGCACGGCGGCGACTTCCGTAGTCACATGAATAGTGTCGCCGTGAAAGACGGGATGTGGGAATTTGGTATCGCTCATGCCGAGATTACCCACAGTAGTTCCCAGCGTCGTATCGCTAACAGAAATACCGATCATTAGGCCTAGGGTGAAAATGGAATTGACTAGAGGTTTTCCGAATTCTGTATTTTTGGCGAATTCATGATCTATGTGTAGGGGTTGCGGGTTGAGGGTCATGTTGGAGAACAACATGTTGTCGCTTTCGGTGACCGTGCGGCGCAGTTCATGTTCGAACACATGGCCAACAACAAACTCATCAAAATATAATCCAGCCATGCTCTACTTTCCTAATCCCTGCCAAACTTTCAAATGCTCTTGCACTTCAATTCCGAACCCGTCTAGCACTTGCGCATTGGTCTGGTCGACCATTTCTTCAATAGATGTAGGCTTTGAGTAAAACGCAGGTACTGGCGGTGCGACAATGGCCCCGATTTCTGTAACCAAAGCCATATTGCGAAGATGACCCAGATGCAATGGTGTCTCGCGTACCATCAACACTAAGCGTCTGCGCTCTTTCAGGCAAACATCAGCTGCACGCGCAATCAATGTACCGCAAATGCCGTTTGCAATTGATGCCATAGTTTTCACTGAACAAGGCGCGATCACCATACCGTCTACTTTGTAGGAACCACTAGCAATGCACGCCCCGACATCCCCGTCCGTATGTACATGGTCGGCTAGGGCATGGAGAGCTGATTTATCCATATCCAATTCGTGGCGAATATTCATCCATCCGGCGGATGAGACAATCAGATGTGTTTCCACGTCTTCTATGGTTTGCAGCATACGCAACATACGAACACCGTAAACTGCCCCGCTCGCTCCGCTTATGCCAATGATGAGTTTTTTCATGCAGGTATTATGCCTTTATCTCGTTAAATTTACTAGCATTTTGTGCGGCCCTTACGCGTCGAACTTAGTCCCGCGCTGGATAGCCAGTCCAGCGTTTAACGGCCTTCATCACCAAGGACGACTGAATGCGCGAGACATGGGGCAGGGCGGCGATAGTACGGCGGTAAACCCGTTCATATTCGCGGGTGTTCTCAACCGCCACTTTCAGCAAATAATCGGCCGATCCCGTCATCAAATAACATTCCAAAATTTGCGGGCGGGACAAAGCGGCTTTCTCAAATGCTYCCAATACTTGCTCGCTTTGGCTGTCTAGTGAAACCTCTACGTAAAACTCGATCTGATAGCCTAGTTTCGGGCCGTTCAGACGTGCATGATAGCCCTCTATAATTCCGGACTTTTCCAGTAGGCCTATACGGCGGTGCGCGGCGGAAGTAGACAGGCCGACTTCGCTCGCCAAATCGGAGATAGGGCGGCGGCAATCCTTTTGWACTGCGAGGAGTAGTTTCTTGTCTATTGTGTCCATAATAGAATWATTTCCAGTAATAATCGRTAAATGTGATTTATATTACGAAATATAATGAAAATAGCAAGACATATGGAATTTGTTACAATGAGAAATTTGCTAATCGTTCGCCGAAACATACTATGGAGAATTTTATGCTTATTGGTGTCCCAAAAGAGATTAAAAATCACGAATATCGCGTTGGCCTGACGCCGGAAAGTGCGGCGGAACTTATTCACGCTGGCCATAAAGTTATTGTGGAGAGCGGTGCTGGTCTTGGTATTGGATCTACGGATGCAGATTACCGCGCCGCAGGTGCTAGTATCTCCAAAAAAGCGGAGAGTATTTTTAAGCGCGCACAGATGATCGTAAAGGTCAAAGAGCCACARCCCGCCGAGTGCRAAATGTTGCGCCCTGGCCAAATCCTCTACACATATCTACATTTGGCACCCGATCCAAAACAAACCAAAGCTCTTTTAAAATCTGGTTGTGTCGGCATTGCCTACGAAACCGTGACCAGCGATGCGGGCGAGTTGCCGCTCCTCAAACCCATGAGCCAAGTCGCYGGACGTTTRTCYGTGCARGCRGGTGCAGTKGCYTTGCAAAAAGAACATAAAGGCCGGGGCGTATTGCTCGGCGGTGTACCGGGCGTAGCGCCAGCCAAAGTCGTGGTTATCGGCGGCGGCGTTGTCGGGTTTAACGCGGCGCAAATGGCGGTTGGCCTCCAAGCCGACGTGACTATTCTCGACCGTAATCCGGATGTGATGGAGAGCCTGTCTAATTATTTCAAGGCTTCTGCCAAAGTCGTGCGTTCCACCCCGAGCGTACTTGCTGAACTGGTTAAAACTGCTGATTTGGTTATTGGTGCCGTGCTCGTACCGGGCGCCGCTGCGCCGCAATTGATCACGCGTGCTATGCTCAAAACCATGCARCCGGGTGCWGTKCTCGTTGAYGTGGCTATCGACCAAGGCGGTTGTTTTGARACYTCAAAAGCAACYACCCATGCTGACCCGACTTATATTGTTGACGATATYGTCCATTACTGTGTYGCCAATATGCCCGGTGCCGTWGCCCGCACATCTACATACGCYCTAAACGCGGTCACCCTTCAGCACGCAATGGCCATAGCGGACAAAGGCTGGAAACAGGCTCTACGCGATAACAAGCATCTGAAAGAGGGCCTGAACGTAGCAGAAGGCAAGCTAACCTACGCCGCAGTCGGCAAAGCACTCGGCCTGAAATATGTCGAGGCTGATAGCGTTCTGGGATAGGTTCGGATTTACTTGCCGTCCAATAAACGTATTAGCATTTTTGTATGATGGTCTTGACCGCCGTAAAATATGGCAAGAATGCGCACAAGCCGTTTATCTTCAAGAATATCGAACCAATAGATAGCACGGCTTATTGTGACATGCCGTAATCCTTGCAGCATATCATCATGCAGCGTTCCCCTAAATGGATGCTCCTCAAGCTTATCAACGGCCTTGCGAATACTTTGAGTTTTCTTCTCTGCCTGCTCTATGGCAGTTTCAATATCTTCATCAAAACTTAGATAGCTCTCATACAAAAAATCGAAAATCAGTTCAAAATCTAATTCAGCATCGGTAGAAAAAACGACCTTAAATGGTTTTGTCACGAAGCTTTTTTCTTGGCTTTCTGGGCGGCTATTCTTTTGATTTTTGAACCCATACCAGCGCTGGAAACAAAAGTACCGCTTTGGCGCTGTGTGAGCAAAACCCGCAAAGCTTCTGTCTCTAAAATCTTCGCTTCTGTCTTATCCCGCAAAAGATCAAGCCCTTGCTGCACCACCGAACTTAAACTGGAAAACCGTCCCTCTCGCACTAGTGAACGCGCAAAGTCATCTTGTTGATCTGTGAGAGATATAGATGTTTTTACTGTCATAGTGTGCTCCATGTGATAATGGGTAGTATGACTGGGTAGCACTAAATGTCAACAATACTTTAAGCCTTAATGGCACTAAGTATGTAGCTATTTACCAAGCTGCAAAAACACTCTTCAAATTAAAACTTTTTTGGAATTTGAACCGCTTGTCCCTTTTCACAATTCCCTTCAAGACGAAACGGTTTGTGCTTCTTGCTTTTCTTTTGTTTGCCGAACCCGTCATCAATAGTCTGAGAGATAACAATATCTCCATTGATCCGGTTGATAGTTACTAGCCTTGTTAATTTTTTGAAATCCCCAATTCGAAAACGTGTCATCGCAGTATATTGTTGATCGGTTGTTTCATAATTCTCAAATGTAATATACTGGTCACCTCCTTCATAAATAATCAGCG
>NVRS01000013.1:0-5815 GCA_002732685.1 Robiginitomaculum sp.
CAATCCGACCAAAGTCAAAGGCGACCTCGCCGGATATCTGGTCGAACTTACAGGCGGCGGAGCCGATTATACRTTTGAMKSYAYWGGCAATRYCSAMGTYATGCGTRYKGCSYTAGAGRSCTGYCACAAAGGYTGGGGCGAGAGCATTATYATCGGTGTSGCRGGCGCRGGYAAAGAAATCTCCACCCGYCCCTTCCAAYTGGTCACAGGGCGATCATGGCGCGGCACAGCTTTCGGCGGTGCCAGAGGCCGCACAGACGTACCTTCTATCGTGGACATGTATATGGACGGGCGCATCAATATAGACGACCTAATCACCCACAAAATGCCGTTGGAGGACATCAACAAAGCATTTGATCTCATGCACGCGGGCGAGAGTATACGAAGCGTGGTGGAGTTTTAGGGCATACTATTAGGTAATTGGATGACAGATAAAACAACACATCAAGCAATATGGTTTCGAACCGATATAATCAACGAACTCGAAGCATCTACCGTCTTCTTATATGATCAAATCACTAATCTTAGCGATACACATGATTGGCGATGGATTATTATTGGTGGAACTTTCCTTTTGCAAGGCGCCTGTGCATCAGCACTACATCAATCAAGTACGCTAGGTATTAATTGTTTAGACGACAAAGACTTGGAAAAATGGCATTTACACCTTCATGATGTTTCCGGTGAAATAACACGACCTAATGGCGGTAGGGTAGCAAGTACAAGAATACTTCTGAACCGCTGTATAGAAGGCATTTATTTTCCTAGTCATATAACAATTAACTTAGAAGACGAATGGATAAAAGATTGCAGAACCCTTATTAACTTTAGAGATAAGTTCACTCATTTTAATCCTATGGGTGGGTCAATAGAAGTTTCTGGCTTTCCAAGAATTCTACTCAATGTTGTCACTCTATCCGAAGCACTAACAGAGGCATTGCCAGATATGATAACATATACAGATACTGTAATTATCAAACGAATACTAAAAAAGCTTAGTGCAATTAAACTACAGTTAGAGAACATCACATGACCCCAATATCTCAAAATAAAATATTTGGTGGGACGCAGTTTGTTTATGGGCATAGTTCCAAGGCCTGCTATTGTGATATGCGGGCGAGAGTATTCGTAGCGTTGTGGAGTTTTAAAGATGCTTTGTAATATTATTGATAGCCGGAAAAAAACCTATAGGTGGGCAAAACTTAACGCAGTTATTGAAAACACCTCCCATGATAACGGCGTTACAAATTCGGATTACAGAGAAGAACCAAGCCGCGGCGGCATCACCTATGAGGACAAAATTGGCGTTTCTCTCAATGAAGCTATTGTCTGGGCTGAGAAACAAAAGTTTCCAGTCACACTATTTTTATACGACGAAGGTGACGGAATAGAATGATCCCAATATCTCAAAATAAAATGTTTGGCGGTACACGCCCTAAGGCAATACATTTTCTGGTAATTGCCAACTGCCGCCTATAGCAATAATTTCGACGGCATTTTCTGCAACTAAATAAAATATTTGGTGGCTATTGTTTGGAAATAAGTAGATTTTTTCATTCACGAAATGTGCCCAATCGTATTCAAACAATCTACCAGCATTGGGGTATTGTTGGAGCATTTCAAGAACTCCGAACAAGTCGTTTACATATTCATCCGACTGTAATTCTCCCCAATGCTTGCGCCCGTAATCAGCAATACCTTTGATTTGACCTTTGGCATAATCAGATATTTTCAAATTTAGCACAGTCTATCTATTCTTAAATATTTCTGCCTTGACTTCTTCCAATGAAGACGTGCGCCCAGCCTTCACATCCTCAAGCCCACGTTTTAACATAGTAAAAAGATGGAACTCCCTTTGCTTTTGGTCTTCTTCATATTGCTCAGAAGCCACCAGATAAGCTACGCCTCGCCCATGTTTCGTAATTTGCACAGGTGCCCGTTGTGCTCTATCAATCATTTGGCCGAATTTTTGTTTAGCTTCAGCAGCAGTAACTTTTTCCATAGCAATTCTCCATATTTTGTCTATATTGGACAAAATAGACAAAATGTCAAGATTAAGGATGTTCCCAATGACTAACAGCCCGCACATGGTTCCCATCTCCAAAAATAAAATGTTTGGCGGGACGCAAGCCGTTTATGCACATCGCTCTGAGGCTTGTGATTGCGATATGCGGGTGAGCGTCTATTTGCCGCCGAAGGCATTAGGTAATGACCCTACTCCCTGCCCAGCCGTGGTTTGGCTGTCTGGGCTGACCTGTACCGAGGATAATTTCACGGTTAAGGCCGGGGCGCAACGCATAGCAGCCGAGCTTGGAATTATCCTTATTGCGCCGGATACATCCCCGCGCGGTGATAATGTGCCCGACGATAAAGACAATTATGATTTCGCCAAAGGTGCAGGGTTTTATCTGGACGCCACACGGATGCCGTGGGCAAAAAATTACCAGATGCAAAGTTATATACGAGATGAACTGACCGCTTGGATGCTGGATAATTTCCCTATTGATAAAAACCGTATCGGCATTAGCGGCCATTCTATGGGCGGGCACGGCGCGATTACGCTACATTTAAAAAACCCAAAACTGTACAAAACCTGTTCAGCCTTCGCCCCTATTACCTCCCCGTCGCAAGTGCCGTGGGGCCAAAAGGCGTTTAAAGGATATTTGGGCGAGGACGAAAGCGATTGGGCGCAATACGACGCAACGGAATTGGTCGCCACTCCAAGTAAAGCCAATATCCTGATCGACCAAGGCACAGATGATAATTTCCTAACCGAGCATCTCCGCCCGGAAATCTTCCAAGCCGCATGCGCCAAGTCCGGCCAAGCCACAACCCTGCGCATGCAAGAAGGGTACGACCATTCCTATTACTTCATCGCAACATTTATAGAAGATCATTTGCGCTGGCATGATGACAATCTCAAGCTTTGAAGCATGCCCTTTTGAAACAGGCCTTCTTTGAAACAGGCCTTGTCAATCAACGAAAAACACAAATTTCATATCTGTTAGGCGCTAATGGTCTCGAGCATACTGGTCAATTCGTCTTCATTGAGCACCAAAAAAGTAAACCGCCCAACTGTATTTGAGCGAATAATTTTTCCTTTTTTCATCATYCGCAAATGGTGTGCAAGATTTGTCTCTCCAATACCGGTCATCTCTGAAAGCGTTCCAACATTCACACCCTTAGAGCCTGCTCGTTTCAAAGCCCGATAAATTATTATACGCCTATAATGTCCGAGGGCATCAAATAGAGCCGCCATTTGCTTAACTTCATATAAGTTATCGTTTATCATAATGACTAAACTAGTTTAGTAGGGATAATAAGTCAAACAGATAGGGTAAAACAATACGCACTCGTAATATGAGGATTTAGATTTTGCAGGTATAAATATATTTGCGAAATAAGATTTTCTCCACACTTAGCTTGCCCACCCAATGCAAACCCGCTAAAGGCACCCCATGAACTGGTTATCAAAATTGACGCCCCCAGGCGTAAAGAAAATTTTCACCAAGCGTGACACGCCTGACAATCTTTGGGTCAAATGTCCCAAGTCTGGCGAGATGGTGTTTCACGCCGATCTCGAAGCAGCACTTCACGTTACACCTGCCGGGCACCATATGCGTATTGGGCCGGAATACCGGCTTGCCTACACATTCGACGACGGTAAATACGAAAAGCTGGAGACGCCAAAAGTAGTCGCAGATCCGCTAAAATTCAAAGATGACCGCAAATATACCGAGCGCCTCAAAACCGCTCGCGCCAAAACCGGCATGGATGATGCCGTCACAATAGCCATTGGGCGTATCGAAGGTATCGAAACATTGGTACTGGTACAAAACTTTGCCTTTATGGGCGGCTCTCTTGGTATGGCGGCTGGTGATGCGTTTATAACCGCTTGCGAACAGGCCGTCGCACGCGGMTTGCCYATGGTTGCCTTTACSGCWGCYGGCGGCGCMCGCATGCAAGARGGCGCATTRTCMCTYATGCAATTGCCGCGCACCACCATCGGMGTGCARGAACTRCGYGAAGCCGGGCTTCCTTATATTGTTGTTCTTACCGACCCGACCACAGGCGGCGTTACGGCTAGTTACGCAATGATCGGGGATGTGCATTTGGCAGAACCTAATGCTCTGATATGCTTTGCAGGCCCGCGCGTTATCGAGCAGACTATTCGGGAAAAACTCCCGGAGGGTTTCCAACGCTCCGAATATTTACAAGCAAAAGGCATGATCGACCAAGTTGTACACCGCAAAGACATGCGCGCGGCTCTTAGCAAAATTCTCTCGGTTCTGATGGATAAAAARCGCACACCGTCCAAAGCACTGGAAGAAGCCTAAAAGCCGATGCGTAAAGATAGTCCCGCCCTGCAACAGGCACTCTGGGAACTAGAACACTTACACCCAAAAAAAATAGACTTAGGTTTGGAACGCATAGAGCGTGTCCTCAAGAAACTGGGTAATCCGCAGCATAAGCTCCCCCCGACAATACATATCGCGGGCACCAACGGCAAAGGCTCCACAACTGCATTTCTGCACGCCATGGCCGAAGCACAGGGTTTACGCGTACATGTTTACACATCGCCGCATCTTGTCAGCTTTTGCGAGCGCATCGTCTTGGCGGGAGACATAATCAGTGAACCCGCATTATTAGACATATTAGCCCGYGTGCAAGAGGCCAATGATGGCAAACCTCTGTCATTTTTCGAAGCCACGACYGCAGCAGGGTTTTTAGCATTTTCAGAGACTTCTGCGGACTTACTTATTTTGGAGGTCGGTCTCGGCGGRCGTTTTGATGCAACCAATGTGATAGATAGTCCAGCGGCCAGTGTCATCACGCCGATTGACTATGACCACGCCGAATTTCTTGGCCGAGACCTAGCCCAGATCACCCGTGAGAAATCAGGGATATTCAAGGCACACTCACCAGCATTTTCAGCAGAACAAACCAGTTTAGTCCGCGCCGTTCTTGACGCAGAAGCCTCTAAAACCAGATGTAAATTACAAAGCATGGGTGAACAATTTAGTGCCTACGCGCAACAAGGCCGCCTTATTTTTGAGGATGAAAACACCCTGTTTGACCTCCCCTTACCCACCTTACGCGGCGCCCACCAAATTATGAATGCAGGACTGGCAGTAGCCGTGGCTAAATCACTGCTCATCGATGAGCGCGCCATAGCCAAAGGCATTGAAACAGCGGTTTGGCCTGCCCGCCTACAACCACTGAGCAAAGGCCCATTAGCCAAAATAGCCAATGCAGCAGGTGCACAGCTCTGGCTAGACGGTGGCCACAACCCCCATGCCGGCCGCGCCCTGGCTAGTGCTATGGCTGAACTTGATGCCAATGAACCACGTCCGTTGATTTTGATTATGGGTATATTAGCAAACAAAGACGCGCCGGGGTTTCTGGATGCGTTCGAGGGACTAGCGCAGAAACTCGTTGCTGTCCCCATTAAAGACCATGCAAGCTTGTCGCCAGAAAGCTTGACAGACATAGCCAAAGGTCGCGGCATTAAAGCGGACGCTAGCGACAGCGTAGAAACCGCCATCATACAAATCTTAAAAACGAAAACTAAGGTTCCGCCGCGCATATTAATCTGCGGTTCCCTATATTTGGCAGGAACAGTGCTCGCCCAGAATTAAACCAACAGGATTAAACCAACAGGATTAAACCAACAGGATTAAGCCAATAGTCGTGCTCTAATTGGTGAAGATTTGTGGTCGGACCGACCCAATGACGCTATCAGCCTCATAGACATTATCGGCTAAATCATCCCCAAAGTCTTCCCCAAGATCTTCCCCAAGATCTTCCNNANNNT
>NVRS01000013.1:5822-52514 GCA_002732685.1 Robiginitomaculum sp.
GACATTGAGCAAGATGATTTCCATGCCAACAGTGACTTTGCTACCTTGCATAGCGCGGCCAATATCATTGATACCGATACCGACACCGACACTGGTACGGCTGCCACGGCCATAATGCCCACGACGACTGCCACTTCCAATACCTATGCCGACACTGGTTGTTACAGGAGAACCACTTTGGCTTTGATCATCAACGCCGCTCCCGATTACCCGAAAATGGCTAAAGCCTTCACCTTTGGTCAATTCAGCAGCACGTAACAGCGCCAAATTATGCGCCTCGTCAGCATTTCGTCCAGTAAAGCTAACGTGAAAACGGTTACTTTCGATTTGTTGGCTGGCAAACCCCAAACTGCTACCTTGCGCAGGGCCATAAGCCGTCGGACCGTTTACACAACCCGATAAGCCGACAGATAAAACGGTGGTTACTGCCACGGATAAAATGAGTTTTTTCATAGATCTAGACCTTCTAAGCGGTTTGAGTTGCCCAATACAGAGAGAGCATACACCAAACCGCCCGAAAGTAAAAATCACAATACAGTAATATTGCAGCTCGCTAGCCTTTAGCCAGCCTATAATTAGCCAGCCTATAATTAGCCAGTAGGTGCCGTCATACTAAAGAAATTACATTTATTGCCGTCCGGGTCGCGGAAATATCCAGCGTAGAAACCACCGTCGCCGCGCGGGCCAGCTGGCCCTTCACATGTAGCACCAAGCTCAATGGCTTTGGTGTATAATCTGTCTACTGTTGCCGTGTCAGGGGCAGAAAAAGCAGTCATGCCGCCATTGCCAATAGTCGCATCTTTACCGTCGTGTGGACGACAGATTGAAAACGCAGGTTGTCCGGGCTGTACGGCCCAAGCAATAAACCTGCCTTCGTCTTCCATCATCCGTTTCGCGCCCATTTCACCAAGCAAAGCATCATAAAATGCAGCCGCAATTTCGAATTTATTGGTTCCCACCATTTGGTAGCCTATCATTTTTTTCTCCATGTTTTATGTCTGTTGGGTTTTATGTCCGTTGGGCAAGCTATAGCTTGATTTTTCCCCAATGACTAACTTATAATCGACTAACGTCTATACGCATTAGAATGCCCAAACTATAGAATGCCCAAACCATATAATGCTTAGACCAATGTGAGGATATTATTCAAGAATACGTTATGTCAGATAAATATAGCACCCGAGATATATTAACGCCTCTGGCGTTGACCATTATTATTGACAATAAAGTTCGCGACCCTGAGCTGTCCGAGTTTATTGTGCAAGCCAAAGGCCTACTAGATTTACTCGTGCACGGCAACGAAATGGACAGCGAAAAAACCATAGCTTGGTTTCGAGACAATGAAGCAGATTTAACCAAATGCATCAAAAGTTCACGTAAAAATACATTTGTCCTGACCACGCTCACTCGTTTCAAGGACGATGATATTGCCGTCGAAGCCATGTATGATGCTATGCTTGCTATCTCTATATCTGACAAAGAATACCATGTGGACGAATCGGGCTTGATTAAATCAGCCGCAGCTTTATGGGGGTATACGCGCCCACCCTTCAAAGTTAGTGAAAAACATTAGAACATACCCCTCTGGAAAATATGCCCTCTTTGAAAATATCCCCCCTTTGAAAATATACCTCCTAGGAAAATATGATTGATTGGACATTGTTTATCGCCTTTGTGGCGTTTGCCTTTACGTCTGCGTTCACGCCGGGGCCAAATAACTTCATGCTGATGTCATCAGGCGCCCTTTTTGGTTTTAAAAGGACTATACCCCATGTCATGGGTGTCGCCGTTGGTTTTAACTTTGTCATGCTAGCGGCTCTTCTCGGCATGGGTGTGGTTATCGAGACATTCCCTTGGCTACTGACCTTTGTCAAAGTCGCAGGTGCAGCTTGGCTGGCTTGGTTGGGCGTGAAATTTTTCAAAGCCGCGCTGGAGCACAAACAGGGCAAGACATCCTCTCCTGCGGGCAAGTCCAAAGAAAAATTACGATCACGCCCGTTTCGGTTTTACGAAGCCGTGCTTTTTCAATGGGTTAATCCCAAAGGGCTCATCATGGCACTGGCAGCAGCAGGCGCCTATGTAGGCATTTCCAGCGACTTTAAACTCAGAACCCTGCTCATATGCGGTACATTTTTCATTATGGGTGTCTCCTCCGCCTCAACATGGGCAGTAGCCGGCAGCGCCCTCAACCGCCTGATGTCACAAGGACGCTCAGCCGTAGTCCTAAACATAATTATGGGACTTTTGCTGTTTGCTACAGCAGCAATGATATTGACGGCGCACACAGGGACGGCGGACGTTCTGGGCACAAAATAACACATATAGTTTCTGCTACCCTCACCTTGATTTAATTAAAAATAACGACACTATTATCGCATAATAAAGAATACTAATAATATTACTTGATTATTCTTTTTGTATGTGTTTTTAAGTAAGAATAGAATTTTAAAGCCACAAGCCAACAACAGGTGATCAAGGAATGTAAATGTCAAAGTTTGATGCAAAAACAAGTGACCAAACTGCCGCAATTACGAGCAAGTGGGATGATGCAGTTTCATCAGGTTTTACGGCTGTGCCAAACGCACTTATTAAATCTCAAAGCCACCTTGGCATTACTGCAAGTGAGCTTAATGTTTTGCTTAACTTACTATTACATTGGTGGTTTAAGAGTGACCTTCCCTTTCCATCGTCAAATACAATTTCGAGAAGAACGGGTATGGAAATTCGCACTGTTCAGCGTCACCTGAAGTCCTTGAGAAGGAAAAACTATATAGAAAAAATCAAAGTTAATGATAAAAATGTATATAGCTTTGAAGGCTTAAAGGTCGCCCTCGAAAAATTTTCGAACGAGGATATTTGGTCTAGCCTGAAAAGCAGGCACACCTAACAAATGATGTGACGTAGTAGAATGGATATCATGCTTTGTTTTCTACATGTAATAGTTTGTGCAAAACCTTTATATGGGCAAAGAGATGCGGGTTCAAGTCCCGCCGTCACCACCAAAGTCGCGAAACTCTAACTGGATTCCCGCCTGCGCGGGAATGAGCGGAGTTTGGGGGGCTGGCATGTTGCAGTTAGTTTCTCCTCAATATCTTACCCCCTCACCTTGTTCCTCTCCCCATGGGAGAGGAGACGCTACTCCAATAATCCTTATCAAATAAAACGTAGTTTTCTCACCTCTCCTTTGGGGAGAGGTCGGGCAAAGCCCGGGTGAGGGGTTTGGATGTTGCAGTTTGTTTCTCAAATAACAGAAATCTTATCCACGGTTCTGCAACTGCCCTTATATTGAAATTGTTCTCTTCTTTGGGACAGGCAAGTGCACGTTGACTAGCTGGAGAAGAGACGGTGTCTGTCGGTGTAGATACTTTGGTAACACAGAGTGGTCGGCCGGCTCCGGGCGAGGTCCTTGGTTCTCGACTAACCTACGGGCCCCCTATGTGAAAAGGCGCTGCCGTGTGGTTAAACCCATCACGAAATCAAACTAAGCGCTCTAATCTGGTACTCCAGTGAAGGGCAAGACCACACGGACGTCCCATTATTACGGGCAGAACCGGAACTAGAAAGCAAACCGTCAACCCGAGAGGGTGTGGCAAATTTCGTGCTGTGTAATGAACTATTGTCTAACTTTGCAAATTACAATATACAGAATGAATAAAGGGGGAAATTAATGACAAGATCGTTGCAAGTTTTCTCGCTTCAACATCTATGACCGCCTGCGGGTTGCGCTCTTTTGGACGACCGGAATGTTGTTGTACATTCATATTTGGCATTTAGGACTAATCAGTCCGAAATACAAGGTTTCCTAAATCACAGTTCCCTGAATATACTAGAACCGCGCTTTGAAACCGACATTTACTGCGTGGGCGGTTACATCATCGTTAGAGATCAATTGCGGGGCTACGAACGGAATGAAGCCTTTATTGTAAACATATTCTACACCAAAATCCAGATAGTCGCTCACCGGGTATTCTACGCTCAACGCATGCTGTTGATTCTTTTCCCAAGTCGTTGGCTGGCCAGCAATGCCAACACCAACGAAACTATCGCCAATTTTWCCCCAGCTACCAACKGCRGCCAAACGTAAGCGYCGGCCATTKGGTAGCATAGGCTTATAACGAAKCTGWGCAGTCAGCACATTCAGCTTTTGGTCGAAACTAATATTGTTAATATCATTAGTAGCTCCGAGCGGATCTATAATATAGGCAGGATCGACAAACCCGTTGGCATCTTGCGGAATTGCCGCGCCCCAAGGCTCGAGAGAAGTCGTATATTCCACCATTAAATCCCAAGTTGGGCTGTTAAATTCGACAAATGCATCGACGGCACCATTKCGGTATTCAATGAAATTTGCTGGCGGCGGYAGTGAACCGATCAGACCAAATGTATGTGCCGTRAAATTATTGCGGTAGCTGGTATCATGAAGATAACTGGTGCCRATGGTAAAAGCACTATTACCCCCAAARCGAAATTCTTTCTCAATACTGGCAGCAAAATTAGCTATTTTATTTTCGTTCTCTGCTCCAGCATACCCAACCCGCAACTGACGTCCGCCGCTAAAGGCTGTGCCGGTAATTTTTAGGCCCGAATACATATTATAATAACCAAGCTCTAATACAGGCTGGTCACTGACTGCATGAAAATAATGCTGCGCCTCGGTTTGAGTAAAAGTATTGTAGCCATCAAAATTACCAAAATCGATGGTCTTACGACCGAAGGCGGCATAAAGTGGTGTTTTCTCTAAATTACCAAACACTACAAAAGCTTTGCGTAACTGAAACTCACTCTGGCCAGTAAACTCAGTTTCTGAATACTCTGGCTGCAAATAGAAGCTCGTCCAGTCACCAAAGCTTCCAGTAAAAGCCAATGCAGCATTATTGATAACGAAGATACCAGATGAAGTCTCGGTTCTAGCCGTAAAATCTGGGAAGCGCGACAAGATTGGGAACAGACCTGCATCAGAAGTAGTTTGCCACATCAGACCGGCTTTCATAGCACCACCGATAGTCAAAGAATTTGGCGCAAGCGTACCATTCGTCCGATTAGCCAATAGCGTCAGAGTTTTCCCGGTGGTATTTTCCTGCCAGTTCAGCATGCGTTTGCTGTGCTTGGCATTGGTCGTAACGGTTGTTCCGCCCACATTAAAACTGCGACCAAAAACCTGACTACTCCCACGCAAACCAAGTGAACCTGTATAGTTTCCAACCGGAACACGTAGTCCCGCTGGTGTATATGAAGCTAATTGAACGGGAGCGTTATTATAAATGGGTTGTGGCACTTGATAAGCACCCGAAAGGTTAGGACCTGTATAATATTGTTGCTGCTGGTAATACCCTTGTGCCTGTGGAGCAATATAKGTWCCACCYGCATATTGTACSCCATARCTTTGTGGRACCKCCTGAACACCCCGTAGRCCYAAACCATTATAGGCRAAAATAGGTGTTGATATAGCAATAACGGCTATACCYGCYAAAAGAAGGGTTTTTGTTRCTTTGGACGCCACKRCACTATCTCCACACATAATAAACAAATCACGCTTATGTGATATGACAGTGAAAGTTATGTAAGATGTATTTAGAACTAATTAACAATAACAGACAGCGATTCTACAAAGGCATTTTACCTATTTTTGAGCAGTTTGTTTGATATTTGTGTCTAGYTCATGCTCRCGCACTTTCCTATACAAAGTCGAACGGCCAATTCCAAGACGCCTCGCCACTTCTGACATGTGCCCAGAGTAGTTCTCAATGGCAAATTGGATAAGCTCACGTTCAATTTCTTCCAACGAYCTCAGATGTCCACTGCGGTCAAGAAACTTCAATTTATTCCTGCTGCCTTCACTTGTTGCATCTRAACCATCATCCACGCCCTCTTGCAGTCCGGCKGYTTCYTGAACCGGGATRACCGGATCCATACCTGAAATTTGGGGAAARTCTTGTYGTTTGAGTGTATGCCCATCCGAAAGAATGACCGCGCGAAAAACGGCATTTTCTAATTGTCTAACATTGCCCGGCCAATCAAAATTCTTGAGCATATCCAACGAGGCACTATCWRCTCCACGCACACTACGGCGCTCTTGTGCATTGACCCGTTTAATAAAGTGATCAAGCAAAGCCGGGATATCCTCACGACGGTCGCGCAAAGCCGGAATTTCAATAGGGAATACGTTGAGGCGATAATATAAATCCTCACGGAACTCACCCGCCTTCACAGCATTGGCCAAATCACGATTTGTAGCCGATATAATCCGCACGTCGACTTTAACCGGGCGTTTAGAACCAATAGGGTCAACCTCTCCCTCTTGTAAAACCCGCAAGAGTTTGACCTGCATGGCCAATGGCAATTCCCCTATTTCATCAAGAAAGAGCGTGCCTGTATTGGCTTCTTGGAATTTACCTAAATGTTTAGTGTTTGCGCCAGTAAAACTACCTTTTTCATGGCCAAACAAAATGCTTTCGACCAAGTTCTCAGGAATAGCACCACAGTTAACCGTGATAAATGGCCGCCCTATCCTCTCAGAGGTACCTTGGATAGCCCGTGCCACCACTTCCTTACCAACACCGCTTTCACCAGTAATTAGGATAGGGATATTGGCTTTAGCGCCCCGCTCGCCCATTGCAACGACACTGCGCATGGACGATGCATTTCCGATGAGGTCATCAAAAGTAAGCTCACCTGTGTTATTTTTTTTAAGTCGAGTAACTTCACCAGCTAGAGTTTTCATCTCCAGCGCGTTACGCAAGGACACGACTATCCGTTCTCGACTGGCGGGCTTAACCAAGAAATCTCTTGCACCAGCTTGCATAGCCGCAACAACGGCATCAATGCTACCTTTGCCGGTTAGCACAATAACAGGCAATTCAGATCGCTTTGCAGAGAGCTCTTTTAACGTATCCATACCGTCGCGGCCGGGCATCACCAAATCCAGCAACATCAAATCAATTTTCTTTCCGTCTGGCGACAAAGCTATTTCCAAAGCTGTATCTCCATCGGATGCTTGTAAAGTAGAAAATCCGCTTTTCTCAATCACCGCCTGTAATATGCGCCGCTGAGTCGGATCATCGTCAACGATTAGTACCGTTTTACCCATCTTATTCACCTTTTTTACGTCCGTAGACGCTATCGGCTGAATTATTCCAGCTCTTTTCAAAACTCAATATGCCTCAAATGCGTAAAAATGCTCTTAAGGACTTCAATTTATTTTAACGAAGGGCAATTTTAGTTGAATTGCTTTGATTATCCCAATCATGCTCTTGTGCGGATAACGATTCCCGTGTTACTTGGGCTTCAAATTAAATATATAGGGAGCATACCATGTCAGATTACATTCACGGCGATATGTCAATTGTTGGGCAAGACAAAACTTTTAAAGGGTTTGTCAGATTATCCGCATTTTTTACAGCCTTTTTCATTGTCGTCTTGTTGATGCCAATTTTGGTTTTCGGCGCACACATGGGTTGGCCTGCCGCTTTGGTCGTAACATTTATTGTCGGRATTGYTATTTCGCCTGCCTTCAAACTTGGTGGTGGTTGGTATGCGACACTTTTTGGTTTGGCAATTCTTGCSGGCATGATCGGYATGYTATTCTCYGYCTTGACCTAAACCAYCTTCAATAYCCRCYCACTAWCAAAAGGATGCTATCTTGAAAATTGCAGTCATTAAAGAAACCGGAACTGATGAAGCACGGGTCGCGGCCACGCCGGATGCGGTTAAGTTTTATATATCGGGTGGGCATTCAGTATCCGTCACCAAAGGTGCRGGYAAAAAAGCTAATTTCAGTGACGCTGATTACAAAGAAKCTGGTGCTACTATCAGTGCGACAAATGATGCCTGTGTAAAAYCTGCTGATTTTGTCATGTCTATTAATGGCGGCTCCAAAGCACTTGTTGCCAAGATGAAAAAAGGCGCTGGCATTTTCGGTCTGATGAACCCAACCGATCATCCCGACTATGCCAAAGCGTGCGCCAAAGCTGGTGTTACGGCCTATGCTGGTGAATATATCCCGCGCATTTCTCGTGCTCAAAGTATGGATATTTTGTCGTCCCAGTCAAATYTGTCYGGCTACCGCAGTGTKGTAGAAGCCGCRGCTATTTACGGKCGTTCTTTTCCWATGATGATGACGGCRGCYGGSACRATTGCGCCCGCYAARGCMTTTATCATRGGTGCMGGYGTTGCAGGCTTRCARGCGATTGCCACGGCAAGACGCTTAGGYGCGGTRACTACKGCSACAGATGTGCGCCCTGCYGCTAAAGAACAAGTTGCBTCYCTSGGYGCTAAGTTCATYGCRGTWGAAAACGAAGARTTTAAAGAAGCCGAAACGGCGGCTGGTTATGCCAAACAAATGWCGGCCGAGTACCAAAAACTGCAGGCTGAATTGACYGCCAAGCATATTTCCAAACAGGATATTGTCATTACCACGGCATTGATACCGGGACGCCCTGCCCCCCGTCTCATCACTAAAGCGATGATTAAATCCATGAAACCGGGTTCGGTTTTAGTGGACTTGGCTATAGAGCGCGGCGGTAACGTCGAAGGCGCCAAACCGGGCGAAATCGTCACGACGGCAAACGGCGTCAAAATTGTCGGCATTCTTAACTGGCCATCCCGTATGGCGGCGGATAGTTCAGCTCTCTTTGCAAGAAATATTCGCAACTTCCTACCACTTGTCACTGCTGAAAACGGCGCCTACGCACCAGACTGGGACGACGAAATCATTAAAGGCTGCGCTCTCACTAAAGACGGCGCAGTTATACACGAGCGGCTTGTTTAATAGATACRATTTGAGGATATGAATATGGACATGATAATAATGGCCGGCGGGGCTGGAATTTCTCCCGTTGTGTTTCAATTGGCAATTTTTGTGCTGGCAATTTTTGTTGGGTACTTCGTGGTTTGGGCTGTTACACCCGCCCTACACACACCGCTCATGGCTGTTACCAACGCGATTTCCTCAGTGATTATCGTGGGGGCGCTTGTCGCCATATCTACTGCAGCCTCGGACGGAATCAATTTACCCAGCGGGCTCGGCTTCATCGCCACGCTCCTGTGCGCCGTCAATATATTCGGTGGTTTTCTGGTCACCCAACGCATGCTCTCCATGTATAAGAAGAAGGGTTAGACCATGAACTTCGAAATGACACCAAACCTTGCCGCTATTCTCTATATGGTATCCGGCGTATTATTTATCCTGTCTTTACATGGGCTGTCTTCACCTGCTACATCTAGGCGCGGTAACGTGTTCGGCATGATCGGTATCGCTATAGCCATTGTCACGACCATGATGTTTATCGGCATTACTGGCACGGGTTTGATTTTGCTATTAACTGCATTGGTTCTTGGCGGTGCCCTTGGCGCCCTTATCGCCAAGAAAATCCCCATGACTGACATGCCGCAATTGATCGCCGGCTTTCATTCCCTTGTCGGTTTAGCGGCCGTACTTGTGGCCGCAGGGGCCTTTTTATCTCCGGAGGCTTTCGGAATTGTCGATGCGGAAGGGCTTATTCACCCCATTAGCCGTGTTGAAATGGCGCTGGGCGCGGCGATCGGGGCGATTACCTTCTCGGGCTCTCTGATTGCCTTTGCCAAACTCAATGGCAATATGTCTGGCTCTCCCATACTTCTGCCTGCACGACATTTGCTGAATTTGATCATTGGCCTTGCCATCATCGGTCTCATCATCGCCTTTTATCTTAGTAATGGTGCGGCGTCCGGTGGCGGACATCTCTTATGGTGGATTATTGGTCTATCATTCGTGATCGGATTTACCCTTATCATTCCTATTGGCGGCGCTGACATGCCTGTGGTTATCTCTATGCTCAATTCTTATTCGGGTTGGGCAGCAGCAGCACTCGGCTTCACGCTGGGCAATGTGGCATTAATCGTTACGGGTGCCTTGGTCGGCTCTTCCGGTGCTATTCTTTCCTATATTATGTGCAAAGCTATGAACCGCTCATTCATCAGCGTTATTCTCGGCGGTTTTGGCGCAGAATCCAGCAATAGTAGTTCCGGCGATAAAGAACAGCGCCCGGTCAAGCGCGGCTCGGCTGACGATGCGGCCTTTATTATGAAAAATGCTTCCAAAGTTATCATCGTGCCAGGTTATGGTCTTGCCGTAGCGCAAGCCCAACATGCTACACGCGAAATGGCAGATAAGCTTAAAGCAGAAGGCGTTGATGTGGTTTATGCCATTCACCCAGTTGCGGGCCGTATGCCTGGCCATATGAACGTGTTATTGGCTGAGGCTAATGTACCTTACGACGAAGTTTTCGAACTTGAAGATATTAATTCAGAGTTTGCAAACGCCGAAGTGGCTTTTGTTATTGGTGCCAATGATGTGACCAATCCAGCTGCAAAAACAGACCCGGAAAGCCCAATTTACGGCATGCCGATATTGGACGTGGACAAAGCAACGACAGTTCTTTTCGTCAAACGCTCCCTGTCTGCTGGCTACGCAGGTATCGACAACGATCTGTTCTACGCCGACGGTACAATGATGCTACTGGCCGATGCCAAGAAAATGGTCGAGGATATTATCAAAGCCCTTTAGTCAGGGACAGATTAGCTAAGTTAGATCACGTCCAATAGCGAGAAATTTCTCTCTGCGGCGCTCTATGCGTACTTTGGAGTCCATAGGTTGTAGATCTTTTAGAGCTGTAATGATTGCAGTGCTTACTGATTTTATGGTTTTCTCACGGTCACGGTGCGCGCCGCCAACAGGTTCTTTGATAATCTTATCAATAATGCCGAGCTTAATCAAATCCTGTGCTGTAATTTTCATTGCACCAGCCGCTGCCTCTGCTTTGGCGGCATCGCGCCAGAGAATTGAGGCGCAGCCTTCTGGCGAAATCACAGAATATATGGAATGTTCGAGCATATTAACGCTATCTGCTGTAGCAATAGCCACTGCGCCGCCAGAGCCACCCTCGCCCGTAATGACAGTGATGAACGGCACTTTTAAGGACAAACCCTTGTCAATAGAACGCGCAATAGCTTCAGCCTGACCACGTTCTTCGGCACCACGGCCTGGATAAGCGCCTGCCGTATCAACTAACGAGATAACAGGCAGGTCAAACCGTTCAGCTAGTTCCATCAGTCGTACAACTTTGCGGTAGCCTTCCGGCCCAGCCATTCCAAAATTATGCTTTAGCCTAGTTTCTGTATCATAACCTTTTTCTTGCCCTATAATGACAATAGGTCGGCCACGTAAACGCCCTAACCCGCCAATCATGGCCTGATCATCACCAAATTTACGGTCACCGGAAAGCGGTGTGAAGTCAGTTATCATGCCATTGATATAGTCGCCAAAATGTGGTCGAGACGGATGGCGCGCAACTTGGGTCTTTTCCCAAGCACCAAGTTTTGCATAGATAGACCTAAGCTGTTTGCTAGCTTTGTCTTCTAAGCGAACCACCTCTTCTGACAAATCTACCCCCGCCCCATCTTTGGCAGGCGTGTTTAATGCTTTCAGATCGTCAATTTTACCATCCAACTCTGCTAATGGTCGCTCGAAATCCAAATACGTACGGGCAGTGTTTTGAGGGTTGCTCATAAAATCATCCAACAGTTATTGTTATGATGGATATAATCAGGGTAACCATAGGGAGCAAGTAAAAGCTTGAAGTTTCAAGCGTTAATTATGTAGCGCCGACATCAGCGGAGATCCCGTTCCACATATTTGTGACAACACTGCCGATACCAGTCGTACCAACGATAATTCCAACTGCTAAAATAGCAGCTAGAAGTCCGTATTCGATTACAGTTGTCACACTTTCTTTCTCAATAAACCGAGCGAGGGTATTTTTCGGTTTTTTCCCATCATTCAAACCGGTACCCCCGCGTCAGTCTGTCCCTTATTTCTTGAGCCAACGGAACATCCGCAGGAACCAGGTCGAGATCACAAATACGGTCTGGAAACACCCAGCGCACTTGCTGCTCCTCTTTCGGACGGACCATACCGTCCCACTGACGACAGAGATATAACGGCATGAGCAAATGAAAATCTGCGTAGGCATGAGATGAAAAATTGAAAGCCTGCAAACACCGTTCACATGGCTCAACCCCTAGTTCTTCCCATAATTCACGTCTAATTGTTTGTTCCGGTGTCTCTCCATCTTCAACTTTACCACCTGGAAACTCCCACAGTCCTGCATGGTCTTTACCATCCGGTCTTTGGCTCAATAATATCCGCCCATCTGTATCAATAAGCGCACAAGCCGCAACCAACATTAGCCTCATTTTCATACTCCGCTCGTGTTACGCCCCTATTTAGGGTGTGGTTAATGACCTGCTTAAAAACAGTTGTCTAGCTTCGGTAATCTGCGTTAATATTAATATATCCGTGGGTTAAATCACAAGTCCAAACCGTGAAATTACCACTACCTACAGCAACATCAACATGCATTCTCAATGTAGAATTTTTCATATATAAACTAAGCTTATCTTCATCGTAATCGGGTGCGCGGCAGCCATCTTTAGCGACTAGGTGACGACCAAAATATATAGACAAGCAATCGCGATTAGCATTTTCCCCTGACTTGCCTACCGCCATGACAATACGCCCCCAATTAGCATCTTCGCCTGCAATGGCCGTTTTAACCAAGGGCGAATTGGCAATACTCATGCCGATAACCTTAGCGGCCGCTTTGGTTTCAGCGCCAGAGACACGTATTTCAATAAATTTACTCGCCCCTTCACCGTCCTTGACCACTTGATGCGATAAATCGAGCATTACTGCGCCTAACGCGTGTCTAAAATCCGCTAATTTCGAATCATTAATACCGTCAATTTCATCATGTGAAGCCCTTGCCGTTGACACCAACAATACAGTGTCACTGGTTGAAGTATCGCTATCCACAGTAATGGCATTAAAACTGGTTTCGCTCAATTCTCTGAGTAAGGCTTGCAACACATCTCGGGAAATATTTGCGTCCGTAAAGATAAATGACAACATCGTCGCCATGTCCGGCGCTATCATGCCGGAACCTTTGGCTATGCCGCAAATATTCACGGGCGCACCACCAATTACACAGGACTGTGTGGCACCTTTGGAATAAGTATCTGTGGTACTAATTGCCTTGGCGGCCTGTGCCCAGCTGGCTTGTGTGCTCAAGAAGGAGTTACTGTTCGCCAACTGCTGAAATGGTCCTAAGTCTAAAGGTTCACCGATAACTCCCGTTGAGCATATATAGACATTTTCAGGCTCACATCCCAAAGCGTGAGCAGCAAACCCCGCCATAGTTTTCACATCCTCATGACCTTGCCTACCAGTGAACACATTTGCATTTCCGGCATTGACCAACATTCCGCCGTTTGCACTACGCTCTAAACATGCACGTGACCACTCTACAGGTGCACCTGGTGCAGTGGATTTTGTGAACACGCCAGCCACACGACTATCCTTAGCTAACTTGACAAGCCACACATCAGGACGGTTTTTGTATTTCGCGCCTGTTTCAGCAGTCCACATTTGCACGCCGTCAATAGCAGGCATGTCAGGAAACCCGTCCGGAGCGAGCGATGAAGTTTTAAGGTGCATCTTTTTTCTCGTCTCTAATCGTGGGGTTTTGACCAGTCATGAGCTGGATATCACTGTTAGCACGTAAAGCTTTCAATAGTTTCTGAATTTCCTCATAGGTCATGAAGCTAACAATTTCTGATTTGATAGTTTTCAATGCTGGCCTCGGCATGGTACGGCGATCTATCGTGGTTAGAATATGCCAACCATTACTCGTTTTAAACGGCTCTGAAACGTCACCTTTTTCCAATGAAAACGCTACAGATGCAATTGCACTTTCCATAGCATTTTGCGAAAAATATCCCAAATCGCCACCAATGTCCCCCGTAGATTGGTCAACAGAGAATTCTTTGGCCATGGCGGAAAAATTTCCACCTTTCTCAAGCAGTTCTTTGAGCTCCTTGGCCCGGCCTTCGGTTTCGACAACAATGTGCCGTGCCCGCACTTGTTCGGCACTTCCCTGTAAGGCTCGCTGTTCGTCGTACATGCGCTGTACGCTTGCATCTGTGACTTTCTCAGCCAATAATTTTTCAACGACAACATTAGCTAGAATGCGCTCACGCGCAACGGCAAGGCGGCGGCGGGCTTCATCGTTTTGGTCCAACGAGCGCCGCAAGGCTTCCAGTGCTAGTAAACGCTGATCGATAAGCTCGTCGAGCAAGGTTTGAAACACAGCATCTTTCGGGGTCAAAAATTGACCAGGCTGAATATTCCCTTTAACCAGAGCTGCATGTTCAATATCAGACAAAAAAATACTTGTACCGTCCACTTCAGCAACAACCGTATCACCTAGGCGAGCTATTTTCGTATCCAGAGGTGTTTTTTCATCAACTATAGACCCACCTTGGCAAGCCCCTAAGGCCAAGGTTGAAAACATACCCGTAATGAACCATAGTTTTAATGTTATTTTTGTCACATCACCCTCTTAAACTGACCACCTTTTATTGACTTACAGGCTAACCGTCCTTAAGTCACCATCAAGCTTTATTACGTTATATAAATTACTGGTACGCACCCAGAACTCAATCAAGACCTTAAGGATTTCCATGTTAGGTATCGTGAAGAAAATGTTTGGTACGGAAAACGACCGCAAGCTCAAAAAAATGCATCCAACGGTCGATAAAATCAATGCTATTGAGCCTGAGTTCGAAGCTCTAAGCGATGAGCAGCTTAAGGACAAGGTTTTAGAATTCCGTCAACGTTACAAGGACGGTGAAAGCCTTGATGACCTTATGATTGAAAGCTTTGCCACAGTGCGCGAAGCTGCCAAACGTACATTAGGACAGCGGCACTATGATGTACAACTTGTTGGTGGCATGTCCCTGCATAGGGGTGAAATTGCCGAAATGCGCACAGGTGAAGGTAAGACCCTTGTGGCAACCTTGGCGGTGTACCTCAACGCGATCCCGCAGCGCGGCGTACATGTAGTGACGGTTAATGATTATCTGGCTTCACGGGACGCAGAGTGGATGGGCGAAATTTACACTTTCCTCGGCCTGACGACTGGTTGTGTTGTACACGGTCTTGATGACCACCAACGTAAACAAGCCTATGACTGTGATGTGACCTACGGCACAAACAACGAATTTGGTTTCGATTATCTACGCGATAATATGAAATACTCGATTGAAACCATGGCGCAACGTGGCCACTATTTCGCAATTATCGATGAAATTGACAGTATTTTGATTGATGAAGCGCGTACACCACTAATTATCTCTGGTCCGACAGATGATCGTTCCGAATTTTACAAATTAATTGATACATTTATTCCGCTGATCTCAGAGGACGGCTATGACATCGATGAAAAAGCCAAAACTGCCGTATTTAACGAAGACGGCACTGAACAGATTGAAGGTATTCTAAGCGAGCAAGGCTTGCTCGAAGGGGAAAGCCTATACGACATCGAAAATGTCACCATGGTCCACCATATCAATCAAGCTTTACGCGCTCATAAACTCTACACCAATAACAAAGACTATATTGTCAAAGATAACCAAATCATGTTGATCGACGAATTCACGGGCCGGATGATGGAAGGTCGCCGCCTATCGGAAGGCTTGCACCAAGCTATAGAAGCCAAAGAAGGCGTGGAAATTCAGTCCGAAAATGTGACATTAGCGTCTGTAACGTTCCAAAACTATTTCCGTCTGTTTGAAAAATTATCAGGTATGACTGGTACGGCTTTGACCGAAGCATCTGAATTTTACGATATTTATAAATTAAATGTACTGGAAATACCGACCAACCGTGAAATTTTGCGTATCGATTCTGATGATGTCATCTACCGCACCGAACGCGAAAAATTCGACGCTATTGTCGATGAAATTCGCGAATGTCAGGCCAAAGGTCAGCCTATGTTGGTCGGCACCGTGTCCATTGAAAAGTCGGAACTGCTATCAGAATTTCTCACAGAAAAAGATATTCGCCATCAAGTTCTGAACGCTCGTTACCATGAGCAAGAAGCATCAATCATAGCCCAAGCAGGGGTACCGGGTACGATTACTATCGCCACCAATATGGCAGGTCGGGGTACAGATATCCAACTTGGCGGTAATCTGGATATGCGCATAGAGCAAGAAGCCRTGGACGGTGAAAGCGATAGTCAGCGTGATGCACGCRTAGAAAAATTAACCGTTGAAGTTAATGCACTGAAACAAAAAGCATTGGATGCAGGCGGGCTTTATGTGCTCGGTACAGAACGTCATGAAAGCCGCCGTATTGACAATCAGTTGCGCGGACGAACCGGGCGTCAGGGCGATCCAGGCCGTTCTAAATTTTACATCTCGACCGAAGACGACCTCATGCGGATATTTGGCGGCGACCGCCTCAAAACTATGATGGGTAAAATGGGTTGGGAAGAAGGCGAGAGCTTAACCAACCGCTTTATGTCCAAAGCTGTTGAACGCGCCCAAGTTCGCGTCGAGGCACGCAATTTCGATATTCGCAAGAATTTACTTAAATACGACGATGTACAAAACGACCAGCGCAAAACCATATTCGAGCAACGTCTAGAGTTTATGACTGACGACGATGTGTCTGATGTGGTCGAAGATATGCGCCATTATATCTGTGAAGACCTGATTAATACCCATGTTCCGAAAAAAGCTTATGCAGAGCAGTGGGATATCGAAGGCCTAACAACCGAAACCGAACGTTTGATGAATTTGCAATTGCCGTTCGCGGACTGGGCGGCGGAAGAAGGTATTGCCGATGAGGAAATGCTGGAGCGCTTCAAGGAAGCATCAGATAAAGCATTTGCTGAGCGTACAGGACAAATTGACAAACCGGCAATGCAGTCGGTGGAAAAACAAGTATTGCTCCAGGTAATCGACACAAATTGGCGCGAGCATTTGCAACATTTGGATCACCTAAAATCCGTTGTCGGTTGGCGTTCTTACGGACAACGTGACCCTCTAAACGAATACAAATCCGAAGCCTTCACATTGTTTGATGCGCTTTTGACCAATCTGCGTGAGGGTGTCACCAAATTGTTGATGAATTTGCAAATAGACACCCGCCCGCCTGAACCAGCACCGGACGAAGCGTTTAATCCAAATGATTACTCAGACTTCAACCCTGATATTTTTGCTAGTCAATCTGAAACACATCCTGATCTGTGTGCCCCAATGGCTGCACCAATGGCACGTAGCCCTCAAGACATGTTGGCGCAATCAGAACCAAATGGTGTTCAAGATTTCGACATAGAAGCCTATATAACGCAAAATGGTCGCATCGCCCGTAATGCAGCATGTCCCTGCGCATCTGGCCTAAAATTCAAGCACTGCCACGGTAAGCTTTAAGAAGAGAGCGCCATTGGCCTAGGCGCGTAGGCATTCACAACTATTTTGTTTTACTGTGGTGTGACTATAATCACGGAATATATTTTCCGTGATTATAGGTAATTCTAGTCCACCAGATTATCCCAAAAACTCTTTGCCTTATCAAGGAAACTCGTACTTTGTGGGCTGCAGCTTTCGTCGCCGCCTTCTTTGCGGAACTCTTCTAGGAGTTCTTTTTGGCGGGCATTTAGGCCGCTAGGGGTTTCTACAATCAGGTCTACATACATGTCGCCGCGCACATTAGAGCGGAGTTGACTCATGCCTTTACCCCGTAGACGCATACGGCGGCCGGATTGGGAACCTGTGGGGATTTTTACCTTGGTGCGACCACCGTCTATGGACGGAATTTCGACCTCACCACCGAGCGCCGCACAGGTCATAGGTACATGGGTTTCGCAAAACAAGTGTGAGCCTTCACGCTCAAATAAATCATGAGGCGCAACAGAAATGAATATATAAAGATCGCCTTTACTCCCGCGCGGGCCAGCCGATTTTGAAGCCGCATCACCCTGCCCGCTGAGACGGATACGCGTACCGTCTTCAACGCCAGCTGGAATATTGACTTCGAGCGCAGTTTCGACACGCACTTGTCCGGTACCGTCACACTTGCGGCATGGGTCCAAGACATACTCGCCCTGACCACCACAGCGCGGACATGGRCGCTCCATAGTGAAAAAACCTTGYTGGGTACGSACTTTMCCTTGKCCGCCGCACGTAGAACAGGTYTCGACCTYKGCACCTTCGGCRGCRCCACTRCCRTCRCAGCCWTCRCAATCYTCGGAAATCGGSACATTGATTTCAAGRTCTTTRCCCGYAWAKGCYTCTTCCARAGAAATTTCCATTTCRTAGCGCAARTCSGCACCRCGYACYGYRCGGCGYCCMCCGCCSCGRTTYCCACYGCCGCCRAACATATCGCCAAARCCACCRCCTTGTTGSCCAAAWATTTGYGARAAAATATCGGAAAAATCGTGRAARCCRCCACCWGCKCCACCGCCGNNNCCTTGGCCRAATGCAYTRTGKCCCATWCGGTCATAGGCGGAACGTTTTTCCTCATCGGACAAGATAGAGTAAGCTTCGTTTATTTCCTTGAAATTAGCTTCCGCGTCCGGGTTGTCTGGATTACGGTCCGGATGAAACTCCATAGCCAATTTGCGGTAGGCGGTTTTTAAGGTTTTACCGTCCGCCGTTTTTACACAGCCTAGAACTTCGTAATAATCGCGTTTTGTCGTTGCCATCCAGCCCTCGTTATTTATCCAGCACGAGGATAGAATTTATCCCGGTGCGTTTTGTGATTGTGTATCCGTGCCCTGTACAAAGTTCAAGCAAAGACGTGGTTGCGTCCCGTCCAGTCTCTAATATTAACAGACACGGCCAGAGAGCCTTGGGTGCACGTTCAAAAAATGCAGTTAATGCCCGTTCGTCGTGACCTTCGATGTCAACTTTCATAGCGTCAATACGAGATAAGCCCTGCTCTTCGCAAACTCCGTACAGAGTTTTAATCTGTACGGGTTGTTCATTTTTCTCGTCGCTGTCATCCACATTATCTTGAAGGCGGATTTCGCCGCGGTTAATATCACCGCCGCCCATAAAACCCTCACCGTCTTCATCTGAGATAGCAAAGGGCAGAACTTGAATATTTGCTTCGCTAGCTTTGATGTTAAATGCCAGTCTAGCCCGATTGGCCGGATCAGGTTCGAACGCTACAATACGAATGTCCTTACCTGTGGTTTTAGCATGTGCCGCAAGGATCAAACTATACAGCCCAACATTTGCGCCCACGTCCAAGAATATAAAAGGCGCAATCGTGCTTGCGTCCAAAGCGGCCGCCAAGGCGGCGCGTTCTTCAGCATCCCAAATCTGCACTCCGGCAAAAGCCCGTTTTTCACAGCGATTAGAGCGTGGGTAGAGCCGTGCATTTACACCGAGCATAACCTGCACATCAAATGGACCCGACAACCCTTTGAACGCCTGTTTGCGGTACAATGATATCCCGAGCCGCCCAATACGCGTGGATGCAAATTTATCGGCACGCTTACGCAGGGCTTCACGTTTTGCGGGCAAGGCATAATGGCCAAATTTAGGTGAGGCTTTACTGATCATATTAGTATCTACAAAAAACCCGTCGCACGTCTTTGGTCTGAGTGTGCGGCGGGATTTGTTTTACGAGACGAATGGGGTTACGACTTATCTTCGTCGACATCCTCAAACTCGGCGTCGACAATATCTTCGTCGTCGTCAGAAGCTTCCGGTGCTTCTGCACCTTCTTCGGCTGCGCCAGCGTCTTTGTAAATGGCTTCACCCATTTTCATAACGGCAGCAGTAAGCTCTGCAGATTTCTCGTTGATAGCATCAGCTTCTTCACCTTCAGCAATTTCGCGGACTTCTTTAATCAAGTCCTTGATAGCTTCGCGGTCGGTTTCTTCGATTTTCTCGCCGTGCTCTTCCAAGTCTTTTTCAGCTTTGTGCGCCAGACCTTCGGCCTGGTTTTTCGCTTCAGCCAATTCGCGGCGTTCTTTGTCRCTATCAGCATTTTTCTCGGCGTCTTTGACCATAGCTTCGATATCAGCATCGGACAGACCACCACTCGCTTGGATACGGATTTGCTGTTCCTTGCCAGTTGCATTGTCTTTAGCAGACACATTGACAATACCATTAGCATCAATATCGAAGGTCACTTCGATTTGCGGGAGACCACGTGGTGCTGGCGGAATACCAACCAGATCAAATTGACCAAGGAGTTTATTATCCGCAGCCATTTCCCGCTCACCTTGAGACACACGAATGGTCACGGCGGACTGGTTGTCGGCGGCAGTTGAGTAAACTTGCGATTTCTTGGTCGGAATGGTTGTGTTGCGGTCAATCATACGTGTGAACACACCGCCTTCGGTTTCAATACCGAGAGAAAGCGGCGTCACGTCGAGCAAGAGCACATCTTTAACATCGCCTTGCAACACGCCAGCTTGAATAGCCGCGCCCATAGCAACCACTTCGTCCGGGTTCACGCTTTTGTTGACATCTTTACCAAAAAACTTGGACACGGCTGCTTGCACCATTGGCATGCGGGTCATACCGCCGACCAATACCACATCATCAATGTCTGCGGCTTTGAGGCCAGCATCTGTCAAGGCTTTCTTACATGGTGCGATCGTCCGTTTAATCAGATCGTCAACCAGAGCCTCCAATTTAGCGCGGGTTAGCTTCATGGCCAAATGTTTCGGGCCAGAAGCATCGGCCGTGATGAACGGCAAGTTGACTTCATAAGATGTAGCAGATGATAATTCTTTCTTAGCCTTTTCCGCTTCTTCGCGCAAACGCTGAAGAGCGAGTTTGTCTGATTTCAAATCAATGCCGTTTTCTTTTTTGAACTCGTCTGCAAAGTACTCGACAATACGCATATCGAAGTCTTCACCGCCGAGGAATGTGTCGCCGTTGGTAGCTTTCACTTCAAACACACCGTCGCCGATTTCAAGGATAGAGACGTCAAACGTACCACCACCCAAATCGTAAACTGCAATCGTTTTACCGTCTTCTTTATCCATGCCGTAAGCCAGTGCCGCAGCAGTTGGCTCGTTGATAATACGCAGAACTTCGAGGCCAGCAATTTTGCCAGCATCTTTAGTAGCTTGACGCTGGGCATCATTAAAGTAAGCCGGAACAGTGATAACTGCTTGTGTGACTTTGTCGTCAAGGAAGGCTTCTGCGGTAGCTTTCATTTTTTGCAAAATGATGGCGGAGATTTCTGCAGGTGATAAATCTTTTTCGCGGCTCTTAATATAAGCATCACCGCCGTGACCTTTGACAATTTCGTAAGGAACAAGCTTGGCGTCCTTTTTGACCATCGGGTCTGTAAACGGACGACCAATCAAACGCTTAATAGCATAATATGTGTGGTCAGGGTTGGTAACACCTTGACGGCGTGCAGGTTGACCAACCAGACGTTCTCCGCCTTCTGTGAAAGCAACAACCGATGGGGTCGTACGCTGGCCTTCTGCATTTTCAATAACGCGAGGTTTGCCGCCGTCCATAACAGCAACGCAGGAATTGGTGGTTCCCAAATCAATACCAATGACTTTTGCCATAATTTTTCTCCTTAAGAGCGGCATTTAGTGTCCGTGCCGCAAAATGTTATTAATTAAGTAAGCTTAGTGGGTTTTCACCCTTCTCAGCCCATATGGGGCTTGGATTCGTGCCTGCAAGGGTTTTGGTGAAATTGTCGCGGTTTTTTTGCGGTTTTATGCCAGTTTTATGCGTTTTGACGTTACGGTGCGAACTATAGCATTTGTCTTGCCTATACAGCCGACATCCTCACATCTCTTTCTTACAAATCTGCAGTTAAATAGCCAAAGTGCGACAAATTGACACATCACACAAGCTATGCTAGCAAAACGTAATCTTGGGGGCGCGGATGCTATTTAATTCACTGACATTTATTGTTTTTTTCATTATTGTGCTCGGCTTGCACTATATACCGTTTTCTTGGCGAATAAAGAAATCCAATCTTCTAATCGCTTCGTACTTATTTTACGCTGCGTGGAACCCACCGTTCGTTCTAATTTTATGGATTTCGACTGTTGTTGACTGGTTCGTTGCCAAAGCCATTTTCCTTGAAAAACGTGTTAGCAAACGCCGCGCTTTGCTAGCCCTGAGCATTATTGTTAATTTGGGCTTTTTAGGTTTTTTTAAATACGGCAACTTTTTGATGGAAAACTGGATATGGCTCATGAACCAGTTTGGCATTAAGTGGGTAGCTGCGGATTGGAGCATTGTATTACCGGTCGGTATTTCTTTTTATACTTTCCAAACCATGGCTTACTCGCTGGATATTTATCTCAAGCGGGCCAAGCCAGCAAATTCATTCCTTGATTTTGCTTTGTTTGTCACATTCTTCCCTCAGTTGGTGGCAGGCCCAATCGTTCGCCCAACCCAACTGATCCCTCAGTTCCTTAAACCCCATGTCGCCAGTTTAAAGCAGCTTAGTTGGGGTATCAGCTTAATGATTTTAGGCATTTTCCAAAAAGTCGTGATTGCCGACGGGCTTTTGGCGCCATCCTCTGATATGGTTTTTGATACGGAAAAATCCGTATCTTTTCTAGATGCTTGGCTCGGAACACTGGCGTTTTCAGGACAAATTTTCTCAGACTTTGCTGGTTATTCAACCACTGCCATCGGCGTGGCCTTAACGCTCGGCTTCTCCTTGCCAGATAACTTTAGATTTCCTTATGCGGCAATAGGGTTTTCGGACTTCTGGCGGCGCTGGCACATTTCGTTGTCCGCTTGGCTGCGCGATTATTTATACATTCCCCTCGGCGGCAACCGTAAAGGCAACATCCGCACATACGCCAACTTAATGGTGACAATGTTATTAGGTGGCCTTTGGCACGGTGCAAGCTGGACCTTTGTTATATGGGGCGGTTTGCACGGTTTATACCTAGCGGCAGAACGTTTGTTAACGGCGTTTTACGGCACAAAGAAGTTTGTCCAAACATGGGTTTTCCGTGTGACAGCAGCTCTATTCACATACTTCCTTGTCAACATTACGTGGGTATTTTTCCGCGCACAAGATTTCCCGACAGCTTGGCGGATGATCAAATCCATGTTCGGGTTTGCACCGGATGCGGCTGAAACACCACTGCCAACACTTTATGTGGTTCAAGTCATTACAACCATTGTCTTATTGGTCGGTGCGCACTGGTATATGCGCGATATCAGCATCGAAAAAGCAGCCARCAGGATACCAAATTGGTTGATCGTTTTCATGTTGGCGCTCATGACATTTTTGATCATTATTACACAGGGGTCAGGCGATGCCTTCATCTACTTCCAGTTCTAATATTACATATCGTGAAGTTCCAGAGCAACCATGTCTACGTCTGATAGCTACCGCCCTAGTGTTAGTGGTCATTGCTATTATCGGCTGGGAAATCCTAGCCCGCTCTATGCAACACAAGCCGGGTACATTTCACGGTTTTGCCGAAAGATGGGCCGTTGAACGGCATAGATTGGACAAACCCAATGATTACAGAGTGGTACTAACTGGCTCAAGTCGGATGCTTTGGGGTGCGGACTTGGACATCATGGAAGCGGGCTTTGGCACCCGTCCGCTACAACTGGCTTTACCCGGAACTAGTCCGGCGCTTATGGTCAAGGATATTGTCAACAACACCAAATTTGACGGTTTGGTCGTGGTAGGTGTGACACCGTTTTTGTTCAACCGACTTGATGAAGGGTTCTTTGGTGGTGCGGCGTTAAAACGATATAAAAGCGAAAGCCCGTCCCAAAAAAGTGGTGCGAAAATACACGGTTTTCTATCCAAATATTTCGGCTTTTTAGACGAAGCTTTTGACTTGTTTAAATTGATAGAGCGCTACTCCGATTTCCCCGTTCGCGAAGGGGCTGAAAACCTCATGGCAACAGATTGGAAGCTTGGGGACGGATATGCGGACCGGCAAATGGATATGTGGCCACCCGTTGAACAGGTAGGAAGCTTTGACAACACACAAATTACTAATTTTTGGTCAGGAGGGCTGGGCAGGCCACCGGAAAAACCCGAACGCATGGCCGAAATGGCCAGTGAGGCCTTAGAATACTTCACCCCTTTGGTTGAGAAACTACGGGAACGTGGTGGTGACATGGTGTTTATTCGCATGCCTTCCTCTGGGGGATATCTAAAGCACGACAAAAAAACCGATTACCGTGGTTTGACATGGGATGTCATGGTCAAAGACTTGGACGCACCCGCTATTCACACGTTCGATTACCCACAACTGTCGAGCGAGCTTGATATTCCTGAATGGTCACACTTAAGCCGTGCCAGTCAAGACCTTTGGAGTCGGGATATTATACCTGTCATTGAGCGAACCTATGAACAATACCGAGGACGCTCGGTCTATGACATTATTAAAGCAGACCAATAAGTCAGTCACTTTCAGACGTTATCAAATAATCAATTCCACATATAAGGCAACTTGCCTTATAACGAGGCATGACTACACGACTCCCGAATGGCTTCCAATATTACCCCGAATACTTTAATCGTGCGGCACAGAAAGAATTACTGGCCAAAGTGACCGATGCAGTTCGGGGAGATGCGCCATTTTTTCAAGGTCGAATGCCACGCACAGGCGTGCCGATTTCCGTAGTTGGTAGTAATTTCGGGCCGCTGGGCTGGGTCGCGGATATTAAAGGTTACCGCTATGAACCTGTGCACCCCAAGACCGGTAAGCCGTGGCCACCTATGCCGCAGGCCTTGTTGGCTATATGGGATGACCTCACCGACTATCCTGCCCCGCCCGAAGCCTGTTTGATCAACTGGTATAGAGAAGGCAATAGAATGGGCATGCATGTGGATAGGGACGAACACGATTTAAATGCCCCCATAGTCTCCATCAGCTTAGGCGATCCAGCACGGTTTCGTCTCGGCGGACAGAAGCGCGGCGGCAAAACCCACAGCCTAAAGCTTTCCAGCGGTGATGTAGTCGTGCTCGCCAGAGATGCTAGGCGCTGTTATCACGGTGTCGATAAAATATTCTACGGGCAAAGCACACTCGTCCCCATGGGCGGGCGGATAAATCTGACACTAAGGCGGGTAAACAAACTAAATTAAGGCCCAAAAAATATAGGTCCTGTCGCTGGGAGCGACAGGACCCGCATTTTACGTGGGAACGTGAGTAAAACGGAAGGCCAAAACCCGGGGGCTGGGGGGCTGAAAAAACCGTGTTTTGTTAAGCCTTCCGTTCAGTAAAACCTATGTGCTCCCCCATCTTGTCACAAAGAGGGCGCAAATAAGGCAATATTGTGGCACAGGTTAATTCCTGTTAAGGTACTTAACGGTCGGTTAATTTTAGAGCCTCACATCTCCCTAAAACAACGCCGCCTAGCGGTTATCGACCAAATTTCGGAAAAATCTTGCCTGTCTCCTTGCGGTATTGCAAATAGTCTTCGCCGTGTTCAGCAATCAGATCACGTTCTTCGAACCATAAACCTACAAAAATATAGATAGTGAAACCTATGCTCAGAACTATCTGTGTATTTGTCATCGTTGGCGTAGCCCAAACACCGATCAAGACACCCGTTTGTATAGGATGGCGAATGTATTTATACATAGCCCGCTTGGTGAATTTTAGTGGCGGGCGTTCCGCATTCTTAAAATTCAAAAAAACTTGCCGTAATCCAAACAAATCGAAATGATTGATTGCAAATGTTGCCCCAAGCAGAAAAATCCAACCAAATATAAAGACTGCCCATAGCAAATAAGCGATACTGGTTTGTTCAATATGCCAAATCTGACCCGGAACTTGCTGCCATAGCCCAACCAATGCAATGCTGGTAAGCCCTGCCACTAAAATATAGCTAGACCGCTCCGCTGCTTCAGGAATGATTTTTGTAAGCATTTGCTTAAATCTGGGTCGCGCCATACCCGTATGTATTGCCCCCCAAGTAAAGACAAGAATACTATTCCAGGCGGCAGGATGAAGCCCCGTACTTTGTTCCTCTAAAAAAAATCCAAATGGCCTCAAGCCCGCTATGGACAAAATTATACACGCCAACCCAATAACGCCCAAAAAATAGGCTGCCACCCCATATAACAAAATCAAAGTTCTCTTCATAGCTAATCCCCTTTATTGCTCAGGGTTGCTATTTATTAGCCTTGACCCTGAAAACTAATTTACATGATGCCCGTAACATTTTTGGGGTAAATAAGCAATATGCAGGCATCACTTTCATATTGCATAGAAATTCGTAATCCGATGTACTGTCAATTTGCATTACATATAAGCAATTTTACTTCTAATGGCATTTTACAAGCTCTTATAAACAGGCCACAAATACCTGTATTTTGCTCGCATTCCCACCAAACTTCCCCTATATTGTTCACTCAATATGAGGTGATTCGGACGCCCTTTTAGACTTGAGGAAATTTATGGCTGATACGGCTCCTACAAATGAAGAGAATGGCCAAAATGAAGAATATGGCGCGGATAGCATTAAGGTCTTAAAAGGGCTTGATGCCGTCAGAAAACGGCCCGGCATGTATATTGGTGATACGGACGACGGCTCTGGTCTGCACCACATGGTCTATGAGGTAGTTGACAATTCTATCGACGAAGCCCTAGCTGGACATTGCGACACTGTGTTTGTCACTTTGCATTCAGACGGTTCAGCGTCAGTGCGTGATAACGGCCGCGGTATTCCAGTTGCTATTCACACGGAAGAAGGCATATCCGCCGCCGAAGTGATCATGACACAGCTCCATGCTGGCGGTAAGTTTGATAGTAATTCCTATAAAATCTCCGGCGGGCTACACGGCGTTGGTGTGTCGGTAGTCAACGCGCTGTCTTCTGTGCTGGACTTGACTATTTGGCGCGACGGCAAGCAACACGAAATGCAGTTTAAGCACGGTGATGCTGTCGCTCCTCTGAAAATTACTGGTGATGCGCCAATAGTCGACGGCAAGCCGCTCACGGGTACTCAAGTTCGGTTTTTACCCTCTACTGACACATTTACCATGGTCGAGTTTAACCGCAATACTTTGGAACGGCGCTTACGCGAGTTGGCGTTTTTGAACTCTGGTGTGAAGATTAAACTGTCGGATGAACGAGGTGAAGACCCTATTGTTACCGAGCTTTATTATGAAGGCGGCATTGAGGCATTTGTCCGGCATCTGGATGTCAACAAAATGCCGCAACTGGAAAAACCAATTGTGGTCATGAAAGAGGGTGAAGGCGGCGTGGTCGTTGAGGCGGCTTTGTGGTGGAATGATAGCTACCGCGAGAATGTGCGCTGTTTTACCAACAACATCCCACAGCGCGACGGCGGGACACATTTGGCGGGCTTTCGCGGCGCACTGACCCGTGCCGTTAATAAATACGCCGCAAGTTCCGGCGCAGCCAAGAGAGAAAAAGTAGCCATAAGTGGTGACGACGCGCGAGAAGGCCTCACCTGTGTGTTGTCAATCAAGGTCCCCGACCCTAAATTCTCTTCACAAACCAAAGACAAATTGGTGTCCTCGGAAGTTCGCCCAATTGTTGAAAGTGTCATGGGTGAAGCCCTCAACGAGTGGTTTGAAGAAAACCCGAACGAGGCCAAACAGGTGATGATGAAAATCATCGAAGCCGCTGCCGCCCGTGAAGCTGCSCGCAAAGCCCGTGATTTGACCCGSCGTAAATCTGCGCTSGAYATCGCSTCCCTGCCCGGMAAGCTRGCYGATTGYCAAGAAAAAGACGCGTCTAARTCCGAATTRTTCATCGTGGAAGGGGAYAGTGCGGGGGGCTCTGCCAARCAGGCYCGCAACCGCCAGAAYCAGGCTATYCTGCCGCTCAAGGGTAAAATTCTCAACGTAGAACGKGCRCGATTTGACCGYATGTTATCCTCRCAAGAAATCGGYACYATGATTACGGCGCTCGGCACWGGTATTGGCCGCGAAGAATTTAACATTGAAAAACTACGCTAYCATAAAGTCGTCATTATGACGGACGCCGATGTGGACGGYGCCCATATCCGTACTTTATTRYTMACGTTTTTCTACCGCCAAATGCCGGAGCTGATTGAACGCGGCTATCTCTATATCGCCCAGCCGCCTTTGTATAAAGTCGAGAAAGGCAAATCAGTTCGCTATATTAAGGACGAGGAAGAGTTATCATCCTACCTGATCGAGATGGGCACCAATGACGCCAGTCTTACGCTCGGCGGCGGCGCGGTAATCGTCGGCGAAGATCTCAAACGGATCGCCAGCGAAGCCCTTGTGACCCAAGCTATGATTGACCGCCTCAAGACCAAAGCCTCAGATACAGTATTGGCGCAATTAGCTATCTCTGGTGCTCTCGGAGCAGATGCGGGCGAGGCAGAAGCCAAAGCTGCAGCAAAACGATTGGATGCGGTCGCCGATGAAGGTGAAGATGGCTGGGAAGGCCGTTTCGACGAAGACGGCACTTTGGTGATGGAGCGCGAAGTGCGCGGCGTTGCAGAGCGTGTTGTATTGCGACCATCCTTCCGTGATAGCGCTGACGCCCGCCGTCTGCATAAAATGGCCGGAGCACTTGAAGAGACCTATGGTTCACCTGCGCAATTTAGGCGCGGCGATGCCGAGCCCATAGATATTTACGGCCCCGCCGCACTCCTAAACGCCGTGTTTGAAGGTGGTCGCAAAGGCTAYAAAATCCAACGCTACAAAGGTCTAGGCGAAATGAACCCRGATCAACTATGGGAAACCACACTAGACCCGGACGCACGCTCTCTTTTGCAAGTCCGTGTGGAAACCGCAGACGGTGCCGACGATCTTTTCACAAAACTCATGGGCGACGTGGTCGAACCACGACGCGATTTTATTATCGCAAATGCGCTGGAAGCGGATGTGGATAGTTAAAACTCTTCACTTCACTCTCCTTTCATTTTATCGTGATATGACCGTTTCGCGCTTTGCGCTTTTGCCTTGCACGTGTAGGGATATTTGATGCGAAATTTTTTGTTTATATTTGTAGCCATTTTAGCCGTTTGGTTTGCCCCAGCAACACATGCAGCAGAGTCTGCACTTGTAAAGTCTGGGCGCGCAGTCGCACAGCTTGTGACCTCTTATGAGACTGCCGCACCAGGTCAGGATATATTGGTGGCTTTRTCCTTACGGCTGGAGCCACACTGGCATACCTATTGGCGTAATGCGGGCGGCCCGGGCGAACCAGCAGAAATGTATTGGGAAGTGCCGGAGACGATTAGCATTGGCGAAATTATTTGGCCCTTACCACAAATCGTTAAAACGGGTCCGATTATAAATTATGCTTTTGAAGACCGTTTGCTTCTGCCTATGCCTATGCATATTTCAAAAAATGCAAAACTCGGCGAGACCATCACCATTAACGCACAGGCCTCTTATCTAGTCTGTTATCAAGTCTGCTTGCCGGAAATGGCCGAACTAAGTTTGTCACTGGTTATTGGGGAGCCCATTAAAGATGCCCGTTGGTCGGCCAATATAGAACGCGCCATAAAGCGCGCACCTAAGCCAGAAAATTTGCAAGCCACTGCAGCACTTGTAGACGGTGCATTACAGATCGATATTGGCGGGGGTTCACTTGATTTTTCCGCCATAAAGGACCCGTATTTCCTCCCCTATGAGCAAGACCTTATCAAGGCAAGCGCCAAGCAAATTATCGAACGTGGAGATACAGGTTTGCGCTTTAAACTGCAGACAAGCTATGGGTTACAAGAAGGCATAAAGAACGCCCCCGGTGTATTAGTTTTTAGCGAAAAAACTGACGATGGCTGGAAACGGCGCGGTATAGTAGTTGTGGCAGAAACGGGCGGTTCCGTTGAGACGGGGATCAGTGATGCCAAAACAAACTCAAGCAAATCCAAAGGTCAGCCTATAAGCTTGTGGGCTGCACTTATCGGTGCATTTATTGGTGGCCTTATTTTGAATTTAATGCCCTGTGTATTCCCTGTGTTGTCTCTGAAAGCATTGGGTTTCGCCCGTGCCGCCCATGAAGATCGTAAAATAATCCGCAGCCATGGCTGGCTCTATACGGCTGGCGTGATGTCGTCTTTCATGATTTTAGCGGCTATCATCCTTGTGCTCAAAGCTGGCGGTGCCAGTATTGGTTGGGGATTCCAATTGCAAAACCCTGTACTGGTTGGCGCATTGTCTGCCTTATTTTTCATCATCGCGCTGAACCTATTTGGTCTGTTCAATATTGGCGGATCCTTACAAAACACCGGATCTGACTTGGCTGCAAATCGTGGAACCAAAGGAGCGTTCTTTACAGGTGTGTTAGCCGTTATCGTTGCTACACCGTGTACAGCACCCTTTATGGCAGGCGCTCTTGGTTTCGCCTTTACGCAATCAGCTACCATGCTGGTCGTTATATTTTTAGCACTCGGTTCTGGATTTGCTTTACCGTTTTTGGCTCTGTCTTATGCACCGGGTTTGTTGGCACGCCTACCTAAGCCCGGGCCGTGGATGGATACATTCAAGCAATTTTTGGCCTTCCCAATGTTAGCAGCCGCCATCTGGTTAGTTTGGGTATTGAGCATCCAGACAGGAGCCGGTGGTGTGTTGCGGCTCTTAAGTGCAATGTTACTACTTGGTTTTTCCGCATGGCTTTGGAAGTTCAAAAGCTTGGTTGCCAAAATAGTCCTAGGGGCAAGTATTTTACTCGGCGCATATCTCATTAAAGAATTAAGCGTGGCCGAGCGAGAGCAGGAATTTGCTAGTCTACCGCAATCAAGCGTCTGGTCGCCAGAGCGACTAGCAGAGCTTCGCGCTGAAGGGCATATCGTATTTGTAGATTTCACAGCCGCTTGGTGTGTAACCTGCAAAGCCAATGAAGTTGGCGTGATACATAAACCTAAAACACAAGATTTGTTTACCCGTACAGATACGGTCATCTTGGTGGCWGATTGGACACGCCGTGATGATGTAATAACCGCAGAGCTTGCCAGACATGGTCGCTCCGGCGTGCCKCTATATTTGGTCTACGGCCCCGGTACAGATAATGCAGAGCCACAAATATTGCCGCAAATACTCACATACGGCATCTTGGAAAAAGCGCTTAAAAAAGCAAAACAAGGTTAACTATTTGGCGTGTATAAGCGGCACATGACCAATTGGACAAAATTACAAAATCTGACAGATGCGGGTGTACCGAGCTTGAACCATATGTTCAAGAACGATCCAAACCGCGCTGAGCGCATGCGTTATCATGTTGGTGGTATATATGCAGATTTCTCCAAACAACGTATTTCGCCTGACGTCATACAGGCGCTATGTGCGTTGGCACAAGGGTCGGGCATTACGGAAAAGCGGATTGATTTTTTTGCTGGTAAGCTCCTCAACACGACAGAAAAGCGCGCCGTCTTACATCCTGCCCTACGCGGCAGTAGCAATGACAAGGTGGTCAATAAACTGGTCGCTGACATGCGAGTTCGCACCCGTGATTTTGCCGAAAACATACGTACGCAGGGTCAGTACAAATCCGTAATACATATTGGCATTGGCGGCTCAGACTTAGGCCCTCGTTTACTAGCGGACGGTTTTACGGCAAGCAGCAATCCTGCATTAGAACTCCGCTTTGCCAACAATGTTGACGGAGCATCTATTAATGATGCGCTCGCAGGGCTGAACCCGGCTACAACGTTAGTGGTCATAGTATCTAAGTCTTTCACTACACAAGAAACTCGAATGAACGGCGAAGCGGCACGGGACTGGCTCGGGCAGCATGCGGGCGGCAATATGATTGCCGTTACTGCCAACCGTGATGGTGCCGTAGAGTTTGGCGTAAACCCCGCGCAGATATTTGAATTTTGGGACTGGGTTGGCGGCAGATTTTCGCTTTGGTCAGCAGTCGGGTTATCTTTGCAAATGGCATATGGGCCAGATGTATTTGATGAATTACTGTCAGGTGCAGCGAGTATGGATGCGCATTTTCAAGAAGCATCCATAGAAAACAACCTACCCRTAATGTTAGCACTCACCGATATATGGAACAGTAATTTTCTTGGGTATAAATCCAGAGCCGTTRTACCCTATGCAAGGCGTCTACGGRAATTACCTAATTTYTTRCAACAGTTAGAAATGGAATCAAACGGGAAAAGCGTGACACACGACGGRCWGCCCGCACCTGATACTTGCCCTATAGTTTGGGGCGACGAAGGCACCAATGCCCAACACGCATTTTTCCAACAATTRCACCAAGGCACACAATCCGYTCCCGTAGATTTTATTGCTGTRCTGACAGAYCATGAAAACCGTCCCGATCACCACCARGCAYTATTATCAAATTGTTTCGCRCAAAGCGAAGCYCTCATGYGCGGMAAATCCGAAGCCTCGGTACGGGCRGAACTTRCKAATAAARRYATGAAYWCCGCTRACATTGAAGCKCTGGCWGCTCATAAAACTTTTCCCGGTAATCGCCCGTCCACAACCATTTTACTGGAACGTCTCGATGCCCATACACTCGGTGCGTTAATTGCCCTGTATGAGCACAAAGTTTTTGTCCAGAGCGTAATTTGGGACATCAATGCCTTTGACCAATGGGGCGTAGAGCTAGGCAAGGCACTGGCCGGAACAATCTTGAGCGAACTAAGAGACAGAACAAGCGGTGAACACGATGCATCTACTTCTGCATTAATTGCGCTTGCGAGGAATCACGCTTCGTCCTAAGACGCATCCATGTCTAAGAAAAAAAATAAAGTACAGCGCCCAAAGGCGCGGCGTCCACGCGGGTTTGAAGATAAATCCTCTGACGTCCTGCGGGCGGAAACACGTCTAATCGAAGCTGCATTTTCGGTCTATGACGCCCACGGCTTTGAGCCTTTGCAGACGCCTGCGTTCGAATATGCTGATGCGCTGGGTAAATTCCTACCAGATGATGACCGCCCCAATACTGGCGTGTTCGCCGTTCGTGACGACGATGAGCAATGGATGGCGCTACGGTATGACCACACGGCACCACTGGCTCGTTATGTAGCCGAAAACTACAACGATCTACCCAAACCGTATCGTCGCTATCAAGCAGGATCCGTCTGGCGCAATGAAAAGCCGGGGCCGGGTCGTTTCCGCGAATTTATCCAGTGCGACGCCGATAGTGTCGGCGCACCGGGTGCGGCGGCGGATGCCGAAATGATCATGATGGCAGCAGATGTCATGCACGCCGTTGGCCTTAAGCGCGGGCAATATATAGTGCGTGCCAACAACCGCAAACTCCTAGACGGTATTCTCGAAAGTTCTGGTGTGCCCAACACAGAAGCGGGTGCGGTACAGCGGTTACAAGTCCTGCGCTCTATTGATAAACTAGACAGGCTCGGTGCTGACGGCGTAGCAGCTCTACTCGGTGAAGGACGCAAAGATGATAGCGGTGCCTACACCGAAGGTGCTAAATTGGATACCAGTGCTATCAAAGCTGTGCTCGGCTTTACCACAGCCAGCGACACAGACCGCGGCGATACCCTGCGCACTTTGGAAGCCCTGATGGGATCATCCAGCCAAGGACAAGCGGGCGTCGAAGAACTTAAATTGATCGACGATATTTTAAATGCCTGTGATTACGGGCTGGACAGAGTGGTGTTTGATACTTCTATCGTGCGCGGGCTTGGATATTATACCGGCCCGGTGTTTGAGGCAGAACTCCTCGCCGATATTAAAGACCGCAAAGGTCGCCCCGTGCGCATCGGTTCGGTCGGCGGCGGTGGCCGTTATGATGGTTTGGTGTCGCGCTTTATGGGACAAGCGGTTCCGGCTACGGGGTATTCATTTGGTGTCTCTAGGTTTGCGGCGGCACTTTCCCGCATGGGTTTAGTGGAAAACGCTGACCAACCACCAGTGATGATCTGCGTGTTCGATAAATCAYTGATGGGTGAGTACTTCAAACTGGCTGCAGAACTACGTGCRGCTAATATTCGCGCAGAAGTTTTTGTGGGCAACGGCAATGTCGGCAAGCAGCTAAAATACGCGGATAACCGAGGCGTAAAACTTGCTATCCTCATTGGTAGCGACGAAATGGAACGCGGAGAAGCCACCATCAAAGACCTAGAACTCGGCGCAGAGATGGCCAAAGCCATTAAAACCAACGAAGAATGGAAGTCGTCTCGCCCCGCACAGAAAACTGCGACAAGAACGGGTATTGTAGCGGCTGTTCGAGAAATGTTAGAATAGAAAACTAAGGTATGTAATTTACGGCACCTAGTATTGGGCCACCTCTGCCGTCTTGCACCATTATGACGAGGGCTTCACCGTCTGTTAGAGCAGGCAGGTTTTTGCTAAAACTTACTTCGGTTTTGATGCGACCTATTTCTTCACAGGCTTGTACAACATTAGCAAGGTTGATGGTGCGGCCACGATTTTCACCACGCTTTACCGGTATACTTTCAATGCCCGGGCGGTAGCGTACCGCCATAATGCTCAATGACTTTTTGCTGATTGGCGTAGCAGATATTTGAATCTTTAAAGCATCTCCGTCAGCTTCAATCGTTATTTGGGGCGTACCCTCAAGTTTTTGCGCACGGACTTTTTTATCTGAAAACTGTGAGCTGTGTACCAAACCATTGATCACCATTTGCGGCGTATAGACTTTACCACCAAAATTTTTGCCATAAGTATGTTGGCGGGCAGAAAACTCCGGCTTGCCAAAAGTATCTTTCCAACCCAGATAATCCCAGTAATCGACACTATAAGATAAAGTCAGTACACCGTCCACACTACCATCCGTCTCGGTCATCTCGCGGACAAATTTATTAGCAGGCGGACAGGATGAACAGCCCTGCGAGGTAAACAACTCCAGCACTGTTACCGGATTGCTCATTACGCGTTTCTCAAGGGGGCCTGCATAGGCAAAGCCTGCCAACACAGCACATATCAAAAACAAAACGGAGGCTCTTAGTAATTTCATAGGCTCATGTTACTGGTACTGCCCTATAAAGGCTAGACACGTTATCATCACATGCCTGTGAATTTTCAAAACACCTAAGCTACCTTACGCAAGTTTAACCTATATGACTGAATAATGTCCGTACAATTCACTTTATGTACAGCTTGAGTTTGCTATGAATGTATAAAGGAGGCGTCATGAAACGTGCTTTATTGAAAACCAGTGTCACAATTATACTCGGAGCAACCGCTTTAGGCGCAGTTGCGCAGGTTCCGAGCTATACAGCACCTATGGCTGAACAACGCCTGCCTGCATTCACCCACCCCAATACTGTACCGCAAGATTTGGCACGGATTGACGCGGCAATGAACAACACGGCCAGTTTTTCAGGCCGGTTTGCCCAATACGGCTCTGACGGATCGTTCTCCCAAGGCCAAGTATATCTAAAACGTCCGGGTAAGATCCGCTTTGAGTATGATGCGCCGGCACAATTATTGATGGTGTCTGATGGTGTAACTTTAACCCAAATTGACAAAGCTCTGGATACCAAAGACCGAGTGCCTCTTAAATCTACGCCTTTGGCGTTTTTTCTTGCCGAAACCGTTAAGCTTGAAGATGATGTTGAGGTTATCTCTTTGCAAAAAACCATAAATGCTATCAGCGTYACYGCTAAAGATGGTTCAGGGCAAATGGACGGTACTATCACAATGATTTTCGACCCAAACACATTGGCCTTACGCGAATGGGTGGTTCACGACGGCTTTGGTCAGCAGACAAAAATATTATTGTCCGACCTTAGATATAATGAACGGCTRAATCCGCGCTTATTTGTACTGCGCGATGACAAACGCAGAGGCCGAAGAAAATAGAGAACTTCGCTGATAAACGCCGCTTGCACGAATCGTTTGGCAGATTAATGTCTGTCCATGACAAAAATTAAACTCACCAGTTGGAATGTAAATTCCGTGCGCCTTCGGGCACCACAAATTGCTCGCTTTACCGAAGAACAAAGGCCCGATATTATCGGCCTGCAAGAGATCAAATGCTTGGAAGAACAATTCCCGTTTGACGAGTTTAAAGCTATGGGATTTGAGCATATAGAAATTTCCGGGCAAAAAGGCATGCACGGCACGGCCACAGTATCGAAATTTCCATTAAAGCGCATGGATACGAATTTCTGTCCCGAAGGACATGCACGCCATGTCAGTACCGCCGTAGACATGGGCGGTAAAAATGATTTTGAATTTCATAATTTCTATATTCCGGCCGGCGGTGATGAGCCAGACGCCAAGGCCAATCCTAAATTTGCTCATAAATTGGACTTCCTAGATAGGATGATTGATTATTTCGGCGACAGGGCGGCACAGAATGCCCGCCAGGTTCTGGTCGGGGATTTCAACATTGCTCCCCACGAAAACGATGTTTGGTCACATAAGCAGCTTCTAAAGGTCGTGAGCCACACCCCTATAGAAGTTGATATTTTAAACAAATTACTGGCCTGTGGAGATTTTACCGACTGCGCCCGTATCTTCACACCTGACGATGTTAAGCTACATTCTTGGTGGTCATACCGTTCCCGCGACATCAACAAATCCGATAGAGGCCGCAGGCTTGACCATATCTGGGTCAGCCCAACACTTAAGRAAGCKGCYGAAAAATCCATGGCCACAGGGCACGAAATTCACCGACCATGTCGTCTCTGGGAGCGCCCATCGGATCATGCACCCGTYACTCAAGTTTTGGATTTTTCTTAAACTTAGGTTTTTAAACTAGGCCAGCAAATTTCCAACTCAGTGTTTCACCACCATGAAACGGAACGATTTKTGTRTCCATGATGTCTAGAGTTTCTGGCACTTCAATACCCGTACGTTCTAGAATGATTTTCTGGCTATTCGCCGCGAGCCCATAAAACTGGGGTCCGAATAAAGAGGCAAAGCCTTCCAATTTATCAAGTGCATCTTCTTCCTCAAAAACACCCGTGTAACTCTCTATAGCGTAAGGCGCATTGAATACRCCCGCACAGCCGCAAGCTGATTGTTTGTTCTCGATAGAATGYGGCGCAGAATCTGTGCCCAAAAAGAATTTAGRTGATCCRGAYGTTGCCGCCTTTCGTAGTGCYAACCTGTGAACTTCRCGCTTGGCAATTGGCAAGCAATAGAGATGCGGRTTGATGCCRCCTTKGAATATGGCGGTGCGGTTATAAACAAGGTGATGCGGCGTAATGGTCGCGGCAATATTGGCCCCACTTTCACTTACATAATCCACAGCATCCTTGGTGGTGATGTGCTCAAATACTATCTTTAGCTCAGGGAAATCAGCCGCAATTCTGGACATGACCTGATCAATAAATACGGCCTCGCGGTCAAATATATCAACTGTGCTATCAGTGACTTCACCGTGCACCAAAAGCGGCATACCTATACGCTGCATAGTCTCTAGGGCAGATGTGATGTTTTTGATATCGGTAACGCCGCAACTAGAATTTGTGGTGGCATTGGCTGGGTATAATTTACATGCTGCAAATACGCCGCTCTTAAAGCCCTGCTCAATTTCATCYACATCAATGGTGTCAGTTAAGTAACAGGTCATCAATGGTGTAAAATTCGTACCCTTCACTGCTGCTAAAATACGGTCACGATAATTGACTGCCATTGCAACAGTGGTAATCGGGTCCGCCAGATTAGGCATAATAATCGCCCGAGCAAATTGCCGTGCCGTATACCCTGCCACAGCGGCTAGCATATCTCCATCGCGCACATGCACATGCCAGTCATCGGGCCGGCGAATAACGAGGCGTTTTACCATATTTTTTGCAGAAGGTTCCATGTCAGGCCTGATTAATTTCTTTGTGTGAAGCACATAGCATTGCTCCGCCGCCAAAGGCAAGTCCGTCGAGTTTTCATTGTTAAAAACCGCAAGTGGAGACTAGGGGTTAACCACACAAATCAACGGCTCTTTTCACGAGCAATATGGTCATCGATCACACGATCCAGAACCGTCATAGGCACACTACCGCCCAGAACCACCGCATCGTTGAAACGGCGAAAATCAAAACTGTCGCCGAGGGAGGATTTTGCGTGCCCCCGAAGACGGTTGATTGCAGAATGACCGACCTTATACCCGCAAGCCTGCCCCGGCCATGCGCAATACCGATCAATTTCGCCGCGCACCTCTTCGGGGTTTGAGCCGTTATTGACAACGAACCAGATATTTGCCTGTTCGCGCGTCCAACGTTTAGCATGAAGTCCGGTATCGACCACCAAGCGGCAAGCCCGGAAAGCCAAAGACTGGAGATAACCAAGCCTACCCACAGGAGATTGGTCATAAACCCCAAGCTCATCTGCCAATTGCTCGGCGTATAGTGCCCACCCTTCGGAATAGGCATTAAAGGCAAGAAGTGAACGGATCAGCGGTTGCTTGAACGTATACTCACCTTGCCAGACATGGCCCGGAATGGCCTCATGATAAGCGAGATCGGCGAGAGTGAATTTGTTGTGCAAGTCCGGCGTGCGCAAATTTATCCAAAAATGCCCAGGTTGCTTGCCGTCAATAGAGCCAGAGCCCCCATAAGCCCCCGGCGCACCCGCCTCAACTTCAGGCGCAATGCGTGTGACTTCAAGGAAACCTGGTACGAGGGTTTCAAAGGCTTGTGGCATGCGTGCACGAATATCTGCGATCGCATCGTTGATGAAGGTCATAATTTCGGTGCGGCCTTTATCGCCCGGTGAGAAATGATAGCGCTTGTCTTTAGCAAGGGCAGTCATGCGGTCACCGACTGATCCTTTTGTGTACCCAATGGAACGCAAGATCGGATCCATGCGGCCATGCAAACTTGCCAGCTCCTCAAGACCCATTGCATGCACTTCATCTGGTGACATAGTTGTCGTAGTGCCAGCCCGCAGTGCCCAGTCATAGTAGGCCTCGCCGTCTGGCTTGGCCCATACGCCGGCATCACTGGTTGCTCGGGGCGCAAGGGCTTCCAGAGCCGCAATCTGTCGGTCGAGTGCAGGGCCGATTTTTTGTTGCGCAATAGTGCCAGCCTTATCTGCATACCCACCGCTGATTTGAGAGGTCCGCGTAGCGACAGACGTAACAACGCCCCAATCTTTTGGCGCCCGTGCGCGGGCGCCGCGTAATTGGCCGAGCGTTGTTTCCATCAGGAAATCAGGCAGGATTACGTTCTGTCCTCCTGCGGCTTGGATGCGCTGCGTTTCCCCGTCGAGTTGCCCTGCATAGGCTTCCATACGCGAGAGGTACGCATCGGCATCTTCGGCCGTTTCTATGATATGGGATGCGTCGAGAAAACTCGGAATTTCGATAAACGCACCGGTATTTTGAGCCACTGCGTATGGGCTATTACGATAAGACCAATTGAAGTTAAGCAAGGCGACATCGCCGTAGGAAAAATCAAACCCTTCCGCAGTCATAGCAAATACTGAGCGAACAACGTCGACATTGAGAGCTTGCTCGGACGGTAGGGCCGAAGTGTCTATTTTGTTCAGCTTGGCCAACAGCACTCGGACATCGGTTTCTATACTTGCCTGCCCAGCCGGGGAACGGTCTGTGAGCCGCGATTTGTGTTGCAGATATTTACCCTTGTCAATTCCGGCGCTGGATGCGCTTTCTGGATAGGCTTTCAGCATCAAGTCTGTGGCTTGATCCAAGAGTTTGCTCCCGGATTTATCAAGGCTTGGGTTCAAGGACTGGCTATTTGTTTGAACAGTTTTGTCGCTACAACCTGCAACGGATAAAGTCGTCATCGCTGCAGCGGCAGCAGATGTTTGGAGGAGAGTGCGGCGTGATACGTGCATAGGTAGGTTCCTTTAAGTAACGACGGACTAAATGCGTACCAYAACAAGAATAMGCTGTGCAAGTGCCGRCCGGCTCATAGACTTAAGGGCATTATCATATTTGAATACTGAAACTGGATGTAAGTGGAAGATGGTGGACGATACTGGGATTGAACCAGTGACCCCTACAATGTCAATGTAGTGCTCTACCGCTGAGCTAATCATCCTCTTGACCACAGCTTATGGAACCGCGCCTATACGCTAGAAAATACCCCATGTGCAATAGGTAAATCTAGGCGGCTATGAGTTTTTCTATTTCACCAACCAGTTGGCGCAAATGGATGGGTTTGGATAGCACTCTAGCATCCGGAGAGGTTCCCACATCGTTTTTTGCTACAGCGGCAAAGCCAGTGATGAACATGATTTTTATACCTGGTGACAAAACTTCGGCCTGTTTAGCCAGTTCTATACCGTCGAGTCCTGGCATCATAATATCAGTGAGCAACATATCAAAGGCACCATCGGCAAATTTCAATGCCCTAAGCGCTCGTTCACCGTCTGAACAGGCAATCACATGATGTCCAGCTTTTTCGAGAGCCTTCTCGAAAAATTTGCGCATTGCATCATCATCTTCTGCATATAAAATCGTCGCCATAGCACCCTTTTCGGTTTCTTRTTTTATCGCTTTTAATGGTCTAATATGGTACACAAACCGAAACGATAATTTTGATGTGCAGGATTCCCGCCAGTTTGCAGGTGAATAGCCCATCGCTGTTAAGGAAGTGTGCATGTGGCGAGATAACCGGCAAAAGAAGGCCAATACTGAAACACGGCAAAGGCTGCAAATACGCCTCGATAAAATTGCTTTTACCGACTTTCATTCGCCTCATAAATTATCCCGGCCAAAAGTTCTAGCAACACCACTTGTCCTGAGCTCACCCCATTCCGGCCGTAATTATCCGCCAAGTTTTTTAGCGCAAACTAGGCTGACCAAACAGCGGTTACGTCAAAGTGAAGACTGTTATGTGGACCACATCATAGAGCCGCTAACAGAATTCGGCATTCCCTTGATTGCAGCACAATTTCCGCGCATTTATCTGGATCTGAACCGCAGTCCTGACGAATGGCCGCCGGAAGTTTTAGCTCTGCGTGAAGACGGGCCGTGGCCTGTCACGACCAGGGCGCGAGCGGGACTTGGAGTGGTACCTATGCGTTTAGGGCAGAATACAGATATTTACCCGCACGAGATTACCGAAAGTTTGGTGCGGGGCCGTTTAGATACCCTATATCACCCTTATCATCAGGAATTACAAAATYTGYTACACCGCGCTAAACAGCAATTTGGCCATGCCTTGCTGCTGGATTGCCATTCCATGCCGGGACATGATGGGGCAGGTAATGCGCGGCCTGATATTGTACTGGGAAATTGTTACGGCGATAGCTGTTACCCTGAAACCATAGAGTTTATAGAGGCGGCATTTACGTCTCTAGGATATACAGTTATGTGCAACCATCCATATGCGGGCGGTTACATCACCGCCCATTATGGGCAGCCTTCGGACAATATTGAAGCCCTACAAATTGAAATCAACAAAGATCTGTACCTCAATGCAGACACTCTGCAACCGCATACAGGCATGGAAGAGCTCGCCGCAAATATGCAAACTGTTGTTTTGCAGACCAAAGATTATTTAAATGCACTCGCCTCGCAAGCAGCTGAATAGCCAAAGTTCAAAAGGCATCTAGCCAACAAAAAAAGGTCACACCGAAGTGTGACCAGTTTGAGGGGGGAGGATGTAACTGTCGTTACACCCTAGATATGGGAAATGGTTTGCAGATCACAAGCTATATGGATGAATTGTAATAAATCCCGCCCGTCCCACTTTGGCACAATCCTTCGGTAATTCACGTGTAGTTTTAGGTAACTCGCTTAAAGTATGCGTCAAAACAGCCCTCACACTCGCTTTTTAGGGGAACAGTCCCCCACAATCCGTGTTTGGCGAACTGGCACGGGTTTTGCTCTCCTTTAGGGGGAGTGAAACATAATTTGGCAATTCGCCGTTTAGGATATGAGGAAACACCATGACCAGTGATATTGATTTACATGTGGGCAAACGCTTACGCCGCCGTAGGCGTTTGTTAGGCCTGACACAACAGGCACTTGGGGATCAAGTTGGTATCCGCTTCCAGCAAATTCAAAAGTATGAATGCGGAGCCAACCGTGTCAGCGCCAGCCGTTTATTCGAGCTGTCCGAAGCTTTAAGTGTGCCTGTACAGCATTTCTATGAAGGCCTGTCAGAGCATGACCCAATTTCCGGTACTCCGGCACCTGATGTTTTGGCACCAGATATTTTGTCGAAAAAAGAAACGATGGATTTGGTGCGGGCTTACTATTCCATGGGCGAGATGCCGCGCAAACATTTACTTGATTTGGCAAAATCTCTGGAGGCAACTGCACGAGCCGCTAAGTTGGCACAGAAAATGGCACAAAAAACAGCATTGACCGTCCACGGTTAATCCGTGCTAGGCTCGGATTATGCCAAGCCAAAGCAAAATTGAGATCCGCCTTAGATCCGCCTGTAATATGGCGGATCAAGCGCGCGCACTCACCCAGCCAGCTTTTGTACGTGGGCTTAGTGCTGATAATAAAAATAAAACGGGCGTTTTTGATCCCGTTACCAAAGCCGACAAAGACACCGAGCTTTTATTGAGAGGCTTAATTGAAAAARCCTTTCCCGGTGACAGTATAGTCGGTGAGGAATACCCCAATAAAATAGGTGATAATGACTGGAGTTGGTGYCTYGAYCCAATCGACGGAACCCGCGCCTTTGTAGCCGGTGTGCCCGTATGGGGTACATTAATTGCTGTCAGCTTTCGCGGTGAACCAATAATCGGTATTATCGATCACCCTGCCCTGAACGAACGCTATATTGGTGCACCAGGTCGGGCTTGGCGCGAAGATGCCTCGGGTACCGCGCCCTTAAAAACGCAAACCTGCGCCAAGTTGAACGATGCCGTCCTGTCCTGCACCGAGCCAATGGCTATGTTGTCGTCTGGACAATTAGCGGCCTACGAAATGATCAGAAGTACAACGCGGTTTACCCGCCTCGGACTGGATGCTTATGCCTATGCGCTTACGGCTGCGGGCCGAATTGATTTAGTCATAGAGGCCGGCCTCGAGCCATATGATATTCAATCCCATATCCCGATYATCAAGGGTGCAGGCGGCGCAGTGACCACATGGCACGGCGGCAACGCCAAAGACGGAGGCGCTATAGTCTGTGTCGGTGACCCACGTTTACTCGATCAAGTCTATCCGTATTTGCAAAGAGCTATGGATAGCTAAGCGGCGAAGCCTACCAACGCGGCCATATGAAATTTCTGGCAACTTCAGAAAGGCTCGGGTGTTGTAAAAAATTGTCCGACATACGAGCATCGCGGTGCAGACCATTGACCCAATTGACAAAATGCACACAATTGTGGCGCATGACATCATAGCCGCGCTCACCGATCAAATCTTCGGCGCGGCGTACCGTCTCCTCTGGGTCGAGCCTACCGATATAACCGTGATTATCCCGCAAACGTCCATCTGAAAATACGGAAGGCGCCAATGCCACCACGCCGCCAAACCGGCGTGAGCGYGAAATAATATATCCGTCGTGCCCAACAATRCCCTCATGTCGTGCCGCTGGGAAAAGCTGGATGGAGACCGTATCTCCGGGGTTTGCAGTCCCAAAATCTGTAATAATTGTCACAATAATCTCTCTCTATACACTGATTGCATAGAACAATAATTATCGTTTATCAATAATTATTTTGTGTGTTACATGACAAAATTACGCAACYTCCAAAACCARYCCKTCCKTACCAACATCTATCTTTAYATGGTCGCCGTCGTTKACAGTACCMGCCAACACTTGTCTGGCCAGTTCGTCTTGYACGGCTTTTTGGATGACACGCTTTAGAGGTCTGGCACCAAAKGCCGGATCATARCCTTTKKCRGCCAACCATGTACGGGCACCGTCCGTCAGCTCAACTGTGATATKTCTATCTTTGAGCCAACCYATSAGRCGCTTGATTTGGATGTCGACAATKGTGCCCATATGYTCCGGCTTYAGCCGCTCAAACAACAGRATTTCRTCGAGACGGTTCARGAACTCAGGCCTGAAATGCGCTTTCACYTGYTCCATYACCGCRTCCCGCGCCACATCAACATCRTCYTYRTCGCCGAGCGCAACAAGGAACTCCGCACCAATATTACTGGTCAGAATGATAACGCAATTTTTGAAATCAACTGTGCGTCCCTGCCCGTCGGTTAAACGRCCATCATCAAGTACCTGCAAGAGGACATTGAACACATCAGGATGGGCTTTCTCRATCTCGTCGAACAAGACAACCTGATAAGGACGGCGGCGCACGGCTTCGGTGAGCATGCCGCCTTCATCATAACCAACATATCCGGGAGGCGCACCGATGAGGCGCGATACGGAATGTTTCTCCATATACTCACTCATGTCGATGCGRGTGATGGCTTGGTCATCGTCGAACATAAATTCGGCTAAGGCTTTGGTCAGCTCGGTTTTACCCACACCGGTTGGCCCCAAGAACATGAACGAACCGATAGGCCGTGCAGGATCTTTGAGACCTGCCCGCGCGCGGCGGACCGCGTCCGAYACGGCGGCAACGGCTTGYGCTTGCCCGACCACACGATTGGCCARYACATCTTCCATMGCCAGYAATTTATCTCGCTCACCTTCCAACATTTTTTCTACAGGCACRCCGGTCCAGCGCGAAACGACAGAAGCAATCATATCGGCATTGACCACATCGGCTTCCAATGCGGTTTCTTGRGCCGTGTCGTCTTCGCCAACAGCTTCGGCGGCTAACAACTGTTCTTCCAGTTCAGGAATTTCCACATGCTGCAACCGCCCAGCCGCTTCGTAATCGCCGCGCCTAACCGCATCCGCGAGTACATTACGGGCTTGGTCGAGTTTTTCTTTAAGCTCGGTTGCACCAGCAAGTTTAGCCTTCTCGGCTTGCCAACGTGCAGTGAGGTCTTTGCTTTGCTCCTCAAGTTCGGCGATTTCCTCCATGCGTTTATCCAGCCGTTCTTTGGAGGCTTTATCTTTTTCTTGCTTCAAAGCCTCAACTTCAATACGGGCACGCACTAATTTGCGGTCGATTTCGTCCAGCTCTTCCGGCTTGCTATCTACTTGCATGCGCAAACGGCTAGCCGCTTCGTCCATAAGGTCGATGGCCTTGTCCGGTAAAAAACGGTCCGTGATATAACGGTTAGATAAGTTGGCCGCAGCAACAATAGCACCGTCAGAAATACGGATACCGTGATGAACTTCGTATTTGTCCTTAATGCCGCGCAGTATGGATATGGTATCATCAACACTTGGCTCTTCAATGAAGATGGTTAGAAAACGTCTTGCTAATGCTGCGTCTTTTTCCAAATATTTGCGGTATTCGTCCAAAGTGGTCGCACCAATACAGTGCAGTTCGCCCCGCGCCAATGCCGGCTTAAGCAGGTTCGCCGCATCCATAGCACCATCGGTTTTACCTGCCCCGACCAACATATGAATTTCGTCTATGAACAGGACAATCTGTCCATTGGCGTCTTCAATTTCCTTAAGTACAGCCTTGAGCCGTTCCTCAAATTCACCTCTATATTTTGCGCCCGCTATGAGCGCACCCAAATCCAGCGACAACAAATCCTTACCTTTAAGGCTCTCTGGTACATCTCCGTTTACAATGCGCAAGGCGAGACCTTCAGCAATAGCCGTTTTACCAACRCCCGCCTCACCGATCAAAAGTGGATTRTTTTTAGAGCGGCGGGATAACACCTGCACCACGCGGCGGATTTCTTCGTCGCGGCCAATAACCGGGTCCATCTTACCGTCCCGTGCCGCTTGGGTTAAATCGCGAGTATATTTAGCCAGAGCCTCATAGGCATCTTCGGCGCTTTCGCTATCGACGGGGTTATCGCCGCGCAGGTTTTTAATGGCCTGGGCAATGCGCGATACTTCAACGCCAGCATCCGCAAGCAAAGTTTTCATGTCTTTATCGGACGCCAATATCAGTGCCAAAAACAAACCTTCAACGGTGATATATTTATCACCAGCTTTCTTGGCGGACGCTTCGCTCCCCGCAAAGACCTTGGCGGCGCCCCGTGCCATAACCAAGGTCTCCGCGCCGGAACCTTCCACCGCAGGCAATTTGCYYAAAGCAGTTTGGGCACCGTTGACCAATGCATCCAAATTCGCACCAGAAGTGCGCACGAGATTACCAACGAGTTTGGCATCCTCGTCCAGCAATGCCGCTAAAATATGTGTTTGGGTTAAATGCTGATGGGAATGCTGCACTGCCAATGACTGCGCCGCCTGCACCACCGCTTTCGCCCGGTTGGTATACTGTTCAATATTCATATCTTATGCCTCCACAAAAAAACTCTTCTTGCCCTAAAGCTATACTGAATATGGGAGCGCACAAGTTTTGTGCAAGTGCGGCAATTTAGCAAGGAACACCCACCCCAAGAGTACTTCCTCGAGACCGAAGAGAATGCCTCTTGTGCTTCGTTCAGGGCGCACGCCAAAATTTGTCACACCCTTACGGATTGACTTATATTTTTTAGTTCCGGTCATGCCTCAAATAAATGGGACGTCCGTGTGGTCTTGCCCTTCACTGGAGNTACCAGATTAGAGCGCTTAGTTGTGTTTCGTGATGGGCCAGATAAACCTCATAAGAGGCCACACGGCAGTGCCTTTTGTACATAGGGGGCCCGTAGATCAGTCGGGGATACAAGGACCTCGCCCGGAGCCGGCCGACCACTCTGTGTTACCAAAATATCTACACCGACAGACACCGTCTCTCCTCCAGCCAGCGCCCTCTTAGAAATACCCTTGGGGTGCAACGATCGTTTGCCTGTCCCAAAGAAGAGAACATCACCACTATAACATAAGCCGGAGAACCGTGGATAAGATTTCTGTTATTTGAGAAATTAACAGCAACATCCAAACCCCTCACCTTGGTCCTCTCCCCATGGGAGAGGAGAGGAGAGGAGACGCTACTCCAATAACCCTTATCAAAGAAAACGCAGTTTTCTCACCTCTTCCCCCAAAACAATAATGGGGAGAGGTCGGTGCTCTTGCACCGGGTGAGGGGCTTGGATGTTTACGTTAAAATTAGCCAATAAC
>NVRS01000014.1 GCA_002732685.1 Robiginitomaculum sp.
GCCCCGGCGTGCTAGCATCATGATCAGCTCTAAGTGCTGTTACGGCCGGTGAAGGCCGCCAGTTATTAGCACAAAGAGTTGGTTTGGCGTCTGTTGATTTGGTGTCCACTTGAATGTCCATCTTCATATAAAATGGCACAGATCTAAATCTTTGCCATAAGGGCTTTGTCACATTAACTTCCTAGGGTCAGTTTATCTGTTGCCATTTTTGTTACCTGGTACACGAGGACGTAGCAATATCCCAGCTAATCATGGCTCGATTTCGAAGAATTTTCATTGTTTTACGTGAGGTGAGATGTCGGCGGATATTAAATAGATTGTAAATCTGGCCATAAGCGGAGAGTACCCTTTGCGCTGATCGTATAGATCTAAACCTTTGTGCCTTTCGCTCTCGCCTTCTTATCGGAACATGCGAGCATTCAGCTCTATTATTCTTGCGGCCTCCTAGATCTTGGAGACCAGACAGTCCAATATCTCTGAGGGCCGCACCGTAGGATGCAAGCCTGTCAGTGACGATACGTTCAGGCCTCACACCTTGGTTTTTCAGGAGTTTCCGAATTAAACGCAGCGCTGCTTTACGGTTTCTACGGGTTTGAACGACTATATCCAAAACCGTACCCTCGTCATCAACGGCACGCCAAAGATAGGCTAGCTTTCCATCAATCCTCACATAGACTTCGTCCAAATGCCAAACTGTACTCGGTTTGCCCGCCCTGCGTTTGATCCGCTTGGCATAAGTCAAACCGAATTTATCAACCCACCGCCTGATGGTTTCATAAGAAACATCAACACCGCGTTCAGCCATCATATCTTCGACGTCACGTAAACTCAGGTTAAAGCGAAAATACAGCCGGATGGTTTTACGAATAATATCTGGATGAAAGCGATGACGGGAATAAATGGATGTTTTCATCAGGCTCTGATACTATAATCACGAAAACAGTGAGTTAACGTGACAAAGCCCATCAGCGGGTTTTTGAGCCGACAATTGTTGGTGGGCTCGTTTAGCGGCATCCTTTGCTACAACTTGTACCGGTGCGACACGATACTCCGTCGCCTTTTGCGCGGCTATTTTAGCGATTGTAGATTCCGCTGACTTTCGAGCCGGTTCTTGTACCGTTGATTGTTGAGGTGACACATCAGCAATCTAGTCAATCACTATGCCGCCGCCGCTATTGTCCTTTGCTGTTTCGCCAAGCTTTATTAGCCGGCCATCCAGTGTCCAAAAATCGGATTTTTTCACTTTCTTAAAATATTTTACTTTCGGAAGGTCTTCAACTTTTTTATCCCAAATATATGCAAGTTTCACTGGATCTTTATACAACACCGCAAACAGACCAGGATTCCATTTCAAATGCTTAAACCCCCATAGTTCAGTACTTTTATCCGTTTTAGTCGATAACAGCAGATTATATGCTTTGGTGTGATCCCCCTGTTGCGCGATAGCCACGGCATTTAACAGCATGGCCATTTGTTGATTGTCATCTTTATTCACCTTGGCATAAATACCATTTGGTTTTTTCGCTGATAATTGTTCTATGCGCTTAGCATCCATTTTGGCAATGTCTGGATGACCCGCAGCATTCGCCATCAAACCATGCCAGAAGATCAGTCTCTTGCTTTGCTCATATCCATATTTGCTCAACTTCTTTTGTGCTTTGTAGGACAGTGGTATTTTTTTCCCCGCACGCTCGACAACTAAATTTATGGTTTGCCCATCTTTTATGCTATCGGAATACTCTTTGAAATCACTACTCTTTATAAAAAAATACTCATGACCATTTAGGCTAATAATTCGATCGCCTATTTTTCCACCTGCTTTTACAAAATTAACATTTTCATATATGATCGTTTTCACGACTGCTGCTCCAGTACCGGGTTTACTGGCTTCAACTTTTTCAAAACTCACGCCGAGGGTGATAACTTTTTCATGCTCGCGGGCCATTTTGCTCTGCATAGCAATCACTTTACCTATGGCTGTTGCGCTAATTTCGTCTCGTTTTTTCAGCAAATTTAGAGAATATTTCAATTCAAGGGGATCATTAGCAATAATGGTTTTCATTTTTCCAATGGCTTGATCATCAAATCCAACTTTAAACATTTCCAGAACGTGATTGGCCTTATCTTTTTCTTTTTGTTTAGAAAGTTTTTTTCTAATCCGATCAGATAAAGGCATTTTATAAGATTGAATATATATTTCATTATTTGTGCTCCCGGCCCGGACGCCCCGAATGGCAATGTGTGTGTAATCAGGAGAGAACAGATATGTGCGTTCCCTCTTATCCCACTTTACATCAAAAGGCAGACTACTAACTTTTACTATTGATGTGCCATCCACGACATATGTATTTATAGCATCATCATAAACACGGACTATTAAATTTGATTTGGGGATGCGTTCAAAAGCAACGCTTGTATATTGCGATGCACTATGTTTTCCCAAACTCTTTTTGGCTTTTAAATCATAGATAAGCGTCGGGGTTATCCAATATTTGCTGTCAGGTGAAAAAATACTTTGATCCATTGTTCGGGTAAATTCAAGGTTAGGAGATTTTTCATCCTCTTCACTAAATTCTGTCTGCATTTTTGTACCCCCATACCAATTTGGCAATCTTGAGTATTTAAAGGCAGGTTCCGGTTCTTTTTTTCCATGCCCAGGTTCATATAAGGTAGCTACCGATAGACCGTCAGGGCTGAGACGGTGTTCCAAAATTCCAGAATGGGTTTCAATTTCTTTCCCAGTATTTGCATCATAGATAGTTGTTCTAGATTCCTCTTCATCCCCTTTAAAGAATATATAATCATAGTGAGCACTGATATACTTGTCTGCTCCAAAAAAATTGATGCGATGCCACATCAAGGACGTATAGGGGGCCTTGATAGCGAATAATTGTTTTCCGCTCCCGCTATCATTGACACTTAATATCCCAGAATTAGAATAAACATGTTCCCAAAACTTATAATTATATGTCTTTAGCACAAACTTTAAACCATCACTTGAAATTGCCATACGTGTATGAATGGGTTTAAAGGCATGAAAACTAATGAGCTCTCCAGTTTTTGTATCCCATGTAGAATTGACGATTTGATAAACCATACTGGCACTAAACTCGTGCGAGATTGTCAGGGTTTTATTATCATCACTGAAGTATAAAAACTCTCCATACCCCCCACCTGGCATCCCTGTAAAACCACTTGAAAGTGTCATTAATTCAACTGGTGACGTAGATTTAATATACCCCATCAGCATAAAGTCTTTGATGTATTCATTTGCACCTGCATGCCCCGAAGCCGCCCGACTTCCGAGCGATAGCAGGTCTTTTCTTGTATATTTGCCCTCAGGGATTCCGATGATTTTGTCGTCTGTTTCGCGTAGGCTTTTAACTTTTTCCACATAGGTTTTATTGTCGAGATTAGCGGCAAGAGCCCGCTGATAATAATAGGCTCTTTTACTTTTATGGATGATTGCGGCGGCATCACCATAAGCAGAAGTACCGCCTTCTCTTAAAGCCATATCAAAATATTTTTGTGCTTTGGCCTGCTCCTCTTTGCTTGATTGTTTAAATCCCAGAGATTTTGCCACTTTTAGCATTGCAAGGACACTGTGATTGTTAGCGGCATTTTGGTATTCCTCAGCGGCGCGTTTGGAGTTTTGCGCACGTCCACGCCCCTTGTCCAAGCAATACGCGTAAGCATAGCCCGCTCGGCTATATTTCATGACAGCTGCTTCAAAAAACTTATCACATGCTTTTTCGAGTTTTTTACTACCCTCTTGCAACTGATACTCGCCCAACATGAACAAACCTTTTGCGTATTTTTTGTTAGCCGCTTTAGCAAAATATTTACGAGCAGTTTTTCGGTCTTTACTAAATCCGTATTGCCCTGTGCGGTGAAACATTCCCATAAGATAAAGTGCTTCGCCGTCACCTTGTTTTGCAATTTTCGCTATCCCCAGAGCGGATTTTGCCTTCATGGATTGGCCACGTCGTCTATCTATTGGAATATCAAACACGCCGTCATAATTTACATCCAAACCATTTTCGTGAAATTCTCCCATATAATATATAGCCACTGCATCACCTGCTGCTGCAGATTTTTTATACAAAGACAGCGCTTTTCCTTTATCCCAGAGACCGCCAATGCCCGAATTATAATATTCGGCCAATGCCGCCATAGAACGAGGATTACCGGCAGACTTTTGCTGAAAATTACTGATGGTTTTAGCCAAATCTTTGCGGATATCACTATTGCTTTTGGCGAATGCGGGCGTTGTGAGCAATTCGACCGCTACACATAAAAAAACAACCAAGTTCAACCATTGATGGTGGCACTTTATAAAAGTCATATCTTTTCCTCTATTTAATCGTTTCGTTTATTCTTGTTCTTTGAAGATACCAGCCGAATAAGTAAATTTATCAAAAAACAAAGCTGCTTGTTTGCCCGTGCTGTCTTCAATTGTGATCAATAGCGGGCTTGTTTTCCTATAATATTTTCTATCTTCATCTTCTTTATATTTTTTAGCCCCTACTGTACGAACCCATTCTTCTAATTTGTCCGGATCATAATACCAATTTAGCCCGTCCATGTAGTAAACGCTATTCCCTATAATTGATGATTTATATGGCCCCGTCATTTCTGACGGCGGTATAATTGTATATGTCAACGGATTTTCTGGTGTCGCCGGGTACTCTTTTAGGTTATCCTTGTTTAAGCGAAATATTTTAGCAGAACGCGTAAAACTGGTGTCCAAACCATTGCCATTTCCGTATTCTATATTAACCGCAAATTCTATATTTTTAGAGAAACTATATTTATTGATGTTCGGAAATTGGTCAGCAATATCATACTTTAAGCGTGAGGGATCGAACCCTAAATTCCACTCAACCCATTTATCCGCAGGTAAAGACATAGATTTGCTCTGTGTCCAAACCATTTGGTCACCTAAAGTAACTTTTATGGATGCATGAGCACTTGAGTTTTGAGYATTTGCTTTAATTTGCAAACGCGTATTATTCATCCCCCATGGATAAAATTTCGCTGTGCCATCGAAACTATTACTTGGTAATAATTTTGCGCTAAACGGCTTTGTTACCCTAAATTTTGGCAAATCTAGTTTGATAGATTTTCCTTTATAACGGTGTATTAATTCTAAACCGCCAAATCCACGGCCGCTTTTAATTGCAAAACTGTACCCCCAGTCAGTATTATCCGCGCTGAGGTTAATTTTTTTACTCGGACCACATCCATATTTGCAGCGCCAAATGAGATCTCCCTTAAAGTTTGGGCCATTTTGCGCAGGAAGATTAAAAATGATAGTAGAATATTTATAGTAAAAATTATCGCCATTTTGTTTTATGTTTACGTCTGGAAAACCTGGAGTTTGAATAACACCACTTACGTGTATATATTTTTTCATATCTGCAGGCGGTATTTGTGCGTAAAAAAAGCTCATACTCTTTTTTGATAACTCTATTTCTTCACCAGTTACCATTACTTCAACAAGGTACTTTGCATCAATTTCAAATTTATCAATCTCAACAGGAATGCTAATTTTCTCAGTGGTTTTTTCTGAATCAACAGCTTTCTGAACAGTATGATGAAAAACAACCGTTGTATCAGAAACTTTTAGCACCTTAATGTCCACATCGACACTCTCGACGCCACCTGTGGCATCGTAACTAAAATTTATAAAAATTGGGCTATCTTGTTTTGGTATATCTCTTAAATATTTCTCAGAATTTTCACTCGTTCCGACAACTATTCTTTTAATGTCTACCTGTTTTGGTTCTTTCCCGTAATAAAAGAATACGTTTTTACTTTGGGTTTCGTATTTCTCATTGCTAGCATCCGTTCTTAAATCATCCGTTAGTCTAATATCAAACCTATATTTATGCCCCTCAATGAGGGAAACTTCATTTTTATCCAGTAAAATTCCTACCCTTTGAACGGCTTTTCCTGGTTTAGTATTGCGCCGTCCCGTCTTCTCGAAAATATATTTTCTATCCGTCCAGTCGCGCAGCCGATACCGGATGGTAAGCGCTTCTACATCATCGGGAACCTCGTAATAAGAAAAGAGATAGGCAGATGCCGTCACATCGAGCGCGGACTTATGCTTATCACCCGACTTTTCATCATCAACAACCAACCTAAGAATCTTTATGACATTCACAGCACCGCCAATTTCAAAATTGGCCGTGCTTGTATATTTTTTTTCTGGTTCGGATGTAAGGTTATACTCAAGCATGACTTGGTATACGCCTTCCTCCATACCCGTCGTTTCAATACCAAAGCTAAATAGTTGTTTGTCTAGTCCCCCTTTTTCTACTGCTTCCTTATACAAGCTATCAGATAACTGCCCATCAGGTTTCCGAATGCTCCATGTCAAGTTCAGTTCAGATGATTGTCGTGCCTTAGCCGTAAAATACAGAATATCTCCATCTTTGGCAGTTGTCACAAGCGGTTCTGCATCTTTGCTTCCGCGCCGCACGACAACTGTCAGAGGTTTAGTACCGCCATCAAGTTTTTTGATAAGGGCCGATATCCTTGATCCCATATCCTCAATTATCGCGTATTCTGTTCCGACAAGGCTAGCTATGTCCTGCATCTGTTTCCGCGCACTCATTTCCTTATAGTCTATCGCCAAAAGCTCATCGAGTTTCACACGCGCTGCTTGGATATTTTCCTCGGACTGCGCGTAAATTTCTTCTAGATCACGCAATTCTATTTGGAGATTTTCAGCATTGTTTTGTGCAGACGCATGTGTAGATAAGCCCACCATGCAAAATAGTGAGGCGCAAAAATACATGGTAATTGTTTTTAAAATTTTCGAAGGTTTATATGTCATTTTTTTGCCGCCTCCTTAGCCGTTTTTAGTATCTGCGCGTCCATAGCAAGTTTTTCCGCTTCTGTGCGAAAACCATAATGAGGATCATAAGGCGGCCACCCCCAACGCGGGTCTGGATCAATACCTGTTAGGCCGCTGCTTTTTTGCTGATGGATAAAATCCTTCAGATAAAGGGCAGGATTATCATCCGGCCCCCTAGGGATAGATTTTATACTACCGTCAGGCAGAAAAGCCGTGATCGGGTAATCTGGTGGGTCCTTCCAAGCATTCGCCGCGCCGTGATGCACCACATCCCCGCGCACCTGTGTTTTCCTGTAAACGGTGTCATTAATTTCCGTCATGGTATCTAAATTTTGACGGTTGATATTTCCTAAGCCTTGTACCTTTTCAACGACAACACCATCAACACCATTCCCCGACTTCACACCAACAGCCAAAACATCGTAATCTGGTAAAACCTTTTGGTTGTTCTTATCGAGAATAATTTCTACATTTTTGGGTTCGGTTGTTATGTCAAAATGTTTATTTTGAATAGGATCATACAGACGCCCTTGTTCATCAAGAATCCCTATAACTTTATTCCCATCCGTATCAACGGCCCACATAACATCCGCATCTTTAAATTTTGCATTTGTTTTATTGACGATCTTTCTTCCCTGCGTATCCGTTAAAGCGAATAAATCATTCGCTAATATATCCATATCCGCTATCTCTTTTTCCGCTTTTGCAATAGCGGCTAAATCTCCCGTTTGTCTTGCGTAGATCAATGCATCATTTAATTTTGACAAGGACGGATCAGCAGGAATACCAGCACTTAACAAGGGATTGCTTGATGACTTTGGTTTAACATCCATCCATTTTGTTGAAATTTTTCCTTGGTTTTTAAGGGCCGTTTCGACAGCTTCTTCCATGGCATCATGTCCTAATTCATTGAAAGGACGAAACATCAAAAGTTTTCCTGGCCCCCCATTTACCCCCATAGCAACGTCCCTCATGGCGGCTATATGTTTTGGGATCATATTCGAAGCTTCTTCGGCACTCATGCGCATGCCATTACGCATAGGCGGCGGCATTTTAGACAGGCGCACCGCAATAGCGTCAACACTTTCGCCCGCAACATGTACCACTTTGCCCACAATATTCTGAGCAATTTCATCTTCGAGACCAAGCATTTCGCTAAATGTTTTGCGAAGTTTTTCTTTGTAAGGGGCAATTTCCTGCCCAGTACGGATAATAATAGAATCAAAAAATCCGCCTTTAGGCTTAACCAAATCGCCAATAAAGCTTTTCATAGCCGTAAAGGTTTCGGGATATCTTTTAAAGAGTTGACTTGCAACTTCGGGGGTAAGTAATGCAATCGTTGTGACTGCATATTCCGCATCTGTAAGTTTTTTGCCTAATGCATTAGTCCCTGTCCCAAGACTATATAAATCTAACAAATCACCAACTACCGGTGTTAATTCAAAGATCAAAACTACATTTTCTTGCTCAGCCGCTCTTTTTTCTGCCTGCTCGACAAGGAAACGTGCGTCACTTCCACCAGCCGCACGAATCAAGTCCGCATAGTCGTGAAAACTTTGAGCGGATTTTTCAGCAGATTCAGCTGTCAGCGCATATATATAGGCTCGGTTTACTTCTTTGTAGAGTTTAAGTTTTTGGGTCTGAACACAGGCGAGCCGATCTTCTTCACTCGCAGCAAGCCCAAGCCAGTCCATAGCCCCTTTGGCTGTATTAGAAATGCTATCAACCACATCGCCTATAGATTTTAATTGTGGGTCGCCCTCACCACATCTTCCAACCATTTCCAGGCCAAGTATTTGTTTTTTTGTCAGTTGATACATCGCGCGCAAACGGTCAACGTCAAATCCATAGCCTTCTGCTACTGCATGCGCATTATACAGGGCTGCCTTTAAACCTTGGCCATTTATATAATCTGGATTTTTTTCCCAATCATCCATATCAGCACGCACTTTAAGCCGCATTCGCTCTAATTCTTTGGCCCGTTCACGAACGAGCCGCTTGAGAAAATCATTAGACGTTTTGTGCAGAAGTTTTTGTTTAACTTCTAAAACGGTTGCCCGGTCAAGTAAGACCTCCATTGATGATTCCTGAGCCATAGAATACACCGAGAACAGCAAGGATGATGCCAAGGTAGAAAACATCATTTTTCTACGTAATTGGTAAGCCAAAATATCATCCCCTAAAACATAAAACCTAAGAATCATCATGCTAATTTTTTTATATTTTACAATACATAACTTGCCTGACATCGGCTTTGTCACGTTAACTTCCTGAGGTCAGTTTTTCTCTGATAATTTGTATTACTTGGTACCCATGGACGTAGCGATATCCCAGTTAGCCATGGCTAGGTCTCGGAATATTTTCATTGTGTTACGTGAAATAAGATGTCGGCGGATATTGAACAAATTGTAGATTTGACCATAAGCGGAGAGTAACCTTTGCGCTGATCCTATTGATCTAAACCTTTGTGCTTTTCGCTCGCGTCGTCTTATCGGAACATGCGAGCATTCAGCTATATTATTCTTTCGTCCTCCTACATCTTGGAGACCAGATAGCCCGATATCTCTAAGGGCTGCACCGTAGGATGCAAGCCTGTCGGTGACGATACGCTCAGGTTTCACACCTTGGTTTTTGAGGAGTTTACGGATTAAACGCAAGGCTGCCTTGCGGTTTCTGCGGGTTTGAACAACAACATCCAAAACAGTTCCCTCATCATCAACGGCACGCCATAGATAGGCCAGCTTTCCATCAATCCTTACAAAGACTTCGTCCAAATGCCAAACTTTACTTGGTTTGTCTGACCTGCGTTTGATCCGCTTGGCATAAGTCAAACCGAATTTATTTACCCACCGCCGGATGGTTTCATAAGAAACATCGACACCACGTTCAGCCATCATGTCTTCGATATCACGGAAACTCAGGTTAAAGCGAAAATATAGCCAGATGGTTTTACGAATAATATCGGGATGAAACCGATGACGGAAATAAATTGATGTTTTCATTAGGTTTTGATATTATAATCGTGGAAACAGTGAGTTAACGTGACAAAGCCCTACCCATTGTCATTTTCACATCAATTCAACATCGCTTGTTTAGCTCTATTTATGCGTTTGGAAATAAACACTACGCCAAAAAGCAAATAGAAATACGATATAATCGTCACAAACCAATTGCCGCTAACCCCTAGTGCACTTTTTTCATAAAACCGTAACGCCGCTGAACCCACGAACAAAGTGAATACAAAAGAAATGACGAATATGCCAACCAAAGAAACGTAAATAAAGAAAAGCGCCCATAAAACAATCTGCAAATTACCGGATGAGATTAGGGAGGATGAATACACTTCAAGGAGCGAATTTGTTAATTCCACACCAACAATAGCAACTAAAGATAAAACGCCAACAACAAATGATTTCCGAAATTTGTTTAGAAACAAATCATTGCCCAAATGTTTTTTAACGAGAAAGGCTGGTACGAAAGCCCAATAGTATGAGACCAGCAATATAAAGGCTGAAGAAAAACAATATAAGGCTAGGCCAAATGATTGTAACGAGGCCGTAAAGGCCAATGGCGTTATTATAAAATAGGTGATAAAGGCTAATATAGTAAAATATTTCATGAGGATATGATGTATAGAAACAGTGTTTCAATTCTGACAATGAACAGCACTAAGATTTCCTTAAGGCAATAAAATATCGATTAGGTACTATTTTATAAGTGAATACAGAGGCAGGCCGAGTAACGAAAGACCCTGCCCCGTTCTATTGTGTTTCTGTGCCACCAAAATATTCCCTGTAAATTTTTAGGAAAACCGCAAAAATCCCGTTGTTACGGGGGCTTAGCCCTGTATAGGCATTTGTCAGGGGGAAAACAAATCTTGCAAATTATTGATTTTCCTCTGACAATGATATACCAAAAATATCGTTGAAAGTTAGACATGAAAAAACAAACTAAATACAAATTAGATACAAGCGATATATTCCTGCGTGAGTTAGGAATCACAAATGGTGATGGCTCAATCAGACCTAAAATGGCTAAAAAATTTAAACAAATCGGTAGATTTGTTGAGCTACTTTCGGAACGCATTATTCTTACAGGAATTAGCAAGCAATCCACAGTTAAGATTCTAGATATAGGCGCGGGCAAAGGATATGTAACATTCGCTACATACAAGTACCTGTTAGATATCGGAGTAATGCCAATCGTAGATGCCGTAGAAAGTCGTGAAAACCTTACAATCGATGGTAATAGAACAGCAAAAATATGTGGATTTGATGGGTTGACTTTTTACAACCTTCAAGCGGAAGATTACGCGCCAAAACATTACTATGATGCTGTTATTTCTCTCCATGCTTGTGACACGGCGACCGACGACGCGCTCCTTATCGGTATGAATAAGCGGTCTCGTATTATTGTTTCCGCCCCGTGCTGTCAGAAAGAAATTTTACCACAAGTAAAAAATTCAAAAGTACTTTCAAAATTCATCCAAAACGGGCTTTTTCTGCACAAAATGGCCGACTTGATTACCGACAACGCACGGGTGATGCTGTTGCAATCACAAGGGTATAAAGTGGATGTTATTGATTTTGTAGCGAGTGAGCATTCTCCAAAAAACACTATGTTAATCGCCACGAAAAGAAGAGGAAAACAAGAGAAGTATTATGATCAATTCAAATCTTACAAAAAGGAAAATGGATTTGAAACATTTAAATTAGAAGACATGATGATACAATCAAAACTGATTGATACACAATGGCTTGATGGTGACCGCCAATAATTGGCATCTTCATATAAAATCTGGCTTCATATAAAATGAGATATATCTAAAGTCTGGGCTCAGTGAGGGTTTGCTCCCTGCTCCCATTAAAAAGGACCTGCAATATCCGTTGGATATTTTGCAGGCCCTTAAGTTAAAAGTAGTATCCTGACAAAGAGGCAAATACTACAATATGTAAGTTGGGACAAATGACTAAAGTACAACTTACAGTATGTACATACTAAGGTTGTGTTAACATAAAGTAAATCTTACAGGGGTGTCTTCATAGAACAGACAGCAGATATTTCCCCATTTTCGCTCTACATCTAGTCATGTACAATCGTCATTTTTTGCAATAAAAACGTGTTGTTGTCTTTATTACATATTTGACATAAAAGATATTAGACTTATTGAGGTATGTAATATGAGTGAAACACTAAACAGACCCCTTCGAAACACGCCCCGCAACGGCGCTAAGATAATCGAATGGCTTGTTGTTGCATCAGGTGCAGCCGTCATCTTTGAAAACCTAGGGATTGCTAAAACCATATCCTCTTTTGTGGCGAATTCTGCTCGTAGTGTTATAGATTTTTTACCTAACTTTGTTGATGTTATCACAAACATTCCTTTGCCAGATTTCATTATACAAGCCATTGCGAATACGAAGTTTGCGCAAGATATAAATTTGCTTTTAAGTTTGGCAGTCATCTGGGCTGCGGCGCGACTAATCGCCACTATATTTAGGTTGATGGGCGCACAACGAGGCAAAGTTGAAAACATATTTGGCACTTTCACAAAAGTACTATTCGGGCTTGTTCTCATGAGTGAAGGCGTGAGATTTGCTTTTGGGATGGATACAATAGACTTGTTTAGAGGTCTCATCCCGTTTGCAATAGAAAAAGGTGGGGATGTTCCCGAGTGGCTTGCCAGGAGCAACACCCGCGAATTGGCCTGGGCTATATGTTCTTCAATAACCGGAGTGCTCATGGGTGTTTGGGCTTATTTATCAAACATAAGGCCGGAACAAATAAAGAAGCAGGAAAAAGAGTACCTCAGAATTCAACCTCAATAGAAGCCTCAATAGAAGCCTATACCCCCCAATAGAGATATAACCTCAACACCTCCGTGTATCCGTGCTTACGGCACCATGAAATATTCTACGTTTTCAATATTCCCGTCTGTTTTCACAGGTGTAATGCCAAGAGCCCGGGCAATAATGCCGTAAACCTCTACATTCTCAATTGCTTTGGCCTTTACACCTTTTTTGAAGTTTGGCCCTGCAGCAATAAATGTTGCCTGCATATCCTGCGCAAAACGGTCATAACCGTGCATGCCCGTCGCAGGATATTTATAAGTAGATGTGAGAGTGCGCACAAATATCATGCCGCCTTCATCTGCCACAGCAAAAATGTCGCCTGTTCTGTCTTTATTGTTCAAATGCCAGTCCGCGGGAATATCTTCGCGTTTGTAGATTTGCATGCCTTTATGTGCGCCTTTTAATTTGTTGTAGACATCATCTATATCGGCTCCATCTTTGACGAAAATATGGACAAACGGATCGGAATGTGGTCCGGCCTGAGAATGAAACGAAGGCACAAACAGGTTCTCCATGCTTACATAATCATCAAGATAAACCATAAACTCCGGATCAATTTTGGTCATGCCGTGGTCAGAAACTACGACTAGGTTTACTCTATCCGTAAGGCCTAGTTTTTCGATACCAGCACGTAAATCTGCCAAACTATCGTCAACTTTCTTGACCGCATTGCCAACTTCAGGTGTTTCTGGGCCGTATCTATGTCCGGCAGAATCCACGTCTGAGAAATAAATCGTTAGTAAACGCGGACGTTCAGCCTCTGGCAAAGCCAACCACTCCAGAACTTGTTCAACCCGTTCCTCGTGCGGTTTGTAGTGTTCATAAGGCATCCAATGACTTGGGCGTTTGCCTTTAATTTCTGCTTCTGAGCCAAGCCAAAACATAGCCGCACTTTTGACGCCTTGTTTTTCCGCCGTTACCCAAATTGGCTCCCCACCCCACCAACGGGTTTCGGCGTGCATTTCACGCCCCATAACTTGGTCATATTCTTTTGAATAGGGCAAATTTCCTGTAATCCCCGTACTGTCTGCATATAGCCCTGTTGCTAAAGCATAAAAATTCACAAAGGTTTTGGACGGCATGACAGGTGTCATAGACACGGCTCTAACACCCTCGTTGGCAAGTGCTTCTAATGTCGGAGCATCATAGCGGTCGATAGCGTCCCAACGTAAGCCGTCTATACCAACCATAATCACGATTGGCTCAGCCGTAACCTGCTTGCCGCCCATAATAGGCGCGAGTGTTGCACATGCCGTTACAAAGAAAATTGAGAATAGCGCGAGTAAGAATTGTTTCATTTTATACCTTATTTTATAACAACAAACCGGATCCACGTGGGAGTTCTATATCCCTGTGTAAATGGGCTGACAGGATAATACCAAATCCAGCAAGAACCGTCATCATGACAGTACCACCATAAGATATCAACGGTAATGGCACGCCAACCACAGGTGCCAAACCCATAATCATAGCCAGATTAATTAACACGTACAGAGAAAACGTAATAGCCAATCCCATAATGAGTAATCTTGAAAATACTTGTTTAATTTTACCAGCCAACCAGAAGCAAACACCTATGATCAATATATACAAAGCCATAGTGCTCAGTCCGCCAATCAAACCAAATTCTTCACCAATAACCGTAAAAATAAAGTCAGTGCGGTTTTCCGGTACATATTTGAGCGCAGCCTGTGTACCTTGCATGAAACCTTTGCCGCTTACACCACCGCTGCCCAAAGCTATCTTTGATTGAATAATATGGTAACTGGCCCCTGTCGGGTCACGCTCTGGATCAAGGAAGGTCAGTATACGCGCCCGTTGATATTCCTTGAGGCCGTATGTGAAAAATAGCGGTACAGCAATAGCCGCCATGGTCACAGAGCTTAGTATCACCCGCCAGTTAATACCTGCCAGAAAAATCATCGCAATCCCGGTTGCCGCCAACATAATGCTCGTGCCAAGATCCGGCTGGTGCAATATCAACGCCAAGGGAATAAACACAATAACCAAGGCCCCCAAAATGCCTATAGGTTTGGAAACTCGCCAATAGGGTAGATCATGATAAAAGCGTGCCAATGCCAGAACTGCTGCAAGTTTCATAAGTTCTGATGGTTGAATACGAACAAACCCTAAATCAAGCCAACGCTGGGCCCCATTTACGGATACTCCAACTAACTCGACACCTATAAGTAAAATCAGTGCAAAAATAAATCCGGGATATGCCATTGCATACCAGACCCGTATATCGGTCAAAGCAATCAACAACATAAACAAAAGGCCGACCATTAAGCGAACGAAATGCTGTTTTGCGCCTAAATTCCAACCGCCACTCGTAGCAGAGTAAATCGTAGCAACTCCGATCATTCCGACAAACAAAATTAATACGGGTAATAACCAGTTGATATCTGCTATTTTGCCAAAAAGTGATCGGTTTACCGCATAATTAGACATCAATTATCACCAACTATGATTGGCTCGCTTGGCTCGCTAGTACCTTTAACGCCGTCTCTTTCCAAAGCTCTACCCAGAATTTTACGGCAAATATCAGCGGCCATCCTAGCGCCGGAACCTCCGTGCTCAACCAATACACAAGCCGCAAAACGTGGATTATCATAAGGCGCATAGCCTACAAAAATTGAATGATCGCGTAGTTTCCACGGCAGGACTGCGTTTTTCAGGACACCCGTAAGCCGTTCTGCAGCCGAAATACCGCGGACTTGGCCCGTCCCGGTTTTGCCAGCCATCTCAACACCGGGAATACCCAAACCACCCGGTTTGTAAGCTGTACCACCAGGCACTTCACAGACCGCATGCATAGCCTCTTGCACCAACAATAAATGCTTTGGATTAATGTCGAGCGGATCTGGTGTTGGAATTTCATCTCCCACCACTATAAAAGGAGATACAGCATTTTTCCCATTGGCAATTCGGGCGGCCATAACGGCGAGCTGTAAAGGTGTACTGAGTACAAACCCTTGCCCAATAGCTGCATTTAAAGAATCCCCTGTCCGCCAACCATTCCCAAGTTTTTCCTGCTTCCATTGAGGATTAGGAACAACGCCCTTTGCCTGTCCTCTCAATCCAAGTTTATAAGTCTGACCCAACCCTAGCTTCTCCGCAAATGGTTTAACTTTATCCATGCCGAGCCTTTGGATGACCTCGTAAAAATAAACATCACAAGACTGTTTGAGGGCAGAGTGCATATTCATGAGGCCGTGGCCCCTGCGCTTCCAGCAATGAAAATCACGATTACCAAGATGCACTTTCCCTGTACAAAAGATTTTATCTCGCGGGGAAATAACTTTGTGCTCTAGCGCGGCCAGCATAACAGACATTTTAAAAGTCGATGCGGGCGGGTATCCACCGCCAATCACCTTGTTGAACTGTGGGCGGCGCGGATCAGAATCCATTTTCTTAAATTGCTTATTTGTCAAACCCATCACAAACAGATTACCGTCGAATGTCGGCATTGAGAGCAATGTACGCAACTCTCCAGTTGTGACATCAATGACTGCCGCACCACCACTTTCTTCGCCAAATAACGAGGCCGCATAAGTTTGCAATTCGCTGTCCAGTGTCAACCAAACATCACTACCGGGAGCTGCTGGAATTTTATCATCATCCCATGCTCGAACCGTGCGACCAACCGCATTAACTTCAACTTTCGTACGCCCAGCACTGCCGCGCAGGTTTTTATCATGGGATTGCTCAATACCTGTTTTCCCCATCCTAAATGTTGGTTGGCGAAGCAGTGTGTCTTTATCCTGCTTTAAAGCTGCGGGGTTGGGCTTACCGACATATCCTAGCACATGGGCAAACACCCCGTTATGTGGATAATGGCGCCCCTTACCTTCCATAGGGATCACACCGGGCAAGTCAGGTAGTTTTATATTGAGTTTTGAAAATATTGGCCAATCAATATGCTCGCCAATAAGCACCGGGATGAATTTAGCTTTTTTCCTGATGTCACTTTTAATACGTTTCCGTGTTGGCTCGCTGAGCGGTAAAATCCGGTTGATACGATCCAGTGCCAGATCAATATTTTTCACGCGCTCTGGTACTAGAACCAAGCGAAAATCTTGTTTGTTTGTTGCTAATGGCACACCAAATCTGTCCAGTATCTGTCCACGTTCGGGCATGACGGTGTTGAAATTAAATCGATTTTTATCCGATAAAACCTTGTAATCTTCGGCTCTGATCACTTGCAAATAGTACAGCCGTGACGCCAAAACAGTAAAAATGCTCAGCCCACCCATCCCAATCAAAGCAGAGCGCCGGCTCATCATATTGGCTATGTCATCAGGTTTTTTCATTCACGCATACTCAATGTACCAGATGAACCACTAATAGTGACGAACATGCTACGTATCCAATAAGCAATTGGGAACACGGCTATGCTAGCCACTGCATTGCGTAAAAGAGAACCGACTTGCGGCAACCTGCCCATTGATAACCATCCAACTAACAACACAATTATAAGGCAAAATAGTACGGCTAATGCATATTCGATTATAGCGCGACCCAAGCCACTTCTACCCCTTGGTGCACCGTCCAACACCATAAACAAAACTAAAAACGCCAAGGCCCACATGCCAAGTGTATTTGCGCTTGCCATGTCATAAAATAGGCCAAATAAAAACACACACAGTAATGACCAAGAATAAGATGCAGCACTGGGCCAATAATATATAACTATAACGGGCAGAAAACTGAACCCGAAATTCATATTCCCGATATCCATACTGAGTAAGGCAAGAAAAACCATACCGATACCCACAATCAGCCCCTGAAAGGACAAAGAGATTGATCGAACTTTGCTTACCGTTTTTTGTAGGATCATTCCGCAACCTCTTGCACATCAACCTCTTGTGTTAGGTTGTCTTGATCAATTTGGTCATTTGGTAACGTTTCTTCGGGCACAGGAATTGGTGTGAATGGGTAGACCCACACCCAATCCACAGGTTTATTCAAATAATATAAATCTACTGCAAAATTATTATCTTTTTTTAGTGCAATTGTCCCTATTTGCAAACCACGCGGTAGGACACCACCATCTCCTGATGTGATAACGCGGTCACCTGCCTGCCAATCCGTGTTCCGTGACACATAAGCAAGCTTTGGGCTATTCGTGTTATTGCCAACTAAAATAGCCCGACCTAGAGAGCGCTGTGACATAACAGATATGCGACTGCTCAAATCATTGAGCAAAAGCACACGTGATGAAACTGAACCGGTGCTTACGATATGTCCATATAGGCCATCTGTCGTCATGACCGCATTGCCGACTTTTACATCCTTATTTCTACCTACATTTATCAGCGCAGAATGAACAAACGGGCCTTTGCTTTCGCTAACGGCTCTGGCAATAATTTTGGTATTGGGTAGGTCAGATGAATTACCCATAGCCAACATATCTTCAAAACGTTTAACACGCATTTCCATATCAAGAACTCTGTTCTCAAAACCCCGTAGCCTCTCGACTTCTGCCCTGAGTACAGCATTATCCGCATAAGCATCTTTTCTATTATCCGCATCAGCATACAATGCCTCCATACCGCGTATAGGCGTAGCAATAAATCCCATAATTTTTGAGCTAATATCATCAGTCGTTAACCGACCGGATGCCAGCATAGATTTTTGCTGCCTATCTGCGAGCAACATAACAATGCAAATAAGGATAAGTGATATAGCAAGGCTACGCCGGGAATTTCGGCGACGCTGCGGACTGTTATAGCCGCTTTTGCTCATATACTCTTCCTGACATTAAATCCTGTAAATAGGGTATCCTCGGAAAACTAGTAACCTGTGGACAGTATGTTTTTCCATTTACTCAAGTTTTCAACAACTATTCCGGAACCACGTACAACACATGTGAGTGGGTCATCGGCCAAAGAAACGGGCAGACCCGTACGATTACGCAATTCCGTATCCAGGTTCCGYAACAAAGCACCCCCACCTGTCAACATGATACCTTTATCAACGATATCCGCAGCCAATTCCGGCGGTGTAGCCTCAAGCGCGATTTTGACCGCTTCCACAATTTGTTCGACAGGCTCTGACAGCGCTTCTGCGATCATGGCTTCGGTGACACGAATTTCTCTTGGAACGCCGTTCATCAAATCACGACCTTTGATCTGCACGGTCATACCTTCGCCGTCTTCTGGCATTTGGGCTGTACCGATCTCTTTTTTAACTTGTTCAGCACTCATTTCGCCGAGCAACAAATTGGTAGTCCGGCGAACATATTGAATAATCGCATCATCCATCTTATCACCGCCGACCCGAACCGAACGGTCATAAACTATCCCGTCCAAGGACAAAACGGCCACTTCGGTCGTACCGCCGCCAATATCGACAATCATAGAACCACTAGGCTCGTGAATAGGGAGACCGGCCCCAAGAGCAGCAGCCATAGGCTCACGGATCAAATAAACTTTGCGCGCTCCTGCCCGTGCGGCGCTATCATGGATGGCCCGGCGTTCAACCGCTGTAGCTCCGGACGGCACACAAATCACAACTTGCGGAGAGACGAAATTTTTACGGTTATGCACTTTTTTTATGAAATGGTCGATCATCACTTCCGCGACTTCAAAGTCTGCAATAACACCATCTTTCATCGGGCGAATAGCTTCRATATGGTCAGGTGTCCGACCAAGCATCATACGTGCATCGTCGCCAACGGCGTGTACTTCTTTACGGCCATTCCTTGTGGAATAGGCAACAACGGAAGGTTCATTCAAAACAACGTCCCTACCCTTAACATAGACAAGTGTATTTGCAGTTCCCAGATCAATGGCGATATCCGCCGAAAAAAATCCGAATATTCTATCAAACATAAAAATTCCCAATAATGGAATTGCGAGCCGGTCTAACTATCTCGAAACAGATATTAGCATTTTGAGCGTGCACACAAAACAAAAATGATTCCGATAGTTAATGGGCGGAGTGTTGCATAAAAGCAAGGCAGTAAACATAAAACACAGCTATTTTGATGTGTTTTTTTCAGTCTTTCCCCTGTCCTCATTCACATCGTCGCCTTCATTCGCCATTTTRGCTTTAAGCCGTGAACCWGCARCGTAAATAATTCCCATCCAAGCAAATGCAATCGTGACTACGATCGCAATATAAAGCGGACCTTTACCCGTCACAGTTCCCTTAACGCCTTCACTCAGGAATGCAACGAGGGCAATTTTTGGAATGATCCCGATCGCTGTGCCAACAAAGAAATGTGAAAACTTCATATGTGTTACACCGGCAGCCATATTAACCAAAATAAAGGGCCCCGTCGGCACAACCCTCACGCCCATACTCGCTAAAAAACCGTGCTTCCTTATTATCCTTAGAACCTTGGTCAAATTGCCACTACTAATCTTACTGATCCTGTCCGCCCCCATGCGTTGGCCAAGCCAAAAATTGAAACTGGCGGAAATCATAGTCGCTGCCCACGCAATTACAGAGCCAATCACTGGACCGAATGTCAAAATAACACCTGCATGCAACATCATTTGCGGGACATTGACAAATGCAGCGAGTATATAAATTCCAATAGTAGCCGGAAATGCAAATACTGATTGGCCGAATGTTTGAAACCAACTGGCTATAGAAGCAGGTTTAAAATCAATACTGATTGTGACAATGCCAAGCACAAATATCTGCACGACAATTATCCAGAAGAACACATTGCGGTTTTTTAATAATTTCTGAAAATATTTCAATTTTTACCTAGTGGCTGAATTAGCTTAGCCCTTATGGGAACTAGCGAAAATATCAAATGAAATTTCATACAGCCAATCAACGATCAGAGCAAAACTCTATTCTGTAATGTCTGGTAAATCATTTTCTTTTAGTAACGATTTTTGCGCCTCATTGCTATCTGAATGTAGTTTGACCTGCGTGGGTTGACCATTTTCAGATGCGTGCTGAGGTTCCGCCATAATAGTTTCATCATCATTTTGTGCTGCGCCCTTGTATTTATATTCATGGGCCTGAATATCTTCAAAAATTCTGTGCTGGGTAATTTTCACAAACGGAAATACGGCTTGCTTTGCTTTAAAAGGACTTTCTTTTAGCGCCTGAACAATTTTATTACTCTGAATACCAACTAAAGTTTCATCATCTTTCTGGCTTTGGGCAAACCGTACCATCAATACACAAAGCGCTACAGCCCACGAATCATCTATTCCGTCAATTTTACGGTGTTTCTGCGGATAGCGCAGATAATTAATACGCAACCGATCTCGATGGTGGGCATAAAAAGCTCTAGCAAACACGCGCGCTTTTTTCTGCTTTCTAATTTCTGTGTATTGGTCGAAAAACCAAATACTAGTGGCGATTACCAATATAAGCATCATCGCCGCTATTACATTGCTAATCCACTGCGATAATATGTGTGGGGGTTTTCCACCTAGTCGAGGTAGGTTTTGCAAAGCTCTTATTTGCTCCGGTATCACGGCTTCTTTATTGAGAACAGTTATAGTGCCTCCTATTCCGGCAAAACCTTCTTTTGCTTGTGGGGTTAGTAGCTGTGTTTTTGGAATGCTTTGCTCTGCTTGCGGCACAATATCTGCCTGCTTTTCAATGATTGCGAGGTTAATATTATCTACTTTCGGCTTATTCTCAGCACCTAATGCTGCAACAGGTTTTGGCGCTGCTAGTTTCGGAGCTGCGGACTTCGAAACTACTGGTTTTGATGCTACGGGCCTTGATGCGACTGGCCTTGATGTTACTGGCTTTTTTACATTTGCTAATTTTACTGGAGCCTTAACAACAGGTTGGGCAACAGGCTTGGCAACAGGCTTGGCAACAGGCTGGGCCACTGATTTTTTTTGTATTGTTTTAATCTGATCGTATGTGCGCCAGTATTCCGCATCCGTATTACTTTTAGGGACACCAAAACCATTTCGGTAAATCATCGCCAAATTTAACTGGGCATACTTGCTGCCATTTTTGGCGGCACTTAAATACCAATTACGCGCTTCTTCATAGTTTTGATCGACGCCCTCTCCCATGAAATACAAATATCCCAAGTTTATCTTCGCACTATTGTTTCCTTTTTGAGCGGCTTCTAGATACAGTGCATGTGCGCGCGCAAAGTCCTGCTGAACCCCATCACCATCGTGGAATTTTTTTGCCTGCTTAAATAAAGCTGAAATTTCAGAAGTCCCAATTAAGTCAGGTTCAGCTATAAGAATTTCCACCGGGGCATCGACTGTTACCTCTGTTTGTGCGTAGGAAAAATTATGTATGAACACCAAACTCGCAAGCCAAAATAAGCCGATAATAAGCCCGTTTTTTTTATAGTTATTTTTCATCCGGTCGTTCATTTGTCTCATATTGGTTTGTCAAATACAGGCATTGCAATAATCAGGCCATTTTTACCAAGTATTCCTTACAATACGCGCTCCCAGTTTGGCATTTGCCCCCGGAGCCAAGTATATTGACGTTTTGCAAAGCGTCGCGTTTGACGCATAGCGAGCTCAATAGCTTCATCAAGGCTGATTTCACCCTTTATATGGGCACTCAGTTCGCGCAGACCAATAGCCTTCATGGCTGGCAAATCAGATGCTAGCTTAAGATTAAGCACATGTTTTGCCTCGGCCAACCCGCCTTCTCTTATCATATCTGCAAAACGTGCATTTATCCTGTTATATAGATTTTCTCGCTTAGGTAGTATGATTGCTCCCTTCCAACTTCTAATGGGCAATACGGGATGCGTATCTTGTTGCCACATACTCAAAGGCTTACCCGTGCTCTTGGCAACACTGACGATACGCAACAGGCGCTGCGGATCATTGCCGAGAATTTTGGCGGTTGCTAGAGGGTCAAGCTGTTCTGCCAGACTGCGCAGAGCATCTATACCGTCTGTGTCCAGAACCGCTTGCGCATCTTGCATTGCCGAGGGCATAAGCTTTGGGATTTGCGCCAAACCTTCGGTCAGGGCTTTGAAATACAGTCCCGTGCCGCCTACTAATATGGGCGTTTTACCACGGGCCAAAATATCAATGATCAAAGGATCCACTTCACGTAACCAGTGTCCTACGGAATATCGTACGTTTGGGCTAATATGACCAAATAAATGATGGGGAATATTCTCCATTTCTGCCGTCGTAGGACGGGCGGAAAGCACCTGTAATTCCGAATAAACCTGTAGGGCATCTGCATTGACAATCTCGCCGTCCAGACGTTTTGCCAATTTAACAGCAAAAGCGCTCTTGCCGCTCGCCGTAGGGCCTGCAATACAGTGAATAATTTTCATAAAAAGCTTTTAGCCATGCCAAACCCAAATAGCCATACACAAGCCAAAAAGAGTTTAACCTTCGTCTTAARRCAAAAAGACGAGGAAAACTTTARACTGCTTGCCAGTTTTTGTGTCGAGACACCGGATGTACATATCCATAGCGTCAACATACTGTCCCCAGACAAAGCCGTAGATGTCATCATCACAGATGCACCCGGTAATCTACGGGGCCGTATTGCCAAAGCCCTAATCGGTAAAAAGCTGGAAGCGGATTTTTGCTTGCAACCTGTAAAGAACCGCAAGAAAAAACTACTGATTTGCGACATGGATTCCACTTTAATCGGGCAAGAATGTATTGATGAACTGGCTGACTTTGCCGGCGTTAAAGATCATGTATCAGCAATTACGGAACGTGCTATGCGCGGCGAATTGGATTTTGAAGAAGCCTTAATTGAACGTGTCAGCCTCTTGAAGGGACTACCGCTAAAGGCCCTAAGTGATTGTTATAACGATAGAATTACATTAAATACAGGCGCCAAAACGCTCGCGGCAACTATGAAAGCCAACGGCGCTAAATTGGTTATCGTGTCTGGCGGTTTTACATATTTCACAAGCCGTATAGCCAAGGCCGCAGGTTTTGATGTGCATCAGGCCAATACCTTACACGACGACGGGAAAATTTTGCTGGGAACAGTCGGCATGCCGATTTTGGGACGTGATGCCAAGAAGCAAGCCCTAGAGGAACACAGCAAACCTTTAGGCGGCTCCTCCACTGCTCTCGCCATAGGCGATGGTGCTAACGACCTTGCCATGATAACGGCGTCCGGTCTCGGCATAGCTTATCGCGCCAAGCCCATCGTCGCAGATGCCGCCCACTGTGCCATCAACCACACAGACTTAACAACGGCTTTGTATTTTCAAGGATATAAAGAGAGCGAGTTTGTGCGGTAAAGCACAAAAACCTCCCCACTTTGTCATCCCGGGCCCTTTTTTCATTAAAGATGGCCGGGACCTCAATGTTTAAGGTAAAGTATGAGGTCCCGGCTCTGCACCGCAAAAGCGGATTGGCCGGGATGACAATTAATTGGAGTTTGTTTAAATTTCAGGCTCTTTTAAGCTTCAGGCTCCAGCGAATAGAACACCGGAAAACCGTCTCTATTAATCAACAACAGGATTGCATCTTCGCTTTCTGCAGCATCTTCCATTTTCTGAGTGAAATCTGCTGTGTCTTCGACCTGTTCTTGTGCCACTTCCATAATAATATCGCCTTTGCGCAACATGCCCTGTGCGATGGATTTTAAGCTAATTTTGGTAACGCGAACACCAGTAACATCATCATCAAGCCGTAAGCGGGAGCGCAGTTTATCAGATATCTCTTCTACTGTGATCCCCATAATGCTATTAGTAACATTGCTATCATCATTTTTGGACGTATCCCCGCCCTGCGCGGCAACTATTTCTTCAAGACGTTCAACAACTACATTCAGAGATTTGCGTTTTTTACGGCGGATAAAATCGACTTTTAGCGGCGCATCAATTGTAGATTCGGCAATTATCCGAGCCAATTTACTAGAGTTCTCTAGCTTTACGCCGCCGAGTGCAACGATTAAGTCTCCGCGTTTGAGGCCCGCCTTTTCAGCAGGGCTATCCTCGGTGACAGAACTAACCAGCGCCCCGTGAGGTTCTTTAAGTTTATAAGCTTTGGCTATGCCCTTCGAAACTTTTTGTACGCGTACACCAAGAAACCCGCGCCGTGTTTCACCAAACGCGCGTAGCTGATCAACGACAGAACTTGCAAGGTCAGCCGGTATAGAGAAGCTTAGCCCCACACTATATCCGGTTGGAGACACGATAGCGGTGTTCACACCAACCACATCTCCGTCCATATTAAACAACGGCCCGCCAGAATTCCCTTTGTTGATAGCCACATCGGTCTGGATAAAGTCGTCATAATTGGTCATAGACATTTGGCGGTGACGCGCAGAAACAATGCCCGCTGCCACCGATGAAGAATAACCAAGCGGGTTGCCGATAGCGATGACCCACTCGCCTACTTTAGCCGAATCTGCGCCTGCAAAATTGACAAACGGAATGTCCTCACCTGCTTCTATTTTCAAAAGAGCGATGTCTGTGGACGGGTCACGGCCAATTAGTTTGGCTTCAAACGTAGTGCCATTCGGGAACGCGACTTCGATTTCATCAGCACCTTCAATGACGTGGTTGTTGGTGACAATATACCCAGATTTATCGATGACAAAACCGGATCCAAGTGAGCGTGCTATGCGGTTCTTATCGCCGCCGTCACCAAAAAAATCATTGAATTTTTCCAATGGTGACCCTTTGGGAAACGCCCGATTGCCATTGTCAATTTCGATAGTTTGCGCCGTCGATATATTAACCACCGCTGGAGACAATCTCTCAGACAGCTCGACAAAATCACGCGGTCTTTCTTGGGCTGAACTTAAGGAAGGAGTGGCTAAAACGGTGAAAACGCTAAAGGCAAAGGCAGTGAATAAGGGCCGCAAAATCATATAAATCTCCAATATACCTACACGATAGCGCAAAACGCATGCGAATAAAGCTTAAATAATGCTCATATTCCCTGAATTCAAATTTTTTGAACTCAGRTTTTTTGAATTCAGATTTTCTGGAGTAGAACCACAATTATCGTCAGCCCTATAGCGGCGATAATTAAACCACCGCTCCTGAGCTGCCCATCCGGCATATCCATGATCTCGCGCATGGCCCGCTTCATACCGCCAGGGAACAAAGCATACACCGCCCCCTCAAGCAGCATAGCACCGCCGAGAGCAATAATAAGAACAGTAGCCCAACCCGGCATTAGCGTCTTTTCGGGCCGCCTTGGTTATCAAGRTARCTCAGAAAATCRGAATCAGGTGACAATACATAAGTYGTCTTGTTRCCTARWCCMCGRCGRTAWGCTTCCATAGAGCGGTAAAAYGCRAARAAYTCTGCGTCYTGRSTRTARGCATCMGCATAAATTTTATTGCTRATTGCATCGCCYTCACCGCGAAYGGMTTGWGCKKYACCYKYTGCGGTTGCCCGAATAACAGTCGCCTGCTTGTCGGCGTCAGCAATGATTTCGTTTTTTTGCTTATCGCCRTTGGCTCTGTGTAAACGAGCGATTTTTTCCCGTTCGGAATTCATGCGGTCAAAYACRCTATTRGCYACTTTGGTTGGCARTTCAGCCTTTTTGATCCGAACGTCMGTAATTTCGACGCCGTAGCCYTTATCAGACGCGACCTGATTGGAAATTTCCTGAATTTCCGCCATCAACTCCGCACGACCACCNNAGATANNATTTGCTCACTATCCACACGGGCCARAACGGCACGTAGTGAGGAATCGAGCAATTCATCAAGCACGCGCGTGGCACGTGGTCTGTTGTTCAAGTCTTTGTAATAAGCAAGCGGATCAACGATTTGGTAGAGAATGAACGCATCAACCTCTAGSGGCTTTTGCTTCACATCATAAATGGTTTCCGCAGCAAAATCGATTTCGATRTTACGGCGTTCCAAACGCAATACATTTTCCCAAGGGAGTTTRAATTTYARACCYGCATCAGATTCGTCYCCGGYAGTCCAGGYATTTTCAACACGCTTATATTTACCAAATTGCARRACAAGCCCCTGYTCCCATTCCTTAAGGGTATARGTACAGAARAACAGGCCAGCGCCYAGTAATGCAASTACGATAATTGGAAGTAATYTTTTCATCTTACTGGCCTCCGGGTTTTTTATTGAGCTGATCAAGCGGTAAATACGGCACCACACCGGATCCAGCTTTTTCATCAAGGATTATCTTGTCTGCATCCCTGTAAATCTCTTCGATAGTTTCGAGATAGATACGTTGGCGTGTCACACGCGGCGCAAGTTTATATTGCTCATAAACCGCATTGAAACGACTGGCTTCACCTGTGGCAATAGAGACAACTTCCGACTTATAGGCTTCTGCGGCTTGAAMGATTTTAGCCGCTTCACCAACGGCTCTTTCTGTCACTTCATTTCTGTAAGCTTGGCCTTCATTGACACGTTGCTCTAGCTCTTGCTCGGCCGTCACAACATCTTCAAATGCTTTGATAACTCTAGGCGGTGCTTCGGCGCGTTGCAATTGAACAACCGTAACCTCAATACCTGAATCGAACTGATCGAGCATAGTTTGCAAGAGCTGCTTAACATCAAACTCAATGGCTTGTCGTTCCGTCGTAATCACGGCTTCGAGGCTTTTCTTACCAATAATTTCGCGAAGCGAGCTATCCGCAGCATCTTCAACCACACTGCTCGGCGTTTCCAGATTAAAGAAATAATCTTCGGATTTTTTGATGTTCCAACGAACCGTAAAATCTATATCAGCGATATTTTCATCACCTGTCAAAACCAGATTGTTGGTAGATCCAATAGAACGCTGTGTCGTGACATCAAATTTATATGTTGTCTCAATCGGTGTCGGAAATTTGAAGTGCAAACCCGATGCAGTTGTACGCGAATATTTACCAAAACGCAGGACAACGGCTTCTTCTTGTTGTTTGACCGTATAAAAACTTGAAAGCAACAAAAACACCGCCGCTACAAGTAGTAAAAGACCTGTCGGGCCAAATTTTGCAAATTTACTGCCGCCGCCACCAGAGCCACCACCGAACTTGTCTTTGAAACCTCTGATCACATTATCTAAATCAGCTGGTTGTTGCGGTTTCCTTGGTGGTTTGTTACCGCCCCCCGAACTGCCCCACGGATTGTTACCGCGTCCACCGTTATTACCACCGGGATTTCCACCTGAACTACCCCAAGGACTTTTTCCTTCAGACATATTGTCTCCATTTTTATATTCCCTCTATATGTGAGGGTGAATGTGTATTATATCAAGAGCAATTATGGTGTAAATGCACAGCTAATTTCATTTAGCGCCGTTCATACATTTTTACAGTAAACGGGTAGTCATCTTTTGGGCCTTTGGCGTGCGGTATTTCTGACACTAGCGCCCAATCCGCCGCTTGTACCGCCGGAAAATGAGCATCGCCCTCAATCATCACATCAACCTGCGTTATATACATGCGGGTGACGTATTTTTGAGCCTCAAGATAAACTTTCGCGCCGCCAATAAGCATAATTTCGTCTACGCCTGTCGCACCAGCAAGTTCATACCCRCRCCCGATCATAGATTCTAGGTCATGAAAAACCTCTGCACCTTTGGCCTTATAAGAACGGTCACGTGTCAGCACGAGGTTAGGMCGRCCCGGCARYSGAAAAGGCAAKCCTTCCCAAGTSACRCGCCCCATKAGAACYGGTTTACCCAGTGTTGTGCGYTTAAAATACTGTAAATCAGACGAYAAATGCCACGGTAAATCGCCGTCCACACCAATCACTCCGTTTAAGGACTTGGCAACAATAAGGCTTAGATGTGGGGTGGTAGACATTCTAGCTGTTCCTGTTATTCAATCGTTTATGAGCACCTATAGTAAAAAAGAAACAGGCACAACTAGCCATAGTCAAACTAGTTTGCGGTATGTCAAATACACTTTATTATATGTGTTGTTGATACCCCTTATCAATTGGTCATTTACATGGGCACCTATGTGGGAATTGCTCCCCGGTTGGGCCTTTAACCCTGTTACCRTTATAACGGGGCTTGTGTTGGTCGTACGCGATTTTGCACAGCGCGAAATCGGGCATGAAGTGYTGATYGCTATGGCGGTTGCMCTCGGTCTGACGGCACTCGCCGCAGGGCCAGAGCTTGCCYTAGCCAGCGGCGYAGCCTTTGCCGTATCAGAARTCATAGATTGGCTRTTGTTTACGTTCKCGAAATACAAGCTCTCGACCCGTGTTTTGCTGTCSAGTGCTYTGGCYGCTCCGGTTGATACAACAATTTTCCTCTACGGTGTCGAAATGATAMGRGRCGGCATGTTCACCCTACCYAACATTRTCATGTCCATAATAGGYAAGATGGTCGGCGCATTGGTAATATGGTGGTTTGTGAGACGGCGAGAAACCCGTACGGATTAAACCGCAACCTTACCGGCGATGTGTTTATGGGGGTCATAATCAGTGATCGTCACATCATCAAAAGTAAAATCATACAATGATTTAACATCAGTATTTAATGTTAATTTTGGCAAGGAACGCGGTTCGCGGCTTAGCTGTAATTTCACCTGTTCAAAGTGATTTGAATAGATATGAGCATCGCCGAATGTATGGACGAAATCGCCTGCTTCCAACCCGCAGACCTGGGCCATCATATGGGTCAGGAGCGCGTAGGACGCGATATTAAACGGCACACCGAGGAAAATATCGGCACTTCGTTGGTAAAGCTGGCATGACAATTTGCCGTCCGCTACATGAAACTGGAACAGACAATGACAAGGCGGCAAGGCCATATCATCCACCTCGGCTGGGTTCCACGCCGATACAATATGGCGGCGGGAATACGGGTTGGTTTTGACGGCTTCGACAACCGCACTCATTTGGTCAATGACGTTGCCGTCTTTGGTCTCCCATCTGCGCCATTGCTTACCGTAAACAGGGCCGAGATCACCGTCTTCGTCGGCCCAAGCGTCCCATATTTTAACACCGTTCTCTTGCAGATACTTGATATTGGTATCGCCCGCCAAAAACCAGATCAATTCGTGGACAATGGATTTGAGGTGTAACTTCTTTGTGGTCAGCATAGGGAAGCCGTCCGACAGATTAAACCGCATCTGGTGTCCGAAAACGCCGCGTGTCCCTGTGCCCGTGCGGTCTGAACGATCAACGCCCTCGTCCATAACCAGTGCTAGTAAATCAAGATATTGTTTCATGCTTGCCGCCCAAGTGATTCTTTGCCAATCTAGCGCTATCTTAGCAAAAAAGGTGGAATCATGAATAGACTTCTTTACAGAAATGAAATTTTTAATATGGCGAATGTTTTGGACGAGCCTGACCGCCGACATTTTTTTGATGAACTTGCTGCCGTAGAAAAAAACCCGGTTGCATTATATGGATGGAATATCTGGCTTGGTTTTCTCGGTATTGACCGCTTTATTGTCGGTGATGTGTTACTGGGTGTTCTCAAACTCATTACTCTCGGCGGCTTGGGCATATGGCAGATCGTGGACTGTTTTTTAATTGGCAACAGAGCCCGCACTATAAATCTGCAAAACGCATATGTAATTCATACCCGTATCAGCGGAATGCCCCCTGCTGAACCGCTGGTTTAAAGATCGTCCACCACGGCTAATATGGCGCCGAGCACATCTGCGCCTAACTTAGCTGATCTTTCAGGTGACCAGCCATATTCCGGATCCGGTAAATCTACATTGTCTTTAAACGGCATTTCCAAAGTCATGGCCAAACAACCGTGTTCCTCGGCCACATAATTGGTTGCATACGTTAGGTTGGCTGTACCGGCTGGCGCATCGCCGTAACCATGCTTTGTTTGAAAATCAGGGCTGAACCTCTTATAAGCTTCTTGGAAATCATTGAGCCATTTTGCGCCTTGCTTGGTAAAGCTCGGCACACCCTCGGCTCCTGCTATAAAGTTATAGGGCAAAGCTTCATCGCCGTGCACATCCAGACAGAAATCAACGCCGGATTTTTGCATAGCCGCCATTACCAAAAACACTTCAGGTGAGCGGGACGTAGTCGCAATACCCCATTCACGGTTCAAATTGGCACCGCAAGCATTGGTCCGCAAATGTCCGCGCCGTGAACCATCCGGGTTCATGTTAGGCACAATATGAAACACGCATTTATCACGAAGCACCCGTGCAGTCGGATCTTCATCATCAAGTAGACGTGAAAGGAAACCTTCCATCCACCATTCAGCCATAATTTCACCGGGATGTTGGCGTGCAGTTATCCACATAGTTTTCTTGCCCTTAGCAGGAACGCCAACGGTCAACATATCCATATCCTGGCCGTCAAGCGTCTGTCCGAGGACAGTGGCCCGCACATCCGGATGCATCTGGCAGCCCGCAATTAAATCAGCATGACGTTCCATGGAATACGGTGCGAAATAAGCATAATACACAGAGCCAAATTCAGGCGTATGTTCAATAATCAGCTTACCGTCTACATAACGAGTTGGTACTAGGAACCATTCTTCACGGTCATAGGATGCGCGGGCTTGGTAGTTTTCCCAGCCGCCTGTAAATGCGGAACCCGCTGCGTTTTCTATCGTCATAACACAGTCTTGCCCCTTTATGCCGTCATGGGCGCCATCATGGGTGCCACTGAGGCGGAAATAGAACCACTGATAAAAATCAGATTCGTTATCTTTACGAATTTCCAAGCGGATATCTTCAGGCGTATTTGCTGACAAGACGACAATATTGCCGCCGTCAAAATTTTGTGTGATGTGCATCCCTAACCTTATCTTTTTTTGTTGTTATTATTTAAAGTCATTTGCAGAACTGACTGCAGCGAGTACTGCACCCGGGATTTCAGAGGCATCTAGCCCGATCCAAAACACCCGCCAATCCCCACTGACTTGCATTCCTTCGCACATCTTCATGTACCAATTGTTAAAGGGATTGTTATTTCTTGAGCGCCAGAAAAAAGCGGGGGTGTCTTCACGTAAAACTTGCCAAATATCGCGAGCAATCCCCTCGCCTTGTGCCTCTTGTGCCACCCAAAACTTGCTTAAATACGACAAGCCAGCAAGCTGCGTAACAATAGCACCGCCGCGCAAGTTTTCTTCCAAACAAATTTTTGAAATTGGYCGCCTTAAATARTCTGGCAAGAGCTTGCGATTAAAGGCCGTTTCAATCGCATCTTTGAGGGCACGTTTCTTCACATATTTATAATTCTTATGGCATTTCACACGAGCGCCACGCCGCAGCATAGTCCCGGCGCCACGTACCGTAAATAACTCAGACAACAAATTGAGCGGCGAGACTATTACATAGGTGCACTTATAGTCGCTTTTACCAACCATAGATTTAACCGTCTCGATAAACTTCAATTGTCCCTTACTGAGTTCGTTTTCTGCAGGAAGATTATCAGGTCTATCCACATTCACCACGGCAAGTCTCTTTCCGTCGATTTGAAAACCACCGGAAGGTTGTAAGAAAACGATTTTTGCGGGTTGCAGCTGATCCGCAATATTTTGCAAGTCCAAGCCAACCTTATATTCCGTCATTTCCAGAACAACGAAATAACCGGATTTTGCCTGATTACGCACGTCAGAAATAAATTGGTAAGACGCGCAGTTGAGCTTAACCATTTTGATTTTTGCTCTATCCAAAGCTTGGCATAACCGCTGGCCTTGAAAGCGTACATTTGACTTATCTGCATGGAGCGCACCGATAACTAATATCGGCGTCAAACCAAGGTTGGATAAAATTTTGAGGTCACTAATAAAAGCTTCCAGCAAAGGACTTGCTAGACATCTGGGGTCTATAACAATGAGCGCAAAGCGTTCCGGCGCTAGATTTTGAAAAATGTCTGCGTAAAATTTTGCTTCGCTCCCCGACCCTACGGCCATAAGGCTACGCATTACCGTTGTTTGAACCGAATCTTTATTGGGCATAGTGTCCTCTTTCGCACCCCAGAACTAAAACCCCCCGCTCAATGCTTACAGCAAAACACAAAATGTTGAAAGCTTAAACTCGCGCTACAACTGCATTTTGTAAAGAAAAATCTATCCTGCGGCACAATAATCTGTGCATGAAACATCCCAACCTTAACCGAACCGAGCCGAGCCGGAATATTTTTGCCTAAGACACTTCACATATTAACTTATAGTGCTTATATAAGCCCTGTCGCCTTGTGCGACTATGACGATAAACGCGCATGTAATAAGCGGGCTGGACCCGGGGGCGGTACCCGGCGGCTCCACCACAAGCGGCTCTCCTTAATCCTTTATGGATATTGGAGCCGTTTCTGATGGGGCCGAAATAGGATCGACAGACGTGTAAAGATGTTAGCTTTCGTCCGGATGGGTACCGATAAATGCCCAATTACAGTAGTTGCTAATGATAACAACACTGAAGAGTTCGCTCTAGCTGCGTAAGCGGTTAAGCAAATTCGACTTTAACTCCTAGCCCTTCAGACGGTTAGGCGGGCTCCGGGGGTAGCTGGCAACAGAAACCCCCACTTTCATGTTTATGTGACTTTACAAACCCCTTGTCCCGCGCATACAGTTTACATAATAATTTATATAAATWWTMATTTGAAATAGACTGGGGATATTATGCCAATTGCTAACATTATCGGGGTTGTCGTTTTTATAGGCATTGCTGTTTGGCTTTCTGAGGCTAGGGACAAAATCAGTTATAAAAATGCAGGCCGCACTTTAGCGCTGCARTTTGCTATCGCTGTTCTGGCACTGGCTATACCGTTCGGGACGACCGTTCTCAACAAAGTCACGGGCGCTATCACCCATGTAATCAAATTTGCTAACGAAGGCATGTATTTTGTGTTTGGCGAATTATCTAACTGGGGCACTATGGAAGCTGTACTGGCACCTGCCGCMGGTAAACAGGGCGTCGGCACCATCTTGGCTTTCCAAGTTTTYCCGATCATCATTTTCCTAGCGACTTTATTCGCCATTTTGTTTCACCTCCGTATAATGGATGTGGTGATTAAAACACTTGGCGGCATCGTCCGGTTCGTTACAGGTGCTTCACGGCTCGAATCCACTGTATCCGCTGCCAGTATTTTTGTCGGCATGGTCGAAGCGCCATTGGCTATTCTCCCTTATTTAAAGAGCATGACCCGCTCGCAATTGTTCACGGTTATGTCGTGCGGCATGGCCTCTATCGCTGGCACGGTTTTGGTYGTGTATATGTCACTGGGTGTCGACGGCAAGCTCCTGATCATCGCTTCTTTCATGGCGGCACCAGGCGGGCTCTTGATGGGTAAATTGTTAATCCCGGAAACAGAAGARCCATTTGATATTGCCAATTTCAAGGATGCAARATCAGAAGACGACCCCAATAAAGCCACTAACCTTATTGAAGCAGCTACAACTGGTGCCCTGACGGGTCTGACAATCATGCTCAATGTTATTGCCGTGATTATAGCCTTTGTGGCCGTGATCGCTTTGGTCAATGGTATATTCGGCGGGATTGGCAAATTGTTTGGCCATCCAGAATTTTCACTGGAAATTGTCTTTGGTTATATTTTTGCACCTATCGCTTGGTTGATCGGTGTACCGACAGGCGAAGTCATGAGTGCCGGGCCGTTCCTTGGACAAAAATTGGTTGCTAATGAGTTTTTAGCCTATTTGAACTTCACCCAACATATAGATGAATTTTCACTCAAAGGCCAAGTTGCCATTACCGTGGCACTTTGCGGCTTTGCAAATTTCGTCGGCGTCGGCATTTTGATGGCTGGCTTGGGTGCAGTTATACCAGAGCGCAAGAAAGAAATATCCAAACTGGGTATGAAATCTTTGCTCGCAGGATCTTTATCCAATTTCACAAGCGCAGCTCTGGTAGGGATTGCACTATCGATTGCAGGATTGATGGGTATGACCCCGCTTGGGTAAAGGGTAAATTAATCGGCCGCCAAAGCCTTCATTGCCATTTCATGAACGGCAGGACGGTGCGCCTTGATCTCCTCAGGCGTCAATCCGTTAAGCTCGTGCGGCATAACCAACCAGTCTTCACTTTCGTGCAGAACATAGTCCGGCACACGCCCGGTACGGTTATGATTCGGTTTGTACCACGGCACTGCAATACGGACATCGCTTGCCATATTACGCCTAAGCTTGCGTTTTAAACGCTTGATGACGGCATCTACACTACGCCCTGAAGAATAAACATCGTCGACTATGAGCAACGAATCACCTGCATTAACACGGTCTACGAGAAAACGTGTATTGTGAACGCGGGTTTGTTGCCGGGGCCCTTTGGCGTCATAAAACTCTAGGCCTTTATATGASGTACGCACAGAAATATGGTTGGCTTTCACACCGACATAGGCAAGAAAATCATGAACAACGATACCGACAGGTGTACCCCCGCGCCAGATACCGACAATATAGTCAGGCCTAAAACCACTTTCGTAAATTTTCACGGCTAGACGGAAGCTGTCTTCGAGTAGCTCCTGTGATCCAATAAAACGTTTTTCCATATTCCCTCGCTCCTAGGCAGACATACATTTGCCCGCCCTTGAATGTAAAGCCTTGATGCGCAAAAAAATCTGTTTTATGAAACTTGTCTAAACAAACAACGGCGGAAAACATGGTTGAAAAAGTATATCTCGATTCTCAAGAATTACTCGACGATAGTTTTCGTCTAGGTGCTAAAATATTAGAGAGCGGATTTAGACCAAAATTCATCATTGCTCTATGGCGCGGGGGCACACCTATCGGCATCGCCGTGCAAGAGTTTTTGGATTATTACGGCAATTGCAATTCAGACAATATTGCAATTCGGACATCGTCCTATCACGGCATCGCTGAACGGCGTAATACCGTAGACATTTACGGCATGTCATATTTGCTGAAAAACTTAGGGCGCAAAGACTCCGTGCTGATTGTCGACGATGTATTCGACACTGGCAACACCATCAAAGCCGTCATTGACCAGTTAAAKGACCGAGCGMGRAAAAATGCWCCGCACGACATTCGCGTCGCCGTCCCTTATTACAAACCAGAAGCCAATAAAACGGACCGCGTACCTGATTATTACCTGCACACAACTGAAAAATGGCTCAATTTTCCTTATTCAATCGAAGGGCTCACCCGCGAGGAAATCCGCGACAACATCCCCGAAGTCTACGACATCATTAAATCAACAATTTAATACTATAATTTTGACATTGTTCCTTTTGACACTACCCCTTTTAACATTGCCCCTTTTAATATTGCATCCCGCAAATTCACACTTACAGTGTGTTATATGTTTGGTGTAAAACGACTTTTCATTTTAGCAGTATTTGCAGTCTCTTTTACACTTGCCCTACCCACTTATGCCCAAGAATTTAACACTCAAGAATTAGACACTCAAGAAACTGATGTCACCGCCAGTGTTTTAGACCCTAAGTTCAAGTTCGAAATACCGCCAGAATACCAAACCGAACTCCCCCAAGATAAAGCCAAACTAGCACCAAAACCAAAGCCAGTAAAAAAACCATTGTTCGATTTGGGGTTTTTAGGGCCAATATTCCAGTTGATTTTTTACGGTCTGCTCGCCCTTGCAGTTGTCTATATTCTTTATCTCATCTTAAACACCATAATAGCGACACGGCGCAGCACTGTAAATGCTGACAAGACGGCGGAAACACCGGATATTCCCGCTTATCAACCGGACGCAGAAACCGCACGGGTTTTGATCGACGATGCAGACAGCTTGGCCGCACAGGGCAAATTTGCCGAAGCCGTACACATTTTGTTGTTTCGCAGTATTCAAGACATCGAAGACAAACGCCCGCATCATGTCAAACGGTCTTTAACCAGTCGGGAAATCGCCAGTCTGTCTATTCTATCCCCCAAAGCCCGTAATGTATTTTCACAAATTGGTAAATTAGTGGAGAAAAGCTTCTTCGGCGGCGGCCTCTTGAGCATGGAAGATTATGAGCTGTCTAAAGCTGCCTACAAAGCGTTTGCATTTGAAAATGTAACCCAGTCTAAAACTGTACGTTCTACAAGGACGAGGCGATGAATAAAGCCATCCGAAATACCTTAGAGGGCCGCAAACGAAGCGGCGGCGTTCTAGCCGTATTTAATCCGCGCACTATAATTTTGCTTGTCATTTTAGGCGTGTTTTCATTTGGWGCCTACTTCACACTRAGCGGATTTTCGGGCGATTTAAAAAACGGAAATAACGGCGGCGCCCATGCTCTATCCAAGTCTGCAACCGGTTACGGCGGCTTGTTACATCTCTTGAAGCAAAATGATAATGCGGTGGAATTATCGCGCTCTTATGTATTACGCGGTGACGCACAATATCAGGTCAGAATTGTTTCCCTGGCAAGGGGCTGGTTTTCTAATGATTTGGAGGAGATGGTCCTCGACACCTCAACCCTGATCATCATGCCAAAATGGCGAACSCRCAACCATCCCAAACAAAAGGGYTGGGTACAACGCCTCAACAAACCCAACCCAGATATGCTCAARCTTGARCRATTGGCCTCCCTCCTTAAACCGGTYGTAGAAGATATWGAGTTYARRCGCAGTCATTCCGATAATGAGAGAGTACATGTCTATGCCAACCCAGATATTGGYATRGACGAAAAAAYCAYYTTTTATAATTTTGAACGCTTACAAACAATAAMCGGAGACGGTATTKTACCCGTTATAAAGAGCAGCARAGGWACGCTCCTTGCCCGAGTGCCAGATACARAAATTTACATTYTRTCSGACCCTGACTTTATCAACACATTTGGYCTAGCCCATCCTGACCGCGCAGAATTTGCCTATKCRCTCWTGCAAATGATCGAAGAAGAAACCAATTCYTACGGCTTTRTATTTGATCTRTCCCTRCACGGGTTTGTCCGGTCGCAAAATTTAATWAAGCTKGCGCTTACGCCTCCGTTTTTGGCCGCCACTTTGTGYTTATTGGCCATGGGGCTKTTAATTGCTTGGCAGGCRGTTTYGCGGTTYGGAGACCCGRCCCGCACWGGCCGCAATATTGCWATGGGTAAATTGAGCYTAATYYTGAGYGCCGCCGGGTTTATTAAACTAGCRGGGCGTGAATATAAAATGGCAGCGGATTATGCTGAATTGACCAAAAAAATCGCABTGGATAAAYTRCATATTGCTTCCAGTTTRCCTGAAAAAGACAAAATAAAACGGTTGAACATCTACAGCAAACATGCAGGTGCGGATGACAATTGGAGCAATTTAGATGCCGAAAAAACCAGTCCAACAAACGCAACCGATCTTATGAAAAATGCACGAAAATTATAYAAATGGCGAGGAGATATCACCCATGAACGTAACTGATGTACAAAACTTAGCGGSACTAATCCGCCAACAAATTGCCAAAGCYATTATCGGRCAACAWGACACCATTGATTTGATGTTGATATCGTTGTTCGCTGGTGGGCATATTTTGTTGGAGGGACCACCGGGAACAGCAAAGACTTTTCTGGCACAGTGTTTTGCAGACGCCATTAAACTAAAATTTGGACGTATCCAATTCACCCCTGATTTGATGCCCGGAGACTTGCTCGGCACCAATCTGTTTAACTTTCAAACCAATGAATTTTCATTGATCAAGGGGCCGATCTTTTGCGACCTACTTTTGGCTGACGAAATTAACAGAACACCCCCTAAAACCCAAGCGGCATTGCTAGAAGCCATGCAAGAACGCCAGGTTACAATTGACGGTAAAGCCTTTCAACTTGGCGACCACTTCATGGTAATTGCGACACAAAACCCGATTGAACAGCAAGGCACCTACCCCCTACCAGAAGCCCAGCTTGATCGGTTTTTATTCAAACATAATCTCGATTATCCAAGCCGGGATGAAGAAATCGAAATCGTCACACGCCACGGCGCAAAAACCGGTTCACCCTCGTCCAAAGATATGGGCATTAGGTCCGTGGTCACGGCCAAGCACTTAAACGAAGCCGTCACGTGTGCAGGCCAAGTACGCCTCACTGATGATGTGATTTTATATGTTGTTGATCTGGTACGCGCCACAAGAGAAAACCCGTTGTTTGAGACGGGTGCAAGCCCGCGCGCTGCTGCCATGTTGGCGGCGGCTGCCCGTGCCTGTGCTGCGCTGGATGGTCGTGATTTTGTCATCCCAGATGATGTCAAATCAATCGCGTTACCTGCACTTCGCCACCGTGTGATCCTCTCGCCAGTRGCCGARATTGAGGGCCGCAGTGCCGATGAGCTTATCAGCGACATAATCGAACAAACAGAAGCGCCGCGCTAAAAAGGAGAAAAGGCCCTATATATGTTCTACCCATCCCAACGAGCCGTATTATTAATGGGCGCGGGTCTTCCCGTGACATTGATGCTGGCCGTGCTCAATCCAAATTTATGGGCCGTAGGCGCCGCTTGGATTGCTTTAGCATTCGGGTTGATTTTATACGATACAATGTTGTCACCAGCCCCGACCCAAATGGAATTAGATGCGAAAATTCCGGCCTCACTGTATGTAGGCTCAAAAACAAATATAAGCTTTATCTATAAGGTAAAAGGTCGGCGCAAACCAAACGCAACGGAAATGAAATTAACCGTCGGTAAGCGGTTACAAGCCTCACCGGATGTTTGGCAGCCCCCTTTTGAGAACGGCCAATTATTAGGTGCTTTTCGTATCACAGCCCTGCGGCGCGGCGAAGGTGATGTTGAAAATATATGGACACGTTGGACTGGCCCGCTTGGCCTGATGTGGCGACAGATCAAGCAACCCCTAGGCGGCGAAATGAATAAAACAGTCGCTATCGTCCCTGACACACGTTTGGTCAAAGAAAAGGCCATAGAGATATTTTCCCGTGATGCGGCACACGGTCAAAAAATGCAAATAGAACGCGGCCAAGGCACTGAATTTGATAGCCTTCGGGAATACATGCCCGGCATGGACAAACGCGCTATTGATTGGAAACACTCCGCCCGCCACCGCAAATTACATGCCAAGGAATTCCGTACGGAGCGCAATCACAATATCGTTTTCGCTATTGATACAGGGTACCTGATGTGTGAACCGCTTAAGGGCATCACAAGGTTAGATTGGGCCATAAATGCGTCTCTGCTCATATCATATGTATCTTTGAAATACGGAGACCGGGTCGGCTATTTTGGTTTTGATAAACAGCCTTATCTCTTCACCAAACCGGTATCAGGCACCAATAGTTTTCCCCATTTACAAAGCTTAACCGCACAGCTTGAATACTCGACCAACGAGACCAATTTTACTTTATGCTTGTCGTCATTATCCAAGTCTCTCCGGCGGCGTTCGTTAATCATCGTGTTTACGGAATTTGTTGATACGACGAATGCGGAACTGATGATCGAAAATGTCAGCCGCCTGATAAAATCCCACATCGTCCTCTTTGTTACCTTTAAGGATGTCGAGATAGAAAACTTGATTGCAGCAGAGCCCAAAACACCGGCAGACGTCACCAAAGCCGTCATAGCCGCGTCCATGAACAAAGAACGTGATATTGTCCTTGCCCGGCTTGAACGTATGGGCGTGCAAATCGTCCGCACAGATATCGAGCATATGAGCACGGCTGTGCTGAACCGCTTCTTAGAGCTTAAACGTAGAGAAATGATATGACCGATATTTCTCTTAAAAGTCATAAATTCCGCCTTGACCGCGAACAGACATGGAAGCAGCTGGAACAGCTATTGAAGCGTCTTGAAAACCGCTCTATTCGCTCGCTTACGGACGCGGAAATGATCGCCCTGCCCGCACTTTACCGCGCCACATTGTCTTCGCTGAGTGTGGCCCGTGCAACCTCGCTCGATCAAGATGTAATAGCATATCTAGAAAGTCTGAGCACCCGCGCTTACTTTGCCATYTATGGCAACCAGACCCGCATGACGACCCGTATAAAACATTTCTTCCGGGTTGGATGGCCGCAAGCCGTACAAAATTTGCCCCGCGAAACCATTGCCTCARCACTGATCATGTTTYTGGGTGCTTTACTCGCTTATGTTMTGGTCAGYACCAATATGGATTGGTATTTTTCCTTTATYCCAGAAGGCTTGATGGACACCCGCACCCCGGCKAGCACKGCAKCCGAACTCCGCGAAACACTGTACCACGACGGCGATGAGAGCGGGCTCACGGCCTTTGCCAGTTTCTTGTTTTCCCACAACGCCCGTATTGCTATTCTCGCCTTTGCGCTCGGCTTCGCATTTGCTATCCCTTCCGTCGCATTGATATTATATAATGGCTGTACGCTTGGTGCATTTGTGGCTCTTTTCGTTGACAAAGGACTGGGTTTCGAAGTCGGTGGTTGGCTTATTATTCATGGGGCAACGGAAATATTCGCCATCATATTGGCCGGAGCAGCTGGGATGAAAATCGGCTGGACAGTTGCGTTTCCCGGTAAGAAATCACGGATGGAAGCCGTTGGGTTAGCGGGTGCCGAGGCTGCGTCTGTACTTGGCGGTGTCGTCATTATGTTGTTTTTGGCCGGACTGCTCGAAGGTTATGGACGCCAGTTAATTACCAATGATCTTATCCGTTACGCTGTCGGGTTTACCACCCTTGGCCTGTGGCTGACATATTTCTATATGCCCCGAGACTTTGAGAAAACTGGAGGGTCGTCATGAACCAGCCAGTACGTTCAAAGCGCAACCGGGCAAAATATACTTTTAATCCCGATAAAAATGTCCGTACTTTGGTGACCCCTGAAGGTATAGATCTGCGCCTGCGTATCGCTGATGGTGGTGCCCGCGTTGGGGGCTTTGTGATAGATCTGGTGATCATGTTAATTGCGTTGATAGCTATTTCCTATTTTCTAGGATATGCCACCTCAGGAATGGACGATACCGGCGAGGAAATCGTAGTCGCGGTCTGGCTATTGTTCGCATTTTTCCTGCGTAATTTTTATTTCATGTTTTTTGAAATGGGTCCGAAAGCTGCCACGCCCGGTAAAATGCTGATGAAAACACGCGTAGCCAATAGGCACGGTGGGCATCTGAAAGCCAATGCAGTTTTTGCCCGTAATGCCATGCGGGAGCTTGAGTTTTTCCTCCCATTATCCTTCTTGTTGTCGGCCATGTTTGGCTTCAATCAAGGTGTTGATGGTTGGTTGACATGGATTGGCGTTATCTGGAGTTTTATCTTTCTGCTGTTCCCGTTGTTTAACAAAGACCGCCTTCGTGCGGGCGATTTGATTGCAGGAACATGGGTGGTAAAATCTCCAAAACCGATCTTATCAAAAGATTTGGCAGAAGCCCCTAAAACCACGGGACGATATATATTTAGCCAAAAGCAAATTGATGCGTACGGCGTGAAAGAACTACATGTCTTGGAGAATGTACTGCGCAAAAGTGACCCCAAAACCATAGAAGAAGTCACCAACCGCATTATGGCCAAAATCAAATGGCCGGATCCGAAAAAAACAGAGAACTCTCATGGGGCACGGCGCGAATTTTTAAACGCATATTATGCGGCTCTGCGCGGGAAGCTGGAAACAAAATTACTGTTCGGTGTTAGGCGCAAAGATAAGTTTGATAGGCGCTAGACTTCTTCCAAACCGTCCTTAAACCGCTTGGCGTTTTCAACATAATGAAGAGCACTCATCTTGAGCATTTGCACTTGTGATTCCCCGAGAGTTTTCATCACCCTGCCCGGCGCGCCGACAACCAATGAATTATCGGGAATGGTTTTGCCCTCAGTAATAAGAGCATGAGCACCGACAATACAGTTTTTACCAATAACGGCCCCGTTTAGGACAGTGGCACCAATGCCTATGAGGCTATTATCACCGACCGTGCAGCCGTGTAGCATGGCTTTGTGACCAACGGTAACGCCCGCACCTATTGTCAGCGGCATACCCGGATCAGAGTGCAGGACGGCGTTGTCTTGAATATTTGTATCTGCGCCGATTGTAATCGGTTCATTGTCACATCTGATGACCACGCCGAACCATATGGAGACGTTTGTAGCCAATGATACTTGACCTACCACCGAAGCGTTTGGCGCAACCCATACGTCTTCTGCGAGCTGCGGGGAAACACCATCAAGAGCATACAAGCTCATGGCTACATTTCGTCCAGATCTTGCTGAAGGATGGAAATATTCAAGTCGTAAGAGATATCGTCCTTGTCCTCATCATCAATATAGAGAAGACCTAGGATTTCATCATTCAAATAAACTTCGACACTGTCCTCGACTTTACGCGGCTTAATAGTGAGGTTTTCAACGCCGAGACGTTGTTTGAGATAGGCTTGAACCTGTGCGATTTGCTCGACTTTCATGATGAACTCCTGTTTTGTTGTGCAGACATTACCTTTTCGGCAATGCAAATCAAACTGAAATTTCATTCATCCCCAGCTTTATTCATCACCAAGTATTTGGTCCATTTCTGCCGCAGGGTTTTCACAACATGGCCCTCCAACTGGTTTGGCAGGTACACCAGCCACTGTGCAATTTGACATCACGTCTTTTAACACTACGGAACCTGAGGCAATACGGGCGCCGTCTCCGACTTTAATATTACCAAGAATTTTGGCGCCAGCACCAATCAGCACGTTCTCGCCGATTTTCGGATGCCGGTCTAAATGCTCTTTCCCCGTACCGCCGAGCGTAACCCCGTGCAGGATGGAACAACCATTACCAACCCGACTGGTTTCACCAGCGACCAAACCGTTAGCATGATCCAGCATGATGCCTGCACCAAATACAGCAGCAGGATGAATATCCACACTGAACAATTCGGTCGAGCGGTTTTGCAAATGATAGGCCATGATCTTGCGGCCCTGCTTCCAAAAAGCGTTGGCAACGCGGTATGTTTGCAAAGCAGAGAAACCTTTGAAGTACAAGAAGCATTGCAGATAAGAAGAACAAGCCGGATCCCGCTCGCGCACAGCAATTAAATCCTGTGCTGCAGCATCAATGATACTATCATCCTCTCGGTAAATATCGAGAAACAGTTTACGCAAATGAAGAGCGGAAACTTCGGGTGTTGCCAGYTTTTCAGCGAGGTGATTGGCCAGTGCACGGCAGAAGCTCTCTTGGTTCAAAATTGTAGCATAAAACAAAGACGATAAAGCCCGTTCTGCGTCGGCGAACTCTTTGGCTTCCACTTGCAATGTGGCCCAGACGTGATCAACCACATTTTGGGTGTTTGAAAATTCAATTACGGACATAAAGCACTCCTGCTAAATTTTAGTGGCCAAATTTTAGTGTCTTAACTTAAATAGGAACGACCTTGCATAACACCAAGACCCCAGAACCAATATCACAAAGAGCCAGTATCACAAAACTGTGTTACCGCTTTGCTAACCGCGCCCTCTATAGGGCGCCACGCCCTGATCTGGCACCCAAAGCCCCTTTGGCTGCGTACCATGTTGATAAAACACATCAATAGGAATACCGCCGCGCGGATACCAATAGCCGCCAATCCGCAGCCATAGCGGCTTAATTTCTTTGATAATCCGCTGACCGATACCAACCGTGCAGGCTTCGTGAAAATCCCCGTGATTGCGAAAAGATGTCAGGAATAGCTTGAGAGACTTACTCTCAACAATCCATTTATCCGGTGCATAATCAATCACCAAATGCGCGAAGTCTGGCTGTCCCGTTACCGGGCATAGCGACGTAAATTCCGGGCAAGTGAAACGGATAAGATATGGTTCCCCCTTGGCATTCAAGACGGGATTAGCCACACGTTCCAGCTTTGCTTCGTCCGGTGTTTTCGGTGTGTCCGTATGGCTCCCGAGTTGGCCCAATTTATCATATGGTGTATCTGTCATAGGCGCGGATTACCCTAGATTTTAGTAAGCATCAAGCTTTGCGTGCGCGTAAACTTTTTATCTTTGCACCAAAATCATAGGCCATAATCGCCTTGCGGCCTGGCATTTCTATATATTTATAAGAGAAATGTGCGCTTACCAGCACCAAAGCGAGATAAGGCAAAAGCAATAAATCACCTGGTATCTGGCTCGCATTCCATTCAGGGCCAAACAGTTTTGGTAGTAATATTTCTGCACCAATAGAGAAGAAAAGGGCGAATAAAATATGCACCATGTATACGGAATAAGAAATTCGGCCTAAATACCGCAATGGACGTGTCCCCATAAATTTTGACACCCCGCCCATATCAAAAGAAAACCCGAGCACAAAAATGAAAGCCACGGGCGCGATGAAAAATTGCGCTTTACCGGGAAAATAAATCACGAAGACAACTAGGATTAAGAGCACAATCAATTCGATTAACGTTGCCAGCCAGTTGGGCATACTCATTTTCCGGTATTTTGGCAGTGCAATACGGTAGATATAAGACACCACAACACCTGTGAAAAACCCGCCGAGACATCGCCAAAACCCAAGATCATAATGAAAATCCATGTTCGGCTTTAAGCCTGAAAGCACAAAATAATTGACACCAATAGCAGCTGCTATCACGCCAAAATGCCACGCTTTTTTAGGGCGGAGCCAAAGCATCATGCCCAGAAATACGAAATACGTCCAAAACTCTACACTGACCGTCCAGCTCGGCATGTTATAGGACAAATGGTCATGCAGCCCCATTGACTGCGTAAGGGTGAGGTTGGATAAAAAGCTCTGCCARGTTTCTGCYGCGCCCGGCTCAAACGGTAAAATTTCTCCGGGSGTWACTGTCGCGAGCCCRACCCAATGGGCRACRAGTCTRGCAAACGCATATAAAAAYGCCACAAGCAGCATGAYRAAATGGATCGGGTAAATCCGCGCMARTCGYCGTTTGATRAACKCTCTRCCYTGCGCGCCCGTATTCAAATGCCCATCATAAAGTGTGAACATCAAAAACCCGGAAAACACAAAAAACAAATCCACCAAGACGGGTCCATTCGTGTATAAAACCGTAGCGTTAACGTGGCTCATCCACATTGTGTGATAAACTGCAATCATCAAAGCGAGAACACCGCGAAACCCGTCCAGAGCTGCAAAATAGTGCGGTTTTGCAGCTGCGTTTACATTCAAATTTTGCATCATGACGTTGCCTAGCAAATATAAGCAAATATTGAATTAACACTGTCCTTAAAATTTTCCAGAGGTTATGAAAGAAGGGTTATGAAAGAAATGTTGTTTAGGAAATTCAGGAGACACCCATGAAATCACGTGCTGCGATTGCTCTTAAGGCCGGAGAAAAACTCATCATCGACGAAGTTGATGTTAGCGGGCCGCGTGACGGTGAAGTCTTGGTCGAGATTAAAGCAACGGGCATTTGCCATACGGATGCATTCACCCTGTCCGGTGATGACCCGGAGGGTGCCTTTCCGGCTATCCTCGGCCATGAAGGCGCAGGTATTGTCCGCGAAATTGGCAAGGGCGTGACGTCCCTAGAGGTCGGAGATCATGTTATCCCGCTCTATACGGCCGAGTGCCGCGAGTGTGATTATTGCCTGCATCCGAAAACCAATTTATGCCAAAGCGTCCGCGCTACCCAAGGACGGGGTGTCATGCCGGACGGTACTTCAAGATTTAGCTATAAAGGCAAGCCAGTCCTACATTATATGGGCTGCTCGACGTTTTCTAACTACACGGTTCTGCCCGAAGTTTCTCTCGCGAAAATCCGTAAAGACGCGCCGTTTGATAAGGCCTGCTATATTGGTTGCGGTGTAACCACGGGTGTTGGCGCGGTGATTTACACAGCCAAAGTTGAGCCGGACACCACTGCAATTGTATTCGGGCTTGGCGGTATTGGTCTTAACGTGCTCCAAGGTCTTAAAATGATCGGGGCAAGGCAAGTTATCGGGGTTGACATTAATCCGGCCAGAGAAGCAATGGCCCGTAAATTCGGCATGACAGACTTCGTCAATCCCAACGATGTCAAAGAAGACTTGGTCGGGTATCTAGTCGAGCTTACAGGCGGGGGTGCAGATTATACATTTGACGCCACAGGCAATGTCCAAGTTATGCGTACTGCCTTAGAGGCCTGCCACAAAGGCTGGGGCGAGAGCATTATCATCGGTGTCGCGGGCGCGGGCAAAGAAATCTCCACCCGTCCCTTCCAACTGGTCACAGGGCGCTCATGGCGCGGCACAGCTTTCGGCGGTGCCAGAGGCCGCACAGACGTGCCAAGCATAGTCGATATGTATATGGACGGCCGCATCAACATAGACGACCTAATCACCCACAAAATGCCTCTAGAAGACATCAACAAAGCGTTTGATCTCATGCACGCGGGCGAGAGTATAAGGTCGGTAGTGGAGTTTTAATGCATGTAATTGAACAAGCAACCAGCCTAGAACATGCATTGTCGCAACTTGGCGATCTTGGCAAAAAAGTATGCGGTAGGCTTGGAGTAAATAAAAGGTCTAATGAAGATGAAGAGCTTTGGTGTCTTCGTCATTTAATTAATGTTCTAGCTAATCATTCTAAAATACTTTGGCCATTATCTGTTTATCAACCAGGCAAAACAGCTGAAGGAATGCCTGACTTTATAATGATTGAAAACGGTTCTAAATACGGTTTGGAAATTACTCGGGCAGTGTCCGGCGAGGATGAAAGAGAATTAACTGAAGCCGAAAGAGCAAATGCAGGAGTGTACTTCATTGGTGATTATGGAGGACGTAAGAGTACTGACGTATTATCCGCAGCAGCAGAAATAGCATATAATATACAGGAAGCAATTGAACGCAAACGACACAAACCCTACGTATTACAACGACCAACAGACCTCTTTATATATATTAAAGGCAATAATGTAATTTGGTTGGATAATAACGACGCCACAGAAGACGGACAAAAATATCACAACATAGTTTGTAATTTTGAATATCCAAATATGGATAACTTTAGAAATGTTATGCTATATTGGGATAGTGGAAGATTGTATTTTATTAAAGAGAGTAAAAATGACCCCAATTTCACAAAATAAAATGTTTGGCGGTACACGCCCTAAGGCAATACATTTTCTGGTAATTGCCAACTGCCGCCTATAGCAATAATTTCGACGGCATTTTCTGMAACYAAATAAAATATTTGGTGGCTCTTGTTTGGAAATAAGTAGATTTTTTCATTCRYGAAATGYGMCCAATYGTATWCAAACAATCKACCAGCRTTGGGRTATTGTTGGAGCATTTCAAGAACWCCRAACAAGTCGTTWRYATATTCATCCGACTGTAATTSYCCCCAATGYTTGCGCCCGTAATCAGCAATACCTTTGATTTGRCCTTTGGCATAATCAGATATTTTCAAATTTARCACARTCTAYCTRTTCTTAAATATTTCKGCCTTRACKTCTTCCAAWGAAGACGTGCGYCCAGCCTTYAYATCCTCAAGCCCWYGKTTWARCATWGWAAAMAGATGRAACTCYYTYTGNCTTTKSNTCTTCYTCATAWTSYTYWKMWGMMACCAGATAWGCWACRCYWCGCCCATGTTTCGTAATTTGCACAGGTGCCCGTTGTGCTCTATCAATCATTTGGCCGAATTTTTGTTTAGCTTCAGCAGCAGTAACTTTTTCCATAGCAATTCTCCATATTTTGTCTATATTGGACAAAATAGACAAAATGTCAAGATTAAGGATGTTCCCAATGACTAACAGCCCGCACATGGTTCCCATCTCCAAAAATAAAATGTTTGGCGGTACGCAAGCCGTTTATAGCCACCGTTCGGAAGCTTGTGATTGCGATATGCGGGTGAGCGTCTATTTGCCGCCCCAAGCATTAGGTAATGACCCTACTCCCTGCCCAGCCGTGGTTTGGCTGTCTGGGCTGACCTGTACCGAGGATAATTTCACGGTTAAGGCCGGGGCGCAACGCATAGCAGCCGAGCTTGGAATTATCCTTATTGCGCCGGATACATCCCCGCGCGGTGATAATGTGCCCGACGATAAAGACAGTTATGATTTTGCCAAAGGTGCCGGATTTTATCTGGACGCTACACGGATGCCGTGGGCAAAAAACTACCAGATGCAAAGCTATATACGCGACGAGTTGACGGCGTGGATGCTGGATAATTTCCCTATTGATGAAAACCGTATGGGTATTAGCGGCCATTCTATGGGCGGGCACGGCGCGATTACCCTGCATTTGAAAAACCCGAAGCTATACAAAACCTGTTCAGCCTTCGCCCCTATTACCTCTCCGTCTCAAGTCCCGTGGGGCCAAAAGGCGTTCAAAGGCTATTTGGGCGAGAACGAAAGCGATTGGGCGCAATACGATAGCGCGGAGCTGGTCGCCGAGCCAAGCAAAGCAAATATCCTCATCGACCAAGGCACAGATGATAATTTCCTAACCGAGCATCTCCGCCCGGAAATCTTCCAAGCCGCATGCGCCAAGTCTGGCCAAGCCACAACCCTGCGCATGCAAGAAGGCTATGACCATTCCTATTACTTCATCGCGACATTTATCGAAGATCATTTGCGACATCACGCAGAAGGTTTAAGCGGCTAAAAGGATTGAGTAGGCATCGGCTGTCACTCTACTGCACTGATATTAAGGAGAGCGCATCACATACCCTCGGCTTTGGCACGCCTCCAATAATAGATAGCCATGAGTGTTACGATTATCGGTACCATCAGTCCATATTCATCAATCCAGAACTTCGTCTGATCCGTTTCGGTTGTCAAAGGTGAAAATACTTTCTGGATATATATATTGTGTGCACCATGAAACATGATCGCAGGCCACAGGCTCTTGGAACGAAATGTAAAGTAGGTCATGATCACAGACATGCTTGTAATCATCAATGTAAAGCAAGCGATTTGAAAAACGGGATCACCGAAGCCATATTTTATGATGAGCGGGTAATGCCATACGGACCAGATAACACCACTAACCAAAGAGACGCCGCCAAACGGCAGGACTTTGCGAAGCTCCCAGATAAAGAACCCGCGCCAACCGATCTCTTCCCCGGCTATACTTCCCAGAGATTTTACGAATTGCACAGTTACCAACAGGACGATCATGATCACCGTGCCGACTAAGGGAGTACCAGATAGTCCCAATTCATTTGACCATTTAGCGATAGTATCACTATCAAAAGCACCACCAAATCCTAGCATCCATGCAAGAGCGTAACTGATGGTTACATATATAACAGGAACCAGGTAAGATTGGACATTGTCGCGCCAATTTCCAACAGCCCAAGGCAAAGATGAAATTTTTCGTCCTCTAATTTTCAATGTTGCAAAAGCCGCGATTGCGGGACACCACATCAAGGCTCCGACATAGATGCTGACAGGGCTTAGGCCGACGACAGCAAAATGCCCGATGGCGCTCAACCCTGTGAGAATAAAGAGGAAAATAAAAATTGTCTTCCACGTATCTTGTGGGCCACTATCAGAATATATCATGCAAGATGCATATCGCTAAACGATAAGGTCGTCAAGGAAGATTTCCAAACATCCAATGATAGGGATGGCTTGAGCGGTTAAACCAGTTCCGCGACCAAATCAGCCAATGCCAAACTGGCCGTCAGGCCGGGGCTTACCTGTACCGAGGATAATTTTACCTCCTTTTATTTCATCGCAAAATTTATCGAGGAACATCTACGCTGGCATGATGACAATCTCAAGCTTTGAAACATGCCTTCTTTGAAACATACCTTGTCAATCAACGAAAAACACAAATTTTACTTCTGTTAGGTGCTAATGGTCTTGAGCATACTGGTCAATTCGTCTTCATTGAGCACCAAAAAAGTAAACCGCCCAACTGTATTTGAGCGAATAATTTTTCCTTTTTTCATCATCCGCAAATGGTGTGCAAGATTTGTCTCTCCAATACCGGTCATCTCTGAAAGCGTTCCAACATTCACACCCTTAGAGCCTGCTCGTTTCAAAGCCCGATAA
>NVRS01000001.1 GCA_002732685.1 Robiginitomaculum sp.
GAGAGACGCGGCGAACTAGCATCGTTTGGCCTAAAAGCCGTGCTAGCCGCATCCCTAGCAAACTTGCTCAGCGCAGCCATAGTCGGGTTGATGATTTAAGTTTTTCCCTTCCCCTGCTTGCGGGGGAAGGCAGTAGCTCTCACCTAACGCCAGCATCAATGTCGCTCTAAGGCCCTGCCTTATTCTCAAATCATACGGTAGAAATTCACGGCAAAGCAAATGCCCCTAGGTGCAGTTTTCCTATAAGGTATTCCCGTTGGTCGCTAATATCGCAATTCTAATACAGCTACTTTCCCCAATTTTTGGCTTTTGTGCGCTCGTTATAACCTTTTACAACTATGTCTTCCCAGGTTTTTCTCTCGGCTTGAAAAGAAGCTGATTCTACAGTTAGTCTGTCTAAAGCTTCTTGTAATTTTACTTTGTTTTCACCAAATAAATAGGGGCCTAAATACTGTGCACCATCATTTATATCATCCAGCATGCGGCGCTTAGTTATAAAGGAAGACTTACAATTTTGTGCCAAATATTTGTCTGCTTTTACACTCTTGATATTGATTACACACTTGTCGAGAGACATATTCCAATACCAATAATTGGCATGACTTATAAGTTTATTGAACCAGTCTTTGCGTATTGTCGTTAAGTGCTGCTGAGCCTGCTCATGACCGTGTTTGATTGCAAATTGCAATGCTATATCTACTTCTTTATACTGTTTGGAGTAGTAAAGGTCATCTGCTTGAATACTCCGTGTAATAATTACGGCTTTAAAGTAAGATAGACTAGCTTTTTCTGATTTACTTGGATTGCTGGCAAGTCCCGTATCTATTGCTTCATTGAGCTTTTTTTCCTCATAGTATCCGAGACTAGGATTATTTTTTACTGTCAAACTTGCCAGTAAAGTGGCCGAATTAACCCATCCGAGTATAGCCGATTCTGTAAGCATGCCGCGCGCTTGGCGCATAATTTTTGCATCTTCAGGGTCATCGGGATATATAGCTTTCGGCAGCAAACACAAAGAAGCATAAGCATACATGGATGGCGGGTATTTCTCCCCTGCGGCGGTTTCATATAATTTACAAGCGATTTTTAGGCTTTGCTTTGTCTTAAACCCAGCGCTTTCATCGCTATATATGCTGCTATAAGGGTCACCATAACCATATTGATAAATCCAAGCTACATTGTGTTTGTAAGGCGCATATCCTTTTATGATAGTCATAGATTCAAGTTTAAAATACGCCTCAGCGTTACCTGCTTTGRCTTGGTCGCCAAGAACATTTGCCTCAGTTCTCATGGCTGTCCATTTTGGATCAAGTTTATTGGCATGAGCCGCGTGCCCGATAAAGACACTCAGGAAGACGGAAAAAGCAAAAAATTTAATCGTCGGTATGATCATAATAAACCTCCAAGAGTTTTCTATAGTTAGTCTACCTTGCTGCTCATAGAGCTTGTTTTGAGAGGTTCTGTGAGCAGAATTACAGTAGTTACGCGACACATAACAATCAACTTTGTGTGATAAGGTTTCAAATTTTGGTTGTTTTCCTTAATAGTTTGGGTTTGCATTGCTTGGGGTTGATGATTTAACCTCACAAAAAATTCATGTAGCATGCTCTTTAAATAGCCTATACTTATTCTTATATATAAGCTTCAAGCCCGCTTTNTGGGNNCNSSSAKKWWRGRWWYTGRSWRRAAMGAYKWYKRMMRAWAMKRYRWCTAAARAKMCYGCSWYYAAAAARACKGYRMTSAAGAAAACGGCAAAGACKGCGCTSAAGGCTGGTAAAACCACCGGCAATATGAGYTTGTCCGTTGCGATGTCGCCTGAGCAAGGCTTGTCRAGCTATCTRACCGAAATCCGTAAATTNCCCNATGYTRGAGCGRGACGAAGAATTTATGCTGGCCAAACGYTGGGTYGCYCAYCAAGACAGCTCTGCCGCCGAGAAAATGGTGACATCRCATCTGCGCCTYGTSGCWAAAATCGCTATGGGCTATCGGGGYTACGGCCTGCCYATYGGTGAGGTTATCTCCGAAGGCAATGTTGGCCTGATGCARGCVGTTAAAAAATTCGATCCDGAYAAAGGTTTYCGCCTCTCCACCTACGCTATGTGGTGGATCCGCGCTGCTATTCAGGAATATGTBCTGCGCTCTTGGTCTTTGGTCAAGATGGGCACAACTGCGGCCCAGAAAAAATTATTCTTTAATYTGCGCCGTATGAAAGGCGAGATGAAGGCCATGGAAGACGGTGATATGCACCCGGATCAGGTCAAGAAAATCGCCACAAACCTCAACGTCAAAGAAGAAGAAGTTATCTCCATGAACCGGCGCATGGGCGGCGGCGGTGATGCGTCCCTTAATGTGAAGATTGGCGGTGAAGACGGCGGCGGCGAATGGCAAGACTGGCTGGAAGACAAAGATTATGTCAGCCAAGAAACTGTGGTTGGCAACTCTCAAGAGCACGATGCCCGCATGGAGCTCTTGAAGGATGCCATGAAAAATTTAAACGAGCGCGAACAGCATATTTTGCAAGAACGCCGTTTGGCCGACAAGCCTAAAACCCTGGAAGAGCTGGCCGGAGTTTACAAAGTATCGCGCGAACGCATCCGCCAAATCGAAGTCCGCGCCTTTGAAAAACTACAAGAAGCCATGCTAAACGCAGCACAAGGCACAGGATTGATAGAGGCAGGGTAGAAAGTTGGCGAAGGCGGTAGCAGCGCCCTATTCACCAACTTCAATAAACCCGTGTTTTTCCAGATACGCCACAATTTTCTCGGCTGATTGCTCAGGGGTTAACCTTACCGTATTCACCACAATTTCCGCGTTTTCCGGTTCCTGATATTCACTATCAATCCCAGTGAAGTTTTTAATCTCACCAGCACGGGCTTTGGCGTAGAGGCCTTTTACGTCGCGCTTTTCGGCCACTGCTAACGGGGTGTTGACGTGGATTTCTATGAACTCGCCATCGTCCAGTAATCGGCGCGCCATATCGCGTTCTGCGGTGAACGGCGAAATGAAAGAAACCAACACCATCAAACCTGCATCAGCCATTAATTTCGCGGTTTCACCAATACGGCGGATGTTTTCTACGCGGTCTGCATCCGTAAAACCCAAATCTTTGTTAAGGCCGTGGCGAACATTATCCCCGTCCAGTGTGTAGGTATGCTTACCTAAATCAAATAGGCGTTTCTCAACTAGATTAGCGATGGTGGACTTGCCGGAACCGGATAGTCCAGTAAACCAGAGCACTGCAGGTTTTTGGTGCTTCTGTTCTGCCCGTACAGATTTACCGACCTCTAGGGCTTGCCAGGTTAAATTAGACGCACGGCGCAGGGAAAATTTTAACATGCCCGCTGCCACGGTTTCATTGGTGTGGCGGTCAATAAGGATGAAACTTCCCGTGGTGCGGTTATCACTATAGGGATCAAATACGATAGACTTCCCCAGTGATAAATTACAAACACCGATTTCGTTCAGTTTCAGAGCTTTGGCAGACACATGAGTAAAATCATTGACGTCAACCACATATTTAAGCGCGGTTACAGACGCAGGCACAGTACGGTTACAGGTCTTGAGCAAATAACCCCGTCCCGGAAACAACTTATCTTCGCTCATCCATAATATTCTGGCCTGAAACTGGTCGGAATGTTCAGGGACTGATGTCTTGGCGCAAATAAAATCACCCCGGGAAATATCCAGTTTTTCGTCGAGGGTCAGAGTGACGGCCTGATGCGTGATGGCACGCTCCAAATTACCGTCCATAGTGACGATCCCGCTGACGCGTGCGGTTTTGCCGGACGGTACGACAATGATTTCATCACCCTTATTAATTGCGCCCGCACAGATCGTTCCCGCATAACCCCTAAAATCACTACCACTTCGATTAACCCATTGTACGGGTAGGCGAAAATCAACGGGTGCTTCGTCTCTGTTTATTTCCACGTTCTCTAGAATAGACAACAAATCCTGTCCCCTATACCAAGCCGTACGGTCAGATGGTTTTGTGACATTGTCACCGTCCGTAGCGCAGATCGGAACGCAGCGGATATCGGTGAAGTTCAACCCTTCTGCAAAAGCACGGAAATCCTCTTCGATTTGATTAAATTGCTTTTGGGAAAACTCGATCAAATCCATTTTATTGATTGCCACCACCACATGTCGAATACCGAGCAAGGACGTGATAAAAGCATGCCTGCGCGTTTGCACTTGAACCCCTGCACGGGCATCAATCAGGAGTACCGCCAGATCGGCAGTCGACGCGCCCGTGGCCATGTTACGGGTGTATTGTTCGTGACCCGGCGTATCGGCAACTATGAACTTGCGTTTGTCAGTGGCAAAATAGCGGTAGGCCACATCTATGGTAATGCCCTGCTCGCGCTCCGCCGCTAGCCCGTCTACTAACAGCGCTAAATCCAGTGTTTCGTCCAGTGTTCCGTCCTGGCCAATATCCGATAATTGATCGTCTAAAATCAGGTGGTTGTCATATAGCAAGCGGCCGATCAGCGTTGATTTACCATCATCTACGCTGCCGCAAGTAATAAACCGCAACAGGCTTTTGTTTTCTTGTGCGCGCACATAAGTAGCCATGTCTGTGTTAGCTTGAAGGGTCATTAGAAATAYCCTTCTTGTTTTTTGTCTTCCATGCTGGCACCGCCGTCACTGTCAATGATACGGCCTTGGCGTTCGGAAACAGAAGACATTAATGTCTCGCGGATAACTTCGCCCAGCGACGTAGCTGARCTTTCAACGGCTCCCGTTAGCGGATAACAGCCAAGGGTRCGRAACCTGACCATTTTCTCAATGACAGTTTCGTCCTTGCCTATGGGCATACGGTCATCATCTACCATGATYAACACACCGTCCCGCTCGACCACTGGACGTTTGGCRGCAAGATATAAATCCGGCACTTCGATGTTTTCTTTCAARATATATTGCCARATRTCGCCTTCCGTCCAATTRGACAGGGGGAAAAYCCGCARGTTYTCRCCCTTGGCAACGCGGGTGTTGTAAAGAGACCATAGCTCYGGCCTTTGGTTTTTAGGGTCCCAACGATGGTTKGCCGTGCGGAATGAAAACACCCGTTCTTTAGCGCGGGATTTYTCTTCGTCGCGCCGCGCACCGCCAAAGGCTGCATCAAATTTATATTTATCCAGCGCCTGCTTCAACCCTTGGGTTTTCATCACATCTGTGTGGACTTCAGAGCCGTGGGTAAATGGGCCAACGCCCTGCTTTACCCCGTCCAGATTTGTGTGGACGATCAAATYAAGTCCCAACTCTTTGATCCGGCGGTCGCGAAACGCGATCATGTCTTTAAATTTCCAACCCGTATCCACATGTAAAAGCGGAAACGGCAGTTTAGCCGGATAGAAAGCCTTCAGGGCTAGATGCAACATGACGGAGCTATCCTTGCCAACACTATATAGCATGACGGGGTTAGCGCACTGTGCCACCACCTCGCGCATGATGTGGATGCTTTCTGCTTCAAGYCTTTGCAGGTGGGTAAGGCCRTCCGAAGTCTGCGGTGCAGTWTYTGGCTCTAARCCGTCCAAAACTGCAAATGCTTTTTCCAAGGTTTTTAAGGTGCATTGCCCACCGGATTTTAACCGCGCAATCCCCTTGCCATCATTCATCARCTTGCGTGATATGGTCGACAAAGATTGCCCACTCTCATTGGCAAGCGCCTCGGCACGGGTTATCAATTCAGCTATTTGGTCCATATAATTATGGGAAATATCCCATCCTTTAMGCTACAATAAAGCCAAATATCTTAATTATTGTRARYAWGCAAGGARTTTATGGGCARYTTCCCACGATTATATTGATTTTTTTATYGCTTCGATGACCATATCCTGATTTTCGTTGGTCAAATAGGCATGAATRGGTAGAGCCGCKACAGTGTGCATARCCTGTTCGGTCACCGGCAGGCCGTTRCCGCTAACGGGGAAGTCCGTATAGGCTGATTGCAAATGCACAGGGCGCGGATAATAGGCCGCAACCGGAATTTCCTGCGCCCGCATATTATCCAAAAATGCATCACGGTTATCGACTTCAATAGTGTATTGCGCCCAACTAGACACGCCGTCCGCAATCACGGTTGGCGTTTTAACACCCACCTGTTTCAAAGCCGCCCCATAATGATCGGCAACCACATTTCTATCTTCAATCTCGCGGGCAAATATTTTGAGCTTCTCCAGTAAGATTGCCGCCTGAATAGTATCAAGACGTGAGTTTAGCCCAATTCTATCATGGTCATAAGGGGTGTTGGAACGGCCGTGAAAAGCCAAATCCCGTAGATCTGCCGTAAGATCRGCATCATTTGTCAGCACCGCACCGCCGTCGCCGTAACAGCCAAGCGGTTTAGCAGGAAAGAAACTGGTTGTGGCCACATGGGCCCAATGGGCGGGGCTTTGGCCAGCCAAGCGACAACCAAGGCTTTGAGCGTTGTCTGATATCAGCTTTAAATCTTCGGTTTCAGTGATAGCCGCAATGGCTGGATAGTCYGCACTCTGACCAAATAAATCGACGGCAATCACAGCYCTTGGTATGAGCTTCCCTGCACKGCRCACGCCGTCAATAGCCGCCTGTAARGATTTCGAACACATGGTGTAGGTATCCGGATCAATATCRACAAAKACKGGTGTAGCACCAATGACCGCRATMGCTTCYGCCGTCGCAGTATAGGTAAACGACGGACAGAAAACTGCATCCCCYRCCCCAATACYCCAMGCGAGCATAGGYAGTTTAAGCGCATCGGTTCCGTTGGCACAGGCCGCKACGTGCGACACGCCCTCAAATTTGGCAAGTTCACCTTCAAACTGTGCCACTTCGGGGCCKAGAATATAGGCACCGTGGCGAATAACGCGGTTCACYGCCGCATCAATTTCATCTCTGATCGTTTTGCGCTGTGCTTGCARATCAATAAACGGGAAAAGCATAAATATCCTAAAGTAAATTCCTAATTAGTCTTCGGCGATGTAGGGCAACACTAGCCAACAAACAACTAACGAAAACATACATTCTGTTACGATTACCAAGGTTTAAGAATTCACAGTGAACTGCCATRCGTTTAGTTTTATCCGTGACCTTGCCACTTTGCCCTGCTATGCGGGCGCATGAAAATAATAACAACAACTGATTCTCTGGCAAAATTCTGCAAAAACGCCAAATCCGCGCCCTTTATTGCCCTCGACACCGAGTTTATGCGTGAGCGTACGTTCTATTCACAGCTATGTCTTATCCAAATGGCGACACCAGACGACGAGGCCATATTAGATCCACTGGCCAAAGACATAGATTTATCGCCGTTTCTGGCTCTTCTCGCCGATAAAAAGCTTGAAAAGGTTATGCATGCGGCGCGCCAAGACATGGAAATTTTCTATAAGCTTATCAATGCCGTCCCCACCCCGATTTTTGACACACAAATCGCTGCTATGGCGTTGGGRTTCGGCGAAAATGTCGGCTATCTGGCACTGGTCAAAGGTCGGCTTGCTATTACGCTTGATAAGGGCGCCCGTTTTACCGATTGGGCGCGCCGCCCGCTTTCCGATAGCCAGCTTTCATATGCRCTTGGCGATGTGACCCATTTGCGCGATTTATACCCGGGCATGTGCCGCGAGCTGAACGCCAAAAACCGTATGGACTGGGTGCGCGAAGAAATGGAAACTATGATGGATGCGCGGCTTTATGACTTCGATCCGGAGCAAGCCTGGAAGCGCCTCAAGCCCCGTATGTTCAGACAAGATTATCTAGCCGCTTTAAAAGCCGCCGCAGCCTGGCGCGAACGCGAAGCCCAAACCAAAGACGTGCCCCGGGGTAGAATATTAAAAGACGACGGCATTTACGTCATTGCCCAGCGCAAACCAAAAAACGTCAAAGAACTGGCCGATGTGCGCGGCATTCCGGGTGGGTTTGCCAACCGTAAAACGGCCGTAAATTTGATTGATGATGTACAAAAGGCTATCAACAATTCAGCGAGCTACGCACCAGAGGCTACCCGCGCCAAGCAAATGCCGCCGGGACTTGGGCCAAGTGTAGACATGCTGAAAACTTTACTACGGCTCAAGACTGAATATGTGGATATTGCCCCGCGTTTAATTGCCAATGTCTCTGACCTCACAGAGCTGGCCGCATTTGGCGAAAAGGCCAATGTCAGGGCGCTTAAAGGATGGCGGCGCGAAGTGTTCGGCGAGGACGCCCTTAAAATGTTGAGCGGTGAAATCAGCCTGACACTCAAAGACAAAAAAGTTGTTGCCGTTTCCTGTGTCCCCCATACAGAATAAATGGCAGAATAAATGGCAGAATAAATGGCAGAATAAATTGCTGAATAAATGGCAGAATAAATTGCTGAATAAACCATTACGCTCATTCACCTATGATCCGCCGTCCGGTGATGCAGAGGTGCTACACGAGGACGAGCACTTTCTCATTATTGACAAACCCGCCGGATTGCTCAGCGTTCCGGGCAAGCACGAATATCTGCAAGATTGCCTCGAATCCCGCATGCAGTCCCGTTATCCTGAAGCCCGCATCATCCACCGCCTCGACACGGCGACCAGCGGCATTATGGTTCTAGCACGTACGCACCACGCCCACCGCCATATCGGATTACAGTTTGAAAACCGTCAGGTTAGCAAAACCTATATTGCCCATATTTGGGGAAAACCGAGCGAAACATCCGGTACAATAAATCTACCGCTCATATGCGACTGGCCGAACCGACCCCTGCAAAAGGTGGATTTTGAAGTTGGTAAACCGGCAAAAACCGAATGGGAAATAATCGAGAGCATTGGAGACGTTACAAAGATATTGTTAAAACCAAAAACAGGACGCTCCCACCAACTCCGCGTCCATATGCTAAAACTAGGACATCCCATACTCGGCGACAATCTCTACGCCCACGACGCGGCATTTAATGCCAGTGACCGCATGATGCTCCATGCGAGCACACTAAATTTCAGACATCCAGACGGCGGCGCACATTTGGAATTCGTTGCAGATTGCCCGTTTTAAAACGGTTTTCCCTGCATGTATTTTGCCGCGAATATCCGGGTTACATTTACCTTTTCTGCGGCRGCTTGTTTATCAAGACCGTGGATTAAACTGCGCAGACTATCAACCGATCTATCGGCGTGAACGAGCAGGTAATCTATCAAATTGTCAGAGACTTTAAGACCTCTATCCATGAACAGCTTCGTTATRATAGCRCTGAGCAGGTCTTCATCCGGTTCTTGAATGCGGGCAACTTGGACATTTTTCAAACGAGAGTGCAAATCTGGCAATTGGACATTCCAATCAGACGGCATGTTTTGRTCASTGAACAACAACGCCTTTAATTCCCCCGTAATTGTCAAATTTATCAAGGTGAACAAGGTGTATTCATCTGCGAGAGACGCATCATCTATCCATAAGGCCCTACCCCGGTAATTTTGGCGCGGCACGAACCCCTTACTACCGTCCAATGCGATTGCCTTGTAGCGCTCGGCCCAAATATGACCAAGATGGGTTTTACCGCTACCCTTAGGACCAATGACGGCTAAAATATTATTGGCCCATTCTGATGTATCGGCTAGAGCCGTAACCGCTTCCGCATTAGCCTCGCCGTTCACAAAAGCCTTTGCGCTTTTGTTCGGTGCCAAGATTAAATTTAGCGGAAACTGCGTACTCATATCTGCGCCCAACTGCGTTTAGCGGTAACTTGTGCGGGTCAGAATCATGCCCAGTTCTTCGTCTTCTCGTAGTGAAACACCTTTAAACGCCAACTCGTTACGCAACCGACCAATGTCGCCGCCGTAATACAACAACATTAAAGCCCCTGATTTTGATACGGCCTCTAATTGGGCGGAACGGATTTGCGCTGATCCGTTTATCACGTCCTTAAGGCCGACCCATTCGGCGTGAGAACGGTATAGAATTGATACAGGCAATATTACAGTTTCAGCATTGACTGCCGTGACGGCACTGGCTTTCCAATCATTTTCGACTTTCCTTACGACTTTTCGCATTGTTTCTGCCGCCGTTAGGCCGCGCACTCGCCCAAGATACCGACTGGTTTCTGTGTCTACGGCAATATCTTGTATAGTAGCCGAATAGCCAGTGCCTTCCCGGGTAGCATTAACAATCAGAATTTGTTGCAGTCCGTACACCCGACCGACGGCTTGTAGTTTTTGCATATTTAGAGCACGGGTATTTGGATTTCGGATAACGCGCAACACATCCACACTTGGCGTAATGGTTTGCATTGGGGTCAACGCATGATCAATATTGGCCYGCCGCCAAGCATAACTCCAYGGGYTTGGYTCCCATARATCCTGACCTTGTACAGCAGGRATAACCAAGCGYTTMCGGGATTGTGTCGCGATGATCCGCAAACCCTTGGCGCGCATATATTGTTCAACHGCCGCCCGGTTAAAGGCTACRCTGATATCGCCGAGATAGCGGTTGGCTGAYCGTTTTTCGTTGGTGATCTCCAAAGCCCTGATCATTTTGGGGCCGTCTTCAGCAGACACCCCTGCAAATCCTTTGGCGCGGCGCTCACTCGCCAAACTCATACGTTTAATCAGAATATTAGCGGCTGTCACTTGGCCCTGCGCAATCGCTTCTGTTTGTGCTAACAAAGCGTCCTCAGCCGTCGCATCCACATGCACACCACCTACGGTGAACGGGTCGCCCGCATATGCATTAACAGTCAGCCCAATGGCCGAACTTAAAACAAACATTACAACCGTCAAAATGCGTAAAAACATAAATACCTCACATGATTTGCAATACACTAGCTGAAAATACGGCAATATAAAGACCCGAATCACCCTCATATACAGTCATTTAGCGCATTGCGGGCTTGAGTTATAGGCGTGCCTGCCCCATTAAGCGGGAAATAGATGAGGCGAATCATGTCTACCGAAAAAAAACCTCTAAGCTACAAAGATGCAGGCGTTGATATTGATGCGGGCGAAGCCCTTGTTGATAAAATCAAACCCCTAGCAGCCAGTACACGCCGCCCGGGTGCTGAGGCTATGCTCGGCGGATTTGGTGGTGCTTTTGATTTAAAGGCCGCTGGATTTAGTGACCCTATTTTAGTGTCGGGTACGGACGGTGTTGGTACGAAGCTACGGATTGCTATTGATAGCGGGCAGCTCGGTACTGTCGGCATTGATCTAGTTGCTATGTGTGTCAATGATGTGCTGGCGCAAGGTGCAGAGCCATTATTTTTTCTAGATTACTACGCTACAGGTAAATTAACGCCAGATACTGCCGCCTTGGTGATATCCGGTATCGCGGAAGGGTGTCGCCAATCTGGTTGTGCTCTGATCGGCGGAGAAACGGCGGAAATGCCCGGCATGTATGAGGGCGATGATTTTGATCTGGCTGGATTTGTAGTTGGTGCGGCAGAACGCGGCGGGTTATTGCCAAAAGAAGGTGACATGCACATCGGCGATGTTCTTATCGGATTGCCGTCTAGCGGGCCGCATTCTAACGGCTATTCACTTATTCGTAAAATCGTGGATATTTCAGGACTTGCATGGGATGCTCCTGCACCGTTTTCACCGGAGGAAACCCAAAACCTAACTCTGGCCGAAGCATTGCTGACCCCAACAAAGATTTATGTCAAAACTTTGATGCCTTTAGTACGACAAGGTTTAATCAAAGGACTGGCCCATATTACGGGCGGCGGTATTACTGATAATATTCCGCGCATGCTGCCGGAGCATCTAAGCCCGAAAGTTGACTTTAGCGCATGGCCACGCCCTGCCGTGTTTACATGGCTACAAGAAACTGGCGGCGTTGAAGAAACCGAATTGCGCCGCGCATTTAACTGCGGGCTAGGCATGGTTTTGTGTGTGGACAAAGACAGAGCCGTCGACGTGTTGGCCATGCTCAACACTGAGCATGAGCAAGCCTATATCATCGGCGAGTTATGCCCATCCCAAACCTAAAAAATCAAAACCAGGCGGATAAAGTTAAGACCGCTATTCTGATTTCTGGCGGTGGCTCCAATATGGCGGCACTGATAAAGGCCGCCCAAGCCCCTAACTATCCTGCAAAAATAGTGCTGGTAATAAGCAACAGGCCAAATGCAGGCGGCATTGCCAAGGCCGAAGCACTCGGCATCAAAACCATTTGCATTAACCACAAAGACTTCAAAACCCGCAAATCGTTTGAACAAGCTATGGATGTAGTTCTGCGCGGTCATGAGACAGAACTCATTTGCAATGCAGGTTTTATGCGCATCCTAAGCCCGTGGTTTGTCAAACGGTGGTTAGGACGACAACTTAACATCCACCCGTCCTTGCTTCCAAAATTTAAAGGCTTACACACCCATGAACGTGCCGTAGAGGCCGGCGAAACTGAACACGGTTGTACAATTCATTATGTTGATGAAGGCATGGATACAGGCGAAATTATTGCCCAAGCTAAGGTCGGCATTTCCCCTGAAGAAACGAGCGTAACTCTCGCACAAAAAGTCTTACAGCAAGAACATATTTTATACCCAGCCGTTTTGGAAACTGTGGCTAGATCCCTTCTCACACGCATTCAAAAATAAGCCATGCCGACTGAAGGCTCACGAGGGTAAACCCTCCTTAAAACTTAGCTATCCATAGCTTTGCCAGCCATGCCATTAACCAATGAATAACCACTTTTCTTGAAAGTTTAGCAAGGCTTTTCACCTATATATACTGGCAACATGGGGTATGTTGAAGTGGGAAATGCTATGGGCTTGTTTAGTAGACAAAGACGAATCTTTGAAAATTTTTTATCAGACACGGCAGGTAGTATGGCCATGATCTGGGGTGTTACGGGTGTTGGTATAGTCATCTCCGTCGGTGCGGCATATGATATCAGCCAAGTTAACAAAGCAAAATTAATTGCCCAAATGGCCGCTGATAATATGGCACTTTCGGCTTCTATAGCCGTTGATAATGACAATGACAGCAGGTATATTGGCGGCCAAGGTTACTCATATAGGCATTTAGGTGGCCCAAGTAACGACTTCACAAACTCTATGGTTGGGGTTGTAGAATATAATGTTGACGACGACGGGGACGGCGAAGGCAATTTACTCGCCCGTGCAACTGTATCAGGCACCTACCGAACGGCCTTTGCATCAGCACTTGGTGTAAATGAAATACCGTTTTCAGCTTCTTCGGATGTAGCTTATGCCCAAGTAGAAGGGACACCCGCGAGTGTTTTCTTTGCCGTTGATAATTCTGGTTCTATGGGTTGGAGCGATGCCGCTGGTGCCAACAAACTCAATGCTTTAAAGATTAGCCTGAAAAGCTTCATGACAACATTGGAAACTATCAACACTAAAAATAATGACGTTTATAGAACGGCTTTATGGCCATATTCACAAGATTACAGAAAACGCTATCCATATATTTCTGACGATGGTATAATCACCAACAAAGATGTACTTCCAAATTGGGGCGGACTTTCTAACGGCGAGATTAAAAGAATGCGTACCGAGGGTGGCACAGATTCCAGTGGTTCGCTTGAAGCAGCTGCAGCGGCCTTCACCAAAGAAAACGCCGCTCATATAGCCGCTAATAATGAAGATGACCCTCTGAAGTTCATGGTGTTCATGTCAGATGGTGCCAACAACCCACGAGAAGAATATCAATGCACTACGCAAAACGTCTGGGTTAAGGGCTCACGCGAATACTGGCGGAAAAAGAATAAAATTAGATACAGAAAACCTAAAAAACATTGGAAATGGACTTATGTTCCGGCTTCTAATGGGCATTACGAAGAACAAGAAGTTTGCGAAGAAGTAACCACCTATGAAAGCGATGAACGTTCCTTGGCCGCTTGCACAGCTATGAAGGCAGCAGGCGTTACCGTATATACAATCGGATATCATTTGGTGGCTGGCAGCCACGGTGTACGCCAGAGAGAAGTTGACAGAGCGCAAGCTCTATTATCTGGATGCGCAACAGATGCAGATCATTATATCCTGGCGTCAGATGCGAACGACTTAAATGAGGCTCTAACGGCTATTAGCAAAAAAGTTATGAGCGAAGTTATCCGCGTTAAACGCTAGGTTCTAAACTATCACTGTAGCAAACTCATAAAACACCGCAGGGCTAGTCTGTGGTGTTTCGCATTTGCCTATAATACGGCCAATCTTTAGTCTTTAGAAAGCATACATACGGAAGAGGTTTTCATTCCCGTATCCTATATGGTATCAAGGTTAATGTGATTAAATAGGCGTCAGTGGGGCAATTTATAGGATGTAGGTTACCGGCTTTGTCGCTGGTAATGGGTACAGGAATGTTGGGAATGGAAAATTTTTTAAAACGTTTCGTCAAGAATGCTTCCGGCGTAACGACACCTATTGTTGCGCTCGGCGTAACCTCGCTCGTCGGCATATTGGGCGTTACCCTAGAGGCGGGATATTGGTATAAATCCAAGACTGATTTACAGATAACTGCGGATATGGCAGCTTATGCTGGTGCTGTCGAATTAGAAAATTCCACAAACGACGCAGCCATAACAGCTTCGAAATTGGACGCGCTGGAGAACGGTTATGATTCCACCATAGGCAGCATCACCGTAAGTGCCCCCGCTTTAACAGGCGCCTATGTTACTGAAAAATCTGTTGAAGTGAAAATCACACAAAAGGGCACCCAATTTTTTAGCACGCTTTTTGGTAATGATAGAATAACGTACAATGTTCGTGCCGTTGCTTCTCTCGTAAAAATGCATGAAGCTTGTGTACTTGCCCTTAACACCTCTGCACCATCATCTATTAATATTACGGGCTCGGTGAGTGCGAACTTACCCAACTGCTCATTAGCCTCAAATTCAAACAGTAGCACAGCTATTACATTTGCAGGCGCATCATATGTCATAGCAAAATGTCTGACTACGGTTGGCGGCATAAGTGGTTTGGAAGGTCATGCAACATTAGAATGCGGCGCAGGAAAAACAGGCACCAAGGCCTATAATGATCCTTATGCGGATGTTGTTGTGCCCAGCATTACCGACTACCCACTTTGTAAGACACCCGTTAAAACCGGCAAGTGGGATTACGCTTTAGATGCCGGGCGCTATTGTAACAATATGACGATCAAGGGTACATACTCACTTGATGTCGGAAATTATCTTTTCGACGCGATAGATGTAAAATTTATCGGAAATATCGCTACACTCATTGGTAGTGAAGTAACTATTTTTTTAATGAACGGCGCTACGCTCAGCGGTCTAAATGGTGGCGCGTCAATAATTATAGAAGCACCGACCTCCGGTATTTATGCTGGGCTAGCAATCTTCAGTGACCCAGCTACGCAGCCAAGCGGAACAACCGTCAAGCTCAACGGCGGATCAGCAACATCAATTGAAGGCATTATTTATTTTCCGGGCCAACATGTAGAATTTGGCGGCAACACAGATTTAGCCAGCGCCTGCTCGATGTTGATTGCCGATACTGTTGACATGAAAGGCAATGCGGATTTCGAAATTACGAATTGTGAAAGTGTCTTTGGCCTTGTGGCTCCAAAACTTTCAACAGTGTTTGTTGTGGAGTAAATAGTGATCAAAAAACTTCATAAATATATACGCAGCTTCCTAAGCGATCATGCTGGCACTGCGGCCATAGAAGCGGCAATTATGATTCCGCTCATTCTTGCACCGATTTTTTTTGGAACAGTTGACCTTGGTATGGCCATAAATTCAGGGCAAAATCTAACATCAACAACAAGAGCTGCCTCACAATATTTGTTAAATGGCGGTAGAAGCGAACTTGACCTTATAGGCGTCATAAACGATTCTTTTGAAGGTACTTTATTGCAATCCAATATTTCCATTGCAACATCTTGCGCTTGCCCAAATGCGGATGCAATATCTGTGGTCGAAGGACAAACTACGCCCCTACCCTATGACATTAGGACAGCGACACTGGAAACCATGGAGCAATGTTCCGTAATATGCAGCGATGGTGCCAAAGAGCGGGTTTTGGTAAACCTCTCGATAGATTACACAACCAACGGCCTTTACAAAGATATAGCTCTTAACAAGACCATCTCGGTACGCATTGAGTAAGGGAAGGTAGATGATCCTATGGGTAGGCGATTATTAAAAACTAAGCTTTTTAGCAAAAATAATGACGGTTCAACCATAATAGAAGCCGCCATGGTCATTCCCGCTGTTTTGATAATTTTGATTGGTACAATGCAAGTTTCTCTCGCATTTTACGATATTTCAATGACGAAATACTCGCTAAGCACATCAGTGCGTGAAATACTTTTGCGACAAGATCCGACGAATTCTGAGATCACTCAGATCGTCAATAGCAATATTTATAACTCTAACAATGCCACTATTACAGTAGCCACTGCATTTGTAACTAAATACGGGTCAGATTATACCAATATCACGGCCAATGTTTCATACCCATTGGTCATTCCGTTTGTAGGCAATTTAACCATTGATAAGCAGTTAGAAAGCTCGATTGTCATCAATAGATAAACAAAAAAGGGTGCGCCAAAACACGGCACACCCAAATTTCTAATAGCCATTTTCAGCTTACTTAGCCAGCAATGTCAGCTTCTGAGAAGAAACAGCCGATTTCGCGAGCAGCAGAAGCTTCACTATCTGAACCGTGAGCACTGTTTTCACCGAGGCTAAGTGCAAATTCTGCGCGGATAGTTCCAGCGTCAGCGTCTGCAGGATTTGTCGCGCCCATAACATCGCGGTAATGCTTGATAGCATTTTCACCTTCAAGAACTTGAACAACAACTGGCGCGGATGTCATGAATTCTACCAGTTCACCGTAGAACGGACGCTCTGCATGCTCTTTATAAAAATTCTGAGCTTGCGCTTCCGTCATGCGGATGCGTCTTTGTGCAACAATACGCARGCCAGCTTCTTCGATGACCGCATTGATTTTACCGGTCAAGTTACGTTTAGTTGCGTCCGGCTTGATGATTGAGAATGTTCTTTGAATAGACATGATAGATTCCTCTGATTAGGGGGTGTTATTTGATTTGCGTGCTCTATAACGAGCAAAAATTCATATGTGAAGAGCTATGTTACACATAAATGACCTTACATTTCGCATCGAAGGACGCATGTTGTTCGATCAAGCGACACTCGCAATAACCCAAGGCGCCAAGGTTGGCCTTGTTGGGCGAAACGGCACGGGTAAATCAACCTTGTTTAACTTGATTAAAAATCAACTGAGCCCAGACGGTGGTTCAGTGCGTCTGCGCAAGGGCGCACGACTTGGTTGTGTTGATCAAGAAGTCCCGTCCGGCCCACAAAGCCTGATGGAAACCGTACTGGCTGCTGACACGGAAAGGGCTGCATTATTGCTCGAATCTGAAACGGTCACTGACCCGGCACGCATTGCCGATATTTACACGCGTCTGTCCGACATAGATGCCTACACGGCCGAGGCTCGCGCCGGTTCTATTCTGTCCGGGTTGGGGTTTTCCGGCGAAGAACAACAAAAACCGTGCAGTGAATTTTCCGGTGGTTGGCGAATGCGGGTTGCCCTTGCTGCTATGCTGTTTGCTATCCCTGACTTACTTCTGCTCGATGAGCCRACCAACTATTTAGATATAGAAGGCAATGTCTGGTTGGAAGCACACATCAAGAGCTATCCAGGAACGGCATTTATCGTCTCCCATGATCGTGATTTCCTGAATGCAGCTGTTACACATATTGCTCATCTTAGAGGCGGAAAATTGTTCAACTATCCCGGCAATTATGATGCTTTTGAAAATAAACTTGCCGAGCAACAAAGGCTTTCCATGTCCATGCGCGGCAAGCAGGATGCAGAACGCCGCCACCTAGAAAAGTTTGTTGAGCGCTTCCGCTATTCAGCTTCCAAAGCAAAGCAAGCACAATCCCGCGTTAAACGTCTGGAAAAAATGCAACCCGTTGCCACCATCATCAGCGACCCTATTCCKCCCATAGATCTTCCAAGCCCGGAAAAAGCGTTAAGCCCTCCAATTGTACGTTTTAACAATGCCGCCCTTGGTTACGAAGAAGGTGTCAGCATTCTTAGGGGTATCAACCTCAATATCGACCAAGATGACCGCATTGGTATATTGGGCAAGAACGGTGAGGGTAAATCCACCTTTGCCAAAGGCATTCTTGGCATGTTGGAAGCTCAAGATGGACATATCCGCCGCCACAAAAAACTTAAAATCGGCTATTTCGCTCAACATGAAGTCGATGCTCTTAACATGCAACATAGTGCGCTTGATCATGTGGTCGAGCTGATGCCGACCGCTACCGAAGCGCAAAGACGGGCTAGACTGGCACGCTTCGGACTGGGGCGTGAACAATCTGAAACCATAGCAGGCGATTTATCCGGCGGCGAAAAAGCCCGGTTATTATTCTCAATTATCAGCTTTAATGCACCGCATCTCTTGGTACTGGATGAGCCGACCAACCATCTGGATATGGACAGCCGCAACGAGCTAACCAAAGCCCTCAATACATATGAAGGTGCCGTTCTACTGATTTCCCATGACAGGAATTTACTGGAAACCGTAGTGGACCGCCTCTGGGTGGTTGAAGGCGGTAGTATTTCTGCTTTCGAAGGCAGTATGGACGATTACCGCCGTATACAATTGGAAAAACACAGAACCGCTGGCTCTGGTAAAAAGGACAAGAAAAACACCAAAGGTAAAGACCGCCGTGCAGGTGCAGACGCTCGCAAAGCAGTGGCGCCCTTGAAGAAARAAATAGCCCAGCTTGAAAAAGACATGGTAAACACTCGCTTGAAAGTTGAAAATATAGACAAACAGCTCAGCGTTTCCGATTTATTTGTTAATAATCGCGATAAGGCTGTCAAATTAAACCAAAAACGTGTATATTTTCTCTCAGAATTGGAAAAACAAGAAAGCCGCTGGCTAGATGCGTCTGAGCGCTACGAAGTTGCGGTGAAAGAAATGTAAGACGGTTGGGAAAATGTCTTAAGTTTAGGTTGGATATGCAAGATGTTTACATGGGTGTAGGGGTGGTTAGTAGAACCACAGCTTTACACCTTATCAATGTTTTTGAGTGGTTTATTGACAGTTTTGTGCCGAAGTACGGACTGCCAGACGAAATTTTATTCCCAGAATCTGAAATGGAATTCTTCAGAACCTGTCCTCCAACAGAAAAAGCCTTGCAAGTCATCTGGATCGAACGCCGATTTCATGAATTTAAAAATTGGTGCAATATGGGCAAAATACCCATAAAATTTATGATCCAACCAGATGAACTGGTTACCAGACGAAAAGGTAGAACCCAGCAAAATAGACTCACAGAAATACACAGTGCCCGCCACGACGAAAAGTATTATGTAGACGATTATGGGCAGCCAGTCTTTTACTACAACAACGACTTTGCCAAAAGACCGGGTTATATTAACTATCGTATCGTCAATAAACTTGCAGATATGCTACACAAAACCAGCCGCAAACCTATATTCGTCCAAGAAACTCCCAACAGAGATTTATACATTATAGGCGGCACTCTTATGGGGCTTGGCCATTTATTTTGCCCAATGAACCGTGGCCAGAAGAAAATGCTCAACTTCAATTCCACAGAAAATAGAGCCGTATTTATTCTGGCTATGTATTTTACGTTGCGCGGTATGAATAAGGCTCAAGCCTTCAAGTCTTGCGGACATTTACTCTCGAATTATACAAAAAGAGATCTACGCATTGCATTTCGCCAGATAAAGTTTTTCAAAAAAGAAATGCAAGTTTTGCACATAGCACTGGCAAAAAAGGGCGTTGAATTGGCGGTTTAGCGGCAGCTCAACTCTCTCACATAACCATCTGCATCGAGCTCAATCGTTAAACGGTCACGCATAATTGGCCCTAGATCGTCTATGCGGCTAATGGCACGAATTGCAGGTGTGTAAAGAGTTTGGCCTGACAAATATTCCCTAACTTCAACAAACGGCGGGTCTGGACGCATATCTTGCAAAAAATTATCCTCATCCAGCTCTAACTCGGCAGGTTTAAAAACACGGGTACGCCCGGGCAAGGTCGCAAATACAATCCCGCCTTCGTGCTGGCCAATTAGCCCTAAAAATAACTTTGAACTACAGAGGTCTTCGTCYGGTATACGCCTTGTTGGTTCGGGTCTCTGGTTCAGTGGGATTTGGTATTGGCCAAGATTAGGTCTGGGTCGGGGCCGCGGCTCTCCTGCACCCGGTGTAAAACACCCCGCCAGTAAACCGCCCCCAATAATGTAAAGCACCCAACGCAAATACCGGCTCCTAAGCGAATCAATTATAGCCTTGTTATCACAAATTTGGTTGCACCCAACGCCCATGGTCATTTTGTTGCCAATAGGCCGTAGTGTGACCTGCATCATTCACCAGTTTCCAGCGTTTGCGGGCCACAGCCCTATCTTCACCGTTGCGGCCATCCAGAATTGTGATGCATCTTTTGGCGGCTGCAACGTCTTGCATTTCAGCCCCAGCCACCAGAATGACTGCATCTACATTTGCAGCTATTTCCCATGAGCAAGACAACAAGATAGGGTGCGCATCCGCCTGTGGTTCATCATCGCGTCCATGGGGTAAAAATGCGTCTTGTTTATAGGTCCATAAAAATTTATCCAACCGCAGCATTTCTGCTTCTGCGTCACCGTTACACGGCCCAACTTTAACCAAAACCCGCCAGCCCTTGGCCTGCGTCTTTTCTAAAATATCCGGTAACACCGCCTCAAGTGCGCTTTGCTGCAAATGGTAAAACCAGTGTTCAACCTGCGTGGTTTTTTCCCCCATGCTCGCTAGCCCTCGTAATTATCAGCCACCCAACGGTTCATCAGACGCGCGCCAAACCCTGTTGCCCAAGATGGTTCACGCGGGTCAGGTCTTGATGCTTTCCAAGCCGTGCCTGCAATATCAAGATGAGCCCAAGGCACATCTCCGACAAAGCGCTGCAAAAACTGGCCCGCAGTAATCGACCCAGCACCAGCGCCAGGCACAGTGATGTTTTTCATATCAGCGTTAGGGCTATCAACTAATTTATCGTAAGCCTTGTTCAAAGGTAAGCGCCAAACGGCTTCGGTGGAGTTATCTGCCGCAGTTTGTAACTGCTCTGCTATTTCGTCAGAATTGGAAAACAGACCCGCATACTCATGACCAAGACACGTAATGATGGCACCAGTTAGGGTAGCCAAATTGACCATGGCTTTTGGTTTGAACTTTTCTTTGGCATACCAAAGCGCATCAGCCAGAACCAAACGACCTTCAGCGTCTGTGTTTTGCACTTCAATGGTCTGCCCGGACATGGAAGTTACAATATCGCCAGGGTTTTGCGCTTTACCGTCCGGCATATTTTCTACAAGCCCGACGATACCGATAACATTCGCTTTGGCTTTGCGCGCAGCGATAGTGTGCATCGCGCCAACAACAGCAGCAGATCCGCCCATATCGCCTTTCATGTCCCACATGCCTGCACCCGGTTTCAAAGAAATGCCGCCCGTATCAAAGGTAACTCCCTTGCCAACCAAACATACTGGTTTCACACCTGTTTTGCCACCGTTCCATTTCATAATCACCAATTGTGATGCCCTTGGTGAACCTTGCCCAACACCAAGCAAAGCGCCCATGCCCAGCTTTTTCATTTGCGCTTCACCGAGGATTTGCACTTTCATGCCCAACGCTTCCATTTTCTTGATGCGCGCCGCGTAGGTTACTGGATACAGCTTGTTGGCAGGCTCCATGACCAAATCCCGTGCCATATTGGTGCCCTCGCCTACCGGACCGTAAAAATTGTTCCAAGCCTTACGCGCTTGTGCCGGATTTTCGATAGCGATTTTTACGGCTTTAAGAGTTGGTTTTTTATCCGCCGCCAATTTTGTGCGGTATTTATCAAATCGGTAGGATGCTAACACTGCCCCCAGCGCTGCCTGAGCTGCATCTGTCGGTGACAAATCATGCCCGTCCAAATGTATAATCAATGTAGTTTCGCCGCTCATCAACATAGCTTTTGCGACCCGCGCACCAAAATTTTCCGATTTAAAATCAGCTAACTTACCACATCCTGTGACCAATAAACGGTTGGTTTTCGTGCCTTCAGGACCCACAATCTGTACACTTTTTCCAGCAGTGCCATCAACACCACCAGCTTTGGCCGCCAATGATACACGTTTTTTAGAAAGCTGGTCATAGGCCTTATAGGCATTTGACAATTTTGCGCCTGTGAATATTGGCAAAACGGCTACTGATTTAATTTGACCGTCTTTGATTTCCGGGCTGATAAAACTGACTTTCACGTGGCGCTCCATGTTTATAAATGTGAGTATAACTGTTAATTTGTTTCTTACTAAAACTTAAAGGTTTAAGTCCGAGTCGATAGTGGTAAACTATATGTGCATGCGTTAGAACACGCAACACATTCGGTTACGCTTTTGGGCAATAGATACGTATTACGGTATAAGGGGTCTATGAAATTAATACAAAAATATTTTCTGCGACAGGCCCGCACCCCCCTATTGTTGTCTTTGTCCGCACTGTCAGTGCTTGCTTTGCTAACCCAGAGCTTGTCGACACTTGATTTGATCACCCAGAACCGACAATCGGCCGCGACTTTTTTATACATTACMGTGCTGGCTCTTCCGCAATTATTTAGTATTATTATGCCGCTCGCCGTATTCATGGCAATGCTTTACACGCTTAACCACTTGAACATGGATAGTGAATTGGTTGTCACCAAAGCATCCGGGTTCAGCCCGTGGCAGATCGCAAGCCCCGCACTTCGTATTGCCAGCTATGCTCTGGTTGCACATTTGCTGATCAATCTATTTATCCAACCCTTCACATTCCGTTTGATGCGCAAGGCTTTGCTGAATGTACGCACGGATGTAGCTGCTCGTATGATTCATGCAGGGGAATTCACCACGCCTTCTCAAGGGTTAACATTGTACGCCAGTGACATATTACCCACAGGCCTAATGCGTGACGTGCTGATATATGATGAGCGGAGTTCGGATACACCCATGACCTACACTGCACAGGAAGGGCAGTTAAATTCCTCATCCGGCGGCCAAACTCACTTTACTTTGTATAATGGTGAAATTTCCTTCCTTACAGACATAGGCAGTATGGATATAACATATTTCGARAAGACMACATATGATCTCACTGAAATTTTAGCAGTGGATCCGGTTTTACGTCTAAAAACATCTGACCGATACTTACACGAGCTCTTTGTTCCAGATCCAGCTGATTACGCCGTTATCCGCTACAAGAAAGAATATTTGGCAGAAGGCCATAGTCGCCTTGCAACGCCTTTGTATAATTATGCCTTGGTTTTATTGGCATTGGCATTTCTTGTGCGCGGCGAGCAYCAAAAAATGGGCTATGCGCGGCGTTTGGCGATAGCGGGAGGTCTAGGATTCACTTTGCGCTTAGGCGGGTTTGCCGTCGCTTCTGCCGCAGAAAAAAATGCATCCATGAATATCGTTCAATACGCGCTTCCGATCCTGATCTCTATTATTGCCATCTGGTATTTGCTGCATAGTCGTCGAGCACAAACCATTTTCCGGTTGCGTAAACCTAAGCCAAGTCTTCCAAATTATGTTGGAGATTCTATCTGATGCCAACCTTGAATAGGTATATTGCTACACAGGTATTGATATCAATCTTGTTAGCATTCCTAGTGATTACCGGCATCATTATGCTAGTAGATTTCGTGGAAACTTCTCGCAATCTAGGCTCCGAGAGCGATGCATCTATGCTAGTCGTGCTCTACATCACTTTTCTCAACATGCCCATGTTGGTGGAACAAACCATACCATTCGTAGTGCTGTTTGGTGTCATGGGCGCGTTTTTTAGCTTAAATAGGCATTCCGAGCTGATTGTATTACGCGCATCAGGCTTATCCGCATGGCGCTTTTTAAAACCTGCTATGATTGTGACGGCGCTTTTAGGGGCCGTATGGGCGATGGCCTTCAACCCTCTCGCCTCGTTATCCCAGGCAAAACACAAAGAAGTCGTACACAGGATTACATCTGGTGGAGCCCCTACACAATCAATAGAAAAAGAGATTTGGTTGCGCGAAGGTAATGATGATGGATATGTGGTTATTCATGCTTTATCTGCAAATATTGAAGAGCATGTATTATTCAACGTAACCTTCTATACGTTTGACAAAACGCCTGATGGCGCTGCRAAACTTTCTACAAGATTTGATGCTRCTAGCGCCAAACTTTCTAAAAATGGTTATTGGGAATTATCAACAGTAACGGAAAATGAAGACGGTAAAGCCCCTCGTCAGTTTACAACAATTTCAAGAACGACGAACATCGGTTGGGAAACGCTGCGCACACAATCTCAAACTGGAAAAAACCCCTCATTTTGGCAAGTAAATTCCGAGATACAAAAAGCCAAAAGCGCAGGCTTTGATACAACGCGCTTGATTATGCATTTGCACAAATTACTGGCCTTGCCATTAACGCTTATTGCCATGGCTGTAATCGCAGCCGGAGCATCTCTAAACATGGCGCGTGAAGGTGGCACACTACGTTTACTTATCGCAGGTGGTGCACTTGGATTTGGTGTTTACTTTATCGATAATTTAATCGGTGCATTTGGGGAAACAGGTACATTACCACCTGTTGTCGCCGCTTGGTCTGTGCCGTTACTTGTGCTATCATGCGGATTGATATTTCTATCATGGGTAGAAGACGGATAGGTATTTGTAAATTCCGAAGGATGCTGTTGCACCAAAATAAGAAATGTCTTAGTTAAGGCGAAAATTTAAGGACTAACGTTAATGAAAATTTCTGCATCAAAGTTTTTAGCRACATTTGCGCTCGGCATAATGATGCCGCTGGCACTRACRGCMCCATCACAAGCACAAWCSKCTCAYGGGATTGCTGCCGTTGTTAATGAYGATGTCATCACRACYTACGACTTGCGCCAACGTAGCYTGTTYATGATGGCAACACAGGGCATTGAGCCAACAGARGAATCWAAGCGGCAAATTTTRKCRCAAGCCATGCGTAACCTAGTGGATGAAAARCTACAGWTKCAAGAATCAAAAAAATACGACCAAACCATTTCYCAAGAAGCCGTYGCCAATGGCGTTCGCAATTTAATTGGCAGAAACGGCATCGRYATCGAAGAGTTYACCCAACGCCTTGCGKCAKCSGGCATTTCYATCAGCACACTACAAGATCAAATYCGYGCGGARATTGCYTGGCAACGGATTATCRGCGGTCTTTATGGTTCYCGCATCCGCATCAGTGAYGCACARATTRATGAAACCCTRACCCGCGTTTCKGCAAAYKCTGACAAACCACARTACCGCGTTGCGGAAATTTACATAGAAGCCACAACGGATATCGGCGGCATGAACGGTGCCATGCAAGGCGCAGACGCTATGATCGAACAACTTGGAACGGGTGCACCTTTTCACGTTCTAGCACAGCAGTTCTCTTCTGCACCATCTGCGGCTAAAGGCGGCGATATTGGCTGGATACGCGAGGGCGAGCTACGTGAAGAAATCAACGCGGTTCTCATGCAAATGGAAAAAGGTCAGATATCCAAGCCAATTCCTGTACCCGGCGGCGTTTACGTCGTTGCTTTGGCCGACAAGCAAATATCCACCTCTGAAACTTTTTACACGCTTAGCCAGATCAATTATAAAATTAAAGACCAATCGGAATTAGAAACAGCGAAAGCAACGTTAATAACTGCTGCTGCTGCCGCAAAATCATGTGATACTCTGGCCAAAGATGTCACGGATATTGAGGGTATTGGTACCAGTTCAATGGGCGAAATCAAAGCTGGGGATTTAACTGACGAAATCCTGGAAGTTTTGACAGCCACAGATGTCGGAGAAGTTTCAACACCTATGGAGGCAGGAAACTCCTTGATTTCTGTGATGGTTTGTAAACGCACCGTTCGTGGTTCTGGCATTCCTTCACGCGACGATATAGAAAATAGGTTGCTCGGTCAGCAAGAAGCTCAGGCTTCACGGCGCCATTTGCGCGATTTACGCCGGAAAGCGACAATTGTCTCGCGCTAGACCGCTTGCGCTAACCATTGGAGACCCGGCTGGTATCGGGCCGGAAATCACCCATAAAGCATGGCAGGCTTTGCGCGGTGAGGACGAATGCTTTTTTGTCATAGCAGATCCAAARCTTTACCCCAATGCCGCTCTGATCGACGGACCAGAACAAGCCGCCAGTAAATTTGCCAATTCTCTGCCCGTACTGCCTATAGACTGCCCGCATATTACGCTCGGTAATCCGGACATAAGCGCGGCAGACACCATTCTCAAGTCTATAGAAATGGCCGTGAAATTCGCACAAACTGAACGGGTCGGCGCGGTTGTCACCAACCCAATTGCCAAARAAGTACTATATAGGGCTGGGTTTACCCATCCTGGGCACACTGAATACCTAGCTGCGCTGACAAACGCCCCCTTACCCGTCATGATGCTCAGCGCACAAGATTTACATGTGGCGTTGGTGACCATTCACATACCATTGCAAGACGTGCCGGGTGCGATAACTGARGATTTAATCATTCAGACGGCGAAAATTTTACACACAACACTACGGCGGGATTTCGGAATAGAAAATCCGCATATTGCTATGACTGGTCTTAATCCTCATGCGGGCGAAGGTGGGGCACTAGGCCGTGCGGAGATTGAAATGCTCAATCCCGCAGCAGAAAAATTACGGGCGAACGGCATTGATATTTCTAATGCCAGACCTGCCGACACCCTGTTCCACGCTGAGGCCCGCGCAGGCTATGATGCGGTTCTGGCTATGTATCATGATCAAGGCCTTATCCCGGTTAAGACCTTGGATTTTCACGGCGGTGTCAATACAACACTGGGATTACCCATCATCCGCACATCACCGGACCACGGCACGGCCTTTGATTTGGCAGGAAGCAGGAAAGCACGCCCTGATAGCTTAATCGCCGCTATCAAAGCGGCGCGTACCATGTCGGCTTGCAGGGCCAGTTCTAAGGCCAAACTAAAGGACAAGTCATGACATCAGCACTAGACAGCCTGCCGCCTCTGCGTGATGTTTTACAAAAACACGACCTGTTCGCCAAAAAAAGTTTGGGGCAGCATTTTTTACTAGATCTAAACCTCACGGATAAAATTGCTCGGCTCGCCGCACCACATCCGGTCGTTTTAGAGGTTGGCCCAGGGCCTGGCGGCCTCACCCGTTCCTTGCTGCAAGCTGGTGCAGAACAAGTGTTTGCCATAGAAAAAGACGAACGCTTTCTATCACCGCTGCAAGACATAATAGACGCATCTGAAGGACGGTTGACCGTAAACAATACTGATGCGCTGCGGGTCAATCCAGCCATCCTAACGGATATACGCCCCATGCGTATATGTGCTAACCTTCCCTATAATGTCGGCACTAAATTGTTGATAAACTGGCTAACTGCTTCTCCTATTTTTTGGGACCGCATGGTTCTGATGTTACAAAAAGAAGTGGCCGAGCGTGTTGTGGCAACTCCTGGCAACAAAGCTTATGGCCGTCTTGCCATTCTGGCTGGGTCAATTGTCCACGGTCATATTTCATTTGATATTCCGGCCAGTGCCTTCACCCCACCGCCGAAAGTAGATAGCGCAGTCATAGTTTTGGATATTTTACCCGAAGATAAAAGGTTTGCCGATTTAAAAACGCTTGGACAAGTCACCGCAGCAGCATTTGGTCAACGCCGCAAAATGTTGCGTAAGTCTTTGAAACAATTAGCAAATACCCACAATATTTCGTTGGATGCGTGGCTGGAGAAAGCAGAAATCAACCCTACTGATAGGCCTGAGACCGTAGATATAGCAGGCTTTCATAGATTGACAGAAATTTTACTAACCCTCAGTTAACGCCTTCACAAACGGCCCCAGCCACATTTGGCGCCGGCGTTTCATGCGTTCGGCGGACACAATCGTACGCAGTTCTTGCATGGCCGTATCCAGGTCATCATTGACAATAATATAATCATACTCAGCCCAATGACTAATCTCGGCTTCCGATTTTGCCATACGCTTAGCAATTACTGCTGCGCTGTCTTGAGCACGAGTGTGCAGACGGCTTTCCAGTTCGCGTTTACTTGGCGGTAGGATAAATATTTTTACCAAATCATCGCCAGCTGCCTGTGTCAGTTGCTGCGCACCTTGCCAATCAATATCAAACAGCACGTCATGGCCATCAGCCAATGCAGCTTCGACCGGCGGACGGGGTGTACCGTAATAATTATCAAATACTTTGGCGTGCTCAAGAAACTCACCGTCTTCAATCATGTCTGCGAATTTTGTCTTGCCGATAAAATAGTAATCGACCCCATCTTCCTCGCCGGAACGCGGGCGCCTCGTTGTAGTAGACACTGACATAGTCATATTGGTATTATCTGCGAGAAGCATGCGCGTCATGGTGCTTTTGCCTGCACCGGATGGTGACGACAACACCACCATCAACCCACGACGGTTTTGCTTTAATGCTTTTAAACCACTCGACCCATTATTCAACATTGGCAGTTTGCTCCCTGAATTGTTCGATCAAAYTTTTCAACTCCAGCCCGATATTGGTCAAGGCTAAGTCCGTCGATTTCGAACATAATGTATTGATTTCTCGCAATATTTCCTGAGATAAAAAATCCAGTTTGCGACCAATTGGTGAACCCTCTTTCACGAGCATCAATGCCTGTTTGATATGGGCATCTAATCTATCAAGTTCTTCGCGCACGTCCGCTTTTATTGCAAGGATTGCCGCCTCTTGCATCAACCTGTCTTCGGAGAGTTTTTCGCCGAGCAGTTCTTCAAAACGTTGGTCAAACTTCTGTTTTATCCCCTTAGCTGTGCCCGCAGCGCATTTGCGCGCCGCGTTAATTTCCCCGGCCATTGCTTTGATGTTAACCGTTAAAATTTTTGCCAAAGATTTACCTTCAGATAAACGGGCATCATTCAGAGAACGCGTCATCTCGCCCAAAGTTTCCAGTAATTGTAAATTTCTGCGTCTATATTTTGGATCTGCGGCACTGGGAATGGTTTCTTCCACAACACCTTTGACAGCGTACAGCCCGTCCAAATTCGCCGTCTTGATACCGCGCTCCTTGCTAATTTCAAAAGTCGAGTTAACCAGCGTGCGTAACCAATCCGTATTTAAACGGTAGGGCATATCTTGCCCTGTGGTGTGCACCTTCAAACTGATTTGTAGGCTACCACGGTGCAGTACACTACTTATGTGTTTACGGATATGAGGCTCTAAGCTTTCATAACCGTTTGGCAGTTTCATACGAATGTCAAGCGATTTGCCGTTAACGGCACGAACTTCCCAGACCCAGGACCAGTCCTCGAAAGACCCTTCTGCCCGTCCGAAACCTGTCATGCTTTTGAGGGTCACTGCCCAGTATCCTTCTTGGCATCCTTCTTGGTCTCTTTCTGGGCATCTTTCTTGGATTTTTGAGCAGCGCGCTTACGGTCTCTCTCGACCTTACGCCATTTTATGACATTATTATTGTGCGCACGCAGGGTTTTAGCAAAGGCGTGACCGCCGCTACCATCCGCAACAAAAAAGATGTCTTCGGTTTCCATTGGATTAAGAACGGCTGCAATTGCCGCCCGTCCAGGATTGCAAATCGGCGTCTTTGGCAAACCAGATATCCGGTAGGTATTCCAATCCGTTTTGCGGTCAATTTCAGAACGGCGCAGGCCCCGCCCTAATTTCTCCCCGCCTGTTATCCCGTAGATAATTGTTGGATCTGATTCCAGCCTGATACCCTTGTTAAGCCGGTTGATAAATACGCCAGCGACATGTTCTCTCTCGCTGTTTACACCGGTTTCTTTTTCAACGATTGAGGCCAAAATAATGGCTTCGTATTTGGACTTTATGGGCAAGCCAATAGCGCGCTCTTTCCATAACGCATCGACCAAAGCTTCTTGCTCGGCCCGCATTTTTTTGACGAGAGCCGTCTTCGTCATCGACTTGGGCAACATATAAGTTTCAGGGAGCAATGTACCTTCCGCAGGCGTATTGGGTGCATCTCCAGGGATACTCTCTATGCCCGTGATTTTACGAATAATTTGCGCACTCGTTAGTCCCTCAGCGAAAGTTACCGGGTAAAGAATAGCTTGCCCATCGATCAGTATTTCGTAGACATCACGCATGCTGGCCGCAGGCGGGATAGCATATTCTCCAGCTTTAAGATTAGCTTCACCGCCGTCAAATTTAACAAACATTTTAAAGGTGCCAGCACTTCTGATGACCCCTTCGTCCTTTAGTTTCTCTGCAATAGATGACAGCCCTACACCGCTTTGAATTTCGAATACCTGTTCGCCGTTAAGCGGGCCATCATTAATATAGCCGTATTTTATGATCGCATAACCAATGATGACGAACGCCATAGCAAATGTGGTAAAGGCAATTATCATCATGGTGGCAATGCCGAAGGCATGACGCTTGGTAAGGCTACCGCCTTGCTCATCTTCTGGCACATCATTATTTTTAGGATTCGCTTGGGTCATAACCCCAGCCTATTCGTTTTCAGGCAGTTCTGCAAAGATTAAAGACGCATTGGTACCGCCAAATCCAAAGGAATTGGACATAGCTGCTGATATCTGTTTTTGTTTTGCCTTCAGCGGCACAAGATCTATGGTCGTTTCAACCGACGGGTTGTGCAAATTCAATGTCGGGGGCAGCATATTATCGCGCACAGCCAATATAGAGAAAATTGCCTCCACGGCTCCTGCTGCGCCCAATAAATGTCCTGTCGAAGATTTTGTCGACGACATAGATAGATTAGCCGCCGCATCTCCAAACAGCCGTTCTACTGCTTTTAGTTCAATCTCGTCGCCCATGGGCGTAGAAGTACCATGGGCATTGACATAGCCAATTTCATCCACTGTCATATCAGCGTCTTTTAAGGCCATTTTCATAGCGCGAAAACCGCCAGAACCATCCGGAGACGGGCTGGTAATATGATAGGCATCGCCAGTTAAACCATAACCTTTAAGCTCAGCATATATTTTGGCACCACGCGCCTTGGCATGTTCATATTCTTCGAGAACAACTGCGCCTGAGCCTTCGCCCATTAAAAATCCGTCCCGGCCTTCATCATAAGGCCGCGAAGCGGTTTCTGGTGCATCATTATATCCGGTTGTCATTGCCCGACAGGAAACAAAACTGGTAATGCCAATGCGGCAAATAGTCGACTCGCATCCACCAGCAACCATAACATCCACATCACCCCGTTCAATCATGCGCGCGGCATCTCCGATAGCATGAGCCCCCGTCGCACAAGCGGTCACAACACTGTGGTTAGGGCCTTTAAAACCATGGCGAATAGAAATATGCCCTGCCGCCAAATTAATCAGCATGCCCGGCAATACAAAAGGCCCGAAGCGGCGTGGGCCTTTTTCAACTAACTTCAAGGAACTTTCATATACGGTTTGCAAACCGCCCATGCCAGATCCGAAAATGACGCCTGTACGTTCTTGGGTTTCYAAATCTTCTGGGTCAATAACCCATCCAGAATCTTTGATAGCCTCTTCGGATGCGACAATGCCGTAGACAATAAATTCGTCGATACGGTTTTGTTCACGTTTTGAGAGCGTTTCATCGGGGTCGAAAGTTCCCGGGACATCAGGGCCACCGCCGCCGCGACCATCAAGGCGCGGTATCATGGCAGCTATTTCACAGCCCARATCTTCTGTTTCGAAATGTTCAATCCGGCCCGCGCCAGATTTGCCGGCGAGTATATTGTTCCATACCGTTTCGACCCCGCAGCCTAATGGCGTAACGAGACCCAGCCCTGTAACAACTACCCGCCGCACTATTGCGAATTAAGCCGTAGCTTCGGTGATGAATTTAACTGCATCGCCAACAGTCTGAATAGTTTCAGCGGCATCGTCAGGGATTTCAATATCGAATTCCTCTTCGAAAGCCATAACAAGCTCAACATTATCCAGGCTATCAGCGCCAAGATCTTCAATAAAGTTTGCTGTTGCAGTTACTCTGTCTTCCTCAACGTCGAGGTGTTCAACAACCATTTTGCTTACGCGGCTAAGTACGTCTGACATATGATAATCCTTTTCCAATATTGTTGGTGTCGTCAATTCTCTTAAGTGCAATGTTAGAACGCTTACCTAATAATTCAAGAGCTATCCCAACAACGGGCGCCCGATTAGCATACGATTCTCACAATAGCTAGTCAAAAGGTACAGTTATTTTCGCTAAATTTTCCGCGCTAAATCATCGCCATACCGCCGTTGACGTGCAGGGTTTGACCTGTGACATAACTGGCTTCGTCGCTAGCAAGGTAAAGTGCGGCGTTCGCTATGTCTTTGCCTGTGCCTAATTTACCCGCCGGAATTTTGGTGAGGATTGCTTCTGTTTGCTTTTCGTTGAGTACATCTGTCATGGGCGAAGCGATAAAACCGGGTGCAATGCAGTTGGCCGTAACACCGCGCACGGCGATCTCAGCAGCTACGGATTTTGTAAAACCGATCATGCCGGCCTTAGAAGCAGCATAATTGGCTTGGCCGGGGTTTCCCGTAACGCCGACAACCGAGGTAATACCGATAATACGTCCCCATCGTGCTTTCATCATACCGCGCAAGCAGGCTTTGGTCAGGCGGAAATAGGCTTCTAGATTAACTTTCTGCACCAAATCCCAATCGTCAGGTTTCATGCGCATCAACAAACCATCGCGCGTTAATCCAGCGTTTGATACGAGTATATCCACAGCACCGTCCATAAGTTCCGCTGCTTGTTTTGGCAGAGCATCAACCGCTTCGCCGTCCGACAGATTACACGGTGCTACAAAAGCCCTCCCCCCCAATTCAGAGGCGCCCAGTTCTGCGGCTAGTTCTTCGAGCTTCTCTGCTCGTGTACCTGATAATGTCACCAAAGCGCCTTGTGCGTGTAAAAGCCGCGCAATATCACCGCCGAGCCCGCCCGTAGCGCCGGTTACCAATGCCCTATGCCCTGTAAGATTAAACATGTTCATCTCCTCGTTTCTTATTTTCTATTTTAGTGATTCTGCGAATTTTTCCCCAAAAGCCTCCAAGGCTTCCGGCGTTGATAACGCGGCCCCGTTCACACCCTTGACGATACGGCGCAGCATACCCGTTAAGACTTTACCTGTCCCGGGTTCTGCAAAGGTTTCTACGCCGTCTTCTGCCATCCATGTGACGCTTTCACGCCATCGTACCCGGCCCGTGACCTGGCTCACCAAATCGGCTTTTAGTTGGGCCGGATCTGATACAGGCCCAGCCGTGACATTATTAACAACAGGTACAATCGGAGTTTTCATATTCGCATCTGTCAAAGCATCCGCCATGGCTTCGCCAGCAGTGCTCATCAATTCACAATGGAACGGCGCTGACACGGGCAAGAGCACCGCCTTGCGCACGCCCAGCTCATTGGCGGCCTCAATCGCGGCATCAACCGCAGCCTTCGCACCGGAAATTACGACCTGCCCATTGGCATTATCATTTGCGATTTGGCAGACACCGAATTTCGCACCCACAGTCACAGCCTTATCTGCAACATCCAGATCCGCGCCTAATAGCGCCGCCATTGCCCCCTCACCTACAGGAACAGCCTTTTGCATGGCTTCGCCGCGCAAACGCAACAGTTTGGCCGTCTCGGCCAGAGACAAGCTCCCTGCCGCACACAAAGCTGAATACTCACCCAGAGAATGGCCGGCTACATAGCTCGCTGCACTGACATCCACACCAAAATCCTGGCTAAGCACGCGCATAACCGCCAGTGAGCAAGCCATCAAGGCCGGTTGGGTGTTGGCTGTTAGGGTTAGGTCTTCCATAGGCCCTTCCCACATCAAGCGTGACAGATTTTGCGATAAAGCATCATCGACTTCTTCGAATACGCTGCGGGCAGATAGGAATGCATCCGCAAGGTCTTTGCCCATGCCGACCGATTGCGATCCTTGTCCCGGAAATGTGAAAGCTAATTTCATAAGTGACTCGTTTTAAAGGTAATATTTCGCCCTGATTATCGCCTGCTTTCTTTATAAATCAAGTGTTGCGTTTCGAAAAACCATGTGTATGTTCCGCCGCTTAACGATTGCGGTCCAGACTGCCCGTCAGACATGGGGTTTGACCAAGGTATGGAACCATCGCTAGCATCTTCCTCGATTATGGGGCCTTCGAGATGTACCGCGCCGCAATTAAATGAAGGACATATATATGTCATACTACGAACACGTGATTGTTTCACGTCCCGACATTTCAGAGACACAAGTCACCGAAATGATCAACCACCTCACGGAAAGATTCGAAGGCCTTGGCGCCAAAGTTGTCTCCACCGAATATTGGGGTCTACGCAAGCTTGCTTACCGGATCAACAAACACCGTAAAGCACACTACTCATTCCTAAAGCTTGATGCACCGCACGAAGCTATGGCCGAAGTAGAACGCCTGCACCGCATCGACGACGACATTCTACGTTATATGAGCATCCGTGTTGATGAGCATAACGAAGAAGTTTCACCAATCATGAGAAAACGCGACGAGCGCGAACGCCGCCCAGCACGTCGCTAATCTGCACGTCGCTAATAGAGAGATAGGAATATATCATGGCTAGAAAACTAGACATTAAAATTGAAAATCTGCCAGTTCGCAGTCAATTTTCCCGCCGCCGTAAAGTCTGCCCATTCGCAGGCGAAAACGGCAAAACAATCGATTATAAAGACCCTAAAATGCTCGCACGTTATATGTCTGAAAAAGGCAAAATCGTACCGTCCCGCATTTCAAGCGTCACCCACAAAAAACAACGTGAACTAGCCAAGGCGATTAAACGCGCCCGCTTTTTGGCGTTGCTGCCATACGCAGCAAACTAGGAGCCCGTCATGCAAATAGTACTTTTAGAACGGGTGGAAAGCCTGGGCAATATGGGCGATATCGTCAAAGTGAAGAACGGCTATGCCCGTAACTTCCTATTGCCACAATCCAAAGCCTTACGCGCAACCAAAGCAAACCTTGTTCGCTTTGAAGCCGAACGTGAGTTCTTGGAAAAACGCAATGCGGAAACCGCTGCAAAAGCTTCCGAAGAGGGTTCAGATCTCGACGGCAAGACTTACATTGCTATCCGTCAGGCTGGCGAAACCGGTATTCTTTACGGTTCAGTTACGTCGCGTGATGTTGCCGAACTGATCGGTGATCCAGTGAAACGTGCAATGGTGGTTCTTGAGCAACCGATCAAAGCTCTCGGTATGCATGATGTTCGCGTCAAGCTTCACCCTGAGGTTAGCATCAATGTCATCATCAACGTTGCCCGTACCGAAGACGAAGCCGAGCGCCAAGCCGCCGGCGAAGACGTCATCGCCGCGCAGCACAACGAAGATAAAGCTGGTGCCGAAGATGATGCAGCCGAACGTGCTGAAGTCGCCAAAGAAATGTTCGAAGGCGAACACGGCGATGCAGCCGAAGACGAACTTTCAGAAGCGCCTGCAGAAGAAGCTTCCGAAGACTAGTCTCAAGCAAAAGACAAATTAAAAAACCCGCCCGATGTTATTCGCGGCGGGTTTTTTGTTGTTTCTATGTTCATTTATGGGGTTTCGATCGCTGGTAATTAAGACGTTGTGTTAGCAAAAAGGCTACGCTGTTGCATCAGCACAACCAATGTTTTCTATGCCTTCTTCCAATAATAGCTTCGTAAAGAATTTAATCTCCTCAATTTTGAAAACAGTTAGTCTTGCTTTGGAAATTCTATCTTTCCTATTTTCTGAATTTAAATTTTTAGGCTGAAAACTCAATTCAAATACACGGTTACCTACATATTCGAATGATATTAACCTATCCCAATAAATTCTATGGTCAGGCAATTGCCAAATTGTTCTTCCATAAAGGCCAACTTTATCGACCATAAAATGAGTAGCATTATATAGCTCAAATTTTTCTTTTACATACTCTGGATAATGTTTTTTTATGAACCCTAGAAAAAATTTTGCCATCGCTATTTCGTACGCAGACCTTTTGGGGCTCATATCCGTAAAATAATATGGATATAAATTTTGACCAGCTATCACCGTGCCAACTCCCGCATAGCACCTTCAATACCTGTTAGTGTCATGGGGAACATTCTATCTGCGCCTATAATTTCTTGTATCATTGTTGTGGACTGGGAATGGCGCCAATATTGCTCAGGGGTCGGGTTTAACCAAATTAAATGACCGTAGACATCCACGAAACGTTTAAGCCAAACGGCACCAGCTTCTTCGTTCCAATGTTCTATGGCACCGCCTTTGACCGCGATTTCGTAGGGGCTCATGCTCGCATCACCAACAAACACCACACGGTAATCGGACGGGTATTTGTGCAATATATCCCAAGTCGGGGTCACCTCGCGCATACGGCGGATATTATCCGTCCAGACATTTTCGTAGATACAATTGTGAAAATAGAAATTCTCCAGCCGTTTAAATTCACTGCGCGCCGCCGAAAACAATTCCTCTGCCTGCAATATATGCGCGTCCATAGAACCGCCAATATCAAAGAAGGTTAGCACCTTAACCGCATTGCGTTTCTCGGGCCGCATTTTAATATCGAGGTAGCCTTTGCGAGCCGTAGAATTGATTGTGTCGTCGATATCAAATTCTTCGTGGGCACCTTCGCGGGCAAATTTCCGCAGGCGTCTAAGCGCGATTTTAATATTGCGGGTTCCCAGTTCCCGGTCCCCGTCCAAATTTCTAAACTGGCGTTTATCCCAAACCTTGACAGCACGGCCGTGGCGACCTTTGTCCTGACCAATACGCACACCTTCAGGGTTATAGCCGTGGGCTCCGAACGGCGAAGTGCCGCCAGTGCCGACCCATTTATTACCGCCCTCATGGCGTTCGTTTTGTTCTTCGAGACGTTTTTTCAGCGTCTCCATCAATTTCTCTAAATCACCAATGGCTTCGATTTCAGCCATTTCTTCGGGGCTTAGAAATTTCTCTGCCATTTTCTTGAGCCAATCATCCGGAATATCTTGGTCGTTTTCACCAAACAAGTCCGTCAGATAATCCATGCCGCGAAATACGTGGGCGAACACTTGATCGAACTTATCCAAATTGCGTTCGTCCTTAACCAACGCCGCCCGCGCGACATAATAAAACCCGTCGACCGTTTCCCCGGTGACCTCTTTATCCAACGCCTCAAGCAGGGTCAGATATTCACGGATAGACACCGGAACATTAGCGGCACGCAGCTGGGAAAAAAAATCATGAAACATATTGGAATACTAACTTACTAAGCGTCTTTTGACCAGTTACAGATTACATTAATACTATAAATCTAATCGTTTTAGCGGTCTACCCATTTTACCCGCAACCATCAACGCCATGAGTTTTGGAAACGGCCATATTTGTGCAATCTTCGGCACAAATATGTCTCGTAAAAAGGGTAAAACTTGGCTATCCGATTGATATACTGGCGTAAATGCACGCGCCAATATCTGATACAAGCGAACATGATAAGATCTGTATTTTTGAAATTGATACATTGCACTAGACAAATCCTGATTATGTTTCATCGCCTCGACCAAAGCAAAACTGTCAAGCAAGGCCATGTTTGCACCTTGTCCCAGTTGCGGAGACGCTGCGTGCCAACTATCCCCGATGTGAACAACGTTTTTCTCATAAACTCGTTTCAAAGTATGATGCGCATACTTCGCCATTACCAATTGGGTTGGATCTTTTACTTGTGATAGAAACGGTATAGTTTCAGGCCAAAGCTCCGTAACTTCATGTTTCCATGAACTCAAGCCAGCTGTCTGCCAGTTTTCATAATCAGTGTGCTTTAGGCTCCAAAAAAAAGTAACCTTTTGGACCTTGGAGCCAGGTACCCTTCCGATGGGCAATACACCAACCATTTTTCGCGCTGACACGTAACGTTGCTCTAGCGTGTATTTATCAAATGATGTACTTTTTTCCGGCCAATCCAGTGTCGCCCATAATGCACCAAATGGTAAGATCGTGTTCTTAGCCCCCGTCAAAGGTGAACGCACCCCGCAAGCATCTATCACTAGATCAAATCGTGTTGATTTTTGCCCCGCGTCAAAATGCATCTTTCCGTCATGGACAGATTGGAGCGGTTTACCAAATTCAAATGTAACGCCAGAAATTCGTGCGGCATCAAATAAGATTCGAAACAAGCTTGAACGGTGAATGGCCAACCCATGTGCATCTGGTTGCAATGCGGAATAAGCAACATCTAAAACAACACGTCCATTAGATTTACCAAATAATCGTTCAATTTTATTGCCATAACTATAAACGGCGTCCGTCAAACCCATTTGCGATAGAATAGTTAATCCCGTTTCCTGTAAAACAAGGCCTGAGCCAACAGGTTTGGGGGTTTCCATTTGATCAAACACAACAACTTTATGTCCTGCGTCACACAATAATTTTGCGACTGTCAGGCCTGCAACACCGCAACCTGCTACACCAATATTATATGTCATGGAACATAGCCATTTTTAATCCAGTCTATACAAACCCCCAAGCATTAACGCCTGCATTCACCCGCATAAGCCACAGTGCGCAGTTGTCTAACTACTCATTCACATAAATTTTGCGGCATCTTGCACCCAGGTGCGTCATGACTTCGTAATTTATCATGTGGGCGTGTGTGGACTGGGTTTCTAAATCTTCGCCGAAAAATACGGCTTTGGCGCCTAGCTCTACGAAGCCTTCGTAATTGGTGATATCAAGGATGGTGTAGTCCATGCTAACACGGCCAACGACCTCTACCCGGTGTTTACCGAGACGGGCCGAGGTAACAATACGTTTATCGGAACCACTAAAGCTTACCGGAAGGCCATCTGCATACCCTGCACTGACAATGGCAATTTTCATATCAGTTTTGGCGGTGAAAGCGGCGTTATAACCAATGGTTTCGCCCGCTTTAACCGTCTTGATTTGCAGAACGGGTGCATGCAGTTCGACTACGGGTTTTACACCCTCCTTATCCGGATTATTGGTGATTTTACCGCCGTAAAGCCCAATTCCCGGGCGCACCAGTTTGAAATGATATTTCGCGCCCAGATAAATTCCGCCTGTGTTAGCAAGTGACAGAGGTACCATAGGCATACGTGCCGAAATCTTTTTGAACCGCCCTAACTGGGTTTCGTTTAAGGGATGCTCTGCATCACCCGAACAGGCCAAATGCGACATCACTAGATCAACATCCAGAGCGTCTATCAGTGCCTGATCATTGGCAAATACATCAACTTCTTCGTTCGGAATACCTAACCGATTGATGCCCGTATCAAAATGCAAGGCGGTGCGCGGTGGATGGTTGACATCTTTGATGGCTTTGACCCAATCACGAGCCTGGGTCAGGGAATTGATGACCGGTTTTAATTTACTACCAAAGAAAATAGCCGTGTCTTGAGGTGTATTACCGCTGAGTACATAAATGCTAGCCTTGGAACCGATAGCCGTACGCAGAATTTTACCTTCGCCCGCATGAGCCACAAAAAATATCCGGCACCCTACCCCGTAAAGAGCCCGCCCGACAACGTCCGCGCCGAGACCATAAGCATCCGCTTTAACACTGGCACCAATACGCGCGCCGCTAGCTTTGGCCGCCAGATATTTGTAATTATCCGCAAGCGAAGTTAGGTTCACCGTCAGGACAGGTCTCGAGGAATAGGATCTTACTTGCGCCATTTAAACTGCTCTACTGTTGGCTATCGTTATAACGGTCATCAAAGGACAGATTGCCAAATTTGGTCAACTCCGCCTTAAATGATAGCGGCACAGTGCCGATAGGGCCGTGGCGCTGTTTGCCGACAATGACTTCSGCCTTGCCGTGCAARATATCCATTTCTTCTTGCCATTTGTGAATGGCTTCRGTGTTGGTATCGTTGGGTTTTTCGCGCTCTTTGTAATATTCGGCGCGGTAAACAAACATCACCACATCCGCATCTTGTTCAATAGAACCGGATTCGCGTAGATCAGCGAGCTGTGGTTTTTTATCATCGCGTTGTTCCACTTGCCGCGATAGCTGCGCCAAGGCGAGAACCGGCACATCCAAATCCTTGGCGAGAGCCTTGAGGCCCATAGTGATTTGCGTAACCTCTTGCACACGTCCATCATTGGAACGGCCACTACCCGTTAGCAATTGCAGATAATCAACAATGATCAAATCAAGCCCGACCATGCGTTTTAAACGCCGCGCCCGTGCCGACAAAGCACCAATGGTCAAGCCGCCCGTATCGTCAATATAGAGCGGGATTTTTTCGATCATTTCTGCCGCGTCGCGCACATCATCATATTCGGCTTGGGTAATATCACCGCGCCGAATTTTGTTGGACGGTACACCGGATTGTTCAGCTAGCAAACGAGTTGCCAACTGATCCGCCGACATTTCCAAAGAGAAAAACCCGACAACGCCGCCGTCCGTAGTCCGCTCTATGCCTTTATCGTCTTTTTCTGACTTATAGGCTTTGGCAATGTGAAAGGCGATATTGGTCGCCAGCGCCGTTTTACCCATAGACGGGCGGCCCGCCAAAATGACTAAATCTGATTTGTGCAAGCCGCCGAGCTGTCTATCCAAATCCAGCAAGCCTGTGCTTGTACCCGACAGACCACCATCGCGCTCAAAAGCTGCCGTAGCCATTTCAATGGACCGCATCAGCGCTTTGTCAAAGGCGACAAAGCCGCTCTGTACGGCGCCTGTTTCGGCCAGACTAAACAATTGCCCTTCGGCTTCAGAGATTTGGGCGCGGCCATCGTTTTCGCTATCCGGATCTTCTGCACTGGATTTCATTTCCCCGCCGAGCCGGATCAGCTCGCGGCGCAAAGCCAGATCAAATATAAGTTTGGCATATTCCGGTGCTGCGGAACCATCAGGCCTGCTGTCTAGTAACAGCGCCAGATAATCAATGCCGCCAATATCGACCAAGGTTTCGTCTTGAGAAAATCTGTTCTTCAGAACAATCGCATCGGCCAATTTACCGTGCTCAATCAGGACGGAAATACTGTCAAATATCCGCACATGTACGGGATTATAAAAATGTTCTTTGGTGACAATGGCGCTGACCCGGTGGAAAACTTCATTGTCATAAAGGATAGCACCCAGCAGTGCTTGCTCGGCCTCGATACTGTTCGGTATCAAGTCTTCTGCATCGATTTCGTTTTCTGAATATTCATCAACTATGTCTACCATAGCAAAATGCTAACAGATGATGAGTAAGAATACCACAACAACGATATTAATATTCAAAATATTTAGTCCCCAGCCTTACTCGGCCTGTGAATAACTTTTCATAAGGGTCACTTGTTTAAAAAGCCCACTTGAATGAACCGTATTTTGTATATATGAGTTAAACTCATAATGGAAAATCCTTTTGACAATGAACAGCGTAGTGCGTTTCGCAAAACCATCCGCGATTTTGTGCGCCGAGAAATTATGCCAAATGCTTTTGATTGGGATGAAGCCGGAGAAGTGCCTTGGGCTTTACACGAGAAAATCGCAGCGCTTGGCGTGTTCGGTTTTGCTATCGACGAAAAATACGGCGGACTTGGTTTTGACGACGCGTTTATGCGCGCCGCTTACGGAGAGGAAATGGGAAAGTCCGGCGTCGGCGGAGTCGGCGCGGCGGTTGGCGGGCGCACCATATCGCTGGCACCCATTCAAAACCTAGCCAGCACTGAAATCAAAGATAAAATCCTCAAAGATATTGTTGAGGGGCGCAAATCCTCTAGCCTCGCCATCACTGAGCCGAGCGGCGGTTCCGACGTGGCAGCCATGACAACAACGGCCAAGCTGGACGGAGACAGCTACATCCTGAACGGTTCAAAAACCTTCATCACCGGCGGCATGAACTCAGATTATTTTGTGGTCGGGGCGCGTACAGGCGGCGAAGGGCTTGGGGGTATATCCCTGTTTTTTGTCGAAGCCAATATGGACGGTTTTTCGCGCACTGAAATGAAACGTAAAACCGGGTGGTGGGCGTCCGACCAAGCAACACTATATTTTGATAACCTTCGCGTTCCCGCTGCCAATATGATGGGCGAGCCCGGGCGCGGGTTTATCGCCATAATGAACAATTTCAATTTTGAACGGCTCAGCCTAATCGCAGGTGCGCTGGGGATGATGAAAGCCTGTCTGGAAGATTCGATTAGTTGGGCGCAAGACCGAAAAACATTYGGYAAGCCGCTGATCAAACATCAGGTAATCCGTCACAAAATCGCGGATATGTCCGCCCGTATCGACGCCGTGGAATCCTACTTAAACCAAATTTGCTGGATGATAGAGCAGAGCATGAAACACGGGAGCATATTTCCCGTTGCTGAAATCTGCAAGGCTAAATTTTTTACCACTAAGGCACTCGAGTTTTGCGCTTCCGAAGCGATGCAAATATTAGGCGGCGCTGGTTATCTACGCGGGTGCCGCGTTGAATGCATATACCGCGAGGTCAAAGTCATGGCCATCGGCGGCGGCTCCGAAGAAATAATGCGCGACCTCGCCGTACGCCAAATGGGATTATGATATGAGCACCAAACGAGCAAAACTGGAGCAACGAGAAAAGCGCATTGTTGTAGCYGCACGCTCKGTGTTTCTTAAACACGGYTTTAACAAAGCCAAAATGAGCCAGATTGCCGATACCGCCGAACTGGCCGAAGGCACTTTGTATCTGTACTACAAAAACAAAAACGCCATCGTCAAAGCCGTAGTTGCTGACCATTGGCTGCATATTACGGGYGAGGCTGATAGAGCACTATCAGCCTCGGAAAACAGTTTTGCACAGCTACAAGCCCTCGCAGAATACCACCTGACTATGATGGTTAAACATTGGCGCGTCATYGAGCTKGGTTATGTTTTGTATTATTCRCACAGCGACGACGCRGGRGARAAYTCRGGYGTGGATTTCAAACGCACCTATGCGGCRCTATTTGACCGCCTCATTGAACGCGGACARGACAARGGCACATTTRCCAAAGACCTGTCCCTGCCCTTCCTGCGCGAYTTGTTTTACGGCACWTTAGAATATKCAGCCCGGWCTTTAATYCTGCACAAYAARCCCGAAGACATCGMRGTRAATATCACKCAGYTKATGGATGTGTTACGGCCRCATYTATCAGGRGAAASYAYCGCGCAARCTGAYACTGACAMTGCARTTTTRAAGCGKTTGGAACGRGCRGTACGCAAGCTGGAGCGCCTACGKTAAAGCCTCTAATATAGTCCGCATACGGGCACTAAYTGGCTTWGGTWTKCGGGTCTCGGAATCCACATACACATGGACRAAATGCCCTTCGGCGCAAGGYTTGTCCGCACCGCGCCTAAACAAACCAATTTCGTAACGTACACTGGACGTACCRATTTTCGCGGCGCGTAGCCCRGCTGTGATAGTTTCRGGATAGGACAAAGGYGCAAAATACTGACATCCTGTATCAACCACYAAYCCTATRRTWTCRCTGGTCTGTGGGTCGACCAAACCGTTCTCGATCAGAAAATTATTCACCAGCGTATCGAACCACATATAATAAACGGCATTATTGATATGCCCGTACATGTCATTGTCATTCCAGCGGGTCTGGATGTCGATAAAATACTTGTAACTGTCCTTGTTATTTTTCGACATCAAGCAATATCCTCATATATTTTCACAGTTGCCGCCAAAGTCATTTCGCGTGGATTATTAATGAGAAGCCTGGTTTTAGTCATGGCATCATCAGCCATCATAGCAATAGCACTGCCCGGAATATCVACACTGCTGAGGGTTTGCGGCACGTCCGTCGCATCTTTGATCCGTTGCATTTCGTCGATCAGATTTGCMCCTGTCCCGCCGAKCCTCAAATGCTCGGAAATCTCRCCGTAYARYRTRTCTGCCTTRGGYAAATTATAACGCATCACGCCCGTCAAAACYAAWGCRTTRGAAAGCCCGTGGGGTACGTGAAAAAAYCCRCCSAGCGGATARGCCAAYGCATGAACGGCMGCGCAMGGTGCATTGGAAAATGCTTGTCCGGCYAACATAGCCCCGATCAACATGTTTTCGCGCCCRTCAATATCKYKGCCGTCYTTRCAWACGTCTTCGATRCCGTCTTTAAGTTTGGTCAGSGCCGAWARGGCAAGYGCGTCTGACAACGGGTTTTTCTGTGGTAARGATGTATAGGCTTCAATGGCATGCACCATGGCATCAATGCCCGTAGCGGCCGTGATCATTTTTGGYAGACCAATRGTGAGCTCTGCATCCAACAGTACGCGGTCCGCATATAACGGATTGGCGACAATGCCTTGTTTCTCCGTTTTGCCCGTGGTCAGAATGGCAACATTGGTAACTTCGGAACCTGTGCCCGCAGTGGTCGGTACCAACATCAAAGGCAAGCGCGGGCCTGTGGCCAAGCCAACACCGTACATTTTTGTTATAGGCTGATCCGAGCCTGCTAGCAGTGCAATGACCTTGGCCGYATCCATAGGCGAGCCGCCGCCAAACCCAAGTACCAGTCCGGCACCGAAATCCCGTGCACACTGCGCGCCTGCAAGTACAATTTCTTCGGGTGGATCGGCAACAACTTGATCGAAAATTTCGACCGCGTATCCAGCTTGGCTGAGAGCGGCCTTGGCACTGTCCAATAATCCCAAACCATGCACGCCCGCATCTGTAACAATGAATATCCGCTTATTCGGGCACAGCCCGTCTATGTGGGCGTCCATTTTAGCAGCACCGCCGCGCTCTATTCTTATATCAGGAACTGTACGAAAATTATGCATAAACTCTTATGGCGCAGACACACAAAAACGCAAGCCCTTGGCGGGCGGTGTTTCGGCTCCGCCTGCAAAACATTGGGCATTTTGCGTCCAGGCAGTCGCCGCATCGCCGACAACYTCAAGCSMWGTRTCYGCWATGTTACGKGTYTGGGTCACRACCTGACAAAACTCTGTAGCCGATCCTTTGAYATARTTATCMKCTTGCGYRTCGTTCCATTCCCAMAGCGCGCCAGACGGTGCGGTCAGACAGAYAAATGGTTTCGGTTTGGGCACGTCTAGCTGGCGAACTTTAAACGTCCACGAATATGTCTTCACCCCTAAATGGGCGATGTTTTTAATCCKGTCAGTATCACGGCGCGGCGYGCCCAGCACATCAAATACCGCTTGCCCGTGAGCCCAAGTTTCCATCTGCCKTGCGATCAAACTATCCTGTGCTGACATAGGTGGRCCAGCCCATTGCAAGCGGGTCTCTGGGTCCAACTGCTGATAGCTCTGTGCCAACTCAGGGTAATATGCCGTCCATGCCGCGAACAGCTTARCRTCATCACCGCCAAATTTCTCCGACGCCCATTCACGGCCCATATCACGGTGACTTTTCCCGGCCATCATCGCCGTAGCAATACCTGCRAAAAAYGTGCTGAAAGCATCGCCCTCTTGCAAGCTCAARCCAGCYGCGGTATTCCACATATGTAGATGGATCAGCACATCGGAAATCGTCCAGTCTTTAAACTGGGTTGGTATKTCAAAYGGGSKTTTTCCRGACGACGYRATCACGTCCGCGAGGGCATTGCATTCGTCGGTGAAATCCTGTGCTATCTGTTTCATGTATCCGCTTTCGGTTTGATGGTGAGGATAGGCGCACCGGAACTRATTTGCTCACCTGCTRTGGCGAAAACCTCCRTAACTTCTNCCGCCNAAAGGCGCCGTAATTTCGTGGCGCATTTTCATRGCCTCAAGCACACCAAGCCTGTCACCCTCGGCAACAACATCCCCMGTTTTGACAAATATCTCAGCCATATTACCGTGCATAGGTGCCGTCACCTGCCCATCRTTTTGGGTACTGCTGGCACCGGCAAACATTTTGTTTTTATCATGGACATCGTAAACATGACCCCCAACCCTGATTTGYAAATGGGACGGBGAAAYTGGGTGGTAAAATAGAGAATGCTTGCAYCCATCAATGCTCAGTACRGCCTTGTGTTTAGTACGCTCATTCAAAACGGYATGCCAAATRTCATCACCGCACCGGATTTCAGTATCGCGTACACCGTTCGGRGTRACGCTAAAACTATACTCATYATCACCAACYAAAYATTGATATGGTGTCGACGGCATGGTGGCGCTGGCCCAATGGGTTGGCGGCAGGTCTGCGAAAAGAGACTKATTRCGTGATGTCTCAAAATCCAAATCAAACTGCACGGCTACGGCTTGCGCTAAAATATCYTTGGTTATTTCAGGTGTTGTGAACTGCTCTTTATATGTATTTACAAACTCGGTATCCACACCRCCTTTACTATAATTTTCGTCTGCCAGAACCTTCGTCAGAAAACCAATATTGGTGGTGAYACCAAATAAGGCCGTATCCTTAAGTGCTGCTAATAATTTACTGCGGGCAATCTCGCGYGTATCGCCGTGAGCAATAATTTTTGCAATCARCGGRTCRTAATCRGACGGTACAATAGAGCCAGAAGCTACGCCTGTATCAACGCGCACRYCCTYRCYMGKTWYRAAMACATCGACCCGACCACTTGCAGGCAAAAAACCTGCRTCCGGGTCTTCGGCGTATATCCGCGYTTCTATGGCATGRCCGACGAACTGCACATCATCTTGCGTCAATGACAATGGCAGGCCTTGKGCCACATTAATCTGCATTTYCACTAAATCTTTTGTGGTGATAGCTTCGGTCACCGGATGCTCGACCTGCAGCCTTGTGTTCATTTCGAGGAAGAAAAAATCATCCCCCGCAAGCAAGAACTCAACCGTCCCTGCTCCTATATAATTCACCGCTTCGGCTACTTGCACAGCCGCTATACCCATAGCTTCACGGAGTTTCTTGCTAARACCCACAGCCGGGGCTTCTTCAATAATTTTCTGGTTGCGGCGCTGCACCGAGCAATCACGCTCACCTAGATGTATGGTGTTGCCGTGGGTGTCGGCAAATACTTGCACCTCAATATGACGCGCACCMACAAGGGCTTTTTCCAAAATCAAATCACCATTGCCAAATGCGCTTTCAGCTTCGCTCTTAGCTTCGCTTACGGCCAGCGCAAAGTCTTGCATATCCGCAACCTTGCGCATGCCCATGCCGCCGCCGCCCGCCGCCGCTTTGACCATCAAAGGAAAGCCAATAGACTGCGCAGCTGCCCGTAATGCCGTGGTTGATTGGTCGGCGTCTTGATAGCCCGGAATACAGACCACACCCGCAGCAAGCATTGCCCGTTTGGCTTTGGCCTTATCACCCATAATCTCCATGACGTCCGGCGAAGGCCCGATGAATATCAACCCTGCATCTGTGCAAGCCTGAGCAAACCCGGCATTCTCAGACAAGAAACCATAGCCCGGATGTACGGCTTCTGCTCCGCTGCTCTTGGCCGCCGCRAGAATTTTCTCACTATCCAGATAAGACCCCGCCGCAGGAGACGCACCTATATGTACCGCCTCGTCCGCCGTTTTTACATGCAAAGCATCTTTATCAACGTCCGAATATACCGCAATAGTACGCAGACCCATGGCCCTTGCTGTGCGCATGATGCGGCAAGCAATCTCGCCTCGGTTGGCTATAAGTACAGAGGAAAACGTCATGCTTTGTCCGCCCATTTTGGCTTTCGTTTTTGCATAAAGGCCGTGAGACCCTCGCGTCCTTCGTCCGATTGCAAAGCCTTCAGAAATGTTTGTGCGGCCATGTCCGTAAAATCATCGACGCCCAATTTAGTCAACAAGTCTTTGGTCAAAGCATTCGCACCCGGCGCACATTGTAAAACCTGTTTTTTAATTTCGCTTTCTTTGCTTTTCAAATCATCTATAACAAAATCCGCAATCCCGTACCGCACAGCATCTTCGCCTTTAAATAACGCACCCGTAAGCATCAAACGTTTGGCTATGACCAAGCCCGTTCGGGACACCACATAAGGCGCGATTTGCGCCGCAACGATGCCGAGCCGTGTTTCGGTCAGCGCATATTTGGCCGTCTTGGTCGTCACAACAATATCRGCGCAACACGCYAGCCCGAGGCCRCCTGCYACTGCYGCACCTTCTACCAGTRCCACRACCACTTGCGGCATGGATGCCACCAGTTTGAACAACGCGCCACCGCCTWTGCTCATAGCCAGAATRTCTGCATCACCACCTGAGAAACCCTTGAGRTCRCCACCWGCRCAAAATACRCCGCCGTTTCCGCACAAGGTAATTCCGCGCACAGAACRATCATCTCGCACTGCTTGCAATACGCTTGTYAAATCCTCWGACATGCCTGCGGACAAAGCGTTGCGGTTTTGGGGTGTGTTCAGCGAAATGGTCAGCCAACCGCCGTCCAATTCTGCAATTAAATTTTCTGTTTTCGGTAAAGTCATATTACATCCTCGCTATACCAAAGCTATTGGGACGGAGTTTTCTATTGCGGCCTTCCCAAACCGTGGCCAGCAARAGGCCCAAAAYTYTGCGGCTATCACGCGGGTCAAYCATACCGTCGTCGAGACAATGRCCRGAGGTRTAAAACGCGCTMGACTGGCTATCGAAATGATAGGCGAGCATGGCTTTTTGTTGGGCAGCTAAATCCGCATCTATCTCTATGCCTTTGGCTTTGGCACGCGCTTCACCGACAATGTTCATAACCGTCCCTGCCTGCTCTCCGCCCATAACGCCCGCTGATGCATTGGGCCAAGTGAACAGAAAATCAGGATCAAAGCCGCGCCCGCACATGCCGTAATTCCCCGCTCCGTAACTGGCGCCGATCATCATAGTAATTTTCGCCACATCCGCATTGGCAACTGCTTGTATCATTTTGGAGCCGTGCTTGATCATACCTGCTTGCTCGAACTGTTTRCCGACCATATATCCGGTGGTGTTTTGCAAGAAAATAAGCGGCGTATCGGCCTGATCACAAAGCTGAATAAACTGCGCGGCTTTGGTGGCACCGTCCGTATCTATGGGGCCGTTATTGGCAATAATAGCACAACGTTGACCGTAAATTTCCGCTTGCACACAGACGGTGGAAACACCGTAACGGGATTTGAAATCTGCAAAATCAGAACCATCAACTATACGGGCAATCACTTCGCGAGCTTCGTAAGGTGTGCGGTAATCCACGGGTACGATACCCGCAATTTCGTCACTATCATAAAGTGGTTCTTTGAAGGTAGTATTGCGGGGTAAAGTACATTTCTCGTTCCATCCCAAGCGCGCCACTATCTCGCGCATCATCAGCACGGCCTCGCCGTCGTCTTCAGCCAGGTATTCTGCCAAACCGGAAACATTAGCGTGCATCTCAGCACCGCCGAGTTCAGCTTCGGTGGCAATCTCTCCAGTCGCTGCCTTGAGGAGCGGCGGCCCAGCAAGGAAAGCCTTACCCCCACCTTTTACTGCCACCACTGTATCGGACAAACCCGGCATATAAGCCCCGCCCGCCGTGGAGTTACCGTGCAGTATTGCCAACACGGGAATGCCCTTTTTCGACAACCGCGCTAAATTAGCAAACAAAGTGCCGCCGCCCAAAAACTGCCCGACCGTATAATTAAGAAGATCACCGCCAGCACTTTCCACCAAATGCACGAAAGGCAAGTTTTGCTTGAGCGCAATATCTTCGAGCCGACCCAACCGGTAACCGCCCGCCGTGGTCAAAGATCCGGCCTTGATGCCGCTATCGTCCACAACAATTGCGCAGCGCACGCCGTTGATAAACCCAACGCCCGCAATAATCGTACTGCCCGGAATGGATTTCTCTTCCTTTTTGGTATCCTGTAAATAGCCCGCAATATTGCCAACCTCCAAAAACGGTTGGCCGGGATCAAGCAAGCGCGCCAAGCGTTCACGCGGCAATAATTGTCCGCGTGCGTCGAACCTGTCTTTGCGCGATGCAGATAAAGCAGGAGCGCGGGCGTTAAGCTCCGTCAGTTTATCTACCAATTCCAGCATATCTTTGCGGTTGGTTTTGAAACTATCCGAATTAACATTTACGGTCGATTTATAGACGGCCATTACAGCTCCTCATCTAATGATTTTGGAATTGAGATCGGGGTGGCMAGCAAAACTTGYGCGTAGCCYTTACCYTGRGAATCGTTGCGYAAAGASGCCATACCRCCRCCGCCCAATATATTGSTRATRGTGATATTCACGGCTTCTGTACCCGGTAGGTAATAGCGGGAAATAGTGCTATYCTCTGCCGTAAAATGCGCGAATACGTCTCCKATTTTTCTCGTATTAAGCGCATCCCAGATATAAGGYAGATATTCCGCTCGYCGTGCCAACACGCCAATATTRGCCATGTCGCCTTTGTCGCCCGASCGCGCCCATGCCAGTTTARCTAATGGGACTTCGRTCATRGGATTGGCACTARCTGCAAGMGGTWCATGTCTTRTYGGTTYTGYTACCCCCGAAAGAYTTTGCATGTCSCCAAGGACAATTAYCTGYCCGTCCASTTCAACCTGCACATCYGGTTTATYCGTTAAATAAGAAAAYAAMCGCACCACGGGAGACGGTTTTGCTCGTRCGCCTGWGAAGCCAGAAATACTGGGCGCRGCGGCCAAACCAAGGCCSGCYARTTGTTTYAARAATATCCCTACACCGCGAATATCATCATGTTTAACGGCRGTTTTCAGCACCACTTCACGAGCGGTTTCGTCTAACGCACCGAACTGACTKCCCGCGCCGAGTATCTCGATACTGGTTTCGGTAAAATCCGYGAGSYKCAWACTGCGGAGTATTTCRCGGCTCCGYTTWAGGACACCTGCGTNGAAANTCTTGCGCTTTTCTGGTCGCTCCCTCGCCGTAAAAAGTTGCATAAGAACCACCGCGAAACCCGTCCAAATATGTCATACAGGTTTTGTATGTTGCGGGTGCAGACCAKCCSYTTGCRCCGCTTACRCKCACTTTGTTTTCTGACACTTSYTCAAGSRYKACTTCKGARAAATCACAAACCACATCYGGYARMATATAWTTYTGCGGATCRCCRATTTCGTAGAGCATTTGCTCACCGACGGTCGCRCGGCTGACCAATCCAGATGTGTTTTYRGGCTTACTGATGAYACAATTTCCGTCCGCGTTAATATCCGCAATCGGGTAACCCARATTGCTGATATCGTCTATGTCCTGCCAGTCGGTGAAATTTCCGCCTGTGGCCTGCACGCCGCATTCGAGCAAATGYCCGGCMAGAGAYCCGCCCGCTAGYTTATCCCAATCATCATWCGCCCAACCAAATTCATGGATACAAGCGCCGAGTGTCACGGCGCTATCAACACAGCGCCCAGTGATGACAATATCTGCGCCCTCRAACAATGCATGTGCAATGGGAAACGCACCCAGATAAGCATTRATGCTCAGGATTTTTTCTGGTGCAGGACAATCCGYSCCCGAAAACATATCCGAAATATCRYGACTACTRATTTYATCTTTTTGCGGGAGCAAATTATCACCGCTCACCACTGCAATTTTTAAATCAAGGCCGGCCTTGTCCAAGATGTTTTGTAGTGCACGCGCACAAGCGGCGGGATTGACCCCGCCCGCATTGCTGATCACTTTCACGCCCTGTTTCGCGATCTCGACGATATTCGGCAACATAGCGCCTGTGATGAAATCCGTAGCATATCCGCCGTCCGGATTTTTTGCTTTGGCACGTGCCAGTATCGACATAGTAATTTCAGCTAAATAATCATAAACCAGATAATCCAGCTTGGCACCTGCCAGCAATTGTCCTGTTGCGTGACTTGCATCGCCCCAATAGCCGCTAGCACCGCCGATTTTTATGGTGTGTTTAGTCATAAATCTTCCCGCAACACTTGACTTGGCGCATAAATTGAATAATCCTCATATATACTGAATACGCCTCATTTATTTTGAGTCAAGCCCAGAGAGTACCTAAAGCCAGAGAGAGCCTAAAGAGAGCCATGACCAAGCCAACTAAACAGGAACTGAAAGAATACGCAGCCGAAGCGGATGCTTGGTTTGCCGAGCATACACCGCGCGATGTCGGCTTTATGCTGCCGCTTACATTTATGGAAGTGGGTACTGACCAGCAATTTGACTTCTTACGCAATTGGCAACGCAAGCAATATGAAGCCGGGTATCTTGGCGCACATTGGCCCAAAGAATACGGCGGCGGCGGCTTGCATCCGAAATTCCAAGCGGTCGCCACCAAAGCCATGCAAAAACATAATGTGCCGATCACTTTAAACGCCATCGGTACAAATTGGGCTGGCCCCCTCCTGCTCGATATTGGCAGTGAAGAACATAAGAAAAAATACATCAAAGGCATACTGACCGCCGAAGACATCTGGTGTCAGGGATTTTCCGAACCAGATAATGGCTCAGACCTGGGCGGGCTTAAGCTCAGGGCAGAACGAGACGGTGATAGCTATGTCTTAAACGGTAGCAAAATCTGGACGACCCTTGGTGCTCATGCCAAATATATGATTTTGCTAGCGCGGTCCGATCCAAACCCCGGCAGCAAATATGCGGGCATGAGTTTCATTCTCACCCCTATGGATGCGCCCGGTATTAGCACCCAGAAAATTAAAAAAATCACGGGTGAGCACGGCTTCACCCAAACATTTTTTGAAAATGCACGCATCCCCACAGACGGGCTAGTGGGTGCAGAGGGCCAAGGCTGGCGCGTTGCGATGCAATTGCTGGAATACGAACGCGGTGCCCGCGCAGGACAGGCAGGCGGTATCATCATGCAGACGCCGGATGCCTTTGCCATTGTTGATTTGGCGCGTTCCGCAATAAGGGACGGCAAACCCGCTATCGAGGACCCGGTGCTCCGCGATAAATTGGTCGATTTCATCATTGATATTCACGCCCAGAACCTGAACCAAACCCGCGCAAAAATTCCGGGGTTAAATTCGGAACATCCTGCAGGACTAATGCTCATGAACAAATTGGTGTTTAGCGAACAGGCAAGAGAAATAAGCCAGTTCGCCATGACTTTGTTGGGCGAAAATAGCGCATGGTATGTGGATGAGCCCAACGCGACAGACGGCGGGTTATGGGCGCGCTCATACCTGAATGCATTCTCGGCCACCATCGGCGGCGGCACATCGGAAATTCAGCATAATATTCTGGCAGAGCATGTGCTCGGGCTTCCTAAAGACAACGCGCGAGCAGGCTCATGATGCATAAATTAGCAGACATAAGCCTAAGCGAAATGCAGGCAGAGATGGCCGACCTTGCCGCGCGCTTCTGCACGGAAAAATCACCCATAGAAAAAGTTCGGGCATTACTCGGGGGTGCACAAGGATATAGCGAAAGCGTTTGGTCAGAAATCGCTGCTCTTGGCTTAACCGGTATTGCCATACCGTCAGAATTTGGCGGTTCAGGTTTGGGACTTGCCGAGGTGGTTCCAGTCGTTGAGCATATGGGGCGCACACTGATGGCCGGGCCTTATATGGACACCATACTCGCGGCTAGCATCATAAATATGCTTGGCAGCGAAACACAAAAGAAAAATTGGTTACCGCAAATTTGCGCAGGCCGGACCTTCGCATTGGCACTGTCCGAAGCACATGCTGATTGGGATCTTTCCAATATCACCACGAAGGCAAGTTCAAACACATCCGGCTTTGTTTTAAGCGGCGGGAAACGGCTTGTGAACTTTGCCGACACCGCAGATTTCATCTTGGTCACGGCAGTGCAAGACGGTACACCTGCGCTTATTGTCCTCGCCCGTAAAGACGTCCCAAGCGCCTCACTGCGCCGCGAGAACATTATCGATGAAACCACGCGCAGTTATTCCTTAAATTTAGACGGGTTGAATGTAAGCGCTGACGCTTTCATTTCACACAAAGACATGCCCAGTGCATTGGCCCAGATGAATTTGGCCGCAAATCTTTTGAATGCAGCCCTCATGGTCGGCGGCACTAAAGCTGCCCTCGACTTAACCATAGAATACGCTAACACCCGCACCCAATTTGGCCGCCCCATTGGTGCTTATCAAGCAGTCAAACACCCTTTGGTCGATGCGTGGATTGGCTATGAGAAAGCACGGGCTCTGCTCTATAGCGCCGCGCATAACTTTGACGAAAAGTCCGCCGAAACCGCAGTGCTTATGGCACGTGTTAAAGCGGAAACCGCCTTTGCTTTCGCCGCTGACCGCTCCATTCAATTTCACGGCGCAACAGGTTTTACACATGATTGCGATGCGGGCCTCTACCGCCGCCGCGCCCTATACTGTGCGAGCAGATACGGCGATGCCGCATTTCAGAAACGTAAACTCGCGGACTTGTTGTTTGCTTAAAGTTAAGCCCAAAAAATAAGGGTGAGACAAGCTCACCCTTATCAAACTTCAATTTGGAAAATTATCTAGTAATTAGCACCAATGGTGAACCAAATTTTTTGCGCATCTGTTGCAAAACCTGATGCATTGTAATCAGCAAATTTCAAGCCGGCATAGTAGTTTTTGCCGAACTTCTTGGAGACCTGCAAATCGATTTCACTACCGTAATCACCCCCAACATCGGCGCTGAAATCATGGTAGATGGCATCAAATTTCAAGCCTTTTAAAGCGCTGTCACCACCAACTTTGTAAGAAACGGATCCGTAAAAGTCTTCGAGACCACCAGCCGGTGTACTGAGGAATTTATCGGCCCAACCATTGAACTTATGCAATGTAGCAAGAGGTGTCTGGAAGGAAGCTACGCCGCCGTCTGAACCCAATACTTCATARCCAACTTTACCAGTTAAACCGCCAGCGCTMAGGCCTGCAGACACATGGTAATACTGCGCTGAATAATCCAGTGGGCTATCTTTGTAATCAGATTGCGTAGCGAACTCGGCCTCATAAAGCATAGTCATATCGCTATCGCCCATTTTATGTTTGCCGTCAAAACGAGCACCAATAGTTTGGCTAGACAAACCAAGTACAGGAATATCGTTCAGATCAATAAACAGACCGTAGGCTGTTAGATTACCAAAACCCAATCCGGTGTATTTAGCGTCGACAATAAATGTGTTGGTATCGAGATCACCAAATGCATGGTCATCACCAAAAATCCGGTTAACGTTCCAAACATAGGCACCAGTTAAGGTTAAATCATCAGTAGGCGAAGTAATAATGCCTGCCATGTCCCAAGTTTGGTCATTTTGACGCCAACCAACTGTACCAACAAAACGTTGGTTATTCATGTTGAGCGCAACCCGACCAGCTAGCAAAGTCGTTTTATCAAAGCCCGTATAGGCAATGTAAGCTTGGTTCACTTCGGTGATTTTTGGGTCGGCGATAACCGGAAACTGGCCTTTGCCGTTAACTGTGGAGTTATAATCGCCTTCACCAATTTGCAGAACATTGTCAAATTCGACAACGCCGGAAAAACCTTTGAATACTTTTGTTGAGTATTTCAGCTTTGTTCTGAGAGTTGATGCCGTTGCATCCTCTACGAATCCAGCTTGGTCAACATTTTCAAGACGGTAACGAAAGCTAAGGCTAGCCTTACCTTCAGTGATGGCTTCGACAAGAGTTTCTGCTTCCTCGCCCGCATATGCAGGGGTGATCGTGCCGAAAATTGTAAGGGCTGCGACAGAAGCTAATAATAAGGTACGCATGTTTTTTCCTCTATGGAGTTTATGTTACTCATGAAAACTACGCCCGTGCACATGTTCGCAGTTTGACCCAGATCAAGTGACTGAAAACTAGGATTGGACAGAGTGTCGCACCTGTTATCCATGCAATAAAAAAGCCTCCCCAAAGGGAAGGCTTTTTCACACACACTCTGTGTTGTTCTCTAACCGCGTTTACGGACGATTTGGTAGCCTGTTCTGAACAGGTATTTAATCGGAGCGGAAAATATATGCACAAGTCTTGTGAACGGGAAGATCAAGAAGATCGTAAGCCCGAGCAAGATGTGCAGCTTAAAGATAAGCGGCTCACCGGCAATCTCTGCCGCCACGTCTGGTCTGAAGGTCAAAATACCTTGCGCCCAGTGCGCCAGTGCGATCATTGAGGTCGCACCTTCCAGATGTTGATAGGAAACTGGAATGGTCAACAAACCCAAGATCAACTGGGCGAACAACAACAGTAAAATTGCCAAATCCATAAACCTCGTAGTTGCACGCACCCGGTCATTACCAAGTCTGCGCCAGATCAAAATCACCATACCGAAGAATGTCATAGTCCCGAAAATACCGCCCGCCGTCATGGCTAAAATTTGCTTGTGCTCAGCAGTGATAAACGGTGCATACATCCAATGCGGGGTCAAAAGACCAACAAGATGGCCGAAAAACAACAAGATAATACCGACATGGAACAGATTGCTCCCGAGGCGGAAACCTTTTTTGCTCATGATTTGCGAGCTGTCCGCTTTCCATGAATATGGGTCACGGTCATAACGTAGGATGGACCCAAAAATCATACTGCCAATGGCGATATAGGGAAACGCACCAAACAAAAATGTATTTAAAAAGCTACTCATGAGCTTGCTCCTATATGATCATCTTTTTGGCTCAAATGATCATCTTTCTGGGATGGTACTAATGGCATTGGGCTACAGGCACCAGTGCCGCAATCCTCTGCGCCGCCGAATGCATCCGGCTCTTTCCATTCTTCGTCGAGCTCATCCAAAGTTTGGATGTTGGGCAGAGCAGCGTCTGCCGCCTTCTCTATGTCGGCGGCATTCAATTTTGCACCAGATAATTCAACAATGGCTGCGAAAACATGGTTATAACCACTTTTCTTGCGCTTTAGTTTCTCGCCGATGGTGGCAATAACCGGAGCGGCTTGCGCCAAAGTTTCCAGACCTTCTTCGGGGTCACAAATAGAGATAAATTCCAAAAATACCGGTAAATAGTCCGGCAGCTCGCCGACACCGACAACCAATCCTTTTTCGGCGTAGCGGTCAGACAGATCGAGCATAGCTTGACCACGAAACCTGCTTTCGCCGTGAACATGCTCGAACAAATGCAAGCAATGCGCCCGACCTCTGTCGAAAATTTCTACATAGCTTTCTTGGGCTTCCATGAGATCAGTAGAACCAAATTCATCCATGAATTTAGATAATTTATTCAGGGTTTTCTTTTTAAGGAACCCTTCCTCAACCAGCACATCTTTAAGCGCATCCGTTTGCGCCAGTAGCTCTGCATTTGGATAGGTCAACAGCCTTGATAATACACGTAAACTTCTCATGAGTTGTCTCCTGAAGTATTCCAGCCATCGCCTTTAGTCTGGGCGTGTAGCGCGTTACCGTTCATAGTATTGGGGTGAGTTTGTGATCCAAATAAGTTGGAGCGCTTCACCTCTCCGCCGTCGCAACCAGTACCAAAACTAAAGCCACAAGCTGAGCGGGTTGAAAATGCCAGTTCGTGGTCAAATGGCCCGTCGCCTGCATATTCCTTATGATTAGTCGGAATAACGAAACGGTCTTCATGATTAGCAATCGCCATCATTTGGTACATATCGTCCATTTCGAACTCGGACATACCGACCGAGTCCAAAATGTTTTTATCCGCAACACCATCAACGGTTTTGCCGCGCATATAGGCCCGCATAGCCAGCATGCGTTCGAGTGCGTTGGTCACAGGCGCTTCATCACCAGCCGTCAGCAGGTTAGCCAAGTATTTCACAGGAATGCGGAGGCTATCCACATCCGGGAGCATACCGTTCGAGCCTTCTTTACTGCCCATCAAGCCGTTTTCGTGAGCGGCTGAGATAGGTGAAAGCGGCGGAACATACCAAACCATCGGTAAGGTTCTGTATTCAGGATGCAGAGGAAATGCAATTTTCCATTCCATAGCCATTTGGTAAACGGGCGATTTTTTCGCAGCTTCCAACCAGCTATCCGGCACACCATCTTTGCGAGCCTGAGCCTGAACTTCAGGATCGTGCGGATCTAAGAACAGGTCTATTTGTGCTTGGTACAAATCTTTCTCGTCTTCAACACTTGCCGCTTCTTTAATCTTGTCAGCGTCATAGAGCATGACACCCAAATAGCGRATACGGCCCACGCAAGTTTCGGAACATACCGTTGGTTCGCCTGCTTCGATACGCGGATAACAGAAMGTACATTTTTCTGATTTACCAGAYTGCCAGTTGAAATAAATTTTCTTGTAMGGGCAACCGGATACGCACATGCGCCAACCGCGACATTTGTCTTGGTCAATAAGAACAATGCCGTCCTCTTCGCGCTTGTAGATCGCACCTGAAGGACAGGAGGCTACGCAAGTCGGGTTTAGGCAATGCTCGCACAGGCGCGGCAAATACATCATGAATGTATTTTCAAATTCGCCGTACATTTGTTCTTGAATGCCTTTGAAGTTATAATCGCTTTGGCGTTTTTCAAACTCTCCGCCCAGCAGTTCTTCCCAGTTCACGCCCCAATCCGGTTTGTCTTTATATTTACCAGTTATTACGGATTTCATCCGCGCGGTCGGTACGGTCGCACTTTCCTTGGAGGTTTTCAGGTGATCATACTCAAAGGTATATGGGTCATAATAATCATCAATTTCCGGTAAGTTAGGGTTGGCAAAAATCTGTGTTAACAGGCCAACTTTACTACCAGCCTTGGGCTGTAATTTACCGGATTTAGTCCGCGTCCAGCCACCTTTCCACTGTTCTTGGTCTTCCCAATTTTTAGGATAACCGAGCCCTGGTTTGGTCTCGACATTGTTAAACCAAGCATATTCAACGCCGCCCCTTGATGTCCATACATTCTTACAGGTGATTGAACATGTGTGACAACCAATGCATTTATCAAGGTTAAGCACCATACCTATTTGCGCACGTATTCTCATTCGGCAGCTCCTTTTACCCATTCCAGATTGATCGGTTGGCCTTCGACATAGTCTTCTTCCATCCAATCGAGTTTTTCTGCTTTACGGACGATAACGAATTCGTCGCGGTTGGAACCAACCGTACCGTAATAGTTAAAGCCGTAAGAAAGCTGCGCGTACCCACCAATCATATGTGTTGGCTTGACAACCGCCCTGGTCACAGAGTTATGAATACCGCCGCGTTTACCCGTGATCGAGTTACCCGGTGTGTTCATGGTTTTCTCTTGGGCATGATACATCATACTCATACCTTCTGGCACACGCTGCGAGACAACTGCACGGGCCGAAATAGCACCATTGGTATTATAAACTTCAATCCAGTCATTGTCTTCAACATCGATTTTGGCAGCATCGACTTCGGAAATCCAAATGATCGGCCCGCCCCTGTTCATTGACAACATGAGAAGRTTGTCAGAGTAGGTCGAATGGATGCCCCATTTTTGGTGCGGCGTAATCCAGTTCAGCGCAATCTGCTTGGCACTATCACCGCGCGACTTAATGCTGTCATTAATGGTACGGGTTGAAATCGGCGGTTTGTAGACGCAGAGCGTCTCCCCGAAGTCGTTCATCCATTCATGGTCAATATAGAACTGCTGGCGCCCCGTTAGGGTTCTCCACGGAATAAGCTCRTGGACRTTGGTATAGCCCGCATTATAGCTGACATGYTCGTCCTCAAGTCCTGACCATGTTGGTGAGGAAATGATTTTGCGTGGTTGCGCCTGCACATCACGGAAACGAATTTTYTCGTCCTGTTTTGGCTTGGCTAGATGTGTATGTTCGCGTCCGGTAAATTCGCCGAGCGCCGCCCAAGCTTTTACGGCCACTTGACCATTGGTCTCGGGGGCTAGACTTAAAATAACCTCACATGCATCAATGGCGGTTTCTAGTTTTGGCTGACCTTTGGAAATGCCCTCTTCGCGCACAACTTTGTTAAGTCCRCGCAGAAGGTCTATTTCGTCGCCAGTTTTCCAGCCAATACCYTTACCGCCATTACCGAGCTTCTCAAGGAGAGGCCCAACGGAGGTAAACATTTTATACAGGTTCGGATAATCCCGTTTGACCAGAACCAAATTTGGCATGGATTTACCCGGCACGGCTTCGCAYTCACCTTTTTTCCAGTCTTTGACGCCGAGCGCCTGACCAAGCTCACCTGGTGTATCGTGCATAATCGGCACAGAGACCAAATCGTCTTCAACACCCAAATGACCMACRCAKARTTCAGAGAACTTCTTGGCGAGGCCTTTGAAAATACTCCAATCAGAACGGCTTTCCCAAGCAGGGTCAACGGCACGTGAAAGCGGATGAATGAACGGATGCATATCAGAGGTGTTGAGATCGTTTTTCTCGTACCATGTGGCAGCAGGCAGAACGATGTCTGAATAAACCGCCGTGGTTGACATACGAAAATCGAGCGTGATGACGAGGTCTAATTTACCCTCAACGGCATCATCATGCCATTTAACTTCGGATGGTTTGTCCTCGCCCATTTGCGCAATGTCCGGGCTCATCAAAGAGTTAGACGCGCCGAGTAAATGCTTCAGCATATACTCGTGACCTTTGCCGGAGGAGCCCAAAATATTGGAACGCCAGACAAACAGATTGCGCGGATAATTGTTTTCGTGGTCCGGATCTTCGCACGCAAATTCCAGGTCGCCRGARACAAGACGGTCAACAACATATTGTTTCACATCTTTTTTACCAGCCTTGGCTTTAAAGCTCAGCGGATTTTCCTTGAACTGCGGGGAAGATGGGAGCCAGCCCATWCKCTCAGARCGCACATTACAATCGATTAGTGAATAATCRTCCCACTTACCCTTATCGGCCAAAGGVGACAAAATTTCATCAACACTGAGTTTCTCRTAACGCCACTGGCTTGAGTGGTTRTAGAAATAMGAAGTWGAGTTCATCTGGCGCGGTGGACGCACCCAGTCGGTTGCGAAGGCCARCGGWATCCAGCCRGTTTGTGGACGGAGTTTTTCCTGACCCACATAATGAGCCCANNNGCCACCRNNNGATTTACCRATACAGCCGCACATAATCAGCARGTTGATAATACCSCGGTACGTCATGTCCATGTGGTACCAGTGATTGATAGCTGCACCCAAAATCACCATTGAACGGCCACGGGTTTTGTCTGCGTTCTCCGCAAATTCACGCGCCACCTGAATAACCTTGGCACGGTCAACACCCGTGATGGCTTCTTGCCACGCCGGTGTGTACGGAACATCGTCGTCGTAAGACGAAGCGACATTGTCGCCGCCAAGACCACGGTCAATGGCATAGTTAGCCGCCATCAAATCATAGACCGTTGCTACATAAGCGGTTTTCTTGCCTTTAAGCGTCACTTTGCGCACAGGCACATTACGGACTTGAATGTCTTCGTGGTCTGTGTGGTTAAATAGTTTTTGATCATGGGGCTGGTTGCCGAAATACGGGAAGCCAACACCGAGCGCTTCATCGCGGTCGTCDATGCAAGAAAGCTGCGCCCAGATGTCTTTACCTGTRGCRCGGTCTTTGGCTTCCAAGTTCCACTTACCTTTATTGCCCCAACGCGAACCAACGGTACCGTTCGGAGAAACCACTGATTTAGAATGTTCGTCATAAACAACCGGACACCATTCTGGGTTATCACCAGATTTGATTTTGAGATTTCCAGTAAAATCAGAAGCACGCAGTGTGCGGCCAGCCTTATAGTATCCGTCTTTTTCTTCCAGCATAACCAACATAGGCATGTCGGAATAGGTACGGATATAGTCTTCGAAATATTCGGATTTTTTGCCGAGATGGAATTCTTTAAACACCACATGCCCCATGGCCATAGCCATAGCGGCGTCCGTGCCTTGGCGCGGATTGAGCCAGATATCAGTTAGTTTGGCAACTTCGGAATAGTCCGGCGTCACAGAAACCGTCTTGGTGCCTTTATAGCGGGTCTCGGTAAAGAAATGCGCATCAGGCGTACGGGTTTGCGGCACGTTAGAGCCCCAAGCTATAATATAGCTGGAGTTAAACCAGTCAGCACTCTCGGGCACATCAGTTTGCTCACCCCATACTTGCGGTGAGGACGGCGGTAGATCGCAATACCAGTCATAGAACGACAAACACGTGCCGCCCATCAAGGACATATAACGCGAACCAGCCGCGTAAGAGACCATGGACATGGCAGGAATTGGCGAGAAGCCGGCAACCCGGTCGGGGCCGTATTTTTTCACAGTGTAGATATTGGCAGCGGCGATGATTTCGTTCATCTCTTCCCATTCGCCGCGCACGAAACCGCCAAGCCCGCGCATTTTTTTGTAATTATTGGAGACGATAGGATCGTCCATAATGCTCGCCCATGCATCGACAGGATCAGGGTTTGCAATTTTAGCATCGCGGTAAGCTTTCAAGAGGCGCGAACGCACCAAAGGAAACTTCAAGCGAGCCGCAGAATATAAATACCAAGAATAAGACGCGCCGCGTGAACAACCGCGCGGTTCATGGTTCGGCATGTCAGGACGTGTACGGGGATAATCAGTTTGCTGAGTTTCCCAGGTCACAAGACCGTTCTTTACATAAATCTTCCATGAACATGAACCGGTACAGTTCACGCCGTGGGTTGAACGAACGATTTTATCATGAGCCCAACGGCCTCTATAACTACGTTCCCAGCCCCGATGTTCACTGGTGGTAATACCGTGACCGTCGGAAAACTTGCCTTCGATCTTGGAAAAATAAGTCAGTCTGTCGATAAAATGACCCATATTGGTCTCCTGATAATTTTGTCTTTAGTATTGCGAATACTTTATTGGCGAATAGATTACCCACCCCGCACAAAACGGGGTGGGCTTGATTTTAATGTCTTATGGGTTTTTTACATAAGCGTTCGGACGCAGATAGAACCACCAGTTGATGACGATACAAACTGTGTAGAACACGGCGAAACCGTACAGAGCTAGCTCCGGTGTTGTCGCTTTAATTTGCTCACCCAGAACTTTCGGGATGATGAAAGCGCCGTAAGCTGCAACTGCTGATGTCCAACCAAGTACAGGACCAGCCTGTTCTTTGTTAAACACAACCGCAATGGTCTTAAAGGTAGAGCCATTGCCGATACCGGTGGCTGCAAACAAGATCAGGAACAGCACCAAGAACGGTACGAAATAATCCTGCGGTGTTGCAGAAACATAGGCAAGTTTCATGTAATGTGCCACACCAAGAGCAGCGACTACCATGACGATAGAAATGATTTGCGTCACTTTAGCACCGCCGATTTTATCAGCAACCATACCGCCSAGAGGCCGGATAAGTGCGCCGATAAATGGACCTGTCCAAGCAAACATCAAAGCGGACGGGCCGTCTGGGTTAGCAAGATCRTGTGTCATCACRCCGTCTACCATCACATGTTGGAAGCCGAAGATAACTTTGATAGCCAGACCAAATGCAACCGCAAAACCAATGAACGAACCAAAGGTCATGGTATAGATAACYGTCATRGCCCATGTRTGYTTGTTGYTAAAGATTTTGTACTGATGCTTCAGGCTTTGRCCRATAGATCCGGGGATCATACGCAARGCCAGAACCGTCAGAACAATAACAATAGGCAGWACAATCCATTTAGAGATCATCATGCCAGAACCACCAACGGCCGCAGGTAACATCAACCACAAACCAAATGTCGCAGTGATAAAGCCGATCAGCAACATGCCGATGATTTTAGCAAAAGCAGGTAGTGGTGATTTAAGGTTAGGCGAAACGTGATCCGCTTTGATATTGTTCATACCAATCCAAGCCGCAATCACGATCGGGATCAGAATAACGAACCAAATAAACCCGGCATTGTGCAAGTATGTTTCTGTGCCTGCCGCAATTTTACCGATCAACGTACCGGATGTTGCTTTCAAGGTCATTGAAGTGCCGCCGAACATGCCAACTGTCATCACCAATGGGATGAGTATTTGCATGGTGGTCACACCAAAGTTGCCAAGACCCGCATTCATACCAAGAGAATAACCTTGGACTTTCTTCGGGAAGAAGAAAGAGATGTTGGACATGGATGAAGCGAAGTTACCGCCGCCAAGACCAGACAACAGCGCCATAATTTGGAATTTCCAAAGCGGTGTATTYGGGTCTTGYARCAARAAGCCYGTRCCRAGCGCAGGTATCATCAAWARTGCCGTGGTTAGGAAGATCGTATTACGACCACCCGCGATGCGAATRAAGAAGGTCGAGGGGATACGCAATGTAGCGCCCGTCAAACCAGCAATCGCTGCTAGCGTAAATAGTTGAGATTTCTCGAACGGATATCCAAGATTGATCATCTGTACTGTGATAATTCCCCAGTACAGCCAGACCGCAAACCCGCAGAGCAATGCGGGGATTGAAATCCATAAATTGCGGTTAGCAATTTTCTTGCCTTCCGCGTTCCATTGGGTCTCGTCTTCCGGGTCCCAAAYTTSTAAGTCTTTTGCCATTTTTCAGCTCTCCCTTTTTGAAGCTATTGGTCAATATGATAGGGCGCGCATAACGCCGCCCAATAAGCCACGCCTTTCATGCACAGATTCGCTCAAGCATTGTTTGACCTAGGTCAATACGGTCGGTTTTTTTAATGTTCAGATGGACAGACATAAGAAAACGGAGGCAAAACCCCCGCTTTTCCGTTTTAATTTAAGCTTGTCTATTCGTGTTTGAACTTCACGTCACTGAGGTCAACACCTAAGGTTTCAAGGCGCTTCATCGCATGGGCCTCTCGACTACCAAACACTTTGACCTTATCTATGTCTTTTGCACTCAAGCCCARMACTTCAAGATGCTTACGWGCCGCATCGCGTCTGTGTTGTGTATAGCCTTTGTCAAAGCGCTCTTCTGCTTCCACTTCGTCTGCTTTTGTAAAGCGGATGAACAAAGCCAAGAACGAAGCCAAAGTAACCAGCGCACCAAGTATAAAGTAGGATGTATCCCAGCTCATTTCGCCTTTGAACAAGAAACCGGCTGAAACCGCGCCGACGTTACCGCCCGCACCGACAACACCGGCAACTGCGCCCAAAGATTTTTTGGAAATGAACGGCACCACAGAGAACGTTGCGCCTTCAGACATTTGCGTAAACAAAGAGAAGAACAACAATGTTGGGATAGCKAGRAACAATACATTCATTTGCGAGAAYAGCATCAACGCCAACCCTTCWATGAATAGCGCGATAAACAACCATGTAGCCCGKCCTTTAAGACCCCAWAWRGAWGCAAAGTTATCGCCGAAAAYRCCRCCCAGTGTMCGRGCAAACAAGTTCATCAAACCAAAGCTSGCYGCAACCATRCCGGCTGTCACCAAGTTCAAGCCAAAATAGTCAAACATATAAAGGGCGAGCGTACCGAAAATAGTCAGTTCAATGCCGAAACAAGCCGCATAAATGAAGAACAGCAACCAAACGCGGTAATCCTTGAGGGCATGGAAAAAGTTGCCAGATGTTTCACCAGCAGGCGGCATTTTGCCTTGAGCCCGTAGTTCTTTATAAGAGCCGTCCGGCGCGTCTTGGGTAAAGACATAGTAAACGATACCTGTCAGCAATATAACTGCACCAGCAACCACCATGGACGCACGCCAACCGAAAGCTTCGTGAACGCCAAACCCAACAACAAAGATCGAGAATATCATAGGCATAGCAAATTGTGTTACACCACCACCCAGATTACCCCAACCAGCACTGGTCGCATTGGCCGTGCCGACTACATTGGGCGCAAACATATTGGTTGTATGGTACTGCGTAATTACGAAGGACCCACCGATTATGCCGATCAAAATTCTAAAAATCAGAAATGTCGTGAAATCATGGGCAAATCCAATACCCATCACCGGGAAGGATGCTAAAACCAGCAACCAAGTGTAGGTTAACCTAGGGCCGTAACGGTCACACAGCCAACCAATAAGCACCCGTGCGAACACTGTCGCCGACACAGCACCAATGATTGTCCAACCAATTTGCTCTTTGGTCAGGCTAAGTTCCTCGCGAACAACTGCCATCAAGGGTGCAATCCCGAACCATGCAAAGAAGCATAGGAAGAAAGCAAACCACGTTACGTGGAAAGTTCTGATTTGTATTTTATCTACTCTTAAAAAATCGCCCCATAAACTGGTGGCTTTGTTTTGTAATTCCATTATCACGCTCTCTCGTTAAACAAGCATAGGACTCCCAGCGAGTCGGGCACTTTATGGCGGCACGTACAATGCATTGGTTTGATTTAGGTCAAATTGTCCTATCTTTTGGTTTGCTGTGGCATTATGTATCAAGTGTCTTTACAAGAAAAAGAACATTATGGACATGAGCGCGACACAAGAACCATTGACAATTAGGCTGTTACAAGCAGCAGGTGAACTCACGCATCTTATGCAAATAGAGCGCGGATATACGGCTTTGTATGTGGACAGCGGCGGCGAAATATTTGCGGATGAACTGCGCGCACAATACCCACTAACAGACAAGGCCATAACTGTACTTATACGTATCATGGAGCAGCAACTAGAAGCACAGAGCACAACTTGGAGCAAAAAACTAGATGCGGTTCACAAGAACGCAGAAGAGTTATCCCTCCACCGCGCTAAAATTCAAGACGGCACATTAGAATTTGCCCAAGCCGTAAATGCTTACACCTACACTTTCATATATCCGACCATCGAATATAATATCGAGACCGCACTGTGCGTTGAAAACGTCAATCCCGTAAAGGTCACCGCCTATTCCAATTTCTTGCAATGGAAAGAGCGCACCGGGCGGGAACGTGCTTGGGGCGCACACGGGTTTTGCTCGAAGGTTTTCAAAAACCGTGAGTTTACTGAGCGCATGCTAACCCTGATCGAAGAACAGTCAGCCTATAAGCGCGCCTTCATGTCTCTTGCTACTGAACGCCAAAGACGCGAGGTTGAGGCTAGCCTTGAGGGTTATGTCATGGAGGTTTTGGATTCCATTCATGCAAAACTCAAAGATTCCGAAAAAGCAAAAGATTTAGATGCTCTATCACCTATCACTTGGTTCGAGTTGCTGACGGGTAAAATTGACCGCATGCGCAGCGCCGAGACAAACTTGGCAAAAAGCCTAGACCCAACAGACCCAAAGCCAATTTCTATTACCAATGTCGCGGAAGTACCATCTCGGCTGGAGCGTCATATGCCGATTATCCAAAGCCTCCCGGTGTTTTCAAAATTGGGCGAGAAAGATCTGGCTCAACTCTTGAAACATGCAGACATTCGCAGCTACGACAAAGGCAAGTTATTGTTTATGCAAGGCGAAACCCTATCGCGATATTATCTCATATTGGAAGGTTGGGTGAAGTTGTATAAAAGTACAGATGCTGGTGATGAGGCTGTGCTTCAAATGTTGTCGGCGGGTGATTCCCTCATGGAAGCTGCCGTATTTCTCAGCATCCCGTCTATTGTGAATGCCCAAGTTGTGCAAAGCGCTAAATTATTGTCCCTGCCCGCTCCTATTATCAGGCAAAACATGGCAGATAATAAAAACCTGGCCCTCAATATGATTGGCGGCCTGTCCATGCGCTCTCAGGGGTTAATCCGGCAAATCGAACATTCACGCCTCAAGACCGCGACCGAAAGGGTCGGCTGGTTTTTATTGAAACTGGGCATGGAGCAAACTGGTGGCAAAGGCTCGGCCATCACCCTGCCTTACGATAAATCAACCATCGCATCCTATCTCGACATGACGCCGGAAACTTTTTCACGAACCTTGAAACGCTTCAAAAACAGAGGCTTTAGTATTCATAACGATAAAATCACCAAACCCGACCCGAAGGCTCTCTGCACATTTTGCGATGAATCTTTATCGGAAGCCTGTATTTTCAGAGACCAAGAAGCCTGCCCCCAAACCTACCAAAATAATAGCTAGCATAAACTTCATCTGTGCCATTCTACTATGGCAGCAGCAAGCAAGTACAAATGTCAGAAAAATATAAAATCGCTTTAAAAGAAAATGGCGCACTGGGGAGGATTCGAACCCCCGACCCCCTGATTCGTAGTCAGGTACTCTATCCAACTGAGCTACCAGTGCATGCCTAAAGTCGAGAAGCGGGTTAAACCCGATTTGGGAGCGGATTGCAAGCCCCTTTTATACTAAAGGTAATTTCTTTGCAGACAAAATATGCAGCGCTTAATTTGATGCTAAATATATACCGCGCGATAGGGCGCGGGCTACGCATCTTGCAGCGGCGGCGCCAAGTTCCGACAATGCGACGACGCGCGGCTCCTCTATGGGTGTGGTCTCTGTGCTAATAGCAAAGAGCGTATCGCCGTCCATAGGTGTGTGGGATGGGCGTACGGCCAAAGCAATTCCGTCTTGTGCCATGATCGCAAGGCGGCGCAGTTCTGCGTGGGTGAGTTTCGCATCCGTAGCCACCACACCAATAACCGTGGAAGCACCCCGCGCCCGTAAAAACGCTAGCTTGGTGTCTTGCGCAGGGCTGTGTGTATAATCTGCCGGTGGTTTACGGCCGCCGTATTCTCCGTCCATTTCGCAGTCCCAAGCCCAGAAGCAATCCGTCCCGGGCATATAGGGCGAACCAATCGGATTGGCAGCTATCAAAGCGCTGACGGTGATATCCCCTACCCGTTCAGATGCAGACCCGAGCCCGCCTGGGTAAACCCCCGCCGTCGCCCCGTATCCTGCCCCAGCTTTACCTTGGTCAAAATCCGCACTCGCATTCGCAAGCGCTTGTTTTCCTAGTACTGCAAAAGGCGGTATATCGCCCCAAGCTTTATCGCCGCCATTGGCATTATCAAAAAGGATGGCAGCAGGCACGATCGGCGAGACGGGTACCGGGTCTGGTGCGATCTCATAGCCAATACGTTTACTGCCAAGTTCAGATGTAACTGAGCCCGCAGCRTCCAACCCGTATACAGACCCACCTGATAWGACGATAGCATGGGCGTGGGWGACGGATCCGTCTGCGCCAAGCGCATCTGTCTCGCGCGTGCCCGGCCCACCGCCGCGTACATCCACGGCGCACAGCACAGGCCTGTCTGGCAGGATAACTGTGACACCCGTAACCACCTTAGCATCATGGGCTTGGCCGACTTTGATACCAGCGACATCTGTAAGTTGGTTTTTCATGGGTTCAGCTTACCCTGACGGCTCGCTGGCGCAAAGCCTAATTTCCGCTAGCAGTTCCTTGACCGTTTCCACCGTTGTGAGCGGGTTCATCACGGATAGGCGTAAATACCGGACACCGCCGATCATCGCCGTTGTAATATAGAAATGTCCGCGCGCTAAAATCTTTTCGCGCAAAGCCGACTGCGCCGCGTTGCCGTCTACCCCTTCATATTTGAAGCACAGAATATTGGCTTCTGGTTTGTAAGGACAAGTGAAATCATCTTGCGCGTTGATCAGTTCGTAAAACGCGCGGGTGTCTCCGTATTGTTTTTCTACGAATGCGCCCATACCYTTCTCGCCTTCCATAGCGAGCACCCAGAACAATTTTGCGCCRAGRGCCGCCTTGGTGCAHTCAACTGCGTAAAGGCCAGCATCAAACCCGATTTGGTCTTCGCCCCCCTCTTCTGTAYTATAGAAAATATAGCTAGCGTCTTGGTGGAAAGTTCCGGCCATGGCTTTTTGGTCTTTAAACAATATAGCCGCGCTCAGAGCCGATGTGCGCATCATTTTATGWGCATCCCAAGTGAGGCTATCHGCACGGGAAATGCCTTTCATCAAATGGCGCTCTTTACCDGACAGCAAAGCAGAAGCACCGTGGGCACCATCCACATGTAACCAYAAGCCGTGVCTTTCGCARAACTCTGCCACCTCGTCGATAGGGTCGTAGAGACCCGTGGCCGTCGTACAAGCATTGGTGGATACCATAAATACTTTTTGRCCATCGTTCTGCGCTTGCAAGAAWGTCTGCTCTAGTTTTTCAGGCTGCAAAACYTCTAACGCRTTGACCGGYGCATAGCGTATGGCGCTTTGSCCAAAACCGGCAATAGACACCGCACGCGCCAAAGAATAATGGGTGGCGGCAGGGGCAATGATAGCCAAATTATCCGGTGTGCCATTTTGCCAAGCATCAGGTGCAGCATGTGCACGTGCAGCCAATAAAGCCGTCAGATTAGCCAGCGAACCACCGTGGGTGAGCACGCCAGCCCCGTTTTTGGCACCGTTTTTGGCACCATTAGCTGCGTTCGGTGTAAAATCATCAATCGCGCCTGTATACCAACCGCATTTTTCGAGCATCCAATTAACCACCACCCGTTCTATCACACTGGCCGTAGGGCCCATTTCGTAGACCGCCATGGGATTATTGATAACCCCGTGGATCATATCGGCAATGGCCGCGCCTTCGTGGGGCACAGCAACCTGATGGCCAATAAAGCCCGGATGATGCATATGCTGGGAATGCGCTAGATAAGGCGTTAAGAACTGCGCATAATTACTAGCGTTCAAACCGCCGTCCCTAATCCATTTCACCAGCCCCATTTCGCGGTTCAGAAACTCCGGTTCTTGTTGGTGCAATGCAGGCGTGTTTCCCCGCTCGCTTTCACCTTGGTAAGTTTCCAAAGCACGCAATACATGCTGTGCTAATGTTTCGTTCGTCGCATTTTTATCATTTGTGTCTGACATAAGGTTTAAACTTTACAATATTTGTTGCCGTGCAATATAGGAAGCCGCAACAGATTATCGGAGAGTTTTAGATGAGACGCAATTTATTTCTTAAAGCAAGTTTGGCGGCAGGTTTAGCACTGGCGACCACCGGATGTCAGAATCCAGATGCACAAATACCCTCCGTATCCACAGAGACCGCCCAAATGGCACCCGCCGTAAACCCTTACACCAAAGGCATGGTGGTAGCCGCCAATCCACACGCCGTCGAAGCCGGTGTTGAAGCCTTACGAGCTGGCGGCTCTGCAGTGGATGCAGCCATTGCAGTACAAGCCGTGCTGAGCTTGGTTGAACCGCAAAGCTCTGGTGTAGCAGGTGGTGCGTTCTTGGTGTTTTATGATGCAGTTACCGGTAAAGTCAGCGCCTATAATGGCCGCGAAACTGCGCCTGCTGCAGTCAACGAAACGTTATTTCTAGACGACGAAGGCCAACCAATACGCCGCTTTGAAGGCATTATTTCGGGGCGTTCAACTGGCGTTCCCGGTGTTATGGCTATGTTAGACATGGCACACAAAGACCACGGTAAATTAGCGTGGGCTGATAATTTCGGCGCAGGCATTAAACTGGCCGAAGACGGGTTCGAGGTCAGTCCGCGCATGGCTGGGTTGGTTGAAATGGCGGGCGGGTTTGCTCTTAAGGCTCAACCTGCCGCAAGACAGTATTTCTTTCACGAAGACGGTTCGCCTTTGGTAGCCGGAGACATCCGCGACAATAAGCTTTACGCAGAAACCCTGCGGGCTTTGGCACAAAATCCGCGCGCAATGAATGAAGGCCCCATAGCCGAAGCCATCGTTGCCGCCGTGCACGAAGAACCACGWCCGGGCGTTTTRACMMTGGACGAYATGGCSGCATACCARCCACAAAAAACCGAWGCATTATGTACGCCTTACCGCGACTATGTGCTGTGCGGYGCSGTGCCACCTTCGTCGGGCGGTGTAGCYGTGCAAAGYATTATGGGGCAGYTRGMSAAYTTTGATATGAAGGCCTTTTTTGATGAGGAAAARGGRGCACCAACACTAGAAGGCTGGCACGTGTTYGCTGAGGCCAGCGAAATGGCYTATGCTGACAGAGACCTATTTGTCGCWGATCCSGATTTTGTCGAGGTGCCRACCCGCGCHATGTTGGGTGCAGATTACCTCAAATCCCGTGCSGMKTTRATMTCMATGGCCACGAGTWTGAAGGACGTCAARGCTGGCRACCCTGCYGGYTTTAAACCCGGCAAAGATGCGACGCCCGATGTACCCGGCACATCTCATTTTTCTATTGTCGATAAATGGGGTAATGTTGTCTCCATGACGACAACCGTAGAAAGCGTATTTGGCTCGGAGCGTATGGCAGGCGGGTTCATGCTCAACAATCAACTGACCGACTTTTCTTATCGCCCGCGTGATGCGCAGGGTACTTTGATTGCCAACCGTCCGGGCGCAGGTAAACGCCCGCGTTCTTCTATGGCGCCCCATATCGTGTTTAACAAAGACGGTAGCTTCGCATTCGCYACRGGTTCRCCGGGCGGSTCGTCTATTATCGCTTATACGGCCAAAACCATGATCGCCATGATAGATTGGGGCATGAGCCCGCAGCAAGCGGTAGAACTGGCCAATGTCATTTCGCGCAACGGTTCRGTCCGCCTCGAAGAAGCCGGGCTTGATCCTGCTATCATCACTGGTCTGGAAGCCAAGGGCCACAAAGTCATCCGCTCCAAAGGCGAGATTTCCGGCCTACATATCATCCGCCGCAATGCTGACGGTAGCTATGAAGGCGGAGCGGATCCCAGACGCGAAGGCGTCGCCAAAAGTGAATAATGACGCGAAGGCGTCGCCAAAAGTGAATAAAGACGCGAAGGCGTCGCCAAGAGCGAGTAAAACCTTTCAGGTCTTGACGCTTATCATGGGTAGATTATATATTTTAAAAACAGGATAAAACTATGCTCATCATAAACATCATCATCGGTCTGGCTCTTTTGACAGTATTGGCTTCCTTGATTATGGGCGCTCTGAATATGCGCAAGGGCGGTACAGAGGCACGGCTAAAGTCCAATAAACTAATGCGCCTGCGGGTAGCCGCACAATTTGTTGCGGTGATTGCTCTCATTTTGATGGTGTATTTGCGGTCAAAATCAACTGGTGCATAAAGGACGCGTAAAACATGGTTAAACTCAACAAAATTTATACCCGCACTGGTGACGACGGCTCAACTGGGCTAGCAGACGGCTCACGAACTAACAAAGATTGTTTTCGGGTACGGGCTTACGGCGAGGTTGACGAAGCCAATTCTGCCATAGGTGTCGCCCGTCTCTACATGGACAATATCGATCTTGACCGCAGTCTGGCACGCATCCAAAATGATTTATTTGATCTGGGGGCTGACCTTTCCACGCCAACATTAGAAGATGCCAAAGAGAAAGAAAGCAAATCTTTGCGGGTCGTCCAATCACAAATCGACAGATTAGAAAACGAGCTTGATGCCCTCAACGCAGACATAGCGCCCCTCAAAACCTTCGTCTTACCGGGCGGGTCAAAACCTGCCGCTTATTTACATTTGGCCCGCGCCATCTCTAGACGCGCCGAACGCGAAATCGTTGCTATGGCACGAGAAGAAGATATTAATCCGCTCGCCCTCAAATACATAAACCGCCTCTCCGACTATCTTTTCGTCGCCGCAAGATGGTGTAATATGCAAGGCCGCACAGACGTAAAATGGGTACCCGGAAAAGAAAGATAGGGCGGGGAGCGCTAGGTCTTAACGCAAAGCCAGTTTGAACTTGGCGGTGGAATAACCATTGGTACGGATCGGCCACATTCTTACCAATAAGGATTGGCAAGAAAATATTGTGCTTGATTTTAAGGGTGCGGTGATCCCTGCCTTGCAAGCAATCATTAAGGGCAAGCCCAATATGGCCAAACTTGAACATGCCCACACCCTCGAACGCCGAGAACTTGGCAACATGCAAAAGCTAGCTACCAATGAAGAAGTAAAAGCGATCAAGTCTGAAATAATTCAAAAGCGCAAAGAGGCAACAAAATCTTACAAGGTTGATGTGGGAATTTTGAGGGCTTCTATTGAGCGATCAATAGACAACCAGGAATCAAAAAGCCAGGGGGAAAATAAAAAGTCGACTTCAACCCGCAAGGCTTTTTCTGACCGTGTAAAACAAGCGACTAGTACAGATGCTTTTCGGACGGCCACAAAGGCAGCCAAAGAGCAGGCACAAAAGGAGCAGGAGCAAACACGAGACAATTCGGGGAGGTCTAAATTCTAGGGTTCGCTTGGGGTTTCCAATCGTTCGATTTAGGGGTTCTTCAAATGAAAGGGGGGCGGAAATAATGGCTTGTCTTGCAAGACCTAACACAATATTGATTGCGACATTCAGCAGATGCGCCAATTTTCCACCTGATTTATCTGTATTTGGTATGGAATTGGTTTAAAAGAGTCCCTTTTAAGGGGTATTCTCTCACTCCTATTTTTGAACAACATATTCAGCAAAGCTATCGCTTTGCTCCAACACTTGCTTTATGCGCAGAAGTGCCTGTTCGCGTTCTTTCAATCCCTTTCTGCGCGAAGCGGAATAAGGAGCTAGGCGGGCGGGGTATATTGCAACAACTACTCTTCTAAAATCATTCCTGCGATAAATGGTGATACTTATCTGGCTGCTACTGTGACTAATATAGTAACTTTCCACGATGCCATGATCAGCAAACAAAGTAAGTGCCAAGCCCTCATCAATGAATGCTTGCTTGATAGCGGAGGATGCCTGCTCTGGGGTATCTGAGACTATCGTCAATCTAAAACTTGCAGACGATACGGTTTCGAATTGAAAAGCCGAATCATATCCACAACTTGCCAACAACAAGGTCATGATAACAGCAAAATACCGTAAGGGGGCTATTCTATTTATTAGCATATTAACACCCTGGGAAAGATCTACTGAGACGGTCAGCCGCATGACGATCTAAGGCGTCAAATACACCTGGGCCAAATGCTTGATTAAGGAAGTCCATTAATTCAACATCTGATGTTCCTATTCCGTGTGTTATAAATACCAATTGTCCGTTCACGTTTACCAACTCCCGTTCAACTGTCCCTTGAAAAAAATGACGCCTAGGAACAGTTGTGTTTATACCTGAAAGCCCATCAGGAAGTAATTCTGATGTTACCCAGCCACCCGGTGCTCCAGTATCAGGATGTGTCACAAAGTACCGTGTTTCACCAGCGGTTCCAATACGTACATCTACAATGTAACCAAAATGCCTTGGCACAGTAAACCACGCCACAGTATTTTGTTGATCCTCAAGTGACACCAAACTTGCATCACGACAAACCACATTTGACGTTTCAAAGTCATGCCCGTTGTCTGCCGGTTGGGTTGTTGTACATCCTTCGTCATTACAAAAGTCACCACTAGAGGGTTCGCTTATGATGTATGAGCCAAAACCGTCATACCCTGGCCCCCCTAGTATTTGTGCCATAACCAAAGGAACATCCCACGCCAAACTACATTCCCATTGCAGGCTTCCCTGTTCCATGCATTCTTGCATCCAGTCTTCTTCGGTTATGGTCCCAAAACCTGATACTTGGCCTATTGCGCCAATACCTAATTCTTGGTTTAATCCTGCAAAACCCAATGATTAAATCACTAGATCAAAATTCGAATCTTGATCTATTATCCCAGAATTTTCAGTAGCCCAGTCATCACCATATGGGTCGAATGTTTGGGCGGTTGCTGTGGAAAAACTTGTTGTAAGAACAAATAGTGTTGTGAGAAGTATGATTATTGTACGCATGGCCGTTCCTCCAGTGTTGCATTTCTATTAAGCTGATATTCCCCAAATATCTCTTGTTTTCCGACATCAGTACTTTTTCTTGATTGGTTTTACAAGCCAGCAATAAAATTACTCGTAAACGGGAGCGTTTTTAGACACTTTATTATCGCAAGCGATCTTTTTTATTACAGAAGGCTACAAACGCCCCGCCGATTTTATCGGGCGGGTTTCCTTTTGCCGTTTGTGCTTTTGCAAAGTCTTGCCATTCACGTTCAAGGGCGTAGAAATCCCAGCCTTTTTCAACAGCAATTTTACGAGAAGAAGATATCAATCCGCTCGCCCTCAAATACATAAACCGCCTCTCCGACTATCTTTTCGTTGCGGCAAGATGGTGTAATATGCAGGGCCGCACAGACGTAAAATGGGTGCCCGGAAAAGAAAGATAGGGCGGAGAACGCTAGGTCTTAACGCAAAGCCAGTTTGAACTTGGCGGTGGAATGACCGTTTGCGGCGGCTTTTGCGTACCAGTGCAAGGCCAATTTTTCATCTACACCCACTCCGACACCGCGCACATACAGGCCCGCTAGATAGACTTGCGCCGAAACGTCATTTGCCATTGCCGCCAATTTGTATTGCTCAACGGCTATGTCCATATTTTGGATTACACCTTGGCCATTTTCATACAATGTCGCCAAAAAAGCGCGGGCAGGAATATAGCCGTCCGCTGCCATTTGGTTGGCAAGTGTATAGGCGCGGTCATATTCCCCRGCGKYCATAGCAKYRTGRTAAYGRGMAATACTGYGCGATAACAAAACATTATCTTTACTGGCGAARCCAAAGCCHGCACCCARCAAGGCGGCAARKACCACAGATACCAATATCAGTTTTCTAAGCATTATTTCCCCAACTTCATCCTATGATCTGACTAGCAGGTAATGGGTAATGTTCGATGAGGAGACAGGGTTAATTTGGGTTTAAGGCAAAGCCCGTTCCAAATCAGCCAAGAGGATTTCCAACTTACGATCGTTTGCAATCAGTACAGGTCTGGTAACCGTGGGGAGATTTGCTTGGGGCATATCTTGCAAGGCCGCACTCATATAATCCTGCCAGATACGGGCCGGAAACGTGCCGCCTGTAACACGCGCCATTTTGGAATTGTCATCATTACCGACCCAAACRCCAGTGACAAAATCTGCCGTATAGCCGACAAACCAGGCGTCTCTGTAGTCATTGGTAGTGCCGGTTTTTCCGGCCACATCGCGCCCATTTATCTGCGCCGATTTGCCCGTTCCGCTGCGTACAACGGTTTGCAACATTGCATTGATCTGGCCCAGTGTTTTGGTGTCCAGCACACGGGTTTTCTCGGACGCCTTATGGCTGTAGAGCACATCACCGTCATTGCTGTAGATGGCTTCGATAGCGTGGGGAGTAATGCTATAGCCCCAATTGGCGAAAGGCACATAGGCGGCGGTTAAATCATACAGCGACATTTCTTGTGCGCCCAACGCCAAAGATGCATAGGGCTGTAAATTTTTAAGACCAAGACTAGCCGCAGTTTCGACCACCTTGCCCCGTCCAATTTCTTCATTAACTTGCACCGCTACGGTATTGATGGACAGAGCCAGCGCTTTCTCCATGGACATAGCACCGAGATATTCATTGGAAAAATTACCCGGCTTCCAGCCGTCTATATCTATGGGTTTGTCTTCATAAATATCCCAAGCCGACAAACCCGCCTGTAACGCCGCCAAATAGACAAATGGTTTAAAGGCTGAACCCGGTTGGCGGTTAGCGCTTAAGGCGCGGTTAAAACTTGAATGGCGGTAATCAACACCGCCGACCATGGCCCGCACGGCACCGTCGCCGTCAAAGGTCATCAAGGCTGCTTGCTGGGCATTGCGTTTATTATTAAGGCCACTGCGCACCGCGCTCTCTGCCAGTTTTTGCATTTCAATATCAAGCGAGGTTTGAATAGTAATATCACTGCGTGGTTGCCCGATGTTTCTGTCCATGGTCGCAAGTACCCAGTCAGTGAAATATCCCGCGCCGCCGTTCGTATTGATAGCAAGCGGTTCTATCTCGATGGCCATCGTCATCGCCTGCCCCCACTCGGCSTCGGTGAGATAACCTTGGGTGCGCATTGCCGATAACACTACGGCGGTACGGCGTGCGCTTAAATCGCGATTTTTGAGCGGGTTTAGCCTATCCGGAGCTTTCAAGAGGCCGACCAATAATGCCACTTCGCCCGTATTTAAATCCTTAGCGGATTTGTTGAAGAAACGTTGGGCTCCGCTTTCAATCCCGATAGTCCCGCCGCCGAAATAGACGCGGGATAAATATGTTTCTAGAATTTCTTGTTTACTCATGCRCAGTTCCAACCAGACGGCAAACATGATTTCTTGGGTTTTGCGTTTGAACGTTCGCTCCCTTGTCAAGAACACGTTTTTAGCCAATTGCTGCGTTAAGGTCGAACCGCCTTGTACTATACGTCCCGCCTTATAATTGGCCTTTGCTGCACGCGCTAGACCAATAGGGTCAAAACCCGGATGCTTATAAAACCGCCTATCTTCGATAGCAATCAATGCTTGAGGCAGGCTAGCGGGTAATGCGTCCAAGTCGACAGGCTTGGCCTCTGCCCCACCCTTGCGCAAAATTTCGCGACCATAGCGGTCAAGGATAACAATTTGCGGCGTCGACTTGGGTGCCCACAGCGGCGAAGTATCGGGCATATCCATAGCCGCATACCCGAACCAACCAAGCACGAGTAATGTCACAAGTCCGCTTGGGAGACCCATAATCCAGAGCGTCCAGACCAACCATTTTGGTTTCTTCTTGTTAGGTATTTGGGGACGCTTTATTCGTTGCCTTACCAGCTGCCAAATCGATGCTAGTTTTTCATGCACAGGTACAATAGGCCGCAACACCTCTTGGGCGTCAGCAGGCTCTTCAATATCTTCTGTAATATGATCTTCTTGCACGCCAAATGTCCGTAAATAACAATCCACACATCATGGCGCGCAGGCGTTAAACCAATGTTAAGTTAGCTGGGTATGCGCACCCCTTAAACCAGCACACAAAACCTAGGTCGGCAATTCGCCTTTGGTCGCTAATGGCATTGAACCATCACTGGTTTCAGGGGCATTTGTGGTGGCACCTTCTCCCCGGTCGGGCGCAGTACTTAATACCGCACCGAAGCTGAGAATTGTCGAACCCTCAGCTTTGGATTTTCTATCCGGCTGTAGGAAATCCAAAGTGCCATCTGGGCGTTTGGCAAGCAATATGTCTATGTCTTCGCCGCGTTCTTCCAAAAAATCTTCTAGCGTATATTCTGCGCTCAAGGTGGTGGAGCGGAAGCGCCAACCTGACCACCAATCCCGGGTCAATACATCAAATGTACGGCCATGGGTGGAGAGCGTCCGCCCGCGCGCGGTATAGATAATCGCACCGGCGTCATCCTCGTCCGCTTCTTGTCCTGAAATCTGGAACACACGGTGGCGACCAAGCTCAGGCGCAAATTCCACGCAGACAAGCGAATTATATGCATCATTGGGGCCAACCGCCATTAGATGACCAAAAGCCGTATGGTCAAGTCTATGGTCGGCATTTTCCGACAAAACCTCGCCGTAAAACACGGTCAATCCTTCTAGCCTTGCACCCCGTAAACGCCGCCAATTGGTGTCGGCGACCAGCACTGGAATATCCATATCCTTTAAGGCTTTGGCCAGACCAAGCGACCAAGGATTAGCGCCAACAATCATGACGCCTTCGTTTTTATCCTTCGCCAAACCAAGCCATTTAGCTAAGGGCGTTATGGTGAAACCTGCGCTAATGACAGTAGCAAACACCAAAGCAAATGCGAGCGGCACAAAAATCGCGCCGTCTTCGCGGCCAATTAATTGCAGTTCGGTAGCAAACAAGCCAGCGACAGCCACAGCAACGACGCCGCGCGGGGCTATCCAGGCCASYAATAATGTCTCGCGCCAATTTAGGCCCGWCCAAATGGTMGAAACAAAYACGGCAACGGGGCGGACAATAAACATCATTGCCAAYACAAARCTGAGCACRCGCAAATCAAAACTTTTCAACACATCCAGTGTCAATGTGGCCGTTAAAACRACRAAAATTCCGGACACCAAAAGCACGGCRATRTTTTCTTTRAACCKACGCATTTCCTGCATGGCGGCAAATTTGGTATTGGCCATAGCGAYMCCCATAGCTGTCACAGCCACCAAACCYGTTTCCTCGGCAACYTCATTGGCCATAACATARATAAACAACACCCAGATGAGCACAACCGGRGCYTTSAGATATTCYGGYACATGGCCRCGTCTAAACGACCATGCCARTGACCAGCCMGAAACAACCCCAAAGACTGCWCCAACGGCGGCAGCAAARATAAGCAAAGTAATKGCAAATTGGGTGCTYTCSCCCATGGCKGTAAAGCGGATAAAYTCATAMCCRGCAACGGCGAAYAATGCCCCTACYGGGTCATTGATAATACCTTCCCATTTAAGTATAGCYGCGGGYCTGCCGGGYAGATGGGCTTGGCGCAATAAGGGCAAGATAACCGTTGGCCCTGTCACAACAAAYARACCACCTATCATRGCAGAAATRTCCCACGGYAAATKCATWATATAATGAGCAGCMRTCGCRCCYAAAACTGCTGCAATCGGTGCTGCTACCAACACCATGCGGCTAACTGCACGGGTAGCATCGCGCAAATCAGAAAAGCGCAGATTAAGCCCACCCTCAAATAGAATAATCGCCACTGCAATTCCGACCATGGGTCTGTATACAGCGCCAAAATCCTTCTCTGGATTGAGCATAACTGCATTAACAATCCCGTGCAGGACATCCGTATCTTGGACAAACGGCAATGAGAAAATCCACGACATAAACGGCCCGAATATCAATCCGGCAATCGCCATCAAAACAATGGCCGGACGCTGTAACCGCCAAGCCAGCCACTGCGCGCCAATACCAAGCACCCCGATCAAAGCGATTTTGAACGGCAATAATGCAGTGACGGTATGGACGGCTTCGGACATAAACGCTTAGGAACCTTTATCTATGCGCATTATATCAAACCCGATATCGCTTGTGCCGTAATTACCGTGGTCATAGCGTTCGGTACGGTCGGTAAACCAGTGCAGGGTATGTTGGAACAACCCTTCCAGCACTACGTTTAATTCTTTTTCCTTGAGCGGCAAATCCAATTCATATGTTTTATTGTGCTCTACCTGCACATCAATGCGGGCACCTTCTTTACGGCATTGTAAAACAACTCGCAAAAAGTCCCCCGTCTCACTGACCCGAATACCCAAACCAAAACTTATAGGCTCAAGGGGTAAAAAGCCTTTGCCGGACACGGAAAACGCAGCCGAACCATAATTTTGTTCAAGAAATGGTCCTTGCGGGGGCACCAAAAATACGCATTTGCGTTCATGGTCAAGATAGCCGCACAAGCCAGCTTGTATTTGTTCGGCAATCGAACGTATCTGGGCATAATTGTCAAAGCTACGATCCCCGTAGGCGGTGGCGGCTTCGGATATAATGAGGAACCGTGACTTCTCAGTTTGCTCTACTGTTTTCTCGTGCTTGGCCATAAGTATCCCGTTAAAACCAAATGTCTTTATAGCCTACCACATCCTGACACCAAGACAAAAAGCAAGTTTATGTTGATGTGAATGTGGATAGAAACTGTCAAAACCTTGTTTTTCGCCATAACCATGCCACATTTCGCGGCTTTAAAGCATTTAGAGTGAACTTGAAGCGGGCTTTATAGGTCGCTACAGTTGTAGAACGAATCTTGAGCTTAATATGCTCAAAATTGGAATAAATGGGAGGCCTTATGGCTAATATTGCTTTGGTAGACGACGATGAAAACATCCTGACATCAGTATCGATGTTTTTGGAAGATGCGGGTCATGAGGTAAAATGTTATCACGACGGAGCATCAGCTTTGGAAGCTCTCAGTAAAAACCCCGTTGATATTGCCGTATTTGATATAAAAATGCCGCGCATGGACGGCATGGAATTACTCCGCCGCTTGCGTCAAACATCCAACATGCCTGTCATTTTTCTGACCTCCAAAGATGATGAATTTGATGAGGCTCTAGGCCTGAATATGGGCGCGGACGATTATATTACCAAACCGTTTTCCCAAAGGCTTTTGGGTGAACGGATCAAAGCAGTTCTGCGCCGCGCCAAACCAAGCAATATCGAAACGCCGGCACCGCAAGTCGGTGATGATGCCGTAATTCGTCGCGGTCAGCTTTTGCTGGACCCAAATCGCCATGCTTGCTCATGGAAAGGCGAACCAATCCGTTTGACAGTGACGGAATTTCTAATTTTGTACGCTTTGGCCAAACGCCCAGGTTTTGTCAAAAGTCGTGATAATTTAATGGACATAGCCTATGACGACCAAGTCTATGTAGATGACCGTACAATTGACAGCCACATCAAACGCCTGCGTAAAAAATTTCGCAAGTCTGACAAAGACTTTGACGGCATCGAAACTCTATATGGAATTGGTTATAAATATAAGGAAGCGTAAATATTCGTCTGCTATAGGGCAGGCGAAAGAGGACGCACATGGCTAAAGCCAACATACCTAAACTGAAGTTTCTAAAACAGCGTAAGCGTGCGCGCGGTGTGCGCCGCTTTATCATGTTTTCGACCCTGACCCGGATGATTTTCTTGGCTAATCTTTTAGGGTTGATTATTTTAATAGCAGGCGCCTTGACCTTGAATCAATTTTCCCGTGGGTTGATCAATGCCAAGATTGATAATCTACACTCACAAACCCGGATAATAACAAATTTAATTGGTGATCAAGCAACTGGCGTTGAAGTTACTCCGCAACTCGACAGAAATGAAGCCAGGCGCATTATAGCCCGAATAGATGTACCAGACAAAGCCCGYATCCGCCTATACGACAAAAATGGCACCATAGTCGCAGACAGTAACAGGCTTGATAGCAGTGTAGAAGTCGGACAACTAGATCCAGTCATTAATTACCTAGGTCCCCTTAAGCGCAAGGAGCCTTGGTGGGTAACGTTGCAATCGTGGAGCGATGAATGGGTTAATAATTGGCGTGTATTTCGCAAAAACCGTGAAAATAAACAACGTTTTTTAGAGCATGATGTTAAATCTGCATTGCTCGGCAAAACCGTATCAGGTGAGCAATATGAAGGTAGAAAACTGATTGTCGCCGTTGCTATGCCGGTTAAACGTGTTGAAGACATTCAAGGCGTTCTCGTGTTCGAGACCCATGATGTTGACACTATTTTAGCTTCTCAACGCCAAGGTTTAACCCCGATAATCCTAATCGCCATATTAGCATCTGTTCTTTCCGCGTTRTCTTTGACCTTGTTTATCGCTTTACCGATTAGACGTTTGGCACRGGCAGCAGAACAAGTTGTGCGGTCATCGGATAAACGGGATGTCATTCCCGATTTATCAGAGCGGCGCGACGAAATTGGCGACCTTTCCATCGTCCTGCGCGAAATGACGGACGGCCTRTAYACCCGTATTGACGATATTGCTAAATTTGCCGCAGATGTTGCCCACGAGATTAAAAACCCGTTGACCTCACTTCGYTCAGCCAGCGAAACTTTACGTGGCTCCAAGACCAAAGAACGCCGCGATAAACTCATTGATATTATCGAGAAAGACGTGTCGCGCATGGATAGGTTGATCACTGATATTTCCAAAGCCTCGCGCATGGATGCGGCTTTGGCAAAAGAAAAATTAGTCCCCATGGATTTGCATATATTCCTATCCGATATAGCAGATTTTTACACACAGACTAGGCGTGAAGTCACAGTAGATGTTGTACACACAACTCAGCAAGATAAAGACAATCCAGTTGTCATTCGGGCACTTGAAAATTCATTGGGTCAAGTCTTGCGCAATCTCATCGACAATGCATTGACCTTCTCGCCAGACGACAAAACTGCAAGTGTACGGTTGTCCTATGATCGCGGCGAAGGCGAAAATGAGGGCGCGGCAATTGTTTATATTGATGATGATGGTCCCGGTATCCCTAAGGATGATTTGGACATGATTTTCGATCGGTTTTACACCCAACGCCCAAAGGGAGCGGCGTTCGGGGACCATTCTGGCCTCGGCCTTGCCATTTGCCGCCAAATCATGTCGGCTCACGGCGGCACTATTAACGCTTCCAACCGTACGGACAACACGGGTAAAGTGATCGGTGCACGCTTTACCCTGACCTTACCGTTACAAATCGTCATACTAGACAAGCGTAGCCGTAAATAACGCTTTTCATTACCCTCCGAATTTGTTTAAGTGATGTCTTGAAAACATGAGGCACACCTTGATCGGACTTGTAATTGTAACCCACGGACGCTTGGCGGACGAATTGAAGCTAGCTACAGAGCATGTGGTCGGCCCGCTTGACCAGTTAGCCACGGTCTGTATTGGCGCAGATGATGATCTGGAGCTGGCAAGCAGCGCCGTCTACGATGCTGTCAAAGCAGTTGATACAGGCACTGGCGTTATGCTGCTCACCGATATGTTTGGTGGCACCCCTTCCAATTTGTCTATATCGTTGCTGGGGCGCGCCAATGTCGAGGTTGTGGCCGGCGTTAATCTGCCTATGTTAATWAAACTTTCCGAAGCCCGCTTGGATTTATCCTTGGCCGAAGCCGCACAGACGGCCAAACAGGCCGGACGTCATTATATTGCCATTGCGTCCGAAGTAATCGCYGGCGAAATTGACGAGTGACCGTTTAAATGAATAGCGGCGATATCAGCGAAGCTCTCTATCTTAAAAGCACGCGCGTGACCTTGCGCAACAAACGCGGTTTGCATGCTCGCGCTTCGGCTAAATTCGCAACGATGGCACAAAAATTTAATGCAAAAATCGAAGTCACTTCTTGCAATGACGTCTGTCAGGAAACGGTTGTCGGTGACAGCATTATGGAGCTGCTGCTGCTTGGTTCAGCGTGCGGGGAAGACATCTCTATTACCGCCCACGGTCCCGACGCCGAAGCCGCTGTCAAAGCTCTCAGCACATTGGTTGAAGAACGGTTCGGAGAGCAGGAATGATCCGTATTTTATTACTTTCTGCGCTCTTATTATCAGCCTGCGCCAGTAAGCCGTTCAAACCGAAATCCGATTACCCAATAGATCCATGGGTTAAAGGCTATGCTGATCCAGATGATTGCATCGGCGGCGAAAAACTGGCGGCCATTAATTTTGAACTACCGGGTTATCCTCGCAAAGCTTTTCGCACGGGTCGCCAAGGCTGGGTGATACTGCGCCTTGATGTTGACGCAAATGGTGCCACAGAAAATGTCAGCATAGAGCGCGCCTTGCCGGGCGGTCTGTTCGAAAGCACTACAAAAAAAGCTGCGAGAAAGTGGTTGTTCCACCCGCCAGCGGAACCCCTCAACAATTGTCGGGTGTTGATCAGATATCGACTGGGTGCCGTAAGTTTGGGCGGTTAGCCAGCTTAATTTCGTGAGGGGTACATGCCTTGCATAACAATGCAATATTTTATTGCCAAATAAGGGTCACGGTTGTTGAGTGTTTGCTCAGAACCAGCTAAGTTTCTACCGTTCTCGGTTTTACCCTTAGACTGGCCACCCGTCATTAAACTGAGTTTTTCCGTCCCGCTCTTCGCACCAAGACTAATACTGCTAAGACCGGGCCCACGCCCTGCATGTACGGCCGAGCGTCCCCGCATATCCGGCAAACCAAATGTTGTGCGACCGTCTCCGCCATATGTTGTACCTAGTATAGAAAATAGAGCCTGATTTTGCGAGATAGATAAAAGTTGACCATCTAGTGATGCTGTACTTCGCGGGCAAAAATTCGCGCCCGTCATGAATATTTCGCCAATGTAATCATTGTCTCCTGCCTGCGCAGAAACGGCGGGTAATATTCCTAAGCCTAAACAAGCTATCGATGCTAATAATGATGTGATTTTCATAGTGTCCCCTTTTGTTTTGTCATACCTGCCCATAGCACATTCACTGTTCGCCCACAAGCAAGGTACTGCCATAGGTATAAGGAGCCGGTCAACGGGTATTGGCGCCTTGTGTCATATTTAGATTTTTTAATTTCGACAAATGGGAGGGAATATCAGCAAACATCCGAACCCCTCACCTTGTTCCTCTCCCAGTTTTGTTTTTCGGGGGAGGAGAGGAGACGGCATCTCAACACCAATGTTACCAATAAATGGGAGCACATAACCAACAACCATCACCAAAGAAAACCCAGTTTTCTCACCTCTCCTTTGGGGAGAGGTCGCGTTTGCGCAGCAAATAGCGGGTGAGGGGCATAGACGGTAAAGTATTGGCCAACGGTGCATGCATATATAGGCGGGTATCTAGTTTAGCGCAAGAATGCCCCTAAAATGCGCCCTCTTCCGGCAGGAGTATTTCGCGTTTTCCGCCTGCGCCTGCTTCGCTGATCATGCCTTCGGCTTCCATGCGTTCGACTATGTTGGCGGCGCGGTTATAGCCAATAGATAGGCGGCGTTGGATGTAGCTTGTGGAGCATTTGCGGTCGTGGGCGATTATGGCGACGGCTTTGTCGAAGGTTTCGTCGCCGGAGCTTATATTGCCAGCAGGCCCGCCAGCGGCGGCCTCTTCTTCAGTATCAACAGTGATGTCTTCTAGATAACTTGGTGCACCTTGAGCTTTAACGAAGTTTGCGATCTTTTCGACCTCGTCGTCACTAACAAAAGGTCCGTGTAGACGGCGCGGTTTACGGCCCGAGGCCATATACAGCATATCACCCATACCCAGAAGTTGCTCGGCACCTTGCTCGCCGAGAATGGTTCGGCTATCGATTTTAGAGCTGACCGAGAAGGAGATACGGGTCGGGAAATTGGCTTTGATCGTGCCGGTAATCACATCCACGGACGGACGCTGTGTTGCCATGATTAAGTGGATGCCCGCCGCCCGCGCCATTTGCGCTAGACGTTGAACCGTGCCTTCGATGTCTTTGCCCGCCACCATCATAAGGTCAGCCATTTCGTCAATAACCACGACGATGAACGGCATAAAATCCATTTCCAGCATCTGGGTTTCGTACATGGCTTCGCCGGTTTGCTTGTCAAACCCGGTCATCACTGTGCGGGTTACAGGCTTACCGGATTTAGCAGCTTCGCGAACTTTGTCGTTATAGCCGCCGATGGAACGTACGCCAACTTTTGACATTTTCCGGTAACGGTTTTCCATTTCGCGTACCGTCCATTTAAGGGCAACAACGGCTTTTTTCGGTTCGGTCACAACGGGTGTGAGCAAATGCGGTGCACCGTCATAGATGGACAGCTCCAACATTTTCGGATCGATCATGATAAATTTGCACTGGTCGGGCGTCAGGGAATACATCAGCGATAAAATCATGGCGTTGATGCCCACGGATTTACCGGAACCCGTGGTACCTGCTACCAATAAATGCGGCATTTTAGCGAGGTCGGCAAAATACGGCTTACCACCAATATCTTCACCCAGTGCAATCGGAAGCGCGGCATTGGTGGTTTTGAAATCACGACTGGAGAGCATTTCGCGTAAGAACACAGTTTCGCGGCGGCGGTTAGGAAGCTCGATACCAATGGCATTCCGGCCGCGTACGACGGCTACACGCGCCGAGCGCGCCGCCATAGAGCGGGCTATATCGTCGGCCAGATTAATCACCCGCGACGACTTCACGCCGGGGGCAGGCTCAAATTCATACAAAGTGACGACAGGCCCAGGACGTACCCGCCCGATCTCGCCTTTGACACCAAAATCTATCAATACATTACCGAGTTCTTCGGCGGAAGCTTCCAAAGCGCCAGCGTCAACGACGGCCACACGCGGCGGCGGAATTTTCAGAAGGTCGATTGTTGGCAAAACAAATTTTCCGTTCTTAGGAAATTTATATTTAGGGGCTTTTGCACGGCGTTTAGGTTTGCTCGTTGCTGCATCAGGTGCGGCTTGATCTATGGTAGCATGCAAAAATTTGGATGCAGATTGCTGAGATGCTGCTGGTTCTGCAGCCGTTTCGTAGTGCATATCCTCTGCCGTTATAGGTTCTTGTGCTGGTTCGGCCCCCGGTGTTTCCAGCCAGACCCGTTTGTCGGCAAAGCCTGCGGTTTCGCCGGAGAACTCTAAAGGGTCCACATAGGATTTTTGAAAGCGTCTGCGGATAAAGCGGATAAACTGATCCAACCGTACACGGAAGATCGCCCACACTAGGCCAGCTGCGTCGAGCACATCTGCTACATCGCGTCCAACAACACCGATAAAGCGGCCAAAGCAATAACCAAGCCCGGTAAAAGCAAGAATAGCCACCGCGCCGCCTGCAATAGCCGCTGATGCACCTAATTTAAGAAAAGCGCCCTTGGCACCCATAAACACCACATCACCGATCCAGCCGCCAAGCCCCGCGCCCATAGGCCAACTTTGCGGTATGGGGAACGCCGCCATAAAAACGGCTAGAAAGAATACTGTCATCACCAACAAAGAACTGCGTCTAAAAATTGCCCATCTGTTTATGTTTAAACGGGGTCTAAACACGGCACGCACTGCCGCGAACATCATCAGCAAACCCAAGGGTAATGCGGACCAACCCAAAAGCTGTAAGAAAAAGTTAGAAAGCCCAGCGCCCGGGCGGCCTAGAAAATTAGAAATTTCGACACCAAGTCCAGCCGTGTCGCCTGTGTTGTCAAAAGCAGAAAACGTGAGTATTGTCACCAGTAATACGGCGCCAAAACCACCAACAAGGCAGGCAGCAATCGCGCGCCGCAGAGCCSCTGATGACGTTAGCATTTCGTCCATCAAACTTTCATGTCTTCTGGGGCTAAAACCCCGTTCATCAAAACTGCTCGTCGCTGTATTCACGCGCTTCTCCTTTAATTCTTAAGGGAGTGTAAAGCGCCAAAGTAAATGATGGGTAAATGAAAGGTAAATAACGGGGAAAGCGTTACGGTATTGCTGCTTATTATAACTTGATCATGAAGCCTTAGTTTCATGCTTTTCTGTGTTCAGACCGAGGCTGAGTAATAGCCCGCAAGACGTTGCCAACAAGACAACAAAGCGCATGAGAATAGCTGCGGATAGCCCGATAGTCGGCGCAAGCCCAAACAGGCTCGTGATGCCGACATATGCACCTTCCTTGACCCCGATCCCGCCGAGCACAGGCAGAAGTGCGGTTAATGTAGCACTTACATTAGCCAAAAGCGGCACGTAAAATTGCATATGAATATCCAGCCCGTACAAAATACAGGCAAAGGATGCACCGCGTAATATGACCATCACAAAACTAAGCACCCAAATGCGCACAGTAATGGTTTTCATAGCTACACGGGCTTCTTCTACCCAGCGCGTTAGTGTGCGTCCACGCAGAGCAAACCTAATGACAAGTATAATTACGGCACCAATAACCAAGGCAATCACCACAGACCTTATGATGGATTTCCCCGTGTCCAAAAATTCGGCTTCGCCTAAAAATATCACCCAGAGCGAAATTGCGACCGCCATAATGGCAACGCTGGAAAACCCGATAATCCGCGATGCGACCAAATGCGCAGTTGGCTTAAACACCTTGCCGGATTTAAGCGCATAGCCTACGGCTCGGTAACCATCACCGCTAAACACGCCAAACCCGAACTGCATAACAAATGCACTTTGCAAAGCCAGAGCCAGATGTGTGCGGTAAGGTAGCCCGTCTATGGGGGTCATCCAATGCAGACGGAGCGCATCAAGGCTCCAGACCAGCAAAATAATAAAACCGCCAAGCACCAGCCAAACCGGATTGGCAGTGACAATCGYGGCKAGGGCTTCGCGCCAGTCAACCCAAACAAAGAGCAATACCAGCGCAGCAATACCCACKGYTAATTTTAGCAAAGTGAGAAGAAAGGACTTCTTTTTGTTTTTGTTAGCTGCGACCATATCGCCTGTTAGCCCGTTTGAGGACAGGCTTCAAGCCAAGTCTCAGCCGTTCGGATCAAACTGGAATACTTCGTCGAACATGACCCCGAACTCTGCTGCGATACGAAAGGCAAGCTCCATAGAAGGCGCGTATTTTCCGGCCTCGATAGCTATAATGGTTTGTCGTGTAGCCCCGACCCTTCTCCCCAATTCTTCTTGGGTCAGATCAGTGCGGGCAAGGCGTATACGCCGTATGTGATTTAGGACTTTTCCTTTAGGGATTTTCTTTTGTTTGCCCACCCTTATGGTCCTCTATATGCCAACACCATAGTCGCACGGTATACAATATCGCCTAAAAACATTATCGCCATCAAAGCAAAGAACATATGACTTGGACTCGTAACAGAAAATAATGGCTCATAGCCACTCGGCAAAGAATTCTCCACTAAGAGTTGAAAAATTACAATGTTAATAGCAATGCTCACCACCCAAAAACCGTTGCGGGCACCTTTGCGCTCAATTTCAATATCCCGTTCATCGCGCTCCAACCCGCTGACTTTTCCGCGCATTGCAAAAATGCCTGCAATAATGCTGTGAATAATAATCGCTGCCACAATAACCAAAATATACACACCAACCAAACCTGCTGCATCATTGTTATCGACGCTAAAACCATTTAGAAACTGTCCGCTTGTCATGCTCTTTATAAAGATAGAAAACACACACACATCTGCAATCAATGTTATCCAACTTTGCCGTTCCGGTTCACTCATATCTGCAATTAATGCCATTCTTTTGTCCTCTGATAATGTCTAATATGTTTTACATATAGGAGCGCGCGACCGATATGTCAAATATGTTTTACATTAAATTTTCAATCTCTGCTCCGAAAACCTTAAGCAGGTACATTTCATTGATATAAAAATTTACCTTGCATTCTTCAGAAGCCTATTGTACCCCTACATCATAGGGTACATTAAACTATGCAGGTTCTAACTATGGAAATACAAATCGATATTGATGATAAGATACCTCTGTTCACGCAAGTGATGGAGCAAATCAAACATGCTGTAATTTCTGGTGAATTAGCGGCAGGGTACGCCCTCCCTTCCATACGCCAACTTGCCAATGATTTAGACATAAACAACAAAACCGTTGCCAAGGCTTACCGCCTTTTGGAGCGCGACAATATTATCCAGACCAAAGGCTACCGGGGGACATTCATCCACCCGGGTGCCGTAGAAAACTGCACAACCGATTTAAATGCCTGGGTCAGCACTGAGCTCACCAAGACCATAACCACATTTAGAAATGCCGATGTAACAGATTCGGAAATCCGCATTGCATTTGCCGATGTGATGACCCGAAACAATACAAGCGGGCGCAATACACGCCAGCCCGAAACAAAAGGAAACTAACATGACCATCGTTGATATTATTTTTTACGCAATTTTTATAAGCCAGATTTATCTCATTTCTTATCACTACCCCAAGCAAACCTATGACCGAAATATGTATGTCCTGCGTAATTACCCGGCGGCGGACTATCCCAAATTATATCAACCCTCCCGATATGCTGACCCAAGCAAAGCCATACATAAAACCATCCGTAGATATATGTTCGCAAATATAACCATCGCGGTGCTCGGCCTGGGGTTGTTACTAACAATGGCTGCAAGCGGTTATGCGCCGAGTGATATCAAAGAAAACGAGCAGATTATGTTTGTCATGTTTTTCTTTATCCTACAGGCTGTGCCGCAAGTGTTATTGGAAATTTCTACCTACAAGTGGCTTAAGGACATGCGGAGCGGCGCTAAAAGCAATACGCGCAAAGCTGATCTAAGCCCCCGTAAATTATTTGATTTTATTTCCCCGTTTTATGTTGCCCTAGCCGTTTTAGCATTCGTGTCATGGGTAGTTTATTACTTCTATAACAAAGGCTTTACGACACCGTGGGACTGGCAATCTTATGTAACCATAGTCAGCATGACAGGTATAAACCTTGCCCTTATAGGTTTTGGTTACAAATTTTTACGCGGCCAAAAACCAGACCCACACCAAGCCTATAAAGACCAGCGTAGGTCCATAAAAACCATAATACGCGTGTTCGTTTTTGCCAGCATTTTGATAAGTGTGCAGCTCATGGTCTTTGACGCCATCAACCAAAACGGCTGGGACAGGTTCGAGCCCATTGCTATGAGTATATATTATCAAGCCGTAATAATATTTGGTATTGGCCAAGTCTTGCGCATGTTCAAAATTGAAGACATTGATTTTGATGTTTATAAAGAAGACGCCAAATTGATGTAGAATAGTTTAGTATAAAATGGTTGATGTAGGCTAGTTTGGCCTGCACCAACAATATCCCATTGACAACGACCCTACCTACACCTACCCACACATCAACAAAAGTGAGCGGAACAATGAATATTGTATTTTTTAGATATGGCAAGGCGAGCGAATATAATTCGCGATGTACCTTATCCAATACCAATCTTTGGCCGCGACTTGTGACGTCCTGACTTAATTTTAAGTCTCCTGACTGCACCTCCGGGCCAAAGCCACGGAGGTTTTTTTATGTCTCCGTATCTCTAAAACATAGAATTTCCCACAAATACATACGGATACATTATGACTGACACGACACAAATAAATGAACACCACAAAGCCGAATTGCCAACCACTTGGCCCGGCGAGTTGAAAACCTTGCTCTGGCTTGGCATCCCTATGGCAGCAACGCAGTTGGCACAATTTTCAATTTACACCATCGATATTTTAATGATCGGACGGGTTGGCGCTGCCGAAGTGGCGGCGGCCTCTCTTGGTTCGGTCATTTATTTCATGCTTTGGATGCTCGGCGCGGGGCCAGTGATGGCCGTATCGCCCATGGTTTCCCAAGCCCTCGGCGCAGACGTAGCCGACCGCCATGATGCTCGTATTTCTGTACGCATGGCGCTGTGGTGTGTCGCTTTCATGACACCCCTCATGTTGGTGTTTGCATTTTTAGCCGAACCGCTCGCTTTGTTAGCCAGGCAAGACCCGGAACAATCTGCGAAGGCCGGAAGCTATATTCTCGCCCTCGCGGCAGGTTGGCCGTTTGCTCTTGGCACCATGATCTTGCGTAATTATCTAGCCGCTATCGGCAAGACGCTTATTCCGTTTGTCTTGGTCATGGCGAGCGTTGCACTGAATGCAGGTTTGAACGCTCTGTTGATATTTGGTATGTTCGGCTTCCCTGAACTTGGCCTTGTCGGTGCGGGCATAGCGTCTTCTATCGCCTATATTGCCGGTTTTTTCTTGTTTGTAATCTATATTCAGATGGACAAAAAATCCGCAGAGTTTCGGATCTTTCATCATTTTTGGCGTCCTCATTGGAACCGCTTGCACGAAGTGTTCAAGCTTGGTTGGCCCATTAGCCTGACCACATTATTCGAAGGTATGTTGTTTAACGCCTGCGTGCTGATTGTCGGGCTTATCGGCGTAATGCAGGTCGCCGCTTACCAGATCGCTCTCAATATATCTGCGCTGGCCTTTATGTTGCCTTGGGGTTTGTCCATGGCAGGTGCAGTGCGGGTTGGCCTTGCCAAAGGTGCTAACAACTCCGACGCCGTAAAACGCGCAGGTATTTTGACCATACTTACCTCCGTGATCGGTATTATGTTTTTTGCCGTACCCGTAGCCTTGTGGCCCCACGGCGTGGCTAGCCTTTATATGGACACCAGCAATCCGGACAATCAGTTGGTTGTCGCCCTCGTCGCAACATTCTTACCGATTGCCGCAGGCTTTATGTTCTTTGATGCGGTGCAAGTCGCCGCCAATCAAATCCTGCGCGGGCTTAAGGACGTCAAATGGCCGATGGTATTTACAGGGTTCAGCTATTGGGTTGTCGGTTTCCCGACAGCCTTTTACTTGGCAATCAAAACGCCGCTCGGCGCCAAAGGCGTTTGGTACGGGCTTTTACTTGGCCTATTATTAGCATCCGTATTTTTGAGCTATAGGTTCTGGCGGCTCGCTTGGGGCCGGGAGAAGTAGGCTAAGACAGCGGCGGAATCGRCTTAGCGCGGCTCTCGTCTAAATATCTTGCGGCGGTTACATTKAGGGTRCCGTCTTCTAGGTCGATCAGCAGCGGGTTTCCGGTTGGCACTTCGTAGCCGGGGATATCGGCGTCGGAGACTTTGAACAGTTCTTTGAGSAGKGCGCGCAAAGAATTGCCGTGAGCRGAAATCAGCAGGGTTTTTCCGGYTTTTATTTTCGGCACTATTTCCGCATCAAAATACGGGAGCACACGTTCAAGAGTTAATTTCAAACTCTCCCCGCCCGGYAATTCRGCGGCGTCGATATCTGCATAACGCAGATCATTRGCCGGATGGTATGCGTGCTCAGGTCCAATAATAGGCGGCGGTACGTCAAAYGAACGGCGCCAGATATGCACTTGCTCGTCGCCGTGCTTATCRCGKGTTTCTTGCTTGTTGAGACCMGTGAGACCGCCGTAATGACGCTCATTTAAGTGCCAGTCTTTGGTGACGGGAATATAGCATTGATCRAGACCTTYAAGGCTCATCCAAAGGGTGCGAATRGCACGGGTCAAATAAGACGTATARGCTTCGTCGAACCTGATATCTTCTTCCGCCAGCAGCTTGCCGCCCAAGGTTGCTTCGGCCACGCCTKYGTCCGTCAAATCAACATCRACCCAGCCAGTGAAACGGTTTTGCAAATTCCATTCACTCTGGCCGTGGCGCACCAATACCAATTTCGTCATATAACGATTCCCTTGTTATTCAGGTCTGATATATAGCTTCTTTTGCAAACTGTCTTGCGACGATTTGTTGATATTAAGACAATCCGCTATTTTTTCGGCTTCACATACATGTGTAAGAACCTGTCGGTCTTGCGTCGTACTTTCGGGTCAAACACCATAATGCTATAATCATCAGTTTTATTCGCCAAAACATCACTGGTTTTTTCCAGTACAAATCCAGCCTCTTCTGCAAATCTCTGTATATGAGCCGGGTCAATACGGTGGGTATCACCGCCCGTAGTTACCGGAGAACCCGCAGCAGCTTTATGATCAAGTAAAACAAGCTTGCCGCCCGGTTTCATTACACGGTAAATTTCTGCATAAACTTTATCAGGAGCACCAAGATCAAGCTCACCGTCTTTGTTTTTCAGCCATAATTCATGGGGGCCAAGTATCCATGTAACCAAATCCGCCGATCCAGTCTCAATATCCAGAACATCAAAATTACCACGTAGATGGGTGACATTAGCCAGACGTTCACCGTCCTTGCCCAAACGCGCTTCGAACACTTCCGGTTTGATAAAGGCATCAAAACCTTGTGGGTTTTGCATAATGACTTTACCGTCTTTGCCAACGATACGAGAGAGAAGCTCGGTATAATAACCGCTGCCCGCTTCCAACTCAACCACTGTCATGCCCGGCCATACGCCTGTGAATTCAAGCACGGCAGCCGCCTTGCGGATCTCGTCATTTTCCAAATCAGCTTCAGGGCGACCATGGGCTTGAATGGCCATCATAACTTCGCCGCGATTACCAATGTCTTCTGCACCCGCCAGTTTTACAGGTTTCTCAATTGTTTTTCCTGCTACTTCAGGCGTAGCCGCTTCCACTTCCGGGGCCGTCGTTTGCTCACAAGCGGCCAGCAATAATATTGCGGCGCCTGCCAATAAAACATTCTTCATAATCGTCTCCTTATAGTTCTCGAGTTATGCCCCTAATGCGCATCGTTCCAATTATTKGCCGCTTTGGCATCTACCACRAGCGGCACACTTAGGTTCACCGCAGGTGCACATGCGTTTTCCATAACCGGTWTTACGACRGAAATCAATTCGTCGGCMGASWTTTCGGGRACTTCRAATATCAATTCATCGTGAACTTGTAAGAGCATGCGYGCACCGTCCACGGTTTTTATGGCGTCCGGCATGTGGATCATAGCGCGGCGRATGATGTCGGCGGCGGTTCCTTGTATGGGTGCGTTGATGGCTTGGCGTTCTGCRCCTGCACGGTACATAGGRTTTTTCTCGTTGATGGAHTTCACGTGGCATTTGCGCCCGAACAGRGTTTTGACATAGCCAAACTCGCGGGCTTCGTCTTTRGCCGCTTCCATATAGGCTTTGATRCCKGGGAATTTCTCGAAATACGCATCAATATAYTCTTTGGCTTCGGTGCGCGAAATACCGAGATTGTTCGCCAAACCAAAGGCTGAAATCCCGTAGATAATCCCGAAGTTAATCGCTTTGGCACGGCGCCGGGTTGCGCTATCCATGCCTTCTATGGGCACACCGAACATTTCACTAGCCGTCATAGCGTGGATATCAACACCGTCTGCGAACGCTTGTTTCATAGCCGGTAAATCGGCCATATGGGCCAACACCCTCAGTTCGACTTGTGAGTAATCCGCCGCCACCAGCACATGCCCCGGTTCTGCGATAAATGCCGTGCGAATTTTACGGCCATCGTCTGTACGGATCGGAATATTTTGCAAATTGGGATCACTGGAGGACAAACGCCCCGTCGACGTGGAAGCCAAAGAATAGCTGGTGTGGACCCGTCCAGTACGTGGGTTTATTTCTTTGGGCAGCGTATCCGTATAAGTGGATTTCAGCTTGGCATAATGGCGCCAGTCGAGCACCAATTTTGGCAGAGCATGTTTGTCTTGTAACTTCTCGAGCACCCCTGCTCCGGTTTGCCACGCTCCGGTTTTGGTTTTCTTACCGCCCGGTAAATCCAGATCATCAAACAGGATTTCGCCCAGCTGTTTCGGACTGGCTAGGTTAAACGGTCGCCCCGCCAGATCGTGGGCTTCGGCCTCCAGTGCGCATTTCTTTTGCTCGAAATCTGTGGACAAACGCGCCAGCACTGCTTTATCAACTTTAATGCCAGTGTTTTCCATTGCCGCCAAAACGGTTGGCATGGGACGTTCAAGGGTTTCGTAAACCGTTGCCACTTGTTTCTTGGCCAGTTCAGGTTTCAGATACTTCCACAAACGTAAAGTCACATCCGCGTCTTCGGCGGCGTAAGGCGTGGCCGTTTCCAGATCAATTTGGTCAAATGTTTTCTGGTTTTTACCTGTGCCAGCTACCTGCTTAAACGTGATAGGTTCATGGCCAAAATGCATTTCGGACAGTGCGTCCATGCCGTGTCCATGCAAACCACAGTCCAGAGCATAAGAGATCAACATGGTATCATCAAAGGGCGTAGGATAAAGACCATAACGCGAAAACACGCCGAGATCATATTTGAAGTTTTGCCCGATTTTGAGGACTGCTTCATCGTGCAACATCGGTTTTAAAATATCCAGAGCGGTTTGCATGGGAATTTGTTCAGGCGCACCGTCCCCAAGCATATCACCAAATAAATCTTTTGCGCCGCCGTGCCCGTGACCAAGCGGGATATAACAGGCCTCATTATCTGCCACAGCTAAACACACACCAACCAAATTGGCAGCCGCGCTATTGAGACTATCGGTTTCCAAATCCACCGCACAAACACCGACTTCAGTACAACGCTTTACCCAGTGCTCAAGGCGTTCAATCGTCTGCACACATTCGTATTTTTCTTTGTCAAACGTGGGCAAACCTGCCGCAATTTGTTCTTGTGTATCGTCCCTGCGTAGGCTGTTGGTGTCCCCCTCGCCCATGGCCGCCATCACACGTTTAGCGAGGGTGCGGAAGGTCATGTCTTCGAGGAAATCGAGCACTGTATCACGATCAGGGTCTTGCACAGCCAGTTCTTCTAGCGGTATCTCCAAATCCATATCACGTTTCAGCGTTACCAATACGCGCGACACCCGCGCCAAGTCTGCAAATTCTATCAATTTTTCGCGCCGCCCTTTTTGCGGAATTTCGCCWGCRCGTTCAAGCAATGTATCCAGATCACCAAAYTGRTTGATCAGCAATGCTGCAGTTTTCACRCCAATGCCCGGMACCCCCGGCACATTGTCAACGCTRTCYCCRGCYAAKGCYTGRATGTCGATAACTTTGTCYGGCCCGACSCCAAAYTTTTCAAACACTTCCGGTGCGCAGATGGTTTTGTTTTTCATGGTATCTACCATACAGACGCGGTCGCCAACCAATTGCATCAGGTCTTTGTCAGAAGAAATAATTGTGACCCGCGCGCCTTTTTTCTCGGCCTGATCAGCATAGGACGCGATGATGTCGTCAGCCTCAAAACCCGGAGTTTCGATAGCCAGTGCCCCGAATGCACGGGTTGCCTCACGGGTTAAGGGAAATTGCGGGATCAGATCTTCGGGCGGCGGCGGACGGTTTGCTTTGTAAGCATCATAGATTTTCGAGCGGAACGTCTTGCCCTTACTATCAAAAATAACGGCAAAATGGGTCGGACGGTCATCCCCGTGTTGCTCGCGCAAGAGCTTGAACAGCATGTTGGAAAACCCCGCCACAGCACCGATAACCAAGCCGTCCGTACGGCGGGTTAAAGCAGGCAGCGCATAATAAGCACGAAAAATATAACCCGAACCGTCAACAAGTACGACATGGGAGTTGGAATCGATAGGTTTTGCATGTATCATGCGCGAACATTGCCCACGCCKGTATAGGTTTGCAAGTGGTGTTTAACCMCCKGCCCCACTTTTGCCTTTTTTCGGCAATACGCTTGTGGTACGAGGGGGAGAAATGTCGAAARTAGATAAAAACRCTCAAAATAAAGCTCGTCCGAGCCTGCTCCCGATATTTGTGGTTATGTTTGGCTTTATTTTCGTTTGCGTCGGTGTCGTGATGCTTGCTCTTGATCTCGCGGCAAAMAGAATGACTTTTAAGCCCCTAACGCCGCGTCAAACTTATCTGAGCATTGTCAGTGAAACCCACACCGGATTAAGGCTAGCTAGACTACAAGATTTCGCAGAAAACTATGTGCGAAATGATGATACTAGCCGCGCCAGAACTGCCCGCGATGCACTATCCAGTCATGAGCAACGTGCATGGGTCAAGCTCACCAAAACCCTCTACAGCCTTAAAAGCACAGACATACAAAACACGGAAGCTCTAGCCACATATAAATCCACTTGGGGTATATGGAACAGGTCATCGGATTTACCTATTCTTTTACAAGCAACTGGTGTTGTCATTATATCGTCTGCGGATATGCAATATGCACCGAATGCGCGCCGTTCCAAATTTGCCAAAGGTAAAGGCGCAACCATGTTGGCCGGCGCAGTGCCAGATTACGAGCTAGAACCTAGCCCGCCAACCAGCTATGATGTTCTAAACGCGCGCATGAAATATTCCAAGCAACCAAAATATCCTCGCAAGGCGCGGCGCAAAGGCATTGAGGCTGTTGTTATTCTATCTCTCTTTATTGACGAGCGCGGCAATGTCGCCCGTACAGAAGTTGTCAGTGTTGATGCAAAAAAATACAGAAAGAGTTTCGCGCGCGCATCAAAAAAAGCGGCTATGCGATCAAAATTTTATCCGAAAACGGTCGGTGGAAAATCCGTAGCGACCAGCAATTATTTACGCCAATATACATTCACATTCGAAGAGTGACATAGATTAAAGTTAAGCCTTAAAAACGAAGCGTTTGCCACAGTATTTACAGGCAACTTCAGTTGCTTGTCCCATGTCTATAAACACTTTAGGGTGACCATTTACACCACCGCCGCCGTCGCATGAAACACTATGTGTATCAACTATCACTGTTTCTGCCTCATTAAGTGTTGTTGCATTTTTGGTCATGAAGGCTCCAATTGGTATTGCAGAGTGTTTGCGTAGTCCCTATCTATTTGAGACGGTCACTAAGGTCAATGCACACATGCCCTGACGCAATAATAAAAGAACCATAAGCTGTAAGAAAGACAAAATGACTGAGCTGCCTCCCGCAATTGAAATATCCGGTCTGAAGAAGACCTATAAGAAGAGCCGTAAATCTCCGGCTATGGAAGCCCTTAAAGGCATAGACCTTGTGGTGCCACGTGGCTCTATCTTTGGCCTGCTTGGCCCGAACGGCGCGGGTAAATCCACCATTATCAATATTTTGGCTGGCCTCGTGGTGAAATCAGCAGGTACGGCCAAGATCAACGGTTATGATATCGAAACCCAAACCCGACAAGCCCGCGCTTCCATCGGGGTGGTWCTTCAGGAAATCTCCATGGACGTATTTTTTACGCCCTATCAAGCGCTCGAAAATCAGGCCGGRTATTACGGCGTGCCAAAAAGCGAGCGCCGCACCGACGAAATCYTAGAAGCGCTGGGCCTCGCCGACAAACGCGATGCCTATGTACGGCAATTGTCTGGCGGCATGAAACGTAGGTTRTTGATYGCCAAAGCCCTCGTCCATACACCACCAGTCCTTATTCTCGAYGAGCCGACTGCGGGTGTTGATATAGAACTGCGCCGACAGCTMTGGGCTTATGTGCGTGAATTGCAYAGYATGGGCACAACCGTGATCCTCACCACACATTATCTCGAAGAAGCAGAAGCACTTTGCGATAAAATTGCCATCATTCACAACGGTGAAATTACAGCCAATGAGGACAAAGACACACTCATGGGYCGGCTCGACCAAAAAACATTGGTGGTTACGCCCCAAGATAAACTCACCTCCATACCCAAAACGCTTAAGGACTTTGCCACCAACATCCGCGACGACGGGACGCTTGCTATTACTTACCGCACGACCCAAACAAAAATTCCTGAATTGCTGGAACGCATAAGCGCCGCCAACATTACCATTGCTGATTTGCGGACAGAAGAACCTGATTTGGAAGACGTGTTCATGGCGCTCACCTATGAGCGAGACGGTGTTTAAGCCTTAGCGTTTAAGCCTTAGTGTTTTAAGGTTTGATGCCTTCATACAAGGCCAGAATATTTTGTGCTTGTGTGAGATGCGGGATATCAACCATTTTACCTGCGACCTGCACGGTTCCGGCACCCGGATTATCTTCGAAAGCTTGAATGACAGAATTAGCATGGCGCAATTGTGCGTCGGTTGGCGTAAAGCTTTTATTGATGATTGGCACTTGCGCAGGATGGATCGCCAACATGCCTGTAAAGCCTTCCGAAAATGCGCACCCAGCCCGGGCACGTAACCCGTCTTTATCACGGAAGTTATCATACAACGTATCGACCGCCTGCACACCAGCAGCTTTGGCCGCAAGCAATGTWTGGCTTCTCACAACCTGATAGGTAAARGMGAAATTRCCGTCMGGGCCTTTATTGGTTATYGCCCCGATATCTGTCGCTAAATCTTCTGCACCCCAAGTMAGGCCGAGCAATCTGGGCAAATGGGTGCGCGGATATAAACTGAGGCTCATAACCGCGCGGGCGGTTTCAGTGGCCACAGGCAAGATTTTAATGCCGCCGAGGGGAAGACCGTGTTTTGCTTCTAGGCGATCAAGTCGGCGGCTCAGCGTTTCAATATCAACCGGGCCGTCAGGTTTTGGCAACATGATGCCGTCTGGCGCCAAAGGCACTATAGCTTCTAGATCTTCGGCAACATATTCGCTGTCCAGTGCATTGATCCGCACCCATATTTGTGAACTGGTCTTAGCCTCTCGCAAATAAGCGCTGGCCAATTGACGGCCTAAAGCTTTGTTGGCGGGCAGAACGGCATCTTCCAGATCCAGTATCAGAGCGTCCGCCCCCAGTCCGCCAGCCTTGGCCAATTTCTTTTCACTATCCGCCGGGACAAATAAAAATGAGCGCAATATCTTTGACATAAAAATCTCTCTTTTGTGCAATTCGTTCTAGCCTAGCAAACTGCGCACGTATAGGGAATTGCTATGATGAATTGCCCTTATGTTTTTTTGGAAGACCAGTTGGCGGATCGGCGCAGGTTGTACCAAAATCCGCTTGAGGTCATTTCAGCACATACACCAGAAGAGGTTGCTGGTGCTTTGGCGCGCATGGAAACATGCACACAGCAGGGAAAATATCTGGCCGGGTATTTTGCCTATGAACTGGGGTATATGTTCGAGGATAAGCTACGATCTTTACGCGTGAAACATAGTAACGGCCCACTTTTGCAGTTCGGTGTGTTTGAAAATTATAGTGATGCAGAATTGTCGCCCCATAGTGTTGGCCATAGCGCTGGCCATAGTGTTGGCAATGGCGCTGGGCAAATTAACAGTCTTGAACCGGGCTGGGGCTTTGAAGATTACCAAAATAGATTTGATAAAGTCATGACATGGATACGCGCCGGAGATGTGTATCAGGTCAACCTCACCTTTCCCATGCACGGTACATATCAAGGGGATGCAGCAGCGATTTACAATAAACTGAAATCCGCACAACCCGTTCGTTACGGCGGCGTTATCAATCTAGGTGGTTCCGAAATAGTTTCATTATCGCCTGAGCTGTTCTATGAATTGGACGGCGAATTGGCTAGCGAATTAGACGGCGGTAAAATTTCCATGCGGCCAATGAAGGGGACGGTGCGGCGCGGGAAAACGAATGCTCAAGACAAAGCATTGGCCAAAGCATTACAGGCGGACACAAAAAACCGGGCCGAAAATTTAATGATCGTCGACTTACTTCGCAATGATTTATCACGGATCGCACAAACCGGTTCTGTAGAAGTGACAGACCTTTATACCCTTGAAACATACCCGAGTCTGCACACTATGACGTCGGGCATTGAAGCCCGGGTCAAAGAGATATCTTTGGARAAAATTTTACGGGCCTTATTCCCGTGCGGTTCAGTGACGGGCGCGCCGAAAATACGGGCTATGGAAATTATCCATAAGTTGGAAAACAGACCTCGCGGAGCATATTGCGGCGCACTTGGGCTGATTGATCCGGACGGATACACGCGGTTCAATGTCGGCATTCGCACATTGAACCTTCAAACGGATAACACTTGCACCTATGCGGTTGGCAGCGGCGTAATCGCAGATTCGAACGCACAGGACGAATACGCAGAATGCTTGCTAAAGGCGGCGTTTTTGCAAGATGAGTTCGGACTTATCGAGACATTTGGCTGGCACATCCAAACTGGATTTATGTGGCTAGAGTTACATACGGCGCGGCTTGCCAAATCTGCCGTTGTGCTCGGTTTCAAGTTTTCTGAAACGGAGGTCATGCGGGCTTTAGAATTTGCCGTGAAAAACCTGTCCGGCCCGCAAAAGATACGGCTGGAATTATCTAAGGACGGCACATTAAAGGCTGAAGCATCGGTCTTGCATATAGCAAACCCCGACGAAGTTTGGCCCGTAGCACTCAGTCAAAATCCACTCTCATCTGGCGATGCTCTACTGGCGCATAAAACCACGAGGCGCGGCTTCATTGAAGCGGAACTCAGCCGTCTAAAAGCCGCCACGAAATGTAAAGAAGTTTTGTTTTTCAACGAACGCGGCGAGCTGTGCGAAGGCAGTTACACCAATGTGTTTATCCGCAAGGGCGAACAGATGCTGACACCCCCTGTCGCGTGTGGGCTACTGCCGGGCATCCTCCGCCAAGCCTTGATGGAAAGCGGCGTTGTGCGCGCGCAAATTCTAACACTGGACGATGTGCGAAATGCCGACGAGGTTTACATTGGCAATTCTGTGCGCGGGCTTGTGCGCGCCCACCTCACGGATACCGCGCGGCAATAATTACTCTGCCGCTGCTGCTACCAAATCTACACCGCCGTATTTACGGTAAAGCTTCTCTTTGCGCTTGGGATCAATATTGACTTTGGAGATATCACCGTCAGCCCATTCCATAACCTTTGGATCCATGACTTTGTACCACCAGAACGGAAACGCAGCCATCAAAAAGCAACCGCCATATCCAGTTGGCAAGGACGGTACATTTTCATAATCCCGCAGAACATGAAAGGGGCGCATAGGGTTAGCGTGGTGATCAGAATGGCGCTGTAGATGTAGAAGGCCCATATTAGACCAAAGATGGTTAGTGTTCCAGCTATGCTTTGGCTGGCATTTTTCGTACTTACCGTTTGGTTTTTTTGCGCGCATCAAACCGTAATGCTCGACATAATTAGCTTGGGTCAGGGCGTACCAGCCAAACATATGGTGCGGTATCACGAACCACAAAATGTTCGGGCCAAAGATAAAAGCTATTCCGATGATCATCAAAAGTGTGCCGAAATAAACCTGTAGGACTTCATTATGAATTGACCAAAATCCGTGTCCTTTMRYCGCTAGTCTGCGCTTTTCCTGACCAAGGCCACGTTTGATTGTGCCGGGAATTTCGCGCAACATAAACCGGTAGATRCTTTCGCCCATACGAGAGCTAGCYGGRTCTTCCGGTGTGGACACCCAWACATGATGYCCCATATTGTGCTCAATATTAAAATGGCCATAGCCCATAAGHGTATTGCCGAGCCGTGCCAAACCACGGTCAAAGGATCTGTTTTTATGACCAAGTTCATGGGTGTAAGCCAGCATACTKCCGCTACCTGCMCCTACGCCAATGATCAGGCCAATAATKGCCCACCAMGGCAAATCTTGCGTGCCGACCARCCAAACATAAGCGGCGAAAACCGCGAAAAAAATYGGAATATGCATAATCACATGCCAGCGATAATAATTGTCYTTCAKCATGTCTTCGACAACCTCTTCAGGYGGATTATGGGTATCCTCACCCARWARTTTRTCRATWAYTGCCGTGATGACATATACGTAAAYTGCRGGGARCCACARTATCAWCGGGTTWTTVCCRAGYGCAAAATATCCCCAAAATGTGCCGATATATACAAATGTCCCAACAAATGCGAGCCACCAGAGATGACGCTTTTTGTCTACATAKGTAATGRTGCTGCCGTCTTCGGCCGTGCCTGTAAATGTAGCCATTATGCTGCCCCTCTTTCGTGTTTATTATTTTGATTATCGTCATCTGAAAATTCTTCGAACGGCTTACAGAGATAAGCCATAGGCTTGATAGCCTCGAGGATAGACGTCACTTTTTCAACATTATAAGGCCCGTCCAGATCATAGAAAACCCGTCGGCCAATTTTGCGGGTCTGGCAAATGCCGGCCTGCTCTAATATAGCCAAATGGCGCGAAATAACCGAACGGTCTTGCGTTAGTCCCTCTGCAATTGTGCCAACATCACAACCACCAGACAGAACTAGCTTACGGATGATTTCCACCCGTGTCGGTTCGCAGAGCGCTTTGAAAAATTTTGTGTCAAACACGTCCAGAGCCGTCTGCGCTAAGGCCATGTGTTCAGGAGATAAACTTCGGTTTTCACTATTCATTCGCGTATATATGCACACAGATGCACATATGGCAAGGGGCAATTATTGCATAAGTCTACCCGCCGAAGAAAACGGCGAATAATCTGCGTCCCGGTATGAAGCTCAACATGCCGGGAATAAGCAAAGCACCGTAAAACAGGCCTTGCACATGCTTTATATGTTTTTTGATGTTACGGTTCTTGATGGCCTGCAAGCTTTGCACGACCCCGACAAATGTCACAACGACAAAAATATGTATGAAGCTAAATTGTCCCCTGTTTATCTCGCGGATGAAGATAGCGGTTACAGCCGTGACCAACATAAGTAACATAAATGCCCTACCCGTGAATTTATGGCTTTTCGTACCCTTTGGCCGTATCCACATGACCGTTCCAAATATCAGTGCGAGCACAGCTGCACCAAGATGCATTAAAATAGCCGGAGACGCAGATGCAAGAGGTGCAAGGTTCATAATATTATCCTGTATAATTTCATTGGTAAATTTCTATAAAATCAATATGACAAAGAAATAATTCCTGTGTTGCTGCAATACGTGAGCCATCATTTTGCATACGTGAACAACGCAAAATCCCTCTTGCGAAGTGTGAAATAATTGCCATTGTCGTTCACGTAGCGCCGATGGCGCAGGCATGTAGCAGCAATGCCAACATATTTATCAGGGGATCCATTCAGAAAAATGTCGAAACTGTACAACGCACTCATGCCAATGATCGTCACCTGCGTATTAGCAGGGTCGGTATTGGCTATTCTTGCGCCTCTTGGTACAAGCCAAGTTCCTACCTTACCCCGCTTCAGTCTTTGGATAGGACTGTGTTTAGTTGGCGGCTTTGGTGCCAGCATAGTAGAGATCGTGGCTAAGGCATTTGGTTGGCGCTTAAAACAGTGGCAAACTTCAATCGCCCAATCATTTACGGCAAGCATAGCAGTTGCCGGGGCAATGCTGGTTCTGACTAGTTTTTTGATAGGCATGCCTGATTGGCGGCAAAGCTTGGTGATTTTGTTTTATGTGTGGGTGATATCTGCGACCATTTCCGGCATTGGCTTACTCGTGACTAAAAGCGGACAGGTCACGGATGGTGCACCTGCCCGTATTGCGCTTTATGAGCGCCTAGCGCCACATCTTCGCAGCGCAGATATCTACGCACTCTCTGCCGAGGACCATTATGTGCGTGTCATCACTGCGCGCGGGGATGAGCTAATCTTGATGCGGCTCTCAGACGCCGTCAAAGAAACCTCACCTTTGAAAGGTCTATCGCCGCACCGTTCCTGGTGGGTGGCTGAAGCAGGTGTGGACAAGATCAAAAAATCGGAAATTATATTGCACACCAAACAGATCATTCCCATAAGCCGAACAGGTATGAAGCTGGTGCGCGAAGCGGGTTGGAAATAATCGCCCTAAATAAATATCAGTGACGGTATTAATATCAAAAGAAGCGGGATGATTAGTTTCCAAAAGGAAACTACGTCTGTTTCATAAGTCTCTAATTTAAATTTCATTGTTCTACACCGTTTTAAATTTCACGACTCGAATCACACACTTCAATATTGACATTACTGCGCCGAGAGCTTCTCTCGCAGAGCAAAAATTGAATTGGGGGTATGCGCAAATTCGAATTTCGATGTTTAGGTGGTTATCAAGAGCAAGGTTTAAACCAGTAAGCGTTCACATGTATGTGATGGTCATCACGGTTGGGGCGCGTTGTCACAGCTGTGCGGATATGTTAGTTTGTGCAAAACAAAAGGGAAATAAAGGGGATATTATGTGCGACGAACAGACAGAAAAAGACAATGCGAATTTTGCCAAGGCGGGCGGTATGCTGAACCGCCGCGATTTTAACCGCCTCGGTACCGCAGCGACATTCGCCGCTATGTTCCCCCTTAGTGCGTGCGGCAGTGAGAGCGTCACCGAGAAGAATGTGCAGGTCACTACACCGGACGGCGTGTCCGACTGTTATTTCGTAAGCCCGAGCAGCGGCAAGCACCCTGCCGTTTTAATGTGGCCGGATATCAAAGGCCTCAGACCAGCATTCAAAGCCATGGGAAAACGGCTGGCTACATCGGGGTATTCTGTCTTGGTGGTCAATCCGTTTTACCGGGATGCCGCCGCGCCCGTTGCAGGGCCTACGCCAGATTTTGGCGACCCAGACACAAGAACACTTCTGATTGGCATGATGCGCAAATTGACCCAGAACGCCAGCATGTCCGACGCGAAGGCCTATATAAAATTCCTGGACGCACAGGCCAGTGTCGACACGAACCGCAAAATGGGCACAGCCGGATACTGCATGGGCGGCCCGCTCATCATGCGCACAGCAGCCGCAGTCCCCGAGCGCGTCGGCGCAGCAGCATCCTTTCACGGCGGCGGATTGGTACACGACGGCGAAGACAGCCCGCACTTGTTGATACCCAGCTCGCGCGCGCAAGTCCTACACGCCATCGCCGCAAACGATGACGAGAAGCAGCCAGAAGCCAAAACTATATTAGCCGAAGCCTATAAAGCAGCCAACACCCAAGCCGAAATCGAAGTCTACAAAGACACCCTACACGGCTGGTGCCCCCCGGATTCCACTGTGCACAACGAAGTACAAGCGGAGAAAGCGTGGGCAAGGATGTTGGCACTGTTTGAGCGGGCGTTGGTTTAGGGTGTTAGGAGGCCAGACTTAAGTAGTTTTTCCCCGAAGTGGGCATTACATCCTCTCATTCACCACTCATACCGGCGCAGGCCGGTATCCATTGTGAGTATTTCGCCTAGCCAAAAGATGGACCCCGTTCTGCAACGGGGTGAGCGGGATTGGGGGAAGGCGGTTTAATCCGCATGGCTGCCGAAATGGTAATGTCGCAAATTCCCCAAAAACGGACATTAGCCAAGGTCATTCAAGAGATTTTTTTCTCTAAATAAATATCGTTTTCTGTTCTAAGTTCTACCTTGTATTTCCCATTTAGAATACGCATTTGATAAATTCTTTAGGATGGCAATGCCTTATCGCTTAACCCTGATAAYATCGGTAACGATGGAAKYRCCTATTAGTTCAAAYGCRGCTTCTAGMGCATMCGARTCGTCKGCRATTTTGAAAAAATTGTCCCCACTAGAACAATTTTGCAGGAACTCCTGAGCATGAACCTTCTGATCTTCGTCAATATCGTAAGCAATCGTGTAGATAAAAACGCCGTCTGCTTTCATTTGATCACAAGCTTGAAGTGATCGTACGTCAAAATGATAGTCTATCGTGCAGACTTCCTGATCTTCGTAATAGCCCGTACCGTCATATGTTTCTGCTACATAAGTCCAATTGCTTGGATTGTTAGGTTCTTGATACTTGTATTTTTTTTTACCCTTCTTCCAGCGCCACCAATACTCAGCCGTTCCGTTCAATACCCACACTTGCCCGATAGTACATTCCTCAGATGTGTTGTTGGCACCGTCGGTCATAAAGATTAGATACTTAAGGGGATMTTCTTTACCATTTACCTCAAGGTGAATTGCGTCTTCAAATTGGAAGGCATCGGCTGCATCTTGCAACGCCCCACTAGAGTCTGTCCCATAAAATGAATTCATGCTGTATATATTATTGCCGGGAACGGTTCCCCAGCTGGGCGAAACCACATTGCCAGGGATCAAACCATCATTATTAATGAACGAAATATAGCCATTTGGATCAGCACTAAATGGATAAAGAGCAGTCCTGAAAGTATCGTTGACCCCGTCGTCATCCAAAGTATCTAATATGCCCATAAATTGGGTCATGCTGGACTGCAATCCATCAATTTTTGTCAAACCTGTTCCATCATGGTTTCCCATAGACCCGGAATTATCGGCAACAAAAAATATACTTGCGGGAGTACCTTCATCTTCGGTGTAAGCAACGTCTGATACAGCTTTTATCTCAATATCCGAAATGCCGATCATACTCATGAATATCGTTGAATAGTTACCAACAACGGTAGCGCGTGCAATCAGCTTGTCATCACCGTCTGCAATGTCATACTCGACACTCCCGGCCAACGTATTGGTAAATACACTATAAGCGCCACCAATATCAACGTAACTGTAGGGCGTGTTTTCAACATATCTATCGGGGTTGTCCATATCCACGGCTTTCGAAGCAGTTAATGCCATATTATCGGCAACAGCTTGAGCCTGTAATTTCAATTTATAGGCGAGACTGACATCCAATGCTGAACCCGCTAGAAAGACAAGGGTAAACATAGTTAGGCCCCACAATATTGTGAATCCTCCTTGTTGATCTTTTAAATATCGTGCCCCCACTTTGTGGGCATTTTTGCCTACATTCAGCATCCTAGTTCTATCCCATTTAGCCGTTCCGGCTATGAAGTGTAGGTGTTAAGTGTTTTGCCCTTCCTAAGAAAATCAGTTACGATAGTGTTAACGCTCCGCTAAATACTCCAAATGGCATTTGAAGTTTTAACCGAGTTACGAGCATATGGGCATTGTCAGAGTAACGTTCCCCATAAGCAGCTGAAACGGGAATGGCTTAAATTCCCCAAAAGCGAACATACATCGCTTTAATCACTTGAGCAGAAGCTATTGAGGAAACGTATCACCCACCAGCTGCTTCAGCCTTCTCTTGATAGTGTGCAACTACTTCCACAATAATCGTAGCTAGCCCAAAGCCGGCTACGCCTACTCCCCACCAAATTGCAGGCAATAACATTACGTACCCCTCAACCCCATCACTAAGACTGATCCCTGTAAACACAACCAAACCGAACAAATAGCTAGCCAGATTAATAAGAAAACCAACGCGAAGTGCATCCTTGATTTTTGTTCTCTTGTTTTGCGCAATTGTCTTGCCATAATATCGCTCCATCTTTAACTCAATTGTTAAAGTGTTGCGATGACCAGTTGAACTCACACCGCCAAAGCGGACAAAGTATGGCCGATCATCCCAGCCCTACCTTCGTCCATTTCTCGGTCACCGTGCGCACTACTTTTATGGTTTGCCACTATCTTTAAAAATATCTTCAAGTGATACATCCAGTGCTGCTGCCAGTTCAGCAATTGTTTCCAGTGTTGGATTAAGTTGCCCGGATTCGAGACGGCTAATATAGCTTTGGTCAAGATTAATACGCAGGCCAAGCTCTTCCTGAGACAATTCAGCTGTACCGCGTAAAGCGCGCACGGACGCTCCCAACTGCTGTTTAGCTAGTTTATGCAGTTTTTTTTGCATTTTTGTTGATGTATTATAATACATGGGTTGACATGGCCGAAAATTAACGCAATCGTCTATGTATTATAATACATATGTGGTATGCTGATATTTCAAGGAGTGCTTATGGACACTTATTCTTTCTGGGCGGATGTTATGACTACGTTTCGGTCAAGCTCGGATCTAGTCAAGATTATCTGGCTGCTGACACCGATGCTGCTGGTGCGGGCTTTGGTGTTTGCCGCCGTGAAACTGCACTGGCCTTGGGCACATTCAAAACCCGCCGCTCTGCCCTTGATGACATTTCAAACCGGTGCTTACGGTACAGTGACCGTAGTGCGTACCGAAGCAGGGTTGGAGCTTCTATCGCTGGACGAGGAAGGGACGCTGGCGCCGCTTTTGCATATTTCGCGCAACATCATGAACCGTATTGGTATAGAGAAAACTGCGCCGGATACGGATTCTAATAAGGATACTCCGCCAACGCCCCGCGCGGCTCCGCCAGAGACATAGTCTGAACTCTTAAATTTAAAGTCTTGAGCCTGTTAGATCGATATCGGCATTTGACCATGCTCTATCAAATTTTTCTTGAACGGCCTCGGCCTCTTCTAGACGTCCCTGTTTCTTTAGAGCTTCTATCAATCCGTGCAGCGACCAACCATTGCGCGGCATTGCGGCTAGGTCGGCACGGTATGTAGCTTCGGCGTCCACGAATTGACCCACAAGCAATTGCGCCGCCCCCAAGGATTGCCGTGTCGGATAATACCAAAACGGCGGCTCGGTATAGGGAAGCGTATCTTGCAAATCGACTGCATTTTGGAAATGAGAAACGGCACCGTCCAGTTCGTTTTGCGCCAACGCAATTTCACCGGCAAGAAGCGCATCTGCGATATTGAGCAATGTGCTGGCGGGATAGTCGGCGCTGTCTAAAAAATTCACTTGAACCGAATCTTTTGAGGCCGCGACAGCTTCTTGTTCGGCGCTGGCCTTGTCTGCCTGTCCCGTTCGCGCAAGGGCGACACCTCTGGCATAATGCCAAATGGCGTTGGAGAAATCCAAATTTTCAGGCGGCTGCGGTGTTGCCAAAATAGCGTCCCATTTCGCAAACTGTACTTGGGACAATAACGGTATGGTTTTGAAAAACTCGATTGTCGGGTAGGCTTCGATTTGTTCGAGATGAACATTGTCGGCCACTTTGAAGGCAGACGAAATCGCGAGTTCGCTTTGTCCGGACATGCTGGCTGCCGCCCACAAAAAGTGAATGTTATGGGGATAGTAGAGCGCAGGATAGAAGCCCTGTGCATTACACTGTGCGATATATTCTTCGTCGACCGCAGCCGCTAGAATATTTGCTTGCGCCGCGTCTTCATAACGCCCGACGCGCCAGTAAATATGTGCCGGCATATGCACGAGATGCCCCGACGCCGGTACCAGACCAGCGAGCTTATCCGCTTCGTCTTCTGCACGCCCGGGATCGCTCGACGCTTCCGTTGCGTGAATATATAAATGGAGCGCCAAGGGATGGTTTGGTGTCCGCTCAATAATATTTTCAAGGGTAGTAATGACCTTGACGGTATCCTCTTTCGGGGTGCCATTATCAGACCAGTAATCCCACGGCATAGTGTTCATCCAGCTTTCCGCATAAATAGCGGCGGCATCATCATCGTCCGGAAATTCTGCGACAACTTTTCCCATGGCCTGCGCGTATGCGATATCAAGTGGTGCCCTGTCCGCTGTGGCGTCGCTGCTATACCGCTTCGCCTGTGCTTGGATCAGCGCTTGTTCGAGCGGTGTTGATGTGTTTTGAAGTTCAAGTGCTTTGTCGATTGCCGCTTTTGCTGCCAGCGCGTCCTTTTCCGACAAAATAGCTTTGCCGTTACTGGTCACATTGATATTTGGCCCAGTTGCGAGTGCTTCGCCCCAATAACACATGGCACAAGTTGGATCGAGTTTTTGCGCTGCTTTAAATGAGCGTATACTCTCGGCATGATTAAACCCGAAAGCCAGTACCATGCCTTGATTGAAGTATTTCTGAGCGTCTGGACTTATGGTCGTAATCTTACGATTATAATCCCCCATGCCCGCGAACAATGGTGCGCCTGCACGCTTGGCCAGTTCTATTTTTCCAGCTTCTTGCGCTGATGTTGCCTGCACTGATTTTGACTGGGTTGTATCAGGCGTTGTGTCCTGCGCGCCGCAMGCGGATAGAGCCAGTAMRCTCGTAAAAACGAGTAGTTTCATAACATTCATTGTGTGCCCCCACTAARTATAAATTTTCCCTGAGCCGTCTCGAATTTACTGCGACCCTTAGGTTTAAGTTACATTGTCACGAYTTTTTGTCAAGATTGGCGCAATATAGGCATGTGGCGAACTAGAYATTTGGCAAATRTGGTCTTGGCTCACAACCCCATTTTCGCCCATTTCTCTGTCACCGCGCGGAYGRYTTCTTCRTCCATYTCKATCACTTCRCCCCAYTCKCGYTTYGTCTCTGCGCCGATTTTRTTTGTGGCGTCTAGGCCTATTTTKGAGCCTARGGACGGYTCSKYGCTGGCGAARTCTARGTAATCTATGGGGGTGTTTTCTATGATAGTGGTATCGCGGGCCGGGTCCATGCGGGTYGAGACCGCCCACATCACGTCTTTCCAGTCRCGGGCATTAATGTCGTCGTCGACCACAATAATCCATTTGGTGTACATAAAYTGGCGCARGAAKGACCACGCCCCCATCATCACGCGCTTGGCGTGACCGGGATAGGCTTTCTTCATGCTGATCACGGCGATGCGGTAAGAGCACCCTTCCGGCGGTAACCAGAAATCAACAATCTCGGGGAATTGTTGTTGTAAGAGCGGGATGAATATTTCGTTCAGCGCTTCGCCCAAAACGCTCGGCTCATCCGGCGGCCGTCCGGTATAGGTGGACAGATAAATCGGGTCTTTGCGCATGGTGATAGCGGTCAGTTTAAACACAGGGAATTTCTCAACCGAGTTATAATAACCGGTGTGATCCCCGTAAGGCCCCTCGTCCGCATATTCGTCGAGCATCACATGCCCCTCAAGCACAATCTCTGCATGGGCAGGGACTTTCAGGGGTACAGTTTTACAGTCCACCAATTCCAGTTTCTCGCCGCGCAAAAGCCCTGCGAATTGATACTCGGACAGGGTTTCCGGYACRGGYGTRACGGCAGCCARAATAGTGCCCGGGTCTGCRCCGATGACGACRGCTACGGGYAACGGCTCMGGCTTCTTGTCTTTCCAACGYTGATGRTGYTGCGCGCCGCCTCTRTGTTTAAGCCAGCGCATAATGGCCGAACGCGGGCCTTGTTTTTGCATCCGGTAAATGCCGAGATTATAATCATCCAGTGCCGTCTTGCCCGGCCCCTTGGTAACGACAAGTGGCCAAGTAATCAGCGGTGCAGGCTCGCCCGGCCAACATGTTTGGATGGGTAATAAGTCAAGCGAGGCATCATCGCCTTTCAGGACGATTTCCTGACACGGGGCGTGTCGGACCGTTTTGGGTTTCATGGTCATGGCGGTTTTTAAGATAGGCAGTTTATCCCACGCATCTTTCATACCGCGCGGCGGCTCCGGCTGACGCAAGGCCGCCATCAACTCACCAACTTCGCGCAGTTCTGCGGATGTGGTGCGTTCTACATCCCCCATAGTCACACCCATGGCCACCCGCTTGACCTTGGAAAACAGATTGATCAGCACAGGCATAGATGATTTGCTGCCGTCTTCTTTGATGACATTTTCAAACAAAACCGCAGGCCCAGTCTCGACCAGCCGTCGCCCTATCTCGGTCATCTCAAGCATAGTAGACACAGGCTCCGTGACCCGCACAAGCTCTCCGTCCTGTTCAAGTTTGGCAATGAATTCACGTAGGGATTTATAGGACATTGTTATTCCGTTGCATTTTGTTGGTAGTCTTTAACGATATCAAGAACAGCATGACCGATTTCAGAGCAGAACTTGTCAACTGCTTCAGAATCGAATGGGTCGTCATAACAATCATGGGTAAAAATAATTTCTTTATCTTCATTTTTGAGTACATCTCTCACAGAAGCACAAACTTGAAAGTCTTCATCCTCAAATTCACAAGATAAATATATTTCCAAATCTACGCACCCTTCTTGTTTAAGCAAATGCTTAAGTGTATATATTTTTGTATAAACCGGATATCCGTACAAAGGGTGATCCTTAATACTCATCGAACTATTTCCAAAGGAAACCTCTTCAAACAATGATTCAAATTTATTCAATAACTCATCAAGCCTTTTGACAGTAGGTGTAATATAGTCTTCAAAAATTCTTTTGATGTTTTTTTTCACTGTTACCGGTAGAGAGTAGATACTCTCATTCTCCCGAACAAAAAAATCAATCTCCTTATCCACATCATCCGCATCTTCAATATCTTCACCCTTGGCGGCGGCAATGGCTTTCTTCAATGACCATTCCAACTCACCGTGCATCATCGCTTCCAGCGCDGACAAGTCACCAGTATCCGCTTGTTCCAGCGCGACCAGATAATCATCTTTGTTTTTGTCTTTGATTATCACTGGCGGCCAGATCAGTTTTAGGCAGACATAATTGAGTAGCATTCTGCAGACACGGCCATTACCATCATCAAACGGGTGGGTGTTGATAAAATCATGGTGTAGTTCTGCCAAAAATTTTGACAAAGGTGCGTCCGGTTTTTTAATATAAGCACGGATGGATTTCACAGTGTTTGCCATACGGGCAGGCACATCCTGCGGCTCTGCGAATTTATGAACTCCGCCGCCGCGCAAGCGCACATGGTTGGGCGTATTTTTATATGTGCCCGGCACGATTTCTTTGCAACTGATATTGCCTTCTGCAGTTTCCGTTTCAATCCAGTAATTTTGCTTGAGAATAATCTGGTTCAACTCACGAATATTGGCTTCTGTAATATAGCGCCGACTTGTGGTGAGCCCCTGCAAATATTCAATTCCCAAATCATGTGCTTTCATTTCGCGAATATCGCGCTGTAGACGTTTGGGCTCTGTACCAAGTATTAACAATGCTTCGGTCTCACCGTAGGTCAGCGTATTCCCCTCAATCCGATTAGAATTATAGTTCCAGTCAAGGCGGAACTTTTGCCAAAGGCGGTCTTCGTCCGCCTGCGCCATAGGCAGGARCCTTTTATAAGTCGCATATAGTGCGTCTATATCTGTATCAAAGGACATTATATTTCCAATTCGGCGGCGGTTTGGAGGAACTTATAGATGGTTTCCATTTCCGCGTCTGTAAAATTTTTGGAGAGCCTCTCGTCCAGCGTACGCAAGCGTTCCATGACCTGTTCTCGCTTTACTAGGCCAGCGGGTGTCAGATGTACGGTCTTACCGCGCCCATCGCTCTGTAATTTTCGGCGCTCGACCAAACCAGATTTCACCATACGGTCGACCAGCCCTGTGACCGCCGCATTGCCAGCCCCGATGCCGCCTGCCAGCTCTGATAATTGACAACCATTATGATAACCCAAATACACCAGCGCCGTAGCTTGCGCTGGCTTTACGCCGACGTCCGCAAGCACTGCCCCTGCCCTGCGCGACAACCGCCCATAAGCATGGTCAAACACAGAAAATAAGCGGCGGTGGGTCGGGCGGGCAATAGCCATAGTGGTTCTCTCATTTAAGAGAGAAACTACACATCTAAACTATTTTGTCACGGGGTGAATTWGYTTGTCACGTCTTATGACGGTTCAAAATCCAGAGCTACGCCGTTATTGCAATAGCGCAGGCCCGTCGGGTTGGGGCCGTCTTTGAATACATGGCCTTGGTGGGCACCGCAACGTTTGCAGTGGTATTCGGTGCGCGGCACGAGCATTTTGAAATCGCGTTTGGTTTCTACATTGCCAGCAATAGGCTTCCAGAAGCTCGGCCAGCCTGTCCCACTTTCAAATTTGGCCACGGACTCAAACAGAGGCAGACCACAGGCAGCACAGTTGAATGTGCCCGCGCGTTTCTCATCGTTATGTTCGCTTGACCACGGTCGCTCTGTGCCCTCTTTGCGCATGACATGAAATTCATCCGTAGTGAGCCTAGTTTTCCACTCGGATTTTTTGATGCTTTTCCAGTCGATGTTTGAGGTCATGCTATTATCCTTATTGCCTTTGCCACTACGAGCATAGCTGATTGACGTGCCAAGTACACCCACGCTAACTACGGACGTGCTGGCCAATACAAAATTCCTGCGGTTGATATTTCTGGGATTGATCATTTCTGTCTCCATGTTTGCCGTACTCGTTCTATAGGCACACTACCAAAATTCATTGGCAAGTCATTTCACGAATTATAACATTGTTGCGAGACTTGGCAAACTGAGGCCAAGGATCAGCAGGAGCGCGGCCATGCGGTTGGATTTAAATATATTCAGGCTCAACACGCCGTTCATAGGGTCAAATTTCACGATCTGCCAAACTAAGTGCGCACCAAATGGGATGATAAATAAAACGGCATAAGGCACATCTCTGACTGCGAAGAGGCTGATAGCAGCAAAAAACAAACTCACCGTATACATGGCCGCTGTCCAAAATTTCGTTCTATCCCCAAACAAACGCGCCGTGGATTTAACTCCGATCATGGCATCGTCTTCTACGTCTTGGCAGGCGTATATGGTGTCATAGCCAATCGTCCAAAATACCAAACCTGCGTAGAGTAAAAACAACGGCGGCGCGACATGTCCCGTCTTGGCCGAATAAGCTACCAACACCGCCCAGTTGAAAGTAAGCCCGAGCCATGCTTGCGGCCAGTATGTGATGCGCTTCATGAACGGGTATGCGGCCACCAACGCCACGGACGACACGGCAATGATCTGGGACAAGCGCGGGAAAAACGCGAGCACCGCCAGCCCGACCAAACATTGCAACGCTAACCAAACCCATGCAGATTTCAGGCTTATGGTTCCTGCCGCCAAAGGCCGCAGTGCCGTGCGCTCAACCCTTCTATCCAAATCCCGATCAACAATATCATTATAGGTACAGCCTGCACCGCGCATAGCTACGGCGCCAATGCCGATCAGCACCGCCCATTTTATGTCGGCGCGTGCGAATCCTTCGCTCAGCGCCGCAAATGCCAACCCGATCCAGCCTGGTAATGCCAACAACCAAAATCCGATAGGTCTGTCATAGCGCGATAACCGCAGATAGGGTCGCATACCCGCTGGCATATGCTCAACCCAACCGCTAGCCACACTATCTTTTATGATTTTATCTTGTTGTATTTTACTCATTAAGGGGTGATTAGCACAAAAATTCCGACTATGAAGTGTTTATGAGAGACTTTTATAAACTACCGCGCCACAAATCACCGCGCCTGTGTGTAATGGATCCGCTTTCTGGGGGGGATACTATCATCCTTACGAAAGCCCAGAGCCATTATCTGGCGCGGGTTTTACGCCGCCAAATCGGTGACCAAGTGCGCCTGTTTAACTGGAGCGACGGCGAGTGGTTGGCCAATATTACACATTTATCAAAGCAAGAAATTACACTTATGGTCGGCGAACAAACCCGCCCTTATAGCCGCCCGCCGGATATTTGGCTGTTATTCGCCCCGATCAAACATAAGCGCAATGTGTTCATCGTCGAAAAAGCTACCGAACTCGGCGCAGAACTAATCCATCCCGTGATGACCGCGCGCACCACGTCCAAAATCAACATGGACAAGATGAAAGCCCATATCATAGAAGCTGCCGAGCAAACCGAGCGCGTAGATTTACCGCAAATCCGCGACCCGCTTAAACTGGAACAAATTTTAGAAGACTGGGACGAGAGCCGTACCTTGATATTCGCAGATGAAGCAGGCGGCGGCGAAACTGCTGCTACTGCTCTGGCCAAAATTAAAGCCCCCGCCGCTATTCTTATCGGCCCCGAAGGCGGCTTTACCGAGCAAGAGCGCGAGATTTTATGCGCGAAGCCCTATTGTGTCCCCATCAGCTTAGGCCCCAGAATTCTGCGCGCCGACACAGCCGTCGCCGCTACGTTAGCACTTTGGCAAGCGGTCAGCGGGGATTGGTAACGGCCCTTGAATATAGTTGCATAAGCAACTATATTGCTTTATACAGCCAATGACACATAAAGCAGACTACGAGGAAACCATGACTGAGAGCCAAACAACGACAACAACTAATGCACCAACCACTTTAGGCGTCCACCATGTTGCTTACCGCTGCAAAGATGCCAAGGAAACGGTAGAGTTTTACACCAATATGCTCGGCATGAGTTTCAAACTGGCCATTGCCGAAGACGAAGTACCCTCTACTGGCGCGCCCGATCCTTATATGCATATTTTCCTYGACGCGGGCGGTAATAATGTATTGGCGTTTTTCGAAATCCCCAACAGCCCGAAAATGGGCCGCGACCGCAACACGCCGCGTTGGGTGCAGCATATTGCCTTTCGTGTCGAAAGTCTGGATGCACTCATGGCTGCCAAAGACCATCTGGAAGCGAACGGTATTGACGTGCTCGGCCCGACACATCACGGTATTTTTAAATCCATCTATTTCTTTGACCCGAGCGGTCACCGCCTTGAGCTGGCCGCCGACATCGGAACACCTGCACAACTGGCCGAGCTAAAAGACGTAGCACCCGACATGTTGGATGAATGGTCACGCACCAAAAAAGCACCACGTCACGCCGCTTGGCTGCACGAAAATACGGACGGATAGCCCCGAACAACTAGCACCAAGACTTGACAATCAAAGGTGTGCCTTGCATTGGGAACACCCCACATGAAATCTGCTAAATCAGGATATACACATGAAACTCGCATCACTTAAGCACGGTCGTGACGGCCATCTCGTTATTGTAAGCCGCGATCTTAAAACCGCTGTGGACGCAGGCAAAATAGCCGAAACCATGCAAGAGGCGCTTGATAATTGGGAGACTGTCTCTCCGCTCTTGCAAGCTCAATATGACCGTTTGAACAAAGGCAAAGGCGATTTTTTCACATTTGTGCCCGAAGTTTGTGCTGCCCCCTTGCCCCGCGCGTTTCAGTGGCTCGACGGATCGGCCTATATCAACCATGTTGAATTGGTGCGCAAAGCTAGAAACGCCGAAGTGCCGGAGAGCTTTTATTCCGATCCATTAATGTACCAAGGCGCATCCGATACTTTCATCGGGCCTATGGACCCAATCGTTGCTATTAGCGAAGACCACGGCATTGATTTCGAAGCCGAAGTCGTCGTCATCACAGATGATGTGCCCATGAATGTATCTCAAGCCAAAGCAAAAGATCATATCAAGCTAATTATGTTGGTAGACGATGTTTCCTTGCGCGGGCTTATCCCGAACGAGCTTCGCAAGGGTTTCGGCTTTGTCCACGGCAAGGCTTCCAGCGCATTTTCACCCGTTGCAGTGACCCCTGACGAKCTCGGCAAAGCGTGGCGCGGCACCAAACTACATCTGCCTTTGCTGGTCGAATATAACGAAAAACTGTTCGGTAAAACCAATGCCGGCAAGGATATGACGTTCAATTTTGCCAAACTGGTAGCCCACGGCGCCGCGACCCGTAAATTATGCGCGGGTACGATTATCGGCTCTGGCACCGTTTCCAATCAAGACAAGGACGGCGGYCCRGGGCGCAAAGTAGAAGACGGCGGACTAGGGTATTCCTGTATCGCCGAAATCCGYATGATCGAAACCATTAAGGACGGYAAACCTTCAACAAGTTTCATGAAATTTGGTGACAGGGTATCCGTGGAAATGAACGAYAAAGASGGGAAYTCCATCTTTGGYAARATCGATCATTTYGTGGAAAARTATAARAARTGATTTTTTARCGTCTRTTTTTYAAACGGCTTGCGCCTCGATAATTGCTTTGTATGAAAATATTATTATCACGCTTCGGTGCCAAATAAATTAACTTTTCCGGAAAGTTTAAGACAAAATCYCGCCCACYGAACAAATCAATCCCGGCTATGACCAAGGGATAAGCRCCGTATTTRTTGACGGGRAAATTGTCRAAATTCATCACCAGAAAYTCGTGCTGYTTAAGCTTTATCCCRCCGATATGKGTTTCTTCYAASCGAACGCGCATRCGTGGTYTAAAYTCACCWATTGARCCTTGTATGACCCATTCYTCGCGCAAACGTCTACGYTCTTTTGWAATAGTCGTRCCTTTGACACTCATCCARTTGATRGCNNAGAAAWWWKRKCMYNNGTATCMAGCARAGTNGGGAWKWKKNAAATCTCCAAGTTGGGTATAGGTAAATAACAGTCCGAATTTYTCTACCGGGTAAGGATTGTCTTCCAGCCTGATYTTCTKCCAACGCYTATATTTAGATTTAGAGAGCTTAGGRYTYTTGCTRATTTTGACGRTRGACGTTTTATGGGAAAAAGCRAAAACTARATTTTTAAATACATCCATGCCCAAAATACCGTCTAGACCCTCTGCYTGGCCTTYATCCCARTCTTTGAGAATAATAATATTATGGTCGTAAAAAACTTGGCGACCAAAGGACAAGGTCTCTACATTGCTAGTCGGGCGATAGCCTGAATTAGTCATGCCGTTGATGAACTTTTCGGTATCATTCGTATCAAGCCCTAGCCGCAAACGAGTTTTGTTAAAAACACTGGAACGGGATGCAGCCGTATCAATCATAAATTTAAGCGGCTCACTACCATTAATCCGAACTTCAATAGTATATTGCCCTTGCGCCATACGCTCGAACGGAATTGTGTGGCTTGGAGACGTCGTGTTAGCAAAAGTAGGAAACGAACAGGCAATCAAAAGGCATATAAATAGGCCGACCAGTTTTTTCCCAACCAGTTTTTTCCCAACCAGTTTTTTCCCAACCAGTACTTTCCCCACCAGTGCTTTCAAAGACCTAATGCGCAACAAAAAAGTCATGCGGGCTCCTTTTCACGGATAATCTTTAGCATAAATTTATACACATGACCAGAGCCCCGAACTAAAGTTTTAGTAAGGTTTCATCTTAGTATCTTTTCCAATTAGTATCGTTTCCAATTAGTACCTCTTCCAGGCGGCAATGAAAAATGCATTCTCTTTAACAATATTCCGCCCTGCAACCGTCTGGTACAAACCGATTTGGTAAGAAGTTTTTGCATTGTGATTATAGACGACCGAACCTTGCAATTTTAGCCGCGTATTGGGGCGGGAAATCTCAAACTGCTCTTCGCTCTTTATATAAAACCCTTGTGCGAGAATTTGAATTTTTTTACTCGGGTGCCAACCTGCCGTAACATCAACCCGCCGTTCGTCCGGCTGCGTCCCCGGCCTATAACGATAAGCCGTCTGTATATCTATAAACCCGTCTTTCTTTGCTAGTTTAAAGCTTCGCCCAACCAAAAACCTACCTTCATAGTGGGTTGAACCAGAGCCCAGATCCGCATCGGGAATCATCTCTCCTGGACCTGCAAATATGACGCCTCCTTGAGCTGAAACCACCCATTTACTGTTCTGCCAATAAACCCGCCGTAAACCTGCATAGCTTTCCCCGATGCCAGAGAAATTTACAACATCGACGCCCGCAGTAAATTGAATGTCCTGATAGCTAGATTGTAGGATCAATGTTGTTTTTTCGGTTAAACCATGCTCCCAATAAATCGCGCCTTCGGATTTATTAAATGATGTTTTCTGGGTTAAATTTCCATCGCCGTCATAGCCAATATTTGCGTTGTCAAACAGTGTGGTAGAGATCACCTGACCCTCACCAACCGCATTAGGCCATGCACCTGCGTGAGCAAGTGCTGGCAATGAAAGACTGGTCAACCCAGCCAAACACAGGCAGTAAATTTTCATAGATAGAACCACATCCCAAAAGAGTATTTTCCCACCCCACGCCTCTATTTAACCTTTGCTTTGCGTCCACGTCAAATGATATAGAAAAAACAAGGAGCATCATGACCGAAACCAAATTTACAAATATTGCTTTCATTTGTACTGACAAAGCCAAAGCCAAGCAGGCGCTGTCCAAACTCGTTGCCAAATACGGTAATTGCGATGCAGCGCAGGCAGATGTTATTGTACCTCTGGGCGGGGACGGGTTTATGCTCGACACATTACGCAAGCATATATCTTTGCTGAAACGTGGGCTTCCCGTGTACGGCATGAACTTAGGCACCGTTGGTTTTCTCATGAATAATTTTCTCATAGACGATTTGCGTGAGCGCCTCGCCAAATCTCATGCTGCAAAAATTCAGCCGCTTAAAATGACGGCGCAAACGCCCGGCGGTGCGGTTGAAGCTTTGGCTATTAACGAGATATCCCTGCTACGCCAAACTAGTCAAGCCGCACATATTCGTATTTCCATTGACGGCGAAGAACGTATGGCACGATTGATGGCCGACGGTATTCTTATTTCCACACCCGCTGGTTCAACCGCATATAATCTATCTGCACATGGGCCGGTCATACCGCTGGGATCTGATGTGCTTGCTTTAACACCGATCAGTGCATTTAGGCCAAGACGCTGGCGCGGAGCACTGCTCAAAAACACCGCCAAAGTAAAATTTGAAATACTGAGCCCTGCAAAACGCCCGGTGAGCGCCGTTGCAGACAGCACCGAATTTCGAAACGTTAGCGTGGTCGAGGTTGAGCAAGCGCATGRCATTACATTCAATCTGTTGTTCGACGAAGGTCATGAACTGGACGAAAAAATTCTGCGTGAACAGTTCTCGGTTTAACCGTCAGCTTTTGTCGGTTGTTGCATTTTGCCCACAAACAAAACGGCAAACCCGACAATCCACGACAACCATTTTTCCGCTAAACCGGCCATTACTCCCGACATTCCCGACGCAATAACCGCAATTGTAAAGCCGCTAAAAATAGCGAGAAATACATACAAACCTGAAACGCGCCAACCAAAGCACCGAGACAAAGCCGTGGGGCCGAACGCTGCACCAAGTGCTACCCATGAAAACAGCACACGATCAAAGATGCTGTCCGGCATCGTTAGCGTCAAAGCTACGGATAATATGGCAATAACAATCATCGCTAGCCGTCCGGCCAATAGCTCTCTTCCAGGCATAAAACGTGCAGCGCCGAGATCGTGGGAGATTGCAGATGCGGCGGCCAATAACAAACTATCGACAGTTGACATCACCGCAGATAAAATCGCCGCCAAAACTATCCCCGCCAATATCGGCGGCAAGTAAGCTTCTGCAGTTGCAAAGAAAATTTGCTCTGATGGTGTCTCCGGCAACAAAGCCCGCGCAGCTAATGCCAAAAACGTCACACCAATATAAATCAAAGTACCCCAGCCAATGGTAATCGCCGCGCCGAGCAATCTTGCCTTACGGTCTTTGACCGCCATAATTCGGTTCAGGAGTTGCGGTTGCCCCGCTGCACCAAGCCCAGTGCCCAACAGACCGAGCGCGCCGCCAATAGCAGCCATTCCTACCATTCCACCTTGGCCAACAGCCCCGCCCGTCATCTTAAAATAGGCAGGTGCTTCATTGGCGTGCAGGGTGTCCATAATCGGCCCAATACCGCCCGCAGCAGAGATAGTGACAATAGGTACCAGCAAACATGCCCCGACCATGACAAGCGCTTGCAAAGTATCGGTAATACTTGCGGCCCAAAACCCGCCCATCAGGCAATAGGCCACAATAATAACTGCGCCCAAAACTACGCTTTCCACAAGGCCCAGTCCAAAGGTAGAAGAGAACGCATTGCCTGCCGCTTGGAACTGCGCCGCTACATAAAACACGAAACAAAAAACAATCAACAGAGCAGCCAACGCCGCAATACGCCCTCGCCATTTATCACTGACATCGGCAATCAGAAAGTCGACAACGGTGATATGCCCGCGCTCCGCCGTTTCGGCGTTCAGGCGCGGCCCCATAACCAACCAAGTTATAGCATAACCGCCAAATATACCGGGGATGAGCCACAAAGCCTTGAAGCCGACAGAAAATACGAACCCAGTATAACCCAGCAACACCCAAGCCGAAGAGGTAGATGCTGCATAAGAAAGTCCAGCCACCCAAGGCCCTAAACCTCCACCGTCGCCTTTTCCGGCAATGAAAAAATCKCTCTCGGAAACTACCCGCTTGGATGCCCAAAAACCAATGCCAAGCAGCACCAGTTTATAAAAAACCAATGTGATTAAGACGACCGTTTGTGAAGACATACCAACCCCTGTACTGATAATTTACACCAAGTCTAGCGTAGAAAATTCAGCGCGCCAGTTTATTTTTGCATAACGCATGTTTTCTGCAAATACAGAGATATGTTTTATTAATGACCCCGCCGGATGTAAAAATCGAAACAACCACTCCCGAATAAAGAGTAAAATAATAAATATCAACCCTTTACTTGACTCTCCATGTATGATTGATGCATGTTAATTTACAACTATAGGAGGTTAATGGACGGATTTGATGATTTAACGGTGGACACAGCGTTACTAGATTCGAGCACACCCGATGCGATAGGCGTGCTCAGTTTCAATTCTACAAGTGATTTTAATGCTGTTATGTCCCTTTTTAGCGGCGTGGAAAGCGGCAACTTGTCTTTCGATGATTTCAGCAATGATACATTTCGGGATGTAAATAATAGTTTTAACGGATTTGATAATTTCGTAAACGACTTCTTCGGCTGGGATGGTGATGACGAACCGCCAACCCCAGACCCTGATCCTGAGGACGAACCACCAATTGATGAAGTTGTTGTAACAGCTACAAGAAGCGACCCTTGGGTTACCACTGTTTACTCTATCAACACTACTCCAGAGATTAATCTTGGCTTGTTTGACGGTATGTTTACACAATTTGGTGATGGTGGCGGTGGTGGTGTTATCAATGAAGATACATCCGAGAGTACACCCAAAAAATTAGCTGATGAAAATGATATTGATATCAAAGAAGGGGCAGATATTAGCGACCTCACTGACGATATGACTGATACTTTTGATGACATATCAGAGGCATGGGCAGATGAAGCACCAGGCGTTACTCCGGTTATAACATCTGGGGGCGACGGTACTCACTCAACAAACTCTCTTCATTATGACGGTAATGCTGTGGATTTACGCACTAACAACTTAACTCAAGCCCAAACTACGACTGTTGCTAGTGCTCTTTCAACTTCGCTAGGCAGTGATTATGATGTAGTTGTTGAAAGTGATCATATCCACGTAGAATATGATCCAGGATAGAACCTTAAAATGGAAAACAATAATAAACTGAGATTTTCACTTATCAGTTTGAGTGTTTGCGCTGCTTTTGCTATTTTGCAAGCATGTTCAGACGTTGCTCCTTCCGATAGTGTGTCCCATAGAGTGACTGGAGAACATTCTGGAAATAAAGATTTGAAAATATCGGGAGATTTTAATGGAGATGGGGAAGCCGATAGTGCTTATTTTTTGGAAAGAAATGATAAATACGAATTAATAGTAGCTTTTGGTTCTGGTGATAAAATTGTGCTATCTAAACTTCTTACTATTACTAATCATGGGCTGCGAGTTAGAAGCCCCGGATTATTTGCCCATGCATGTACAAAAGGGTATGGAAGAGATTGTCTTAAAAATGATCCTCAAAACTATATAGATTTAAAAAATGATTCTATAGAATTGTTCCAGTACGAGAGTTCCTCTCAAATATATTTTTGGGATAAAGACAAGTTTGAGGTTATGCCTCTTTCAGATTAAGCAACTTCATTCGCCCATTTTGTATAACATACACTTTATCCGCTTTTTCAATAGTTTGCGGTCTGTGTGCAACCACGATACGCGTTATATTCAGATTTTCGAGAGCTTTCTGAACGACGTGTTCGTTTTCCATATCAAGACGACCGTTTGTGAAGACATACCAACCCCTGTACTGATAATTTACACCAAGTCTAGCGTAGAAAATTCAGCGCGCCAGTTTATTTTTGCATAGCTTGGGCTATCTCAGGTCGGTCTTCTGCGCTCCTAAGATATTTTGGATCGGCACGCATATGGGTTTTTTGCTCATAGCTATAACCAAATGACAACACATCTGCATCTTTGTCTCGACCACCTATGAAAGAAACGCCGACAGGCAGACCGTGGACAGTGCCCATCGGCACACTAAGATGAGGGTAACCAGCGATAGCGGCGAGTGAACCTGAACCTGCCCACCTCGGCCAAACATCGCCATTGATAGGATCAACCCGCCCCGGTACTGGCCCGGACGGAGCCACCAATATATCAACATTATTATCTGCGAGAAGTGCATCAATACCGTGGGTACGCGACGAGTCCATCAGTGCTTTGAGTGTCTCTTTGTACGCCGCATCGTCCAGAGAACCATAAGCTTGCGCTTCTTCAAAAATACTTTGGTCAAATAATGCCAGTTCGACATCCGCATTGACATTGTTAAACGCAATGAGATCGGTCAGGTTTCTGGTTTTCACATCAGGTGCTGCATCCGCTAGATAAGCATTTATGGTTGCCTTGAATTCATAGTTCAGAAGATCGCCTTCCAAGCTCCCAAAATTGTCGGCTTTCGGACGGAAACTTTCAATCTCTACCAAAATCGCGCCTGCCGATTGCATTTCGGCCAGAGACGCGTTGAAAAGTTTGATAATATCTGCATTGCTACCCTCGGCGTAACGCAACACACCAATACGCGCACCGTTTAATTTACCTGCGTCCAAAGCACTGACATAATCCGTTTTAGCTGTCCCCGTAGCCATAGCTTCCAGCATCATAGCTGCGCCTTTGACGGTTTTTGTCATGGGGCCAGCCGTATCTTGGGTCGAAGATATAGGGACTATATATTGTTGGGAAACAAGYCCGACAGTTGGCTTAAARCCAACAATYCCGTTGACCGTKGAAGGACATATAATCGARCCRTTGGTTTCTGTACCAACTGTGCCTGCGGCCAAAGATGCTGCCATTGCGGCACCGGAACCAGAACTTGAGCCGCACGGATTACGGTCAAGCATATGCGGGTTKCGSACYTGCCCACCCATRGACGTCCAACCRCTCATAGAATTATTGGAGCGAAAATTCGCCCATTGGCTCAGGTTTGATTTTCCCAAAATAACCGCACCCGCATCACGCAARCCAGCGACCAGAGGTGAATCCCGTCTTGTCATATTATCCTTAAGRGCCGTCGAACCCGCCGTCGTYGCAACCGGRTCTTTRCTTTCAATWATATCTTTWAGSAGCACRGGAATACCGTGYAAYGAKCCAAGAGTTTCCCCTGCAGCACGTCGTGCATCCAGAGCGCGGGCATCRGCCAGYGCATTGGGGTTCAGCGCTAATACACTTTGCARTTTWGGCCCWGCTCTATCGACCGCTTCGATACGTGCCAAATAGGCTGTGACCAATTCYTCYGAACTGAYGTCACCGCTCTTGAGGGCTTCCGCCAATTCGGGCAGTGTTTYGGATACCCAACCTTGGGCGTCATAATTCTGGCCAGAGATGACARTTGGTGYTGWAGCTACATTTTCGTTCTGCGYCGGTGCACATGCACYCAGCCCTGTGACCAATACCGCRGCCGTAAATAACAATTTCATGTTCATTTYTATCTCYTGTTATGAACTTCTATTCATTCTGTTGGCGATGAGATCATCCACCACTTCTGGCTCTGCCAGTGTGGATGTRTCGCCCAAATTGCCAAATTCGTCCTCGGCAATTTTGCGCAAGATGCGGCGCATAATTTTCCCAGAACGGGTTTTAGGTAGGCCAGGTGCGAACTGTATAAGGTCAGGTGCCGCGATCGGACCGATTTCTTTGCGCACATGTTTGATAAGGTCTTTGCGTAGCTCATCATTTGTCTCTGTGCCGAGTGTCGGCGTTACATAAGCATAAATGCCCTGCCCTTTAATATCGTGGGGATAACCGACAACGGCTGCTTCGGCTACGGATGGGTGGCTTACGAGCGCACTCTCCACTTCTGCAGTGCCCATTCTATGGCCGGAAACATTGATCACATCATCGACCCGTCCGGTGATCCAGTAAAACCCGTCCGCGTCGCGGCGACAGCCATCACCCGTGAAATAGTTTCCGGGATATGCGCTAAAATATGTATCGAAGAAACGCTGATGATCGCCGTAAACGGTGCGCATCTGCCCAGGCCAGCTATTTTTGATAATCAAATTACCCTCAGCTTCGCCGTCTAGTTCATTTCCGGCCTCGTCGACCAATGCCAGCTCAACACCAAAGAACGGATGACTGCCTGCGCCCGGTTTCATATCAGTAGCGCCCGGTAAAGGCACAATCATCGTACCACCAGTTTCAGTCTGCCACCATGTATCAACGATAGGACAGCGCCCATCTCCAACCACATTGAAATACCATTCCCAGGCTTCGGGGTTTATCGGCTCACCGACAGTTCCGAGCAGACGTATACTTTTACGTGATGTTGCTTGCACCGGGCCGTCTCCTTCGCGCATCAAAGCGCGGATGGCCGTAGGCGCAGTATAAAACAATGAGACTTTGTGCTTATCACACACTTGCCAGAACCGCGACGCATCAGGATATGTCGGAATACCTTCGAACATGACGGTGGTCGCCCCATTGGCGAGCGGGCCGTAGACAATATAGGTATGTCCTGTCACCCAACCCACATCAGCCGAGCACMAAAAAACGTCATCTTCCTTGAGGTCAAAAACATATTCGTGGGTCATAGAAGCCCAGACTAAATATCCACCTGTTGTGTGCAACACACCCTTTGGCTTACCCGTAGATCCGGATGTATACAAAATAAACAGCGGATCTTCGGCGCTCATGGGTTCAGCAGGGCAATCCGAAGACATGCCCTCTAACGCTTCATGTAACCAGACGTCCCGACCATCAACCATGGTCACATCCCCACCCGTGCGCCTTACGGTCAGTACGGTTTTAACAATACCTGATATATCACAAGCCGCATCACAATTAGCCTTAAGCGGTATGGTTTTTGCTCCGCGCAGACCTTCGTCAGCTGTAATAATAAATGTACTATCACAGTCCGTTATGCGCCCGGCCAATGCTTCAGGGGAAAACCCGCCGAACACCACGGAGTGTACCGCGCCAATGCGCGCACAGGCCAGCATAGCAAATGCGGCCTCTAATATCATCGGCATGTAAATTGTGACCCGGTCGCCTTTCTTGACGCCGAGCTTCTTCATAACATTGGCAAAACGGCATACTTCGCCGTGAAGTTCTTTATATGTCAGCGTCATGCTCTCGGACGGGTTATCCCCCTCCCAGATAATTGCCGCCTTATCACCGCGCTTATCCAAATGCCTGTCKATACAATTTTCAGTGACATTCAAAACACCGTCCGCATACCACTTCACATGCAAATTGGACTGTTCCCAACTGAYATCTTTGACATTGGTATAGGGTACCATCCAGTCGAGCCGCTTGCCCTGCTCACCCCAAAATTTTTCCGGGTCTGATATGGAACTCGCATACATTTTTGCGTATTTTTCAGGTGTCAGATTTGCCTGTTTCTGAAATGCATCTGGAACCTTATAAACAGGGTCTTTGTGGGTCATTAATAACTCTCTCTTTAGGACTAATGCGGGGAAATAATTTTCATATCCGAGAATTCACTGGGGTGAAYATAGTCTTGGTTAAACCAAGGCTGTTCAGAAGAGCTAAATGTCTCTGTTAGCCAATCTGCTACCGCATTTACCCGGCCAAGCTGTCTGGTATGGGGRGGGCGCACCAGCCAAAAATTATAGCTATAGACTATCCCGTAGTCTAACATAAGCAATTCTGGATGTAATTTGGCCATATATGTAGGCAGCATAGTAATGCCTGCTCCGTTCAAAACTGCACTTAACATAACGGTGCAAGAATTAGCACTAAGAGATGGCGTTGCCAAATCACGAAGAGCGCTAGATTTCTTCTCCCATGTATCCACAACCAATCCGGAGCGACGCAGAAACATCAAATGAAAATTTACGCCATCTTGCATTGTTCGCGGGATGCCGTTTTTTTCTTTATAGGCGCGACTGACCATAGGCACATAATGCAGTGAACCAAGTTGACGGGCTACAAAATCCATAGGCTTGGTCGTATTAAACTGCACTTTGAGATCTGGTTCATTGTCCGCATTTATATTAGCAGTATTTTGCGTATAAAAACTGAGATTAATACCTTTATTGTTTTCTTGGAATTTTGACAAGTTAGGCATGAGCCAATCGGTCACCAAACCATCAAGGCACTGAACAAAAACTTCTCCGGTTCCTGATTTATCAAGGCTYCTAGCCATGCGCTCCATATTAGCCGCAGACCGGTTCATCGTACTGGCATGCGTAAGCATAGATAGACCAATTTCAGTGGCGGTCATGCCTGACGAAGTACGTTTAAACAACGGCATTCCAAGTCGAGCTTCAAGATTATCTATACGTTTTGAAATAGTCGGTTGTGTTTTGCCAAGCAAGGTGGCCGCCTTAGAAATCGACCCTGTTTTAGATATAGCCAAAAACACGGAATAATCGTCCCAACTCACTAAGCGCGAAATTTTATCTATACCCGCCATACAGTCTTTATACTCCCCATATTATAATTCTCGACCTATTAACACGCACATACAGGCAAATCCAGCATTACTCCCCGGTAAACTGATTTTGTTTGTAAAAATTACCACCATGCAGGGTGGTTGTCCTGCTTTTTATGTGATTGGGGCAGGCTTGCGGGTGTGAGCTGAGTTCAGGGGCGCTGAACTTCTCACCCCGTTTTTATATCTTATACACACATACAATCATACACTTGCAATTGCCTCGACATTCGGGCAAACCGCCGTGCATGAACGACATTAAATCTRAAAAAAACGAAACCGCCCAGAACACTTCTTCCCAGAGCAATTCTTCCAAGCCAAAATCCTCCATATGGACAGATCTTGGCCCGGTTATTGCCTATGTTCTTGTATTTAACATAGCACGGCGCGTTATTGATGCCGACAGCCCGTTCAATTTGTTTGGTATGAGCTTACCGGGTGAAGATGCCCCGCTTTATATAGGCGCATTGGTATTTGCCATTGGTATTATTATCGCCGTGATCCACTCAAAGGTCAAAACCGGGCAAGTCTCTATTATACTAAAAGTGACGGCAGTCATAGTTTTAGGCACTGCGGCCATCACAATTGGGTTTAAAAATCCAACCATATTTAAAATGAAACCTACGGCTATTAATTTGTTATTTGGCGGTACTATTCTTGGTTCCCTTGCCATGGGTAAAAATGTGTTCAAACTGGTGTTCGCAGAAGTATACAARCTTCCTGAAAAAGCCTGGCGCACTTTGGCTTTCAGATGGGGGGTGTTCTTCCTATTTCTGGCAGTCCTGAACGAATATATATGGCGTAATTATTCTGTGAAGTTTTGGACGGACTTCAAGCTTATTGGCATGCTACCCATAACTTTTGTTTTTACCTTGCTCAACATGCCCCTTTTGATGAAACACATGCCGGAATTAGACGTAAAAAACAAAGAAGACTAATTCCGCGATTGCGACTGAGTTCAAGCCGCGTTATAAAGCATACAACGAATAACATTTGACGGTATAAGGATATACTCATGGCTTCTCTAGACAGTTTTAATTGCAAACGCGAGATGACAGTGCGCGGCGGCACCTACACATATTTTGATTTGAAAGAAGCTGAAAAAAACGGCCTACCCGGCATTTCAAGACTGCCTTATTCCTTAAAAGTTTTGCTGGAAAACTTGCTGCGCAATGAAGACGATAAAACCGTTACACGGGACGATATTTTAGCCATTGCTGATTGGCTTAATACCAAAACATCTACACATGAAATTGCTTACCGTCCTGCCCGTGTTTTGATGCAGGATTTCACCGGCGTACCTGCTGTGGTCGACTTGGCCGCAATGCGCGACGCTGTGGTTAAACTCGGCGCATCTGCCGATGCAATTAACCCACAAAATCCCGTGCATCTTGTCATMGACCATTCAGTGATGATCGATTACGCAGGCACCAACACTGCTTTTAGCAAAAACGTGAAGCGCGAATATGAACGCAACGGCGAACGCTACGATTTCTTGAAATGGGGTCAAAGCGCCTTTGATAATTTYGCGGTCGTGCCTCCTGGCACCGGCATTTGCCATCAGGTTAACCTGGAGCACCTTGGCCAAACAGTATGGACAAAAACCGAAGGCGGTGAAACTTTTGCATTCCCAGATACACTTGTAGGCACAGACAGCCACACCACCATGATCAACGGACTTTCCGTACTCGGTTGGGGTGTTGGCGGTATCGAAGCCGAGGCTGCTATGCTCGGCCAACCTATTTCCATGCTCATCCCCGAAGTTATCGGCATGGAACTGACCGGAAAAATGCCGGAAGGCGCAACAGCTACCGACTTGGTTCTTATTGTCGTGGCACAACTCCGCGCACACGGTGTCGTCGGTAAATTCGTCGAATTTTACGGCGAAGGTCTCGATCACCTTTCCCTCGAAGATCAAGCTACATTGGCCAATATGGCACCGGAATACGGCGCGACATGCGGTTTCTTCCCGGTCGACGAAGACACGATTACATATCTCAAAGCCACCGGACGTGATGCGGGGCGCATTGAACTGGTCGAGAAATACGCTAAAGCTCAAGGTCTTTGGCGCGGAGACGTAACACCCGTGTTTACCGACACTCTTCACCTAGACATGCGTACCGTAGAGCCAATGATTTCTGGGCCAAAACGTCCAGAGGAAAAAATTGCTCTAAAAACCGCCAGTCAGGATTTCGGAAAAATTCTGAGCAAGACATTTGATAAATCGCCAATAGGCGGTAGTCCTACACCTGTGAAAGGTCGGGATTTTTCTGTTGATCACGGTGATATTTTCATCGCTTCAATTACGTCTTGTACCAATACGTCCAACCCTACTGTTATGGTCGGTGCGGGCTTGCTGGCCAAGAAAGCCCATGCGCTCGGGTTAAAACCAAAACCATGGGTCAAGACCTCTCTGGCGCCAGGTTCCCAAGTCGTGGGAGAATATCTCAAAAAAGCCAATTTACAAAAACATCTGGATGCGCTCGGCTTTAATGTGGTTGGTTTTGGCTGTACGACGTGTATCGGTAACTCTGGCCCTTTGGCACCGGAGCTTGCCGAAGCCATCGCGGAAGGTGATCTGATCTCTTGTTCAGTGCTGTCCGGTAACCGCAATTTTGAAGGCCGGATTGGCCCCGATATTCGCGCTAATTTCTTGGCATCACCGCCGTTGGTTGTCGCCTATGCTTTGGCTGGTTCCATGCACCATGATTTCGAGAACGATCCTCTGGGTGTGGACAAAAACGGCAATGAAATATATTTGCGTGACATTTGGCCAACCTCCAAGGACATTGATGCTTTGGTGCGTAAAACCATCACCCGCAAAATGTTCGTTAACCGCTATAAGGATGTTTATAAAGGCGACAAGCAATGGCGCGACATCAAGGTTGAAGGTAGCGAAACTTATAACTGGAACACAAGTTCCACCTATGTACAGCATCCTCCGTATTTCGAAGGTATGACGATGACGCCGGATCCGGTTTCGGATGTCAAAAATGCTAATATTTTAGCTCTGCTGGGTGAAGCCATCACCACTGATCATATCTCGCCTGCAGGGGCAATTGCGGCTAACAGTCCGGCAGGGACGTATTTGTCTGAACATCAAGTGCCTCGTAATGAGTACAACTCTTACGGCTCCAGACGCGGCAACCACCAAATCATGATGCGCGGCACATTTGCTAATATCCGCATCAAGAACGAAATGGTGCCAGGYACCACGGGCGGCGTTGCTAAATATGTGCCCACAGRCGATATCATGTCTATCTATGAAGCGGCCATGAAATACAAAGACGACGGCAAAGACCTAGTCATTATGGCAGGCGGTCTATACGGCAATGGCAGCTCACGAGATTGGGCAGCCAAAGGCACGATTTTGCTTGGCGTCAAAGCCGTTATCGCGAAAAGCTTTGAGCGCATTCACCGCTCTAATCTGATCGGTATGGGCGTGTTGCCACTTGAATTCGCAGACGGCGAAGGTTGGCAAGAACTGGGYATMACYGGCGAGGAGACCATAGAYATCGGCGGCGTCAGCGACATCACTCCGCGCTCTGACATCRATGTAAAAATCACAGGCACAGACGGCAAAACCAAAACCATTAAAGCCCGTGTGCGTATYGATACTGAAAACGAGCTGGAATATTATAGGCACGGCGGCATTTTGCACTATGTGCTCCGTAATCTAGCGGCGGCGGCGCAATAGRYAAGCAAACACAAAACTGTCACTAGGGGGNACATATGGAAAGTGAATACACAAAATCACTTTACGCAAAATCCAAATCTCTGGTCACACATCTTGAGTGCGCCATGAACGGTGACCGCTACGCAGCTGGTATACCCCACGGGCTGTCCAGTATCGGCAAGCCAATAATCGTTAAATACGACCTAGAAAAGCTGGCCAAGTCTGTCACCAAGGCAGAGATCGAAAAACGCGAAGGCGGGTTTTGGAAATACCGAGAATTTCTGCCCGTCAACATGGCTGAAAATATTGTTAGTCTCGGCGAGGTCATGACCCCGCTTATTCCTCTCAAACACTGCGTACCCGAGGGCTGTCATGTGATTGTCAAAGACGAAGGCCGCCTGCCCACCGGGTCTTTCAAGGCTCGTGGTCTCGCGCTCGCCGTTGCCATGGCTAAAGAGTTAGGCCAAACCCACCTTGCCATGCCCACGAACGGCAATGCAGGCGCTGCGCTCGCGGCCTATGCCAGCTACGGCGGACTTAAAACCACTGTGTTTTGCCCCAACGACACACCCGAGGTTAATATCCGAGAAATCGAATTACAAGGYGCGACCGTTTACAAAGTCAACGGGCTGATTACTGATTGCGGGAAAATAGTTGGCGAGGGCAAAGCACCCATGGGATGGACGGATATTTCCACCCTTAAAGAACCTTACCGCATCGAAGGTAAGAAAACCATGGGGCTAGAACTTGCAGAGCAAATGGGGTGGACATTACCAGACGTGATCTTTTATCCGACTGGCGGCGGCACAGGGCTCATCGGCATGTGGAAAGCATTTGCTGAACTTGAGGCCATTGGCTGGATTGGTAGCGAACGACCGCGCATGGTGGCCGTGCAGTCAACAGGCTGCGCGCCGATTGTCAAAGCGTTTGAAAACGGGGCCCAACATGCCGAGTTTTGGGAAAATGCCCACACAGGCGCATCTGGAATTAGGGTTCCGGCTGCCGTTGGCGACTTTATGATCTTGCGGGCGGTGCGAGAAAGTGGAGGCTTTGCCATTGCTGTTGATGATGAACACATTTTCCGCGCCCGCGACGAAGCAGCGCAAAAAGACGGATTTCTTCTCTGCCCGGAAGGAGCCGCCACTTTCGCCGCATGGCAAAAATCGCTTGAGCAAGGCTTGGTGAAAAAAAGCGATACAGTCATTCTGTTTAACTGTGCCACAGGCCTGAAATATCCAATGCCCAACACAGACCGCAATCTGGACTGCACCAAACCCATTGATTACGAGCAATTTAAGTAACGTTTTAACTGTGCTGGAGAAAACATATGCTGCCGCCTCTCCCAAAAACAACATGAAAACCATCCTATTCCTTTGCGTTGCCAATTCGGCGCGTTCGCAAATGGCAGAGGGGTTGGCGCGGGATATGTTTGCCAAAAGCATGTATAAAAGTAATGCCCAAGTTTTGAGCGCAGGATCAGCACCCACCAGCGTTAATCCYAATGCCGTRCAGGTCATGGCCGAAAACGGAATWGATATATCTGCTCATARCWCCAAATCCGTTGACGATATTGATCTTGCTGCAATAGATTTGATCATCACCCTGTGCGCAGATGAGGTTTGCCCGGTAGTTCCCACACGCGTTAAACGCTTGCATTGGCCACTGTCAGATCCGGTGCCAAAGCTATCCAAAAATCATCCAAATCTGACTAAAAACCAGCTTCTGGTCAGATTCAGGACTACTCGCGACGATATTTTAGCTAGATTAGTTAATCTAGACCTCTAACGCTCTTGACTGAACCGTTTTCACAAGCGATAYATGTGGCCATGCTAAAGTCGGAACTCATAGAAAAACTGGAACTGGAAAACCCGCATCTCAGTCCTGAGGAATGCGAGCGTGTCGTTGCCATTTTCTTTGAAAGCATMACCCAGACCCTYGAAGCAGGTGCACGGGTTGAACTGCGYGGTTTTGGTAGTTTCACACCGCGCCGCCGCAAAGCCCGCGCYGCMCGCAATCCGCGTACAGGGGCATCCATTGCTATTCCTGAAAAATTCGTACCGTTTTTCCGCACCGCCAAGGGYTTGGCCAGAAAAATMGACAACGCAAACCATAAATAACGCCTTTATTGGTKTAATTWAYTGTTTTTTCGATATTCTCCCTTCATCACCTCTTATTGACGCGAAGCGTATTATCTTGTCTTATCAACACGTTATAAACTTAATCCTTAGGGGGAAACTATGGGAATGATTTCAGAATTTAAGTCTTTTGCAATGAAAGGCAATCTTGTCGACATGGCCGTTGGTGTTGTTATGGGCGCCGCATTTGGCACCGTTGTAAAATCTTTTATCGACGACGTATTTATGCCAGCCATCTCACCTATAATGAACGGCGTTGATGTTGGTTCTTGGGCGATTACAATGGGAACCGCGGAAGATGCGGCCGTCATCAATATTGGCACATTCATCAATGCGACGATTTCGTTTATCATTGTCGCTTTCGTTATGTTCATGATCATTAAAGCTATGAACAAAGCCAAGAAAAAAGAAGAAGCCGCACCTTCCGCCCCACCGGCGCAAGAAGTGTTGCTCGCAGAAATTCGTGATTTGCTGAAAAAATAAGTCTCGTAAAATTGCTTAAGAAAAAGGGTGTCATAAGGCACCCTTTTTTTGTTAGTGTGAACCTCTATGCAAACAAAAATAAAAATATGCGGCTTAACCCGGTCCCAAGATGTTGAAGCGGCTTTGCGGCACGGTGCCGACATGCTCGGTTTTATTGTCGAGGCCAAAAGCGCGCGTCGGTTATCTGTAGAAGAAACCGCGCATATGGCACGCCTTGCACTCGGTATTGCAAAACGTGTTGCGGTCACCGTCAATGCTTCTGAGGAATTATTAGAGCGCATCTGTGCTGATATGCAGCCAGACTATTTACAGATGCACGGCGACGAAGACCCGAAATGGTTAAGTGTCGTAAAAGGGTTTACTGGGCTACCGATTATCAAAGCGCTTGCCGTCCGCGGTAAGGCTGATCTTGAGCACATAAAAACCTATGCGGGTTGTGCCGATTATATCCTTCTGGATGCTAAGGCACCAAAAGGTGAAAGCCAACGCGGCGGGCACGGCCTGTCCTTTGATTGGGATTTACTGCAAGGTTTTACTGCCGATATACCCCTTATATTGGCGGGCGGCCTTAATCCGCAGAACATCCGTGCAGCCAAACGAACAGGTATCAATTTTTTCGATGTCTCCTCTGGCGTTGAAGCTAAGCCCGGCGTAAAAGACCACGAGAAAATACAAGCCTTCATGAAAGCGGCACGAGACATATAATGAGTAATTATCCATGACCAACTATCCAGACGAGAACGGACGCTTTGGCAGCTTTGGTGGTCGCTATGTGGCCGAGACTTTGATGCCGCCAATTCTGGCACTKGAAGCCGCCTATACACAAGCGCGCAAAGACCCKGCATTTTGGGCAGAGTTTGACAATTTCGCTCAACACTATGTTGGTCGCCCTAGCCCTCTGTATTTCGCGCAAAGGTTGACGGAACATGGGGGCGGCGCAAAGATTTACTTAAAACGCGAAGACTTAAACCATACAGGTGCTCACAAAATCAACAACGTTTTAGGGCAGCTACTCCTTGCTAAACGCATGGGCAAGAAACGTATTATCGCAGAAACAGGCGCCGGACAACACGGTGTGGCGACGGCAACTATGGCGGCTCGGCTYGGCATGGACTGTATTGTATTCATGGGCGCGGTCGATATAGAACGGCAAAAACCCAATGTGTTTCGCATGAAATTATTGGGTGCAGAAGTGCGCTCTGTGACCTCTGGCACCTCGACACTTAAAGACGCCATGAACGATGCCCTGCGCGATTGGGTTACCCACGCATCCGAGACATTTTACTGTATCGGTACGGTAGCAGGCCCGCATCCCTACCCCGAAATGGTCCGCGAGTTTCAATCTATCATAGGCCGCGAAACCAAGGCACAAGTGTTAAAAGCCGAAGGCAGATTACCGGACGCGGTCATTGCGTGCATTGGCGGCGGCTCCAATGCTATGGGTATCTTCCACGAATTTATTGACGATAAAGACGTACGCCTCATTGGTGTTGAAGCAGCAGGGCGCGGCGTTGATACAGATGAGCATGCAGCCTCGCTTACGGGCGGCGCACCGGGTATACTGCACGGTAACCGCACCTATCTATTGCAAGACGAGCACGGCCAAATCAAYGAYGCCCAYTCCATTAGCGCCGGTCTMGACTATCCCGGCATCGGYCCMGARCACTCATAYTTGCACGAAATTGGCCGCGCCGAATATGTGTCYTGCACCGAYGAYGARGCGGTTGCCGCYTTCCARCTRTGYACMAAACTAGARGGCATCATCCCKGCSCTMGAAAGYGCCCATGCCATCCCGCGTACGTTGGATATTGCRRGWGARCTSGGYRRRGACGGYYTSATCATTATGAACATGTCCGGACGCGGCGATAAAGACGTCAATACAATAGCTGACTTGATGGGGGTGGAGATATGACCACCCGCATAGACAAAACATTTGCCAACCTCCGCGCCGCTAACAAATCCGGTTTTGTGGCTTATATTATGGGCGGTGACCCTAGTCATTCTGCGTCTCTGGAACTTATGAAAGCCCTGCCGGATGCTGGTGTGGATATTATAGAGCTTGGTATGCCCTTTACGGACCCGGCTGCGGACGGGCCTGTGATTGAGCTGGCAGGACTGCGGGCGCTGAAGTCTGGTACCACGGTGCGTTCGGTTCTGGACATGGCCAAAGAATTTCGCAAAGACAATGACACTACGCCGATTATATTGATGGGCTATGCCAACCCCGTGCACCATATGGGATACGCACAATTCGCCGCCGCCACCAAAGACGCTGGCGTGGACGGTGCGATTATTGTCGACCTGCCTCCCGAAGAAGACGGGGAATTACGCGCCGCGTTCGAAAACCACGACCTCGCTCTCATCCGTCTTGCCACCCCAACCACAGACGATGCCCGTCTGCCGAAAGTTGTCGCAGGCACCAAAGGGTTTGTTTATTATGTCTCGGTCGCCGGTATTACGGGAGCCGCCAAAGGCGAAAACACTGCAATATCCGAAGCCGTAAACCGTATCCGCACCGCATCCGGCCTACCAGTCGTCGTAGGCTTCGGCGTCAAAACTCCGAAGCAAGCTGCAGAGGTCGCCAAGAGCGCCGACGCAGTCGTCGTCGGTAGTGCTATTGTCGATGCCCTCTATAAAGGCGGCAAAGACGCGGYGTTAGAATTGGTGAGAAACTTAAGCGCTGCGGCACACGGGAAATAAGGAAACTACTCAGCCGCTACCCGTGTCCAAACCAACGTCTTGCAAAATGGGCCAACGCAGCCTTTGACTTGTAACAATCCGTCCTCGGTGAGCTTTAGCTTGGATTTATAGATTTTGCCGTCGCGGGCATCGTAAATTTTACCGCTACCCCATTTCTCGCTATTGGGCTTGAAACCCCAAAGCATTTTCGAGCCAACAATGCTTTGTCCCTTAAGCTCTGGATCAGGGTTATTGTCATCCGTCCCAGTACCCGGTTGGTTAGGGTCAACCCAAACCACTGTTCCGCACGGTGTCCCGTCGCCGCAGTCCGCAATATCTACATGAGCGGAACCATCAGCAGTGAGCCAAAGGCCAACCACATTGATATCGCTAGCAAGGACAGGAGCCCCTATCCAACAAGCGGCAAATGCAGTGAGGAGGATTTGTGTACGCATAGTTTTATTCCTAGAAAAAGAGTTCATTTTTTAAAGAGCAGGCCAGTAATGTCAAGAAGTCGTCTCTTTTTGGCACCTTTGCGGACGCTAAAAACCATTCTTATCATCCCTTTAACCTTATTCATTTGCAGTAACTTTACGCACTTTTATTAAGATTACGTACGGGAGCGAGTTATGCATATTGATAATTATGCGGTTCTAAAAGCAGGCGGGATGTCAGCTGAATCGGTGTACGAAATTATATCTAAAGACGGTCTTAGGCTAAGCGGGCGCCTTAATGATATGCCACAACGCGCCCTTATCTATCACCACATYTATGCCATGTCGGGTGGTAATTTCACCTTGCCATTGATAGCTGCCCACGGCGCACTTTGGGCGCGCTGGTACCTGTTTGTTGCAAAGTTTGGAGCGCATGCATTGGCAATTTTTGACGTTAAAGACAAAGCCTCCTACCGCGACAAAATGAGGTCGTACCACGAATATATGAATGCGCTAAAAAGTATAAACCGCACCGCTATGGCTGCAAATTATACGGCATTTCATTTTACAAGGCTGTACGGCGATCATGAATTGGTGAGCGCTAAAATGCCAAAACGTCTGGTAACATTTTTCTTGCACTGTCACCAACTCTCTAATACTGGCGTACAAATGTCGGCTGCTGAGCAACGGTTGTTTTACGAAGACTATTTCCGTTGGGARCAAGACAATATAGTTGGCCCAGCCATGAGCGATGCTCTTCATAAATTTGATTGGCCGTTGGCGAAAAAATTCTGYCAACGCCCATGGGTATGGTTTTCTTATTTTCACCCATGGCAGCATCTGAAATTTAAAACCTTCACTCACACCCACGAACGCACCCAAAAAGGTATGGCTGCATTTGATTGGGCCGAGAAAAAATCATGGTCAAAGGTCGARGCAAAYTTGCTYAAGAATCCATTTTTCCCGCGYAAATTTAAATTTGATGCCAACACYTATTTTGCTGATTTRGGTATGGCGCCWATTACARCGCCGTAACAGYCCAAACYCAAGTAAAACTACTGTCTAYTTTTGCGGTAATATTTGCACYCGATAAGCGTTTTTAGCYTTAAARATTTGTGCGGCAAGCGGTTTGATGTCGTCCAGTGTCATAGATTGGTATGCTTCCTCGCGGCTGCGGAAATTATCAACACCCCATGTATCCGTTTGTGCAGTGGAAATCACCTGTCCCCAATAAGCATTGCTTTCCAGTGATGTATCAAGGCTTTCCAAGGTTGGTTTTATGGCTCGTAAAAATTCATCATCGCTAATATTTCCAGTTTGGAAATCCGCCGCGATTTCGTCCAAAACAATAATCATAGCTTCGACTTTTTCAGGCTTCAGACCAAGGGACGCTGACATATAACCATAGTTYTCATAATAACGAGAACCACTCCGCCCGGCGGACGGTGAGTATGCAGCGGACTCGTCTTCACGAATGATGTCCGTTAAACGGTTGGAAAATATACTGCGCAACACGCTAAGTCGGCGGTTGACCATTATATCCGTACCGTCCGGYGCAGGCCAGAACACTTGYAACAAAGCCCGRTTGTCATCGCCAGAATGGYKYARGGTCACAGGCTYGCGCCTGCCTTTYGGGAAKGTTATTTTGGTCATGTCAGGATAATCGCCAAGATGAGTATTACGCTTTTTAAGCGCGCCAAATGTGCGGGCGACCTGCGCTATAACCGTCTCTTTATCAATGTCTCCGACCACCGTGATTTCCATTTGCCCTGATTGTAAATACGGTGTTAGCCAATTTTGAATATCCGTTGTGGCAGGCGCCAGAAGTTCCCCTTGTGTAGGAATGCCGTAACGTGGATCGCCTGAATGTAATAAACGTGCCACATCACGACTAGCCACACCGTCCGGCGTCGAGTCCAGTGTTGGATACCAGCTTTCTATATATTTATTATAGCGTGCTCTAGCTTCGGGGCGATAGCCAGGTGCTGTGAGAAATGCAGCCAGTGTATTGAACTCGTCTTCTAAATCAGAGGGTATTGTGCTGCCGGATAGATAAAAATATTTTGTGCCAAAGCTGAAAGAAACACCAACAGCTTTTCCCGCCATCAGCGTGCGGACATCATCGGCGCTGTGCGCTTCCAATCCGCCCGCACTCATAACATTGCTCGCCAAATATTGAAGCGCCGCGTCCTTACTGGGCATAGAGAGAAGACCATCACCAATCCGCACAGTAATGCTAATACTATCTTTGGCAAATTCCGTATGTTTGAAATTGAGCATGACATTGTTTTCAAATCTAATCAGATCCGCGCCTACATCATCAATACGGCTTTCACTAACCACTTTGCCCGGGGTGCCAAAATCTGTATAGGCAAATTTTCCCATATCCTTTGCTACATTAGCAGCGATAGGCACGGCAAGACTTGCATCATAGGCGGCACGGATTTCAGCTTTAGGATTTTCGAGAACTTCACTGGTTTGTAAATATAATAACGGTGTATCCAGTGCTGACCACTGTTCTTTAAACGTGCTCCAAACCGCGTCCAGGCTTATGTCTTCACCGTAAACCGAAAACCGTTCCAAGCTTGAAGATGGGTGGGAAAACACACTTTCGCCCGCAAACCCGCCTAAAATTCCGCTGGCTAAACTTTTGGTGCGGCGGGTGGCCGAAGTTTGCACTGCCACTTCCATGGACTTGCGTGAATTTGCCAATTGTTCGTCAAGCTCCGCTTGGGTAAAGCCGAATTCTATAGCTTTGCGCAATTCTTGCTCACCAACCGCCAATGCTTTTTTCCAATTTTCCGGTCTTGACGACATGGACAGTGATGCTTGCTCCATGGTTTCAAACGGCGCGGAGATACCAACACCGCCCGATAGAAATACTGCGTCCGCTTTCTGGGCCAGCGCAGAAATCCGGCGATTAAGAATACGGTTGCCTAATCCTTCAACAAAGCCGCGCTTGCGAGTGGCAATGTTATCTTTGAAATGCTCATAGGGCTTGATCGTTGCCAATGTAATGTTGGTTTGGATTTCAGGGTCAGTAAAATATCCAACTTCGGATGGCCTCGGCGGGGATGTACCTGCATCTTTGCTATCGCCAACATCGCCAACAGCTTGCCAGTCACTAAAATATTCTGCGATCTTAGCACTGGCATAATCGGTTTCAATATCACCGACCAAAACTACAAACGTATTTTCAGGACGGTAGAAGCCCTGATAGTAATCGCGGAACAAATCTGCGTTCATGCTCTTTAGCGTTTCGTCTGAACCAATAGGCAAGCGGCTAAATAAGCGGGAACCTCGGGCAAAGAATTTGAACTTGTCAAGTGATGCCCGCACACCTGGACTATCTTGGCGGCGCTTTTCCGATTGAACGACACCGCGTTCACGCTCAATGGCATCTTGGTCCAGCGTTAGGTTTTCCGCCGTTTCGCGCATAATCATCAAAGTTTCGTTGATCATGTCTTCAGAGACATCAGGCAAATTCAACATGTAAACCGTCTGATCAAAACTGGTATAAGCGTTGGTGTCAGCACCAAAGGCCAGACCGCTACGCTCTAGCCGTTTAACCATTTCGCCTTCAGGGATGTTTTTGGATCCGTTAAAAGCCATATGTTCCAGAAAATGCGCAAGTCCCCGTTGATCTTCGGTTTCGTTTAGCGAGCCTGTCGCAAAACGCATTCTAAGTGCGGCCGTCTTGGTCGGGGTTTCGTTGTGCATAACGGCATAGCGCACACCGTTGGGCAGTTTACCATAAACCACACCCGGATCAGGTTTGATATCACTGGCTTGATGGGCAAAATCTGTAGGCGTTTTGCTCTTGGGTGCACATGCAGTTAATAACAACACAACAAGTGAGGTGCCAACAGCCGTAGAGAGAAGTGTTTGCAGTTTCATGGAATTCTCCGGTTATATCAGTATTTAGTTTTACAGTTAAATTTCCGCCTAGAACCATCGCCTAACACGAGATTGATAAGATATGTATTCATCGCCGAACCGGCGGCTCAAATATGCCTCCTCGCGGGCAATTACATAATAACGCAAAGCCAGATAAGTCGGAACAGCAAATAGCAAGGCCGTAGGCGCATTTGCTATAAAACTAATACCGAAAAACACGAGCATCATGGATAGGTAAATTGGATTACGCGACCACCCAAACGGCCCCTTCTCGATCATGTTGCTATCCGCCGTATGCGGTAAGATACTGGTCTTGGCCTGGCGGTATAAAACGGCGCACCAGCCAATGATAACAAAACCAAGAACACACAACCCGTAACCAACATAAACAAGCCAAGCAGCCGCCTGACCAAATTGCTTTCCAAGAAAGTAATTGCAAGCGAGCCCGATAACCAAAAATACGGCTACAATTACAGGCGGAGGAACACGGACTGCAGGGGTGTCTSRYTTCTTTTTATYKGGGYTKGTCATAACGCTARATTTCCATTTTTCAGATGATTTACAAGTTAAAYATGRGACAGATTAATCCAATAAACCTATACCCACTCGGTTTGTATTTCCGTTTCGGCTTCCAGCATTTTGTGGACGGGGCATTTATCGGCTATGGCCATCATGCGTTTTAGCTGGGCTTCGTCCAAATCACTTTCAATCGTAATTTTACGTATAAACACGCTTTTCATATCTGCACCGAAGCCGGATTTTTTATAGGATACATCAACGCCAATATGGGCAACAGGCCATTTTTTACGGTTCGCATACATCCGCAAAGTAATCGTCGTACAGGAACCTAATCCGGCCAGAACAAATTCAAACGGGCTTGGGCCTAGATCAGTACCGCCTAAATCTTCCGGCTCGTCCGCATATAGCCGGTGTCCGCGCGCCAATACATCTTGAGTATAAACACCGCCCATTTTTCCATTTTTTGGGCGCGCCCTCTCAGAAGTACCCTTGGGGTGTTCTTTCACTGTGACTATGTTTCCCATAGCTACTCCTCTATCAATTGCGCCATCAGGCTAAGTTCATTGAGTGACGAGCGGTTGTTTTCTACCGCCTCATCATCAGCGCCCCAACGTTCGTTTTGAAATATTTCATCCAACCGCGAGAGTGCAAAGGCCGTATCAATATGCAAACGCCGCTCCATGATAGACAAAGCCAAAACGGCCGAKCCCAAACTGGCAGTAAAATGTAACAACAAAGTCAGGTCTGTATCATCCTGTGTCTGTGCATAGTCCGCCGCATTGTTGAGCGATTTTTTCGGCTGTTCCACCGCTTTGATACCCGTAGTTGTCGCCAGTGCAATGCCGTGGCTATCTGCCACATAGTCCAATATTGGTTGCCAGTTTTTTTCTTGCCGCGCCGCCAAGTCTTTGGGGTTATGCGAGCGGTAACATAGCAAATCAGTGCTTGTGTAAGCCCGAAACTCCTTAACGAGTTCACTGCGCCGGGTAGGCGTCTGCTCGCAGGCCACATTCATCATCCGTGTACACGGCATAGAATTGGGTAGAATGTCCTCACCCTGTGCCTGCCACTCTGCGGCCACCAAATTTGCATGGTTTTTACGCGCAAAACGCAAAGCCATTTTGCCTGGCGTCTTCAATACCCGACCGTCAAGCTTGACGACATGACCAGTACCATCTGCTTCTACAGCAACATTTTCATAAAACCGTTTCGCCATTAAATCGGTACGACGTCTATGGGCAAGGTCATACGAGATGCATCCTGCTCTAACGGGTTTGTTCCGTGCCACATATAAGACGGAAATAGCACTAGTGTACCCGGTGACGGCTGCACTATTTTTTCATAGCCCAGTTCTTGGCCGTCTTGGCCGATCACCGGAATCGGCGGTTTACCAAAATGTATCCACCCAGCTTTCTTTTCAGTGTCCGCGACCTCGTCCGGTACATCCACATAATAAGCCGAGCTGATCCAGCCTTCGGGATGAACGTGGGGGACATGAAAACCTTTTTTGTGCAATTTCACGGACCATGATCCTGCCAGACGATAATCACCTGTATTGCGCCTCAGCAAAGGGTGATTAGGGTCGGCATTGCCAATTTCGCGCATATAGGCTCTGATGGGCGCCTCTAAAGTTTTAAAATGTGCTTTCAGAACAGGATGGTCAACATATCTTAAATCCGGTACCGTTTGTATACCACCCCGCAATGATTGATCCAAAGGATGCGCTGAAAATTCATGTATCTCGTTCAAAGTCTGTTTTAAAACATGATTATATTCTTCCAAACTTCCATAACCTTCTGGTGGTTGCAATTCATAAGGACGAACAAAGCTATCATAGTTCACATAATAATGGTGATTTTGTCCCATAGCACGTCCTGCCGTATATTTTACGGCAATCCAGTATTGGTTGTTAGGGGCAATCTTCAGGGCTTCATGGGCGGCGGTCATCGCATCATTGAGCCGGCCGGTCGCCAAAGAACAGTCGGCAAAATCTTCCATTATTATCAGGTCACCGGGTTTCGCAGATAAAGCTTCAAGCGCATCTTGGTAGCCACTTTCAAACTCACCGGCGTTAAGCTTTAAACGGGCACGCTCAGATAAAATGTAGGCATTGCGTCCAAATTTTTGCAAACCGTGTTCCAATAAATCTGCGGCTTGCACGTGTTTATCTGCCAAAATATAACTGCGGGCTGCCGCAATAAGAGCAGCCGGGTCAGCGGTTTTCACAACACTCTGAACAATGGGATCAGCTCTATCCCATTCACCCCTCATCCATAATATTTGCAATAGGTTTTTCAAAGCAGGCGGAGCAAATTTTGGCATTTTCATAGCGTCAAGATAAGCTTGGATAGCATCCTCATGGCGGGATAATTGGAACAAAATTTGTCCTTTTAGATGATTATGCTTATTTGCATTTCCCAGGTTTTTTAATGCATCCAGTGCTTCCTCCGAACGCATGCTGTCCTTTAGGGCAATAACCAGACCGACTTTTAACTGCTCATTGTCACTGTGATATTTTAGTGCAGACTGATACACGAAAACTGCGCTGGCAGGATCACTGTTATCTATCAGGAGCTTTCCAAGGTTTTGCGCCGCATCTAAATAATCGGGTTTAGCCAACAAGCTAGCCTGATAAGCCTTTCTGGCTTCCGGTTCATCTTGAAGCTTTGTGCAGATAATACCTTTGGTATTGAGATATTCATAATGATGATCTTGGGTGGATAATGCTGAACCTATCCTGATTTTGGCAATATCAGTACGGCCAGCTTTGAGAGCAATATGTGCACCAAGGTGGTGTGCATCTCCTAGGCTTCGCCTAGTTTCTACAAGAGAATGATATTGCTGCTCGGCGCTTTGCAAATCATTGTTTTCCAAAGCAAAATTACATGCTTGCAGTTGTTCGTTTACATCCATCCTAAACCCCTATTTTCTGCATTATGGTTCCATTTCCTCTATGGTCATATTTTCATCGAACCCAAACAGGTCAAAGGCATTTTGCATATGTGCTGACAATGCCGCGTGTAGTTCTATGGTGTGCCCATCTGGATGGGGCAAGGTGAGTGATTTTGCATGTAAATGTAACTGCGGCGCAAGGCCGCCCAGTTCTTCTTTATCCGATGTATATTTCGGATCGAACGCCAGCGGCGTTTCCAGCAAATGCATATGCAATCTCAGTTGATGTTTACGTCCGCTCAAAGGCTGCATAACCACCCATGCCGCACGGTTACCAGCGGAYGATGCGACTTGGTATAATGTGCGTGCATGTTTGGCACCGGGTGTRCCGTGGCGCACGGCCAYCATWACTTCGCGGCCATCAARRCCTTCGCCCTTGGCCACATATCCTTTAACCTCACCGGTCGCTGGGCGCGGCACACCTTGGGTGATGCCCCAATAGATTTTCTTGGTACTACGGTTTTGAAAAGCTTTCCCAAGCCATGCCGCAGACTTGGCATTTTTGGCAACTACCAATACGCCGCTGGTGTCTTTATCAAGACGGTGAACGAGGCGCGGCGGCGTTCCCTTATAGGCCAGCGCCAGCAACATACCATCAATATGGCGTGTCGTATTGGTGCCGCCTTGAACGGCAAGACCAGCAGGTTTGTTGAGGGCAATCAGATCATTGTCTTCATAAATCACCATGTTCTTCATGAAATTTATATCGGCGTCCGACATACGGCGCGCAGGTTTTTTATCGCCCGGCTCCGGTAAAGGCGGCACACGAACATTTTGTCCGGCCTCTAGCCTAACCTTACCTTTGACCCGTTTACCCTCGACCCGCAATTGTCCTGTGCGTAGATATTTTTCCACCCGTCCGTGGGGAATATGCGGGAATTTACGTTTGAACCATCTGTCCAGCCGCGAACCATCATCGCCCTCGTCTACGGTAATATTTTGAACACCACTCATAATGCAAACACCTTACGGGCAATGACCAAACCGATAAACAAAGCCAATATTGAAAGAATGACAGATGCAGAAATATAACCAAACGCAGCGCCGTAAGCTTTGGTTTCGATCATCCGCATTGCATCCAGAGAAAACGCCGAAAATGTGGTAAAACCACCAAGCACACCAACGGCCAAAAACAGGCGTAAATTGGCTGCGCCGCCTGCCAGAGCAGATCCTTTAAGCGCCAACCAGCCTACCAACAACCCCATCAACAAACCACCTAGCACATTAGCAACTAGTGTGCCGTAAGGGTATCCCGGCCCAAACATGCGCAATGTCGCACCGCCGAGCAAATGCCGCCCGCTTGCGCCCAAAGCACCCCCGAGCGCAACATACAATAATCCGTTCATAACAATATCCGTTTCGTTGCCCCAATCATTAGCGCTGTGATACGCCGCACAGATGTAATGCGCAAGGCTGGTGTAATGCGCAAGGCTGGTATATCAAGAGCACGAAGACTTAGAGCTTATAATTCATTCATTTGATAATTCCCCTAACGCGCGAGACACATCTACCCCTTACCTATTGATTAACCCATATATGCTAGGTAAATTACATTATGCGCTCTTTAGTACTCTTATTCCTGACCTTTTATATAGCACCAACCGCTATGGCTGCTTCGTCTGCCGATGCCGTGGTTGCTGCAGCTCATGAGCGTACAAAAGCCAGTGTCCGTTATGACCCAGCATATGTAAGCCTGAGCTACCCTGGTGGTGATGTGCCTGCGGATACCGGGGTTTGTACTGATGTGGTTATCCGGACATATCGTACTGCCTTCGATTTTGACTTCCAAAAAGCCATCCACGAAGACATGCGTGCCAATTTTAAAGCCTATCCAAAAAATTGGGGTTTAAAGCGGCCTGATAAAAATATAGACCATCGCCGTGTGCCGAATATTGAGAAATTTCTCAAACGCCAAGGCGCTGCACTGCCTATCACAAAAAAAGCCGAAGATTACTTACCCGGCGATATTGTCAGTTGGCGGCTCGGGGGATTTTTACCACATATCGGTATCGTATCTGAAAATAAATCAGAATGGGGCACGCCTTTAATCATCCATAATATTGGCGCTGGCCCTGTAGAAGATGATCTGTTGTTCAACACCACAATCAATGGACATTTCAGGTTCATACCAGAAGAACCAGAGCTTTAAGGCGTTACCGAAACACTGCCGTCATTCGCATTTACTAAGACTTTCCTGCCTGCAGGTATGAAGCACGGTAAATGCCAAAACAACACGCGGTAGCCACCAATATTGGCACCGTCCACCGTCCCCGCTCCGTTCCATATAGTGACGTGACCTGTGTAGCTACTATTAGGGAAATCCATCAGTACAATGCCGGGCGTTATTGGTAAATCAAACTGATTGCCCGTACCGTCCACAATTTCGACGTCCGGCTTCCCGTATGTTTTGATTAAATATGCTTCTAAATCGGCAACCCGATAATAATATTGGTCCTTATTGCCGCCGCTCACAGTTTGTTGCGGCACGCGCGGGATTTTATGACCTGCCTTATTGAGCATATGTGACAGCCGCACAGTACAGGCATTTGTCCACTGCCCTTGATCGAAGGGTAAATTGCCATTGACCTCGACAAGTCCGCCGATCTCGCCCCAAATACCTGCGGGCCTATCATAAAGATAGTTTTCCCACATCACTTGCAGRTTAGGCCGCCCCGTCAATTTACCGCGCGCCAAAACCAGGTCCGTGCAGATCAAGGGTTTTTCTTCGCCGTAAACAAGCGGCTTGTATTTTGGCTTTTTGGTAACCTCAGCTACAATTYTAATATCAGTTTCTGTTGTTGGCTTGGCCTTTGGTACCGYTRCACAAGCGGACAGTAAAATYGTCGATACACCCATGAGTGCAATAAATTTATTCATATCTGTCCCCACCAATAATTATTACATGGCCAKTAATTTGTACGAGCYTCTTATGGGCTRGTYACTTTATTTTAGGCTTGCGTCCGCTCTATGGCAAGGCGCGATAAATTACATTTTACGCATACCTGATTTAGGCTATGCTCMAAAAAACAANNGTGAGAGAACTATGRCGCAGACACAACAAAAACCAATTGGCTCAGGCTTCGGTCACGGTACAACCGTTGAGGAGATCATCGGCGATACTGATCTGTCCGGAAAAAACTATATCGTTACCGGTGGTTATTCCGGCATTGGCCTTGAGGATGTGCGTGTCCTTGCTGGCGCAGGCGCCCTTGTCACTGTACCCGCACGGAACCGCAAAAAAGCCGAAGCTGCTTTGTCCGGTTTATCCGGCAAAATCGAAATTGCTGATATGGACCTAGGCGATCTTGCCAGTGTACGTAAATTTGCTCGTGAATACGCAGAYACAGGACGGGGCTTACACGGTTTGATCAATAACGCAGGCGTTATGGCGTGTCCGCTTTCGCGCATCGGTAACGGTTGGGAATTACAATTCGCCACCTGCCATATTGGGCATTTTGAATTGACCAAAGGCTTGGAAGAAACTTTGAAAAACACGCTGGGCGCACGCGTGGTTGCCTTGTCATCTACGGCCCATATCATCACAGATATCCATTGGGACGACCCACATTTCCGCAAGCACGAATACGACAAATGGCAAGCTTACGGACAAGCCAAAACTGCCAATGCATTGTTCGCACTTGAACTTGATAGAAGGTGGAAAGCTGACGGAGTGAGGGCGTTTTCCGCGCATCCGGGCGGCATCTTCACACCATTACAGCGTCATATGTCACTAGACGACATGGTGGCGCTAGGGTGGAAGAACCCAGACGGCACTATCCCGGATGCGGTCGTACAAATGTTCAAATCCCCAGCCGCAGGCGGGGCAACAGCTCTATGGTGTACCCTTAGCCCACAGCTTGACGGTATGGGCGGCGTGTTTTGTGAAGACTGCGATATAGCGATGACTGGCGATGAAAACTCTGGACGCTACCAGCACGCCAGAGAATGGATCTGTGACCCAGAAAACGCTGACAGGTTGTGGAATATGACGGAAGAGATGATTGCTGAAGCTTAGATATNGSTTAGGTAAGGTCTAGGAAAAATCCTCCGCYAATTCCGCRATTGTWTCYRYWTTCAWMACMGTCATATGGGCRTAGGCGGGATGGTCRGAWCCTAAGATTACTTGTGTATCTGGATTTTTAAAAGCCGYYTTTTGYGCAYCGYTYAGCGGGAAGTGAAAGAAATGTACGGAYGAAGTTTTACCGTCAGCRCTRGTACGYTCAGCATCATCTTCGGGRACAACATATATTTTCTCGTCYCCWATTTGCACRTARATATGATTTTCAATACCGCCCAATTGCAASAGTAARTTCATCCGTCTGATCGGRTCGTCRATYTCRAACATCATCGTAGCAACCAGTTCATTMCCATTTGGCACAAGAGGRTTATAAGCCCGTAACTCATCCTCTAACTGTTCTGCACCGCCCTTTTCGATATAGAGCATTTCTTGAATTTGAAACAACATGGTTTCAAAACTCTCGAAATAAAATGTGCAATCACGACCGAGGTCTATCCGGCGTAGAGCTTTAGACGGCTTGAGTGCAGCGCGGCGCTCTTTGCGCACAGGTGCAAATTCCGCGTTTGAAAGTATATCGGCATGCGTAATGGTACGTTCTAATTTAGACATAATGAATTTTCCGTTTTATAAGCCGTAAGCCTTGGCCATAAGTTCCATAGGGTGATCGGGCGCCATAGGTTCCCGGCCCTCCTCGGGGGCGCCCATGACATTGATTAAATGCTTGCAAGCTAACGGACAATCTGAACACAAATTAGCATTCCCCTTGGCTTTAATTTGGCGCACAGCAGGGCGGGCGACTTTTACCGCCATTTTGCGTGTTTCTTTCATAATACCAAATGTGCCGCCGTGACCGGAGCATCGCTCGACAATATCGACTTTAGTATCTGGGATTTTTCGCAACATTTCGGCGGATTTAGCACCCATATTTTGCGCCCGCGCATGGCAAGCGGAATGGACAGTTATGCCGCCTTCTATAGGTGATAAGCCCTTAGCCAAGCCTTCTTTTTTGGCAATATCCACCATGTACTCGGCCACATCATAGGTTGCTGCAGATAAGCGTTTTATGTCTGGGTCGTCCGGCAAAATTAATGGCCATTCCATTTTCATCATCAGACCACAAGACGCCGTCAGAGCAATAATATCATAGCCTTTATCAACCCAAGGCAACAGTTCTGCTTTTACCTTTTCGGCTTGTTTGGCAACCTGTTCGATATTGCCTTGCTCTAGGTAAGGCATGCCGCAACAGGCCGGGTAAACCACTTCCGTTTTGACGCCGTTCTTTGCCAGCACCGCACGAGCCGCCGTACCGCTTTCTGGTTTGTTATAGTCCACATAGCAAGTGGCATAGATCACAGCTTTTCTAGCTGTGGCCGGCGCATCCATATTACGTATAGGCGGGTTTTTGGCTGAAAGTTTTTCAAACGTTTTGCTATGAAATTTAGGTAGATCAGCATCTTTATCAATGCCGGTCATTTTTTCCATTACAGGTCGGGTGAGTTTATTGCCGAGCTTAGACGCCCAATTGGCAATACCAGATATGGGGCCAATTAATTTGCCGTTACGGTCCATTTTGACCAATTGTTTTTCAGTAAAACTCGCGCCCTTTTTCTTAAATTTTGCGGCACGTGCGCGTAGCATTAAATGCGGAAAATCAAGATCAAATTCATGGGGTGGTACATAAGGGCATTTGACCATGAAGCACATATCACACAGAGTACAGGCATCCACGACCTTGCCATATTCGGACTTATCAACCGTGTCCAACTCACCGCTTTCACTATCGTCGATCATGTCAAATAGGATAGGGAAGCTCTCGCATAAATTAAAACAGCGACGACAGCCATGGCAAATATCAAACACTCGTTCTAGCTCTTCAGTAATAAGAGCATCATCATAAAAATTGTCGTTCTGCCAATCTAAGGTACGGCGGGTGGGTGCGGCAAGACTGCCCTCTTTTTTCTGAGAAGGGGGAAATGGTTGAGCCATAATCAAGTCCTGTTAAAAAAGCACCAGCCGATTGGTGTGGAGCAACCGGCTGGTTATAAGAAACCCGGAGTTCTAGAAAACTAGTCGTCCATGCTCCCTAATGCTTTGGTGAAGCGACCCGCATGGGATTTTTCCGCTTTCGCCAATGTCTCGAACCAGTCGGCAATTTCGTCAAAGCCTTCCTCGCGTGCTGTACGCGCCATGCCTGGATACATGTCTGTGTATTCGTGTGTTTCACCTTCAATTGCGGCTTTTAGGTTATCGGCAGTACCCCCAATCGGGAGACCTGTCGCCGGATCGCCAACTTCTTCCATAAACTCTAAATGGCCGTGAGCATGCCCAGTTTCACCTTCTGCAGTTGAACGAAATACGGAAGCAACATCATTATAACCTTCAATGTCAGCTTTTTGCGCGAAATATAAATAGCGGCGGTTTGCCTGACTTTCCCCTGCAAATGCATCTTTCAAATTTTCGAGTGTTTTACTGTTTGCCAGTCCCATAACGTTCTCCTTTAAAAATCAAATTGACCCGATTAGTTTAACAAAATTTAGGCATATGGTCAATAATTTTTAGAATTATTCTAAATTTTAGAATGGCTCTTAAATACACCTAGATACGAATAGTGACATCAATGGATTTAATCCGGCGGCCCTTTGGTAGTTTCGGTAAACCACTAATGTTAATGGCATCGACCGGAATGTCCTCAAGTCGCTCTTCATCTTCGAAATAAAAATGATGGTGCTCAGAGAGGTTTGTATCAAAAAATGCCCGCCCCTGCTCTACCGTCACCTTGCGTAAAAGCCCTGCTGCAGCAAACTGGTTCAAGGTGTTATATACACTTGCCACAGATGTCTTGATTTTTTGGGCACGTGCGAGATCAATAACATCATCCACGCTCACATGCTTATCCGTACCGTCGAACAAAAGTTCCGCAATTGCTCTGCGGATTTTTGTAGGCCGAATACTGTGTTTATTCAACATACTGTCCATTTAGTTTCCTTATTCTCAAAATAATATAAGAATCATTCTAAATAATGCAAGTTGTTTCGCGGACGTAATATTGGTGGATGTATGGCAATATTTTTTGACATTTGTAAAGCCTAGGGTTAGGTTAGCTGTAATAAAATAATTATTGGGGACGCATTGATATGGCGCTAATTTCACGCATCAAAATACTCACTATTCTATTGGTAGCTTTCATAGTGTTACTACCCACATCACATTCATTTCTTATACCTGATGCGAATGCAGGTGAAAAAGTTAAAAAAGTAAAACCGCCAAAAGCCAAACGCAGGCCCAATTTATCCTATCGGCCCAATGTTTCCAGAATGCCGCCAAAATATACTGGACGTGTAGGTGTGTTGGGTTTGCGCGATAAACGCGCCATGCTATTTTACGGTGGTGAGGACATTTATTTTTCTGAACCCGTATTGAACACTTTATCTAGTTCTTTGTACTTGGAGATCAAAGCAAGTCGCGCTTTTGAACAGGTCAAAAGAATTCCCGGAAAAGTGAGCAATAGCCTAACCCGCAAAGACATAAAATCTTTGGCAGCGCAACATCATGTTGATTATATTTTTATTGCAGACCTCACGACTTTTAACTTGCTCAGAGAAAAAATGAACAAAAGCAAAAGGGGGCTAGACTTTAAAATCAATGTTCGCTTTGGTGTCTTTGGGCAACTTATCGACACTAAAACCGGCGCAGTGCTATGGGCAGAAACTATTGAGCGCGAAGACGGGCAACTGAACACCGACAAACGCGTGTCCGCCGAAGACTATGGTCCAAGTGCCATAAATGCCATCCGAAATGGATTTGACGACATGAAAAACTCCTTACGATATCTAGGGCTAGAGGTGAAAAAATGAAATACCTATCCTTACTACTTATAAACCTCGCTATTTTCGGTTTCGCTTTTTCGGCTGCGGCTAAAAAACCTGATAAATATTTTGAAGCTGTTCACAACCACCTGAACTTTCGTGAAGCGGCAAGTTATGCCAACCATGTTAGTAATCGCAATATTGAAGTTGGGCTTGAGCGCATCAGCAAAGATGGCATGAAACGACTATTAGGTAACAGCACAAGCAAATACCTACCCTTTGACATTGCCGTTACAAACAATTCCCAATTTCGTATTTATATAAACCAAATTGTAATAAAAAATGTTGGCGGCCAAGCCTACCCACATGTCGATTTAAGCAGTGTTATTGAGGCTATCGATCCCGGCGGCAAAGGAAACAAAGACGATATGCGTGACGCTGTACTGCGCACAAACATTTTGGAGAAGTCCTTACCCCACATAGTCATCAACCCAGGTGAAACGGTACAAGGCATAGTATTTGTAAAAAGCAAAAGCTTGAGCGAGGGTGATGAACTTTATCTGCAAATCCAGAATTTGAAACGTGTGGCGTTTCTGGATTTTAAATTGTCCCTCAATTAATTTAGGAACAAACATGATCAGAGCTTTTAAATATTTTATAACGGGTTCCACCGCGAGCTTATTGATGGTTACTTCGGCTTTTGCGCAGAGTGGCATTGCTGAAACGGTTCGCAATTTCGATGAAGAAATTCAAACAATGGTCAAGCGAATCGAGGACAAAAACACACCCTCCCGCCGTACAGCACTAGCCTGGATATTACATGACGCAGCTCAAGACGCTTTTTCTAAGCTACTAGATAAACCAAAGGCTTCCCAATTTTCAAAAGATCAGCATTTAGATGCCCTTAGCACAGCATATTCTTACTCTAAGAAAGCCACAGAACTCAACCAGGACACAGCAGAGTTTTGGCGTTTATATGGCGCCATCAATATGTTCAATAAAGGTGGGCCAATTTCTGCTATTGAGGCCGAGGGAGCATTTTTACGCGTGTTGGAAATTATGCCAACAGACCTGCAAGCGCGAAAGAACCTAATTACGATTTTCATGCAAAGTGGAGATTATGATAGTGCAATACCACAATTTCAGTTTCTCATGAATAATCATCCAGATTATTTCACCCAATCTCAATTGGATACGGCTTTCATGGCTTATACGTTGAGCGAACACACTTATGAGGGTGTTAATGACGTAAAGGCTATGCTTATGCGCAAGCCCGCGCTTGCAAATGCCAATCTATTAATTGCCATGTTACAACGCGCTCAAGGCGACCATGAGGCCTCCTTGCAAACCGTAAAAATGCTCTATAGCGGCTCTTACCCTGCCCCAGTATCCAGTGAAATCAAACAACGCGCTCGACAGCTTGAGCAACAATGGAAAACCCTTGGTGCCATACAATAGATCAACAGAATTAGGAGGAGGTTCCTATGTATAAAATTATTTCAAAAACGCCTATGCGCGCCGTGATTGCCGGTCTGGTATTTTCCACAAGTGTGCTCGCACTATCTTGCTCTGGTTTTGCTCAATCAACGGACAAACCGAAGGGTCAAGAAGAAGACAAAGACCCTATGACACAATTCATGGACGATTTAAAATCCGAGCGGGCCTATATACCTGATACAGAATTTCCCGGAAAGAAAGCAGTAAAACCGCCCCGCAACCCCGCCGCGCGCGACATGCAAGCTGACCCAGCTGCCATACAGCAATTACGCCAACAAAAAAACGATCCTCAGCTGACACGCCTGATTGATAATTATAAGAATAACTTCTTTGAAAATGAATCCCGTCTCAAGGAGAGGCTGGAGCACACCAATAAGGCAATTAACAAGAATACAAATTTTTCAGATGACAGAAAAGCGCGGTTACACGAATTGGCACAAGAAAAATACAGAAGAGACAGCACCGCCAATGTGATAAAATATCGTCGACCATTAAATGCCCGCCTCATCAAATTGGTCAATACAAATATCCCTGACAAAAAAAAGCATATCAAAATGGGTCTTGGAAAGGACATTTGGGAGACGGAGAAAATGCCGGGGAAAAATAAAACGAGATATAAGCGCGATAAAAAGGGCCAGCGTATATTGAATAAGAATTATTCTGGTGCCGCTAGTGATATTGATACCCAAGGCTCGGTCGAAGCCTTGAGAAAACAATATGCCATAGCCAAAGCCCACGGGCTTAACCCGACTATGGTTGGTAATGTAGTCGATATCCCCATTTTGGAACACACCACAAATGTGGTTTCAGGCAAGGGCGTACTGCAAGACCCAAATAACAAGATCGGATCCAGCGCCCGTGATGCAGGACTGCTAGCGGATGCCAGAGACAAGGAACGATTCTTATTTGTAGAAATGGATAAAGGCGCAAAACGGGATTTTGTAGAAATGCAAGATCATGTTGCAAAAACAGTTAAACTAAGACGAAGTCCACCCAGCAATGTTTTTAAAACAGGTAAAGACGGCAAACCCAGTGTCAACTTGCAAACCGGGGCAAAATCTACACATAAGATGCTCACTGATAGCCCTCCCAACATTCGGCTTAGTGATGCCGAAATTGATGTTATCTTGAAAAAAAACGGCTTGAATTCCACCCCGGCAGAATTCAGAAAYTCCCTAGAAAAAATATATGGGCGTGAAAAACTAATAAATATTGATACGCTTGAGCCAAATAAGCCAGGTCAGTTCAGAGACGCGATTTCTGATGTGCAAAATGCGATGGTTGACAAGGCGGATACTCATAAAAATGCCGCCATTCAGCACGACCAAAACCACATCGATAAACTAAACCAAGAATACAAAACCGAAATCGAAAAGGACACCCCGGATAGTGAAAAGGTAAAAGCCCTCGCCGAAGCCATAACAACTAAAAAGTCAAAACTCATCGACGAAAAAAGCCGTGTTAGCGCTGTTACACAAGCAAATGCAGATGCTCTATCTGGGCGGGCACCTTCTAAAATGATAGTTATTCCACCTAAAAAAACATTGCGGCAAAAAATAGCCGCCGCTAACAAAAAAATCCCGAGYTATAATAAAATAAAAAAACTGCCAACAGGTAATARAACCGTGCTTGCTGGAAGCCGTAAATTTACAAAAGGCATGGGTTGGTACAGCGACTATCGAACAGGATTAGAGATCGGCGGTGCCATATATAACGGAAATACAGACAAGCTTTGGGATATTGCCGGAAATGAAACCAAAAGCTTTGTCGGGTTTAAAGTTTTGGAACGCATCATTCCGGGTGCGGGTGAACTGATTATGGCCTATGATGTTGGCTATACTGCTGGCACCTATATAGGCTATATTCCCATCGGCTCCGACGGCAAAAATATCCACCAACACGTAGAAGAAGCAGCTGGTAGCTTTTACGATTCCTATTATGGACATGGCAAAAAAAATGCAGAACAAGAACGTGAAAATGCATATCGCGTTTATCTTAAGGAGCTTATAGCCGACCAGGAAATGGACGGCTTACCAGACGGGATGACTTCAGTTGAAGCTTATAATATTGGTTTGGAATCCGTCCAGAATGGTGGTGACTTTTTCACGGCAATTGACGACTTAAGCTGGCAAGCCTTTGATCAAAAAGATGCTATCCGGCAGGCCGAATCAGATGCTTTAGCAAAGCTGATAGAAGCAAACCGTAAAAAAATAATGCGACAAGATGCAGAAAAGGCCGCTGCCCTTAAAGCCCAAGAAGAAGCTGACAGGCTCCAACGAGAAGAAAATATACGTTTGGCAGCAGCAGAGAAGCTTAAAAACGCGAGCGATGACGACTGGGACGATATTGATGAGGACCTCACGACGTCCTCACTTACGGAACAAGATAAATGGGCGATGCGCGACGAGCTTGCGGCAAAAAGCGCGCAAGATGCAGCCTACTCAAATGCACAGGCCAATCAAAAATTTGCTGCTATCGAAGCAAGGCGAGAAGAGGAAGCCAGGATCAAAGCAGAAAAACACAGGCAATTCGTCGCTGCTTTGCAGGAGCTTGCCGCTGGTGTTAGCCAGGCCGCCTATCAAATTCAGGCAGAAAACCAACAAACCGATGCGGCTGTACAGCAAAACAACCAATATTTTGACAATTTAGTTAATCAGGCCAATCAGCAAAATTCGTTTATGAAAAACTGCATTGCAAATATCAAACCAACCCCGGGGTTTCCCATGTTGGATCCCCATGCCAACACTCTGGCATGCGCTGACAAGTATAGAGCCAAGCCACCATCAGCTAAACCCGAAAAAAATAAAGTAGGGTATACACCTTATACACCGCGATCTACTTACGGTATAAAAATTGACAGAGGCAATCAGACCTGTGCGCAAAAATCCGCTGGTTCAAAAAACCCCAAGCGCTGGACGGCCTGTTGTAATAATAATGGTGAGATGCGTTATAATGCGTTTTCTGCACCAAATGGACGTGTTGGCATATCAGCCTATAGATGTATGATGCCTGGTAAACCGGACGAAGGTAAGTACATGATCAGGATTGATTAGAAGGCTTTCTAAGTGCTGCCCACCTCTCAAGCCTTGCCTTAATCTCCCGTTCGCGCCCCTCGCCTTTGGGGGCGTAGAATTGCTCTCTATCCATACCGTCCGGGAAATAATTTTGGCCCGAGAAACCTTCTTCTGTGTCGTGGTCATAGGCATAACCTTTGCCGTAGCCTAAGTCTTTCATCATCTTGGTTGGTGCGTTGAGGATATGCGCCGGCGGCGATAAGGAGCCCGTTCTCTTAGCCGCCCGCATTGCCAATTTAAACGCCGTGTAAACTGCGTTGGATTTGGGCGCGGTGGCCATGTGAACAACGGCGTGCGCTATAGCAAGTTCACCCTCGGGCGAGCCCAAAAACCTATATGTATTCATGGCTTCATTGGCCAACATCAATGCTAGCGGATCAGCCAAGCCTATATCCTCGGACGCCATGCGAATAATACGGCGGGCAATATATAGCGGATCTTCACCGCCCGTGAGCATACGCGCCAACCAATACAAAGCCGCATCCGGATCAGAACCACGAATGGACTTATGTAATGCCGAGATCAGATTATAATGCTCTTCACGGTTTTTATCATAAGCTGGCGCACGTTTTTGTAGGTGTCTTGCCACACCTTTGGCATCCAGTTGTTTTTGCGTAGCAAGCGCAAATATTTCTTCCGCTAAATTAAGCAAATATCGCCCGTCCCCGTCAGCAAAAGCTATCAATGCATCTCGCCCATCCCGCGTAAGCGGTAGGTCTTGCTCCGTGGTTTTTTCTGCCCGTACCAGCAACTCATCCAACGCTTTTTCACTGAGGCGTTTCAGCACAAATACTTGCGCCCGCGAAAGCAAAGCGCCGTTAAGCTCAAAGCTCGGGTTCTCCGTTGTTGCACCAATGAGCGTAACAATACCAGCCTCTACATAAGGAAGAAAACCGTCTTGTTGAGCTTTGTTAAATCGGTGGATTTCATCGACGAACAACAGTGTGCCGCGCCCGGTTGCCCGTCTTGCTTCTGCGGTTGTAAACACTTCGCGGAGATCTTTAACACCCGAAAATACGGCGGAAAGTTGGACAAATTCCATATCCGCATGTCCGGCAATTAATCTTGCAATGGTGGTTTTTCCTACTCCGGGCGGCCCCCATAATATCATTGAAGCTATACGCCCGCTCTTCAGCATCCGGCCTATAGGCTCACTGTCCGCGAGCAAATGATCTTGCCCGACGACATCTTCGATCGTCCGTGGTCGTAACAAATCTGCCAAAGGGCGCGGTGCATCATCGGCAAGACCAGCAGATTGGAAAAGATCACTCATGGTTTGTTATTGCTTATATGAAGGACAATTGGAACTTAAAACCGAATACGGCTATTGGTAACACGACCACCACGATCAAGCTTGATCTGCCAATTACGTTCACCGTCATACTCATCGAGCACGTCTTGCAATTGCTCAGTAGAGGTTATGTCCACGCCCATGATCTGTAATAACATATCACCCGTGCGAAACCTGTATTTGGCTGAYAAGCCGTTACGGCTGCGTCCTGCAATAACGACACCGCTAGCATAAGGATCAAAATCCATTTCTTCGGCCAATGCCGGTGACATATTAACCACACTAAGACCGTCAAACGGATTAGTGCCCTCAAGGGTTAATTGGTCACGTTTGGGGTTTTCTTTGGGCGTGTCAGCACGTACTGACACGGTACGAGTTTTGCCGTCGCGCCAAATTTGCACACGCGCTTTGTGGCCCGGAGAAAATGTTGCAAGCTTAAAACGCAACCCGCTATCATCAAAAATTTCAGTGCCGTCTATAGACAGCACCACATCGCGGCGTTTTATGCCTGCCTTATCAGCCGGCCCGCCCGCGTAGATTTCTTCGACTATAGCACCGCGAGGCCTATCCAGACCAAGTGCTTCAGCCATCACCGCATTGACGCCTTCGGTACGCGCACCAATCCAGGGGCGTATAATTTTCCCCTCTGACAGCGCACTGTCCACAGCCCGCTTAACCAGCTCACCCGGAATAGCAAAACCAATACCGTTAGAACCCCCAGAGCGTGAGAAAATCGCTGTGTTCACACCAACCAAATGCCCGTCCATATCCACCAAAGCGCCCCCGGAATTACCAGGGTTTACGGCAGCATCTGTCTGGATAAAATTAGCGAGATCAGAAACTTGCGTCCGGCCAAGCGCAGATACTATGCCAGACGTAACGGTTTGGCCAACACCGAACGGATTACCGATAGCCAGTACCAAATCGCCCACTTCCAAAGTATTATCACTTGCAATTGGCAGGACAGGTAAGCGCTCGCCCTTGGTGTCTATTTGTAAAATCGCTAAATCTGATTCCGTATCAGCAGCCAATAGTGTTGCCTTAAACTCTCGCCTGTCTGCCAGAACGACCCGCATTTCCTGCGCGCCTTTAATCACATGGGCATTGGTCACAATTACGCCGTTGGAACGAACAATTACGCCAGAACCAAGAGAACGCTCGGTACGTTCACGCGGGATACCTCGACCAAAAAACGAGAAAAATGGATCGACCTGTTGGCGCACTTTACGCTCGGAATAAACATTGACCACAGCAGGTGCGGTCTCTTTGACCACAGGCGCAAAGGACATCCTCATTTGCGTCGCCGACTCTGGCACCATCTGCGGCACAATAATGGAAGCCTCAGAAGGCGGTGTCTCCCGCTGGGCAGGATCTGCACAAGCGGTAGGAATAAACACCGCGCTCAGAACAAACGCACCACCAAAAAACGAGCCGATAAACGAACTAAATAATTTTTTCATGGACTCAAAATAGGGGCAAACCGCCAAACTTTAAACCCCAAAGGTCAGAAATGAGTGTTTTTTAATTTACAATGGAAATAGCATAAATTTCATCACTCCTTCAAACGCCGCTCATTCCCGCGAAGGTGGGTACGAGCGGATTTATGGAAGGATATAGTGTATCTCCATGCACCTATAACAAAAAAACCCGCCTTTGAGGGCGGGTTTTTAGTATTTTATATTATACGTCTACGCTTAGGCTTCGGTTTTTTCCTCAGCCGCTGTGCGGGCATGGTCACCTGCGCCTTTAGCACTTTCGTCGCGGTCTACGAATTCGATTACGGCCATTGGCGCGTTGTCGCCGTAACGGTAACCGGCTTTCATAATGCGGATATAACCGCCTTGACGGTCTTTATAACGCGGGCCAAGCACTTCGAACAATTTCTTGCTCATTTCTAGGTTACGTGTGCGGGCAATCGCCAAACGACGTGAACCCAGATCACCTTTTTTGGCCAAAGTAATAAGCTTTTCCACGAATGGGCGCAGCTCTTTAGCTTTTGGTACAGTGGTTACGATTTGCTCGTGCTCGATCAAGCTGGAAGACATGTTGGCAAACATCGCTTTGCGGTGCGAGCTTGTTTTGTTTAGTTTCCGATGGGCAATGCGGTGGCGCATGGCTGTATTCCTTATTCTGTTTCCCGTTAGGGGCCGACTTTCGGCTTAATTTGGCGGCTTAATAGTGGTCGTCGTATTTCTTAGCGAGCTCTTCGATATTCTCAGGCGGCCAATTTGGCGCGTCCATACCGAGATGCAAACCCATAGCAGCCAACACTTCTTTGATTTCGTTCAAAGATTTGCGGCCAAAGTTCGGTGTGCGGAGCATTTCTGCTTCGGATTTCAAGATCAAATCGCCGATATAAACAATGTTGTCGTTTTTCAGGCAGTTTGCAGAACGAACAGATAGTTCTAATTCGTCGACTTTGCGTAGAAGTGCAGGGTTGAAATCCAGCTCGTCTTTTTCTTCGCCCCGGCCGATATCTTCCGGATCGTCAAAGTTGACAAACACTTGGAACTGATCTTGTAGAATACGAGCTGCAACAGCAACTGCATCTTCGGGCGTAACCGCGCCGTTAGTCTCGACGTCGATTAATAGTTTATCATAATCAAGAACCTGACCTTCACGAGTGTTCTCAACGCGGTAAGTCACACGGGTAACCGGGCTGTATAGTGCGTCAATACTGATGAGGCCGATCGGCGCATCTTCAGGGCGCAAATCAGATGCTGCAACATAGCCTTTGCCCGTATTTACGGTCAGTTCCATGCGCAAATCAGTGTCCTCGTCCATAGTACAAATAACATGGTCAGGATTCAAGATTTCTACGTCTGCAGTCTCTTCGATATCTGCACCAGTTACGGGGCCTGCACCAGTTTTTTTCAAGAGCAAACGCTTAGGCCCTTCAGAGTGCATACGCACAGCTAGGCCTTTCATGTTCAACACGATATTGGTAACATCTTCACGTACACCGGGAATAGATGTAAACTCGTGGACAACACCATCAATTTGGATAGATGTCACGGCTGCACCTTGCAAGGATGACAGTAAAACGCGGCGAAGCGCATTACCAACTGTCATACCAAAACCACGCTCTAGTGGTTCTGCAATAATCGTAGCTTGTTTTTCAGGAACGCGACCAGGCTCAACTTCAGGGTTGATCGGACGGATGAGTTCTTGCCAATTTTTTTCAATCACTTGTGTACCTCTTAAGATTAAAGGTTTGAATTAGGAACTAAACGCGGCGACGTTTAGGAGGACGACAACCATTATGCGGAATGGGTGTAACGTCGCGAATAGTTGTAATGGTCAAGCCAGCAGCTTGTAGCGCACGAACGGCACTTTCACGACCGGAACCCGGACCGTTTACATTAATTTCAAGGGTTTGCATGCCGTGATCTTGCGCTTTACGCGCAACTTCTTCAGCAGCAACTTGCGCCGCATAAGGCGTAGATTTACGTGAGCCCTTAAAGCCCATTGCACCAGCGGAACACCAAGCAATGGTATTGCCCTGGATGTCGGCAATAGTGATCATGGTGTTGTTAAACGTCGCATTGATATGCGCTACACCTGATGTAATGTTTTTTCTATCAGCGCGGCGGACGCGACCCGGTTCTTTAGCCATTTTCGTTAGCCCTCTTTATCTATTTTTTCTTGCCGGCAATGGCCCTAGCGGGACCTTTGCGGGTACGTGCATTTGTATGTGTGCGCTGACCGCGAACAGGTAGACCACGACGGTGACGAATACCACGGTAATTACCCATATCCATCAAGCGTTTGATGTTCATAGATGTCTGGCGACGCAAATCACCTTCGACCAAATGGCCGTCGGAAATTGCATCACGGATGTTCGCTACATCAGCATCGCTGAGATCTTGCACACGACGTGTGTCTTCAATGCCGACCTTTTCGCAAATCTCTAGGGATTTTGCCGGGCCAATGCCGTGAATATATGTTAGCGCGATAATTACGCGCTTGTTAGTTGGTATGTTTATACCTGCAATACGTGCCACAACGGCTCTCCTTTAGTAATTCCTTATTCACAAAACCATCTATACGTCCCACATGAAAAATCACATGGAGACCGGTATTTCGACAGATTCCGCGAAAGCGGGTAGTTATATCCTCTTAGCCGCCAAGGTCAACCTTACAATTGACCTTAAACGCCACTTTTTACTGTTATTCTCTTGACCATTCCCGTACTGGGATCAGCCCCCAAAAATTCTCTTCCACCACGACTTTGTGGATTTTTCCGCTACAGTTTTTTGCATGTCCAGCACTTGGGCAATGGCGGCTGCAACTGTATCTATCTCAGCAAGACCATCAACTTCGGTCAATTTACCCTGCGCCGCATAAAAGGGCAGCAATGGTGCTGTTTGTTCATGGTAATTACCTAGCCGTATTTTGAAGCTTTCCGGGTTGTCGTCTTTACGGCCTTCTTCTTTGAAACGTTTTTCAATACGTCCCAAAAGCACTTTATCATCGACGCATAAACGTACCACGCCGTCGACTTCTTGGCCGCGCTGCTTTAACGTAACGTCTAGCGCTTTAGCCTGTTCAACCGTGCGCGGGAAACCATCAAATATAAAACCTGGCGCATCTTTGTTGATGTCTAGTTGTTCTTCGATTAGGGCGATAACGATTTCGTCGGAAACTAGATCGCCCCGGTCCATAATACTGGCAACTGTTTTGCCAAGCTCAGAGCCAGATGTACGGGCTGCGCGTAACATATCTCCTGTAGAAAGCTGGATAAAACCGCGCTGCGCGGTAAGGAGTTTAGCTTGTGTACCTTTACCGGCCGCAGGTGGGCCGAACATTACGATGTTCATAATATCATGCCCACTATTTTTTACGTCTGCGACCCATGCGGGACTTTTTGATCAGACCTTCATATTGGTGTGCCACCAGATGAGATTGAACTTGCGCAACCGTATCTAGGGTCACAGAGACAACAATCAACAAGGACATACCGCCGATGAGCATAGCCACACTAGGTGGGATTTTACCGCCGGTTTGGGCAATAGCAAATTCAGGAAGTACACAAACGAAGGCCACATAAATCGCGCCGATAAATGTCAGGCGGTTTAGAACGTATTGCAGATATTCTGCAGTCCGCGCACCTGGGCGAATACCCGGCAAGAAGCCGCCGTGCTTGCGTAGGTTATCAGCTGTATCTTCTGGCTTAAATACATAAGGTACATAGAAGAAGCAGAAGAAGATAATCAACAAAGTATAGAGAGCCAAATATATTGGTGAGCCATAACCAGTTTGTGACAGGATTTGACGCACCCAACCCGGCGCATCTTCCGCGATAAATGTACCAGCCGTTGCAGGTAGCAACAAAATTGAGGATGCAAAAATTGGCGGGATAACACCAGCAGCATTAAGCTTAAGCGGCAAGAACGAACTATCACCGCCAAACATTTTACCACCAGCCACTTGGCGTTTCGGGTATTGCACGAGAAGTCGGCGCTGCGCACGTTCAACGTAAACAATCAAACCAACCAAACCGACACCCATAATAATGACCATCAACATTAAACCAGCTGATAAAGAGCCAATGGCGTTGAGGTTAAATACTTGGAAAATAGCTTTTGGTAGCTCGGCAACAATACCGGCCAAAATAATTAAAGACACACCATTACCAATACCGCGGGCCGTAATTTGTTCACCCATCCACATCAGGAATAAGGTACCACCAACCAACGTAATCACTGCTGTAGCTTCGAAAAACGCGCCGGGATTATAGACAAAGCCTTGGGATTCTAGAAGTCTTGCAATGCCGAAAGCTTGAAACGCCGCTAGAAATACGGTCAAATAGCGTGTGTATTGATTGATCTGCTTACGGCCTTGTTCGCCGTCTTTATCAAGAGCGACAAGGCTTGGGATAGAGCCTTTCATCAGTGTCATAATAATAGACGCCGTAATATAAGGCATAACGTTGAGGGCAAAAATTGCCATACGTTCCACCGCACCACCTGCGAACATATTCATACGGGTTAAGAGACCTGCTCCGCCGCCCGCTTGACCACCTGTGGTAAAGACTTGTGAATAAGCCGCCATGTCGACGCCCGGAACCGGAATAAATGTACCGATACGGTAAACAATCAAAATCAGAACCGTGAAAAGAAGACGCTTTTGCAATTCTTTGGCTTTGCCAAATGTACCAAAGCTTAAATTTTGCGCGAGCTGTTCCGATGCAGATGCCATTTTTATTTTCCCTTTTGCAATAGCTCCTCATATGGGGAGTTGATTACAATTTTAAAGGCCTTCCTCTCATTATCCGGCTCGAAAATCTCCGCCTAGAAATCGCTGTCGTCTTTCTTATGATTTCTGGCTTATGATTTCTTAGGCGCAGGCTTCTTAGCAGGTGCTTTTTTAGCAGGTGCTTTTTTTGCTGCAGCTTTTGGAGCCGCTTTCTTAGGTGCGGCTTTTTTAGCTGGAGCTTTCTTAGCCGGAGCTTTCTTAGCAACTGGCTTTTCAGCAGCTGGCTTTTTAGCTTCTGGAGCAGCAGGCTTCTCGTCTGATTTAACAGGCTTTGCTTCTGAAATTGTTACAGAACCTTTAGCTTTTTCAACGATTTTTTGCGCGCCAGGTGTAGCGTAAGCAACAGTCAACTTGACGGCTGCAGACAATTTACCAGTGCCAAGCAAACGCACACCCGCGTGGGCACGGCGGATAACGCCCGCAGCAACCAAAGCATTAGCATCAACGTCTTTTTTCAGATCCAAAACACCCGCTTCAATGGCTTGACCAAGACGGCGGATAGAAACCTCTGCATATTTCTTACGGTTCGGTTTGTTAAATCCACGTTTTGGCAAACGCATATAGATCGGCATTTGACCGCCTTCAAAACCTTTAATCGCCACRCCTGAGCGGGACTTTTGACCTTTGACACCCCGACCAGCAGTTTTGCCTTTGCCAGAACCAATACCGCGACCAAGGCGCTTACGCGCTTTAGTGGCACCCGGATTGTTTTGTAGTTCATTTAAACGCATCATATTCTCCGTACGGATAACCGAGTTGGTTAGCCTTCAACTATTTCTACCATATGTGCAACTTTGCGGATCATACCGCGCACAGATGGTGTATCTTCTAATGTTTTTTGTTTGCCAATCCGGCCTAGACCAAGGCCAACCAATGTGGCGTGCTGATCTTTTGGACGGCGGGTCGAAGACCCTGTCTGACGAACTGTGACTGTTGCTTTTTTAGCCATTTTCTTACTCTTCTATTCTTTGAAACCCTGATTTATGTATCAAGACCTTCAGCTTCCGGTGCAGAGGCACCATCACGACGACGACCAACAATATCTCCAACTTTCTTGCCRCGTTTAGCAGCAATCATGCGAGGGTTTTCTTGTGACTTCAGCGCATCAAATGTCGCACGAACCATGTTGTACGGGTTTGAACTGCCTGTGGATTTCGCCACAACATCCTGCATACCCAGGCTCTCTAATACGGCGCGCATTGGGCCACCGGCAATAATACCAGTTCCCGGAGGCGCTGCACGGAGCAATACTTTACCAGCACCGTGACGGCCTTTGCAATCATGATGCAATGTACGTCCTTCACGCATAGGAACGCGGATCAGGCTTTTGCGCGCAAGTTCCGTACCCTTACGGATACATTCTGGAACTTCACGGGCTTTACCCTTACCAAAGCCAACTTGACCTTTTCCGTCGCCAACCACAACCAGAGCAGCAAAGCTCATATTGCGACCACCTTTAACGGTTTTTGCTACCCGGTTAATGTGAACCAGTTTTTCGACAAATTCGTCCTGCTCTTCGCGGTCGCGTTTACCTCTTTTATCATCACGGCGTGCCATAACGTCTCCTAAAATTCCAAGCCAGCTTCACGAGCGGCTTCTGCTAGAGCTTTAACACGGCCGTGGTACAAATACCCGCCCCGGTCAAAGATTACTTGTTTAACACCAGCTTTTTTGGCGCGTTCACCGATCAATTTGCCGATGACAGCCGCAGCAGCCACATCTGTACCTTTAGATTTTTGCAAATCTTTTTCCAAAGTCGAAGCAGAGGCCAAAGTGATACCTTTTGCGTCGTCAATGATTTGGGCAGAGATGTTTTTCGAACTGCGATATACAGACAGACGCGGCTGACCGTTCGCATTTTTCTTGAGGCGGCGGCGTACACGTTGCGCGCGGCGTTTCAATTTTTCTTGTGTTGTTTTCATCTTACTTCTTCTTACCCTCTTTCTGACGGACAAATTCGCCTACATAGCGAATACCTTTGCCCTTATAAGGTTCTGGTTTTCTGTAGGAGCGTATTTCCGCAGCCACTTGACCAACCATTTGCTTATTGATGCCGGATACGTTGATTTCCGTTGCTTTTGGCACGACGATTGTAACACCTTCCGGTGCTACGTAGTTTACATCATGTGACAGACCAAGCTGCAAAGACAATGTTGAGCCTTTCATTTGGGCTCTGTAACCAACACCGCGTAGTTCTAGATTTTTAGTGTAACCATTGGTTACGCCTTCAATCAGATTTGCGACCATTGTGCGCGACATGCCCCACATAGAGCGGCCTTCTTTGTCATCCTTAACAGCTGCAACAATAAACTGATCACCGTCCAACTTGCCGGTAACGGCAGAAGGCATGGTGAACTCAAGCGTACCTTTAGCACCTTTAACGCTGACCTTTTGACCGTCTTGGGTCAAAGTAACGCCTGCAGGCACGGTAACAGGATTTTTTCCAATACGTGACATATTGTGCTCCTATGATACCTGGCAGAGAATTTCGCCACCGACATTTTCTTCGCGGGCAATATTATCTGACATCACGCCTTTAGGCGTAGAAAGGATTGAAATACCAAGACCATTACGAACCTGCGGTAGGCTTTTCACGGATGAATACACCCGACGACCTGGTTTGGAAATACGAGAAATGTGGCGAATAACCGGCGCACCTTCGAAATATTTAAGCTCGATTTCAAAGTGTCTGAAACCGTCTTTTTCGATAGACGCATAGCCGCGAATATAGCCTTCGCTCTCCAGCACGTCGAGAACACGACCGCGAAGATTAGAGGCAGGTGTATCACATTTAGATTTGCCGCGTAGATGGGCATTTCTGATACGGGTGAGCATATCACCAAGAGGATCACTAAAAGACATATATTCCTCCTACCAGCTAGATTTCACGAGGCCCGGCAACAAACCTTGCGAGCCAAGCTCACGAAGGGCGATACGGGACATTTGCATTTTACGGTAATAACCGCGCGGACGACCAGTAATACGGCAGCGATTACGCACCCGTGTAGGTGCAGAATTACGCGGCAATTTAGACAGCTTGAGCTGAGCAGCAAAGCGCTCTTCCACAGGCAGTTCTACATTGCGCGCAATTGCTTTCAGCTCTGCACGTTTGGCAGCGTATTTCGCGACCATTCTTTTTCTTTTCTCGTTGCGCTCGATTGAGCTTACTTTTGCCATTTTTTTCTCCGTTGTTGCGGCCGGCGGGCCGCTTTGCCTACTGCGTTAGTCCGCTTTACTTCTTAAAAGGAAAGTCAAACTCGGCCAGCAGTGCCTTTGCTTCTTCATCTGTTTTCGCATTGGTACAAACAACAATGTCCATACCGCGAATTGTATCCACTTTATCATAGTCGATTTCAGGGAACACGATTTGCTCTTTCAGACCCATGGCGAAATTGCCATTACCATCAAAGCTCTTGTGGTTCAGACCGCGAAAGTCCCGTACGCGCGGTAGCGCGATATTGGTCAAACGGTCAATAAATTCATACATTTGGTTGCGGCGCAATGTCACTTTGGTACCAATGTTCATGCCTTCGCGAAGTTTAAATGTCGCGACAGATTTTTTAGCAACTGTCATCACTGGTTTTTGACCAGCAATCAGCTCCAAATCAGCCAAAGCCGTTTTTGTTTTCTTGCTGTCACCAACTGCATCGCCAACACCCATATTGATAACGATTTTCGTTACTTTAGGGATTTGCATGTCGTTGGTATAACCAAATTTCTCTTTCATCATACCGCGAATTTTTTCCCGGTATTTTGTGGCCAGTCTAGGCTCGTATGTATCAGTCATCGATCTCTTCTCCTGAACGTTTTGCAACGCGCACTTTTTTGCCGTCTTTTAACGTTTTAAATCCAACCCGTGTCGGCTTGCCGTCTTTCGGGTCAAGATGGGCTACGTTTGAAATCGCGATAGGCGCTTCAAATGTTTTGATCCCGCCTTCAGGATCAGCCTGGCTTGGCTTCACATGACGTTTAACCATGTTAATACCCGCAACCAGAACCCGGTTTTCGTTCGTAAAGACCCGCAGGACTTCACCTTTTTTGCCTTTTCCGTTCTTCAAAGAACCGGAAATAACCTGGACGTAATCGCCCTTTTTAATCTTCGCGGCCATTATAGAACCTCCGGCGCTAAGGAAATAATTTTCATTTGGTTTTTCGCACGAAGTTCACGAGGAACTGGGCCAAAAATCCGTGTACCAAGCAACTCGCCGTTATTATTGACGATAACCGCAGCATTGCTATCAAAGCGAATAACGCTGCCGTCTGGACGGTGAATGTCTTTTTTCACACGCACAACGATTGCACGGCGTACCTCACCTTTTTTCACGCGTGAACGCGGCGCGGCTTCTTTAATAGAAACGACGATCAAGTCGCCAACACTGGCATAACGACGGTGAGAACCACCCAGCACTTTAATGCACTGAACACGTTTTGCACCGGAGTTGTCAGCAACTTCCAAATTTGTTTGCATCTGAATCATAACAGGCCTCTTTAATATACTACTAGGTCAAAGACCTAAGCAGTAACCACTTCCCAGCGTTTTAACTTTGATTTCGGCGGGCATTCGCGGATGCGAACACTGTCACCGATTTTGAATAGGTTTTCTTCATCATGGGCATGATATTTCTTTGATTTACGCAAAGTTTTTTGCAGCAAAGGATGAAGATAAGTACGGTCAACCCGTACCACTACAGTTTTTTGGCCTTTATCACTGACCACAACACCTTGTAATATTCGTCTTGGCATAGCTTTTCCTACTTATTCGCTTCAGCGTTTTTTTGTTCACGCATGATGGTTTTAATCTGGGCAATTGCGCGGCGCACAATACGAATGCGTCCGGTCTTTTCCAACTGGCTAGTGGCCTGCTGGAATCGCAGATTAAATTGTTCTTTTTTAAGATTAACCAGCTCTTCGCTTAGTTGGTCTTCGCTCATATTGCGTAAGTCTATCGTGTTCATTGTCTTTTCCTATTCGCCAGGTCTTGTGACGATTTTACACTTGATCGGCAACTTAGCTGCACCGAGTGTCAATGCTTGGCGGGCAACTTCATCATTAACGCCGTCGATCTCAAACATGATACGACCAGGCTTAACTTTAGCGGCCCAAAATTCTACAGAACCCTTACCTTTACCCATACGGACTTCGGTTGGTTTTTTTGTAACAGGTACATCTGGAAAAATCCGGATCCACACACGACCAGCCCGTTTCATGTGACGGGTGATAGCACGACGTGTCGCTTCGATTTGACGCGCAGTTACGCGGCTTGGCTCAAGAGCTTTCAAGCCGTATGAACCGAAATTAAGTGCAGTGCCACCTTTGGCCATGCCCTTAATACGGCCCTTATGGGCTTTGCGAAATTTTGTACGTTTTGGCTGTAACATGTCTTTATTTCCTAATTAGCGTAGAGAGCTAGCCCCCTCACCTTATCTTCCGCGGCCTGCGCCTTGTGGGCGACCACCAGTGCGTTGACCTTGCGGACGTCCACCACCACTTTGCTCAGCAATGCGTTTATCATGGGCATATGGATCGTGTTCCATAATCTCGCCCTTGTTGATCCACACTTTGATACCGATAATACCCATTGCGGTCATAGCGCGTGCTGTGCCGTAATCGATGTCAGCCCGTAGCGTATGTAATGGCACACTGCCTTCTTGATATTGTTCGAAGCGAGCGATTTCGATACCGCCGAGACGACCACCGACTTTAATTTTGCAACCAATTGCGCCCATGCGCATAGCTGTTTGCAAAGCCCGTTTCATGGCGCGGCGATAAGATACACGGCGCTCAAGTTGCTGAGCAATACTGTCGGCAACGATGTTAGCATCGATTTCAGGCTTGCGAACTTCAACCAGGTTGATGAACAGCTCACCGTCTACATATTTAGCTAACTTCTTGCGAAGAACTTCAATATCTGCACCTTTTTTACCGATAACAATGCCCGGACGAGCCGTATGGATTGTGATGCGGCAAGTTTTGTGTGGGCGCTCAATAATCACGCGAGAAATGGATGCAGCTTTCAACTCATTGAGAATGAAATTACGCATAGTAATATCTGCATGCAACAAATCACCGTAATCATTGGTGTTGGCATACCAACGAGATTCCCACGTACGGTTAATACCGAGGCGCAAGCCAATTGGATTTACTTTCTGTCCCATTAGGAAGCCTCCCCTTGATCGGCGGCATCTTGCATTAGACTAGGCGCACGAACGATAATTGTAAGTTCAGAAAACGGCTTCAAGATTTGAGCACCACGGCCACGGGCCCGGGCTTTAAAGCGTTTCATAACCAAGTTTTTGCCAACAAATGCTTCTGATACAATCAGATCATCAAGATCTAGACCGTGATTATTCTCTGCATTAGAGACAGCTGAATACAGACATTTGTACACATCTTTGGCAATCCGCTTACGGCTGAATGTCAAATCATCAAGAGCGCGTTGAACTTTCTTGCCACGAATCATTTGCGCAACAAGGTTAAGTTTTTGCGGGCTCGTACGTAGCATACGGACTTTTGCCATAGCTTCGTTATCTGCAACGCGGCGTTTGTTTTTTTCTTTAGACATATCTAGCTCCGGCTCGCTTTTTTATCACCGCCGTGGCCATGATAAGTGCGTGTTGGAGAAAATTCACCTAGCTTGTGACCAACCATATCTTCATTGACCAAAACAGGGATAAATTTCTTCCCGTTATAGACCTGAAATGTCAGGCCGATAAATTGCGGCATAATGGTCGAACGGCGCGACCATGTTTTAATTGGTTTTCTACGACCATCAGCGTGAGCAACTTCTGCTTTTTTCAGCAGATACCCATCAACAAATGGACCTTTCCATACAGAACGTGGCATATCTAATTCCTACCGTTTCTTTTTCTTGTGACGCGAACGGATAATGAATTTATCCGAAGCTTTGTTTGAGCGCGTACGCGCACCTTTTGTTGGCTTACCCCAAGGTGTCACTGGGTGACGACCACCGGAAGTACGACCTTCACCACCACCATGCGGGTGATCAACCGGGTTCATGGCAACACCGCGAACTTGCGGACGTTTACCGAGCCAGCGTTTACGGCCAGCTTTACCAAGATTGATGTTCATGTGATCCGGGTTTGAAACCGCACCGACAGTTGCCATACATTCTTGGTGGATCAAGCGGACTTCGCCGGACTTGAGCCTGATTTGAGCATACCCACCATCACGACCAACAAGCTGAGCATATGCACCAGCAGAACGGGCAATTTGACCACCCTTACCTGGCTTCATCTCGATATTGTGGATGATTGTTCCGACTGGAATTGCACGGATTGGCATAGCATTGCCGGGTTTCACATCAACTTTGGCGCCAGCGATAACAGTATCACCTTTTGCGAGCCGTTGTGGTGCCAGGATATAAGCTTTTTCGCCGTCTTTATATTTCAAAAGTGCGATAAATGCGGTCCGGTTAGGATCATATTGTAGATTAATAACAGTCGCAGGAATATCGAACTTATTACGCTTGAAATCGACAAGACGGTAAGAACGTTTGTGACCACCACCTTGACGACGCATGGTGATGCGGCCCGCATTGTTACGACCACCTTTTTTGCTCAAACCAACGGTCAGAGCTTTTTCCGGCTTACCCTTATAGAGCTCGCTACGGTCAACTTGCACCAATGCACGGCGCGAAGGTGAGGTCGGATTATATGTATTCAGTGCCATTTATTCCTCCTACAGACCGCTAGCRATATCAATGGTGTCACCGTCTTTGAGGGTAACAATAGCTTTTTTGATCATTTTACGGCGCCCAGCATGACCACGAAATTTCTTGGTCTTGCCTTTTTGGCGAATGGTATTRACGGCTTCGACGGTCACTTTGAAAAGTTGCTCGACGGCTTCTTTAATCTCGGGCTTTGTGGCCGTAACCGGCACCTCAAAAACCACTTGATTGTGTTCGGACAAAATCGTTGCTTTTTCCGTGATAATCGGCGCAACAATCGCATCGTAATATTTAGTTTTCATACTCATGCCCCCGCTCCTTTAGACAGCCGAGCCTCCAAATCCGTAACGGCCTGCTTCGTAAGCACCAATGTATGACGCTTAAGAATGTCATAAACATTCGCACCTTGTGACGGTAGTACGTCAAAGTTTGGAATGTTGCGGGCAGCTTTTGAAAAGTTTTCATCAACGGCAGAACCACTGATAAGCAATGCGTTTTCAAGACCAAGTTTCGCCAAAGAGCTTTTCAGATCAGACGTTTTAGGCGCCTTCATCACAGCATCATCAAGAATAATGATTTCGCCGGATTGAGCTTTGGCAGACAGAGCGTGGCGCAGCGCCATTGCTCGGACTTTTTTCGGCAAGCTGTGGGCATGGTCGCGAACACGCGGGCCGTGGGCTTTACCACCACCACGGAACTGGGAAACAGACCCATTACCATGACGTGCAGTACCGCCGCCTTTTTGCTTACCAATCCGCTTGGTGGTCTTCTTTACATCGCCACGTTCTTGTACGAAATGCGTACCAGAACGACGCTTGGCCAATTGATAGCGCACCATGCGGTGTAATATATCTTTGCGCGGCTCACAGCCGAACACAGCTTTATCCAAGGTCACAGACCCGTCTTTCTTAGCTGCTAATGTTTGTACATCAAGTTTCATGACTATTCTTCCTCACCAGATGTTTTTTCAGGAGCAGGAGCCGTTTTAGCTTCTGGCGCTTTAACTTCTGGCGCTTTAGCTTCTTCTTTGACTTCTGGCGCACCAACGGTGAATTTACCTGGCATTGGCAAATCGTCTACCTTGGTGCCTTTAACAGCATCACGGATTTCAATCCACGTACCTTTTGAACCCGGTACAGAACCTTGAATAAGGATCAAACCATCTTCAACATCGGTACGAACGATTTCAACATTTTGTGTCGTAGTGCGAACGGCACCCATATGACCGGCCATTTTCTTACCTTTGAAAACTTTACCCGGATCTTGACACTGACCAGTTGAACCATGGGATCTATGGGAAATAGACACACCGTGGGTCGCACGCAAACCACTAAAGTTGTGACGCTTCATAGCGCCCTGAAAACCCTTACCGATAGAAATACCAGCAACATCAACTTTTTGACCGATTACAAAATGGTCTGCACTCATAGCAGCACCAACTTCAATCATGTTGTCGCCCGGTACACGAAACTCAACGAGTTTCATTTTCGGTGCAACTTTAGCCTTGGCGAAACGTTCGCGCTCGGCTTTGGAAACACGTTTGGGCTTAGCCGTACCTGAACCAAGTTGCAGTGCGGTGTAACCGTCACGCTCTTGAGTTTTGTGGGCAACAACCTGACAGCCTTCAAGCGCCAATACGGTCACAGGCACAACAGCGCCCTCTTCCGTAAATACCCGGGTCATGCCGAGTTTTTTGGCTAAAATTCCTGAACGTTGCATAATTATGCTCCCAACTTAATCTCGATATCAACACCAGCAGCCAGGTCGAGCTTCATAAGCGCGTCCACAGTTTGTGGTGTTGGATCGACGATATCGAGCATACGCTTATGCGTACGGATTTCGAACTGCTCACGGGATTTCTTGTTCACGTGCGGTGAACGGTTGACCGTAAATTTTTCGATGCGCGTAGGCAAAGGGATCGGGCCGCGCACTTGCGCGCCTGTCCGTTTAGCCGTGTTCACAATCTCCTGGGTCGAATGATCCAGAATTCTGTGATCGAAGGCTTTAAGCCGGATGCGTATATTTTGACGTTCCATAATCTTCTTTTCCTGTTTTCAGGCCGATATCACTTTAAAACAATAAATGAGCCGCCTTTACCCAAAAGGATAATGAGCGGCCCGATAACTCTACTCAATAATTTTACCAACGACGCCGGCGCCTACTGTGCGGCCACCTTCACGGATAGCAAAGCGGAGGCTTTCTTCCATAGCAATCGGTACGATAAGCTCGACGTTAATCGCAACATTGTCACCAGGCATAACCATCTCTGTACCCTTGTTCAAAGTCACAACACCGGTCACATCAGTTGTACGGAAGTAGAACTGCGGACGATAGTTGTTAAAGAACGGCGTATGACGGCCACCCTCTTCTTTGGTCAGGATATAAGCTTCACCAACGAATTTCTTGTGCGGGTTCACTGAACCTGGTGCACAAAGAACCTGGCCGCGCTCAACCTGTTCGCGGTCAATACCACGGATAAGAACCCCGACATTGTCACCAGCCTCGCCGCGGTCAAGCAGCTTGCGGAACATTTCAACACCGGTACATGTGGTTTTTTGTGTGTCTTTGATACCAACGATTTCAATAGCGTCGCCAACATTGATAACACCGCGCTCAACCCGGCCGGTAACAACAGTACCGCGTCCAGAGATAGAGAACACATCTTCGATTGGAAGAAGGAATGCGCCATCGATAGCACGCTCTGGCTCTGGGATATAAGTATCCAAAGCATCTGCAAGCTCAAGGATCTTAGCTTCCCATTCAGCTTCGCCTTCGAGGGCTTTAAGTGCTGAACCTTGGATAACTGGAAGGTCATCACCTGGGAAGTCATATTCAGAAAGAAGTTCACGAACTTCCATTTCTACTAGCTCAAGTAGCTCTTCGTCATCAACCATGTCACATTTGTTCATGAATACGATGATGAAAGGTACGCCAACCTGACGAGAAAGCAGGATGTGCTCACGAGTCTGTGGCATTGGGCCGTCTGTAGAAGCAACAACTAGAATCGCGCCGTCCATTTGAGCAGCACCAGTGATCATGTTTTTAACATAATCGGCGTGACCAGGACAATCTACGTGTGCGTAGTGACGTGCAGGTGTGTCATATTCGATGTGAGAGGTATTAATTGTAATACCGCGCTCACGCTCTTCAGGAGCGTTATCGATCTGTGAGAAATCTTTAACTTCACCACCGTAAGTCTTTGCCAAAACAGCAGAGATAGCAGCAGTTAGAGTAGTCTTACCATGGTCAACGTGACCGATGGTACCCACGTTTACGTGAGGTTTAGTACGTTCAAATTTTTCTTTAGCCATGGTATTGCCCCAATCAAACATCTTGGTGATGAAACCGACATACAACAAAAAATCCGATGCATAAATGTATCGAATCAATTAAGTTTTATAGGATATTTGAAGGAGGCTGGCGCTGATGGCAGTGACTTAGACCCTCACCCTTTACCAGGGCGTGCCCTTAAAGGTGAGCACATCAGCGAAAAATTGGAGCGGATGGCGGGAATCGAACCCGCGTTATCAGCTTGGAAGGCTGGAGTAATACCATTATACGACATCCGCGCAACCTACTTCAGGTTACCTAACTACCTAGAAAATGGTGGAG
>NVRS01000015.1 GCA_002732685.1 Robiginitomaculum sp.
TATCAAAGAAAACGCAGTTTTCTCACCTCTCCTGTGGGGAGAGGTCGGTGCTCTTGCACCGGGTGAGGGGCTTGGATGTTTACGTTAAAATTAGCCAATAACCGTGAGCTTTGATTTTTCCTTAACATCTTACCCCCTCACCTTGTTCCTCTCCCGCATTGTTGTTTTGGGGAGGGAGAGGAGACGATGCCGCTAACTTCGGTAGATTACTGGCCGCTCGCCTCCCCGGCCTACGCCGGGATGAGCGGAGTTTAGGGGAGGTGGATTTTACTATAACTGATCCTACTGACTATCCCTCAAAATCATCCATATCTTTGGCTTCGGTGAACACCTGCAATTTGCACAACTCAATCGATCATTTTCATCATGCCGCCTTCTATATAATTTATTTGACTTTTGGGTCAAATTTATGTATATGCAGTCCAAATCGAAATATAGCTAAGTCATCGCTCCGTGCCAGAGCAAAGTTTTGATACCTTCGCGCAGCGAAGTACAAAACTGCCAGCTCGTGAACGGACGGTTGGTACAGCCAAGCGGAAAGAATAACTATGCCTAAATTAGCGACTAAGATTAATCCTGACGCGCCTGAATTTCGAGACAATGCGGGCGCTATGCGGGCGCTTGTTGAAGATCTGCGCACCAAAGTCGGCGAGATTGCGATGGGCGGGCCAGAGCGTTCCCGCGAACGTCATTTGGCACGCGGCAAGCTGTTACCGCGCGAACGCGTAGAGCGCTTGCTCGACCCCGGCACACCGTTCCTGGAAATCGGGCAGTTCGCGGCTTATGAAGTTTACGACGACCATGTACCAGCCGCCGGATTAATAGCAGGCATTGGTCGGGTTTCGGGCCGCGAATGCATGATTGTTTGCAATGATGCCACGGTCAAAGGCGGGTCTTACTACCCCCTATCCGTCAAAAAGCATTTGCGGGCTCAAGAAATCGCCAAAGAAAACCGCTTGCCGTGCATTTATTTGGTGGACAGCGGCGGCGCGAATTTGCCGCGCCAAGACGAAGTGTTTCCGGACAAAGAACATTTCGGCCGCATTTTCTTCAACCAAGCCAATCTCTCCGCCAAAGGTATCGCGCAAATCGCCGTAGTCATGGGTTCATGCACGGCGGGCGGCGCCTATGTACCGGCCATGGCGGACGAAAGCATTATCGTTGCTGACCAAGGCACTATATTCCTCGCAGGCCCGCCCTTGGTCAAAGCRGCYACRGGCGAAGTGGTCAGCGCCGAGGATTTAGGCGGCGGCATGCTGCATGCCAAAACATCCGGCGTGGTTGATCATCTGGCCAGTAGTGATGAACATGCACTGGCAATAGCTCGCAATTCAGTGGCTGCGCTCGGCGACTTTGAGACATCATACGAGCCAACTGGTTCCGAAGAAGCACCCGCTTACGACGAAGACGAACTGCTCGGGATTATCCCCGCCGATACCCGCAAGCCGTTTGATGTACGCGAAGTGATTGCGCGGATTGTTGACGGATCTAAATTCGACGAGTTTAAAAAACTATACGGCGATACTCTGGTTTGTGGTTTTGCAAAAATCCACGGCTATAAGGTCGGCATCGTTGCCAATAATGGCGTGTTGTTCTCAGAGTCGGCCCTCAAGGGTGCGCACTTTGTCCAGCTTTGTGCCAAGCGCAAAATCCCCTTGGTGTTCTTGCAAAAYATTACCGGCTTTATGGTCGGVTCTAAATACGAAGCGGGCGGCATTGCCAAAGACGGGGCTAAACTGGTYACGGCAGTGGCYTGCGCCCAAGTGCCWAARTTCACYATCGTTATYGGCGGCTCTTACGGCGCGGGTAATTACGGCATGTGCGGTCGGGCTTATGGGCCGCGCCTGATGTTCATGTGGCCCAATGCACGGATTTCGGTCATGGGCGGCGAGCAAGCGGCCAGCGTTCTGGCTACCGTTACCAGAGACGGCAAAGAACGGCGCGGCGAAACATGGAGCGAGAAAGAAGAACAAGCTTTCCGCAAACCTCTGCTTGAAAAATACGAGCGCGAAGGCCATCCCTATTATGCCAGCGCACGGCTCTGGGACGACGGCATTATAGCACCGACGGATACACGCCGCGTGCTTGGCCTCGGCCTAGCCATGGCCGCCAACGCCCCCGTGGGCGACACTGAGTTCGGTATATTTAGGATGTGATGATGGCTAGCAATCGATTTGATTTTTTGCGCTTATTGTTCGCGTTCATGGTCTGCTTATTCCATATTGTTGCCCTAGCTGCTCTGGATGTGGGCGGGCCGTGGGAACGTGGGCTTGGCAGGATTGCCGAGTTATCCATTCAAGGATTTTTTATTATTTCCGGTGCACTTGTATTAGGCTCGTTGGAGCGTTCATCATCATTGCTCCATTACGGAGAAAAGCGTGGCCGCCGTTTGTATCCGGCGTATTTTATTATTATCCTAATACCTGCGCTCTTTGCCTTAGCCGTGAGCGGACAGGTGAGCGCCGCTTTGCAATATATTGCAGCAAATTTAATATTCCTAAACTTTCTCATGCCGGACTTACCAGGCTTATTTAAGGGGAATGAATTCACGGCAGTTAATGGCGCGCTGTGGACTTTAAAAATTGAAGTTATGTTTTATATAGCGCTACCTGTGCTGTTGTGGATGCTCAAAAAAGCGGGACAAGGTAAGTTTCTACTCCTCATTCTCATCTATATAGCCGCAGAAATTTGGCGAATATATTTTGACAGTGTTGATCCGCGCATTGCCCGTCAACTACCGGGACAAATGAGTTTCTTTGCAGCGGGCATGGGCATGTGGTTATTATGGGCACAGGCCAAAACTGCTCCGCTCTGGGCATTGCTCGCGGGTTTAGCACTGACTTTGGTTTCTATTTTCATTCCAGCACTTGAAAGCTTACGGGCTCTAGGACTTGCCAGTTTAATTAGTTACATTGCCTTTGTGCCGGGCCCCGCACTCAATGCGGCCCGATACGGCGATGTCAGCTACGGGCTTTATATTATTCATTTTCCCATTATCCAGACGCTGATCGCTTTGGGTGTTTTTGCCGCAAGCCCGGCTCTGGGCATTGGCCTGTCTATCACATTAGTGATAAGCCTCAGCTTTGTACTTTGGCATTTTGTTGAACAGCCCTTCTTGCACAAATCCAGTCATTATCGCCGTACACAAACACAAATTAAGGACACGTGATGAAAATCAAGAAAATTCTRATYGCCAATCGCGGCGAGATTGCTTGTCGGGTGATGAAGACATGCCGCAAGATGGGCATTGGCTCTGTGGCCGTGTATTCGGATGCAGACCGTAAGGCGYTGCATGTGCGTAYGGCGGACGAAGCCGTGCATATTGGCGCGAGCCCYRCCGCCGARAGCTATCTTGTGATTGATAAAATCATTGCGGCTTGTAAATCCAGCGGTGCGGACGCCGTGCATCCGGGYTACGGGTTTCTRTCMGAAAAYCCAGAATTTGCCCGWAGGCTCAARCAAGAAGGCATCACCTTTATTGGTCCCTCGCCCGAGAGYATGGAAGCTATGGGGCTSAAGGACGCGGCYAAAAAAYTSATGGAAAARGCGGGYGTMCCCGTMACCCCCGGCTATCACGGYAAAGACCARAGCCCTAAACTGCTCAAGGCCAAAGCGGGYATGATTGGCTATCCGGTGTTGATTAAAGCTATYGCAGGCGGCGGCGGTAAAGGCATGCGCAARGTGGAKCRGGCARCTGATTTCGACGATGCGCTGGCYAGCTGTATGCGCGAAGCYAAATCTGCGTTCGGGGATGACCGGGTGYTGATCGAGAAATATATCCTGWSCCCGCGCCATATYGAAGTSCAAGTGTTCGGCGACACMCACGGCAATGTCGTRCACATGTATGAGCGCGATTGCTCCCTGCAACGCCGCCACCAAAAAGTTATCGAAGAAGCCCCTGCCCCTGGCATGACCGAGGACGTGCGCGCCGCCATGACCAAAGCAGCTATCGAAGCCGCCCAGGCCGTAAATTATGTCGGTGCAGGCACAGTGGAATTCATCGTCGACGGCTCCGGCAAGCTGCGCACAGACGGTTTCTGGTTCATGGAAATGAACACACGCCTGCAAGTCGAACACCCAGTCACAGAAATGATCACCGGACTAGATTTGGTCGAGCTACAGATAAAGGTTGCGCAAGGCGAGAAACTACCGAAGCAAAAAGATATTAAGATAGAAGGGCATGCTATTGAGGCCCGTATTTATGCCGAAGATCCGAGCAATGATTTTTTGCCTAGTATTGGAGCAATTTGGTGCTTTGACGATACGCATTGGCGGGCAAATGATATAGACGGCGGCGGATACCGTATTGATCCAGGTTTAGACACCAAATCAAATGTATCGATTTACTATGACCCGATGATCGCAAAAATCATTGGATTTTCTGAGGACAGGGAAGAAGCTATCGACAACGCAGCTTACGGCATAAGCGAAGCTGAAATTTCTGGACTAAAAACCAATACCGCTTTTTTGACAAATTGCTTACGACATCAGGATTTTATTGACGGTAAAGTCAATACAGGATTTATCCCTGACAACATGAAAGGGCTGATTAGTCCAGATGTAGAAGATAGGGATGAAATATACGCACTGGCGGCACTTTATATGTTGATACAATATGATCATCCCCAGAACCAGCCAAAGACGACTTTCACATTATTAGATGGGTGGCGGCTCAACGCAGACACGCAAACCAGTTTCACATTTTTAAGGAAAGGCGCGCCTATAAGGGTGGATGTTTTACAAATTGAAGAAGATGAGTTTGCAAGAATTAGTGTGGACAACAAAGAACCTTTCATTGTCTCTCTTGCGCCCCTCGTTGATGCCCAGATAGGACACCGGGACAAAACACTTGAAGATGCCTTCACCCTATATGATGCGTGGGCTTACAAAAACAAAGGTGATCATATCAGCCTGTTCCGAAAAGGCGTTGCCGTAAAAGTTATGTTGCCAACATTTGACAGCTCATCCCATGCAGCTACGGGAGACACTATTTCAGCGCCTATGCCGGGTAAGATTATTGCTGTGAATGTTGCGGTTGGTGACAGCGTTAAGGCTGGTGATAAACTGATCATTATGGAAGCTATGAAAATGGAGATGTCGTTGGAAGCACCGCGCGACGGTGTTGTGGCGGCTGTGCATTGCGCCGCTGATGCTCTGGTTTCTGACGGGGAAACTTTGCTAGAGCTGGAACTAGACAAAAAACAATAACCACCCCGCTCATTCCCCTGAAGAGGGGAATCCAGTAGGGTTTTTAGGTAAATTTTACATGCAGCAATAGTGCCCTGTTTGTTAGGCAATATCCCACTGGATACCCGCCGTCGCGGGTATGAGCGGGGTGTTGTGGTGAGCTGGATAAAAAAGAGTTACCGCCTCCTAAAGCAATGTGCTAGAGGAAGCTAAAAAAAGGGACCCACCGTGATCCACATCGCCGAACATCCGCTTATCCAGCATAAACTTGGCCTGCTGCGTGAAGACAATATAAGCACTAAAAACTTCCGCGAGTTGGCGGCAGAAATCTCCATGCTGTTGACCTATGAAGCGACCAAGGATTTCCCGCTAGAGACCCGTACGATAAATTCATGGAACGGCGAAATCGACGTGCAACAAATCAAGGGTAAGAAAATTACCATTGTGCCTATYTTACGCGCAGGYATCGGCATGCTCGACGGGGTGATCCAGCTTTTGCCCAACGCCCGCATCAGCGTTGTTGGCCTGTACCGCGACGAAGAAACCCTGAAACCCGTCGCCTATTTCTCCAAAATGGCACCCAATATCGACCAACGTACGGCACTGGTCGTTGACCCGATGTTAGCCACAGGTGGTTCGTTTAACGCCGCCGTTGACATGGTCAAAGAAGCGGGATGTACCAGCATAAAAGGCCTGTTCCTTGTGGCCGCCCCCGAAGGCATCAAAGCCGTKCAAGAAMRRCAYCCGGACGTGGATATTTATGTGGCCGCAGTGGAYGATCACCTCAACGAGAACGGTTATATCATTCCGGGYCTCGGCGATGCWGGCGACAAATTGTTCGGCACCAAATAGTCCTAAACCCAATCTGGGACGCTCTCCGTTTTAAGAATATCTTCCATACTCGGGCGYTCTCTGATCACTGCAAATTTATCATCACTGACCAATACTTCCGGCACSAGCGGSCGGGAATTATATTGGCTRGCTTGTACCGCGCCGTAAGCGCCTGCGGAATGTAAGACAAGCAGATCACCGGCTTGCATTTCAGGGAGTTGTCGGTGCTGGGTAAAGGTATCGCCGCTCTCGCAAATCGGCCCAACCACATCATAGCTGACCATTTYDGCGTCTGCATCCGGCGTAGTRACRGGYTCGATATCGTGGTGAGCATCATAGAGCGCCGGACGAATAAGGTCGTTCATAGCCGCATCAATAATGAGGAAATTTCTCGCGCCGCCCCTCTTCACATAAATGGTTTTGGAGAGCAACACACCCGCATTGCCAACGATCATCCGTCCCGGTTCAAACAACATTTTCAGGCCAAGGCCGTCCGTAAGACGCCGTACCAATTCACCGTATTCCGCAGGCTCCGGCGGAGCCGTTTCGCCTGCATGATACGGGATACCAAGACCGCCGCCAATATCGAAAGTATCAATGGTGTGTCCAGCAACACGCAAACGTTCAATCAGACCTGCGCCCAATGTGAGCGCCGAGGCAAATGGTGCTAGGTTATCAATCTGCGAGCCAATATGCATAGCAATCCCGCTGACAGAAATCCCCGGCAAATCCCGCGCCCGCTCGAAAGCTGCATCGGCATCGGCAATATCCACACCAAATTTGTTTTCGGCGCGCCCCGTGCAAATTTTCTCGTGAGTGCCAGCACAAACATTGGGATTAATGCGAAAAGCGATGGGCGCAATCGTGTTCATATCCACCGCAACCGTATTGAGCAAATCCAGCTCTGGAATAGATTCTACATTGAACTGAAAAATGCCGGCACTGAGGGCAGCGCGTAGCTCGGCCTCGGTTTTACCGACGCCGGAGAATACAATTTTGCTAGCCGGAATACCCGCCGCTAAAGCACGCGCTAATTCGCCGCCGCTAACCACGTCTGCACCGCAGCCAAGTTTGGCGAGCAAACTTAAGACGGCCAAATTAGAATTGGCTTTGACCGAATAGGCGATAAGCGCATCCATGGCGGATACGGCCTGCTCAAATACTTTGTAATGGCGGGTAAGGGTTGCCGCGGAATAAACATAGGCCGGGGTGCCAACTTCGGCCGCAATGGTAGAAAGATTGACGTTTTCGACCATCATTTGGCCRYYKRWGGGTGTAAAATGTCGCATAATAAAAATCCGTAAAAGAGAAACAAAAAAGGGTGGTTTAAAATTTTACCGAGCAATAACGTAAGAATGGGTCTTTAGGCCGAGCGTGTTATTGCTCTACGGTTTTGACGGTTCTTGTTTCGACTTCTCTGCTTTGGTTTTATCGGTTTGGGACTTATCACCCCAAATTGGCGGAGGGGTCTTCAAATCACCCTTGATACCGCAAGCAGCCAATGTCCCAAGCGCAAACACACCCAAAAGGGCTGTTAGTGTAAGTTTATGGACAAAATGGTTTCTCATATGAGTCTATAAACATAGTGCGGCGAAAGTGTCAAACACTGTTAAATTACCAAAGTTTCACTGGCGCCGCGTACGCAGGTCGGTTTTATAAGCTCGGTACACATAAGGGGAACCACCTGATGATAAAATTTTTATTGATATGCACTGCAATGTGCACGGCTTTGTTGGCTAGCGACACCCTTGCTTCAGAAGCAAAAGACATGGCGGCCGGCATCAAATGCTTGCCCGCAAAAAAAATAATTAAATTAGTGCACAACTTTGACGGTTTGAAGCCCGAGAAGAAGGACACAGTTGGCGTCACCCCAGAAATGCGGTTAACATTAAGCGAAGGCGGGAGCTTACCCGAGCGCATTTATTTYCGCGAAGGCACWSMRGAACACAAATTTAACATGRATAAAGACGGCGTMGTGACTGATTTTGCCCGCATTGGCACCATGAGTAAAAAAGGTGAACTTTGTATGCAGGGGCAACAATTCATTGGCAAAGCAGAGGGTGCGTCCGGTATCAATTTATCTATGGATTTTAACATACGTTTTAAAAGCACTTCCGGCAAACATACCGTGGCCGAATTGATTGACGGCACCAAAGACGGCAAGTCTCATTACAAAAAAATGTTTCCGGGCCCCATGGCGCTCATGGTGCCGAAAATGACCCATGTGGGCATCACCTATCTAGACGACCTCGAAACGGTTAAACCGAACATATATGCAGAAAAATCCGGAAATGAGATCAGCGGCCTGTTGGTTGAAAAGTTCGGCAGCATGTTCGTAGTCGGCATAGAAGACTTACAAAGCCTGGGCGCCGACAGTTTAAAAATCGAGGGCGGAGAATACGAACTCACCCCTATCCCCAGTATCAAGAAAATGAAAAAATTTGGGTTTGGAGAAGGCGGTAAGAATAAGGAAAGCGAAACTACAGAAGGTTAACCCTTAGCTGTACAGGTTTTATAAGAGCGTGTTTTCCCTTAAAATCCGCTCTTACCCGCGACGGCGGGTATCCAGTCAAATATCTCACTGGACTCCCGCCTACGCGGGAGTGAGCGGGGTTAAAGGCAAGCTACACAGGTTTAATCAGCGCGTGCTTTTTCTTACCGACTGAAATTTTGATCACACCGTCTGCATTGACATCGGACTGAGATAATTTTGCGCCTGCATCTGTGACTTTCGCGTCATTGATTTTAAGTGCGCCCGCCTTGATATGACGTTTGGCTTCACCGTTGGATGCGCATAGTCCGCTCAGGACACCCACTTCCAGGGAAGAAATATCGCCTAGAGTTTTAGCCGGTATTTCAAAGGTTGGCAGACCTTCCGCCGCGCCGCCTTGCTCAAATGTCTTTTGCGCAGTTTGTTCTGCATTCCGCGCCGCATCAGCCCCGTGCAACATGGTGGTCGCTTCGTTCGCCAAGCGGATTTTGGCTTGGTTGATGTCGGCGCCTTCTAGGGCTTCCAGTGTGGCGATTTCGTCCAAGGGTAAATCCGTAAACAGTTTGAGAAACCTACCCACATCGGCGTCTTCGGTGTTGCGCCAGAACTGCCAGTAATCATAGGCTGACAGGGTAAATTGTTTGCCCAAGCTTGCGTCTGCGTTGAGCCAACGTGCGCCCTCTGCCGTCTTGCCCATTTTACCGCCTGATGCAGTGGTGATAAGCGGCGTGGTGAAGCCGTAAACTTCGGCGGTCTCAAGCCGTCTGGTTAAATCAGCACCGCCGAGGATATTGCCCCATTGATCCGATCCACCGAGCTGCAAGCGACAGCCATGACGGCGGTATAATTCTAAATAATCATAGGACTGTAATAAGGTGTAATTGAACTCTAAAAATGTCATAGGCTGCTCATTGTCGAGCCTGCGTTTCACACTTTCCAGAGCGATCATTTTATTGATAGTGAAGTGCTTGCCGATATCGCGCAAAAATTCAATATAGCCCAACTTGTCGAGCCAGTCGGCATTATCGACCATAATGGCGGCATTAGGGCCATCAAAATCCAAAAATTTAGCGAACACTTGCTTGATACCGTTTTTATTTTCTTCGATTTTTTCAGGTGTTAAAATAGGGCGCGACTTATCCTTATCAGACGGGTCACCAATTTTTGTTGTGCCGCCGCCGAGYAGAACTATCGGACGGCCGCCAGATTTTTGCAAAATCCGCAACATCATAATTTGCACCAATGAACCTACATGCAAGCTAGGTGCCGTGCAATCAAACCCAATATAACCCTTTAAACCACCCTTATCCGCCAAAGCATCCAATGCCGTTTCGTCGGTGCACTGATACAAAAACCCGCGCCCGGTCAGGGTTTTCATCAATTCGGATTTGTATTTGCTCATGGTTGTGCTCTAGTCTGTTCATTAAAGCGCACACTTACGGGAAACGCCAGCAATGAGCAAGACGTCTTATAAAGCATTGGGATTAATGAGCGGCACGTCGCTAGACGGYGTTGATGCGGCGGTTATTGAAACGGACGGCGAAACTGTATTCAGTTTTGGAGAAACGTATTTTCGGCCTTACAGTAAAGAAGAGCAAGACGTATTAAATGCCGCCACTCAGGCAGCCCTCACATGGAATTTCAYTGGTGCGCCGCCCAACGTGTTCGCGCAGGCTGAAGCSATTATCCACGCTGCTCATATAGAAGCGGCGCAAGCTYTAYTRTCWGATGAAATTGATCTTATCGGATTTCACGGCCAAACGGTTTTACACCGCCCGCCCATGCAAGGTAAAAGTGGGCAGACTTTACAGCTTGGAAACGGTCAGGTTCTGGCAGATGCCCTCGGTATTGATGTGGTCTTTGATTTTCGCACGGCGGATGTAGAAGCAGGCGGACAAGGCGCACCTCTTGCCCCCATTTATCACCAAGCCCTGTTAGAAAAATCGGGAGCAGACCTTCCTGCCGCAGTGCTTAATATTGGCGGGGTATCCAATATTACTTTGGTGACGAAAGGCGGAGAATTACTGGCGACCGATTGTGGCCCCGGCAACGGGCCGCTGGATAGCTGGGTGCAAATGTGCGGGCGCGGTACTTATGATAAGGACGGGGCCTTAGCTTTATCGGGCGTGCCTGATTTTGCCCTGATAGAAAAATGGTTGTCCCGCGCGTTTTTTACAAAACCCTTGCCAAAGTCCGCAGACAGATGGGATTTTGATGTTCTATCTGATCTAGAAAGCCATACACCGCAAAACGGGGCGGCGACTTTGGCGGCTTTCACCGCCGTAGCTATTGCACAATCTGTGACCTATTACGAGCAACCCATTGACACATTGATCGTCTGCGGCGGTGGGCGAAAAAATACCGCTATTATGGCCGCTTTGTGCGAGCAAAATATTGGTAAAATTRTGAGCGCTGAGCAAACTGGGTGGCGCGGCGATGATCTGGAGGCAGAGGCTTTCGCATATCTAGCTGTGCGCAGCACCCTAGGCTTAGCGTTGTCTTATCCCGGAACTACCGGTGCAACCAAGCCTATGTGCGGCGGGGTGCAGGCAAAAGCCTAATCCTCAAATCCGATCAAGCCGGGTTCTCTGGGCGGGCTGTATTTTTCGTCCAGTGCTTTATCGAGGTATTTTTCAACTTCTTCCAAAGCAATATCTAAATGCTGAGAATAAAAATGATCAGCGCCTTCGATGAGTTTACCGTAGATTTTTTGGCCTTTTTGAATGCGGATATTTTCTATGGCACGTTCAACCTCTTCAGGGGGAACCACCGAATCGAGGCTACCATAAGTGATCAGTCCTGAGGCTGGACACGGTGCAAGAAACGCCAAATCATAGGTATTGGTCGGTAGGGACATGGAAATAAATCCAGCAACTTCCGGGCGGCGCATCAAGAGCTGCATGCCAATCCAAGCACCAAAGGAATACCCAGTAACCCAAGAAAACGGAGCATTTTGGTTGAAGCTTTGCAGATAATCCAGCGCATAGGCCGCATCTTGCAGTTCGCCCGAACCGTGATCATACACGCCCTTAGAGCGGCCAATACCGCGAAAGTTAAACCGCAACACGGAAAAACCGCGCCGTTTATAGCACTCATACATAGCAACCGGAATACGGTGATCCATATGACCGCCAGCCTTCGGGTGTGGTGATAGAACAATGGCACATGGGGCGGCGGCATCATCGCTCGGGTGATAGCGTCCCTCTAACCGACCTTCAGGGCCGGCAAAAATTACTTCTGGCATAAAATACACTCATTTTGCGCGGATACGAATATTTAAAATATACAGCCGAATAATACTTGACTATTTTAGTCGGAATTCGTAAATCGCGTGTTTGAAACCTGTTTGTTGCGGGCTTCTAACAGGCCTTTGCGTAAAATGCAAAAAAAAATGCATTCTAACCAATAAAAGGTCGCTTAAAACGAAAGTAGACATGAAATTAACCGCCAAAGCTAGGTACGCCGTCATAGCCATCACCGATATTGCTGTCACCGCCCAAGACGGCGACGCGGTTAGCTTGTCGGATATTTCGGTGCGGCAAGACATTTCCCTATCCTTCTTAGAGCAATTATTTGGTAAACTACGCAAAGCAGGCATTGTCGAAAGTGTGCGCGGCGCCAGCGGCGGCTATATATTGACGCAAAACACCGCAGATTTAAATATTGGCGATGTAATGCGGGCCGTAGACGAAGAGGTGCATACTAAAAGATGTGGCGATAAAGGGATCGGCTGCACGACCAAAGGTGCGAAATGCCTGTCCCATGATCTTTGGCAAGCTATGGAAGACCATATTGAAGGATTTTTCACGGCTACATCCATACAAGACGTTATTGACCAGCGTTTCCCGCAAATTTGTCCTGATTTAGCCAAAGAAATGTCAAGTAAAATGGAGGCTACGGAATGAAGACGCCTCTTTATCTGGATTATAACGCCTCATCCCCAGCCAGACCTGAGGTCATTGCAGCAATGAATGCGGCTTTACTGACCCCCGGCAACGCATCTGCACCGCACGGTTTTGGGCGCAGCGCCAGTAAATTGGTCGAGGATGGTCGTGAAGCTGTAGCGCTAGCCATGGGCGTATGCGCACAGGATTTAATCTTTACGGCCAGCGGCACCGAAGCCGTCAACACAGCCATAAAATCTGCGGTGGATGCAGGCTGTAAACGCTTGTTAGTATCGAGCATGGACCATCCAGCCTCTTTTTTGATGGCGGAAGCAGTAGGCACCAAAGTCGATTTTATCCCCGCCAATGAAAACGGGCAATTGGACATGAACTGGCTTGCTGATACACTGAATAATTGGGACGAGAAAGACGGCAGACCATTTGTTTCCATGGTGGCGGCTAACTCAGAAACTGGTGTTTTACAAGATGTCGAGCGGGCCACAGATAGTGTGCAAACTGCAAATGGTTTGATTTTGGTGGATGCGGTTCAAGCTCTGGGCAAAATCCCCATGACGTTTATGCCTGACTATTTGGCAGTATCTGCCCATAAAATCGGCGGACCGCAGGGTGTCGGGGCATTGTATGTTTCGCCGAACACCCCATTTAGTAGTTATATGGTTGGCGGCGGACAAGAAAAACGTCGCCGCGCTGGTACGCTGAATGTTGCTGGCATCGCAGGGTTTGGCGCAGCAGCCAATACACTATCAAATAAGGCCATGTCCGATTTAAACCATACTTGTGCCATAAGAGATGCGATAGAATCTGGTCTCAAAGCTATGGAACCAGAACTGATCATTTTCGGTGAAAACGCAAAGCGTTTACCCAATACTTCTTTTTTCGCCGTGCCTGATACGGCTTCCAGTACATTGATGATGGCACTGGATTTAGAAAATATATCCGTCTCTACCGGATTGGCCTGCTCATCCGGCAAAGTGGGCGCTAGTCGGGCCGTCACTGCCATGGGGCTTTCGGATAAGGCACCCAAAGGCGCTATTCGCATTAGTTTGGGTTATTCTTCCAAACCCGAAGACGCAGACATATTTTTACAAGCATGGGCGAAAATTCGTCGCCATGCCCTCAAAGGAGCCGCGTAATGGGTGACATAAAAACCATCGCTAAAGACGCTATCGCCAAGGAAAGTATCGAAGCGGGGACCGTAGAAGGTGTTGCAGCCCTTGAGGCTGATAAATACAAATACGGTTTCGAGAGCGATATCGAGCAAGAGTTCGCGCCCAAAGGCCTGAACGAAGACATCGTCCGGTTTATTAGCGCGAAGAAAAACGAACCAGACTGGATGCTACAGTGGAGGCTGGATGCCTACACACGTTGGCTAACTATGGAAGAACCTACATGGGCCATGGTTGATTATCCCAAGATTGATTACCAGGATGCCTATTATTACGCTGCACCAAAATCCGACAAAGACGGTCCAAAATCCTTAGACGAAGTTGATCCTGATTTGCTGGAAGTTTACAAAAAACTCGGCATTCCGCTGAAGGAACAAGAGGTTCTCGCAGGTGTGCAAGGTGCGCCGCGTGTGGCAGTTGACGCCATATTTGATAGTGTCAGTGTGGTGACAACCTTCAAAGAAGAACTGGCAAAAGTCGGGGTGATTTTTTGTCCCCTATCTGAGGCCATTAAAGACCATCCTGAACTGGTGAAAAAATACCTTGGTTCGGTTGTGCCGCCGACGGATAATTTCTTTGCTACACTGAATACGGCCGTGTTCTCTGAAGGCTCGTTCGTTTACATTCCGCCCGGTGTGCGCTGTCCTATGGAGCTGTCCACATATTTTCGCATGAATGCCCAAGGCACAGGTCAATTTGAACGCACTTTAATCATTGCAGATAAAGGTTCTTATGTGTCCTATCTTGAGGGCTGTACCGCACCTATGCGCGACGAAAATCAGCTGCATGCCGCTGTGGTTGAATTAATTGTGCTAGAGGGCGCCGAGATAAAATATTCTACGGTGCAAAACTGGTGGCCAGGCGACGCCGAAGGCAAAGGCGGGGTCTATAATTTCGTCACCAAACGTGCGGATTGTCGCGGTAAAAATTCTAAGGTTAGCTGGACACAAGTCGAGACGGGCTCTGCGATTACATGGAAATATCCGTCCTGTATTTTGCGGGGTGATGGTTCGTCGGGCGAGTTTTATTCTATTGCTATTACGAACGGTTACCAACAAGCCGACACTGGCACAAAAATGATCCATCTTGGTAAGAACACCAAGTCCCGGATTATTTCAAAGGGCATATCTGCGGGTCAATCAAACCAGACTTACCGCGGGCTTGTCTCCGCCCATAAAAAAGCTACAGGCGCCCGTAATTTCACACAGTGCGATAGCCTGTTGATCGGCGATCAATGCGGTGCCCACACCGTGCCGTATATAGAAACCAATACCCCCTCCGCCCAGTTTGAACACGAAGCCACCACATCCAAATTATCAGATGAGCAACTGTTCTATTGTCGTCAGCGCGGACTGTCCGAAGAAGACGCGGTGGCATTACTGGTCAACGGGTTCTGCCGTGATGTGTTACAAAAATTGCCTATGGAATTTGCCGTAGAAGCACAGAAACTTGTCGCAATAAGCCTTGAGGGGAGTGTCGGTTAATGTCGTTTTTTGCTTTTCTTGCACCGAGTTGGGTAGCCCTTTCCCAAGCCAGTGTTGGGGTAATGGCTGCTCTTCTATTGTCTGCTTGTGATGTACAATTACAAAATTTTATCGACGAGGCAAGCTCAGACCCTGTGGTGGAAAAAGTGGTAGAAAAAGTTGTGGAAGAAGATAAATCCGTAGAACCATTGCCAGCCGCCCACTCTGAGGCTGTGCCTGAAATTATTATCATACAAGACGGGGTGGATGCTTTTTTGGGGTACAAACACATTGAAGTTCCCGAAAATTTAAACGGCATTTATCCCACTTTAAATGAAGGTATTATTGCATTTATTCTGGCATTTAATTTACGCGAAATGGCCAATGAAGAGGGCGTGTCTGCCTGGGCCAAAATCCGGACGTCTTCTGCGGACGAAACCACTTGGCAATATGAACTGAGTTCTTTGCCGGATGATGCAGTTTATGCGACCGACTACAAAGTATATTTTGAGCAAATAGACACGGACTACCGGATTGCCAGAATTGGCCACCGCGTGAAATGTTACCAAGGCGACAACCCCAAACAATGGACGATAGAGCCGTGCGGCACCAAAATAGGAGGCTCTGATGACTAAAAAGCCAACACGCAAACATGTTTCCAGTGGTTCAAAATGGGAAGAAAAATTTGCCTATTCTCGCGCTGTCGCTCAGGGCGATTGGTGTTTCGTGTCGGGCACTACGGGTACGAATTACGAGCTTTCGACTATGCCCGAAGAAGCGGCGCAACAAACACGCAATGCGTTTACAACTATTGATGCCGCCTTGCGCGGCGCGGGTTTTGAAATGGGCCATGTGGTGCGGGTGCAATATACGGTCACCGACCGCAAATATATCGAGCAAATTCAGCCGGAGCTACAACGTGCATTTGGCGCGATTAAGCCTGCCGCCACACTGATTATCGCCGATTTGATCGAAGAAGGCATGAAAATTGAAATCGAAGTTACGGCGTACAAAGGTTGACATGACACAGAAAATAAACATCGACGAAAAATTTGCACTGTTCTCCGAGCATTTTCGCCCAAAAATCGTGGCCGAGCTGAACGGGCAGGAATTTAAGCTGGTCAAAATTGAAGGGTCCTACCCTTGGCACAGCCACGCGGACGCAGACGAAATGTTTTTCATCTGGAAGGGCAATATCACACTGGAGTTTCGCACCCATTCCGTAGAGCTGTCCGCAGGCGAAGCTATCGTCGTACCAAAAGGCGTAGAGCACCGCCCGATAGCCCACGGTGAAGCCCAGCTCTTCCTGATCGAGCCAAAGGCAACAAAAAACAACGGCGACACAAAAGTAGACGAAAAATTCGACGCCCCCAACGATGTTTGGATATAGGCGATGAGCAAACCAACCAACCCCACACCCCGCTCACTCCCGCGCGCCGTAGGAAGTGCCCTTGGGGTGCGCAGGCAGGAGTCCATCTTGATATCTAACTGGATACCCACCGTCGTGGGTATGAGCGGATTTTAGGAAATTAGAAAAGATAAAAAAGAAGAACAAAAATGATAAAAATTAAAAATCTTACGACCACTGTGAATGAGGGTCAGCAAACTATCCTTAATGGGCTTAGCCTCGAAGTTCCTGCTGGCGAGGTGCATGCGATTATGGGGCCTAATGGTGCCGGTAAATCAACCTTGTCATATGCACTGACGGGCAAAGACGGCTATGACATTACGGGCGGCTCCGTGGAATATCTAGGCCAAGACTTGCTAGCTATGGAGCCCGAGGAACGGGCGGCAGCAGGCCTGTTTTTATCCTTCCAATATCCGCTGGAAATCCCTGGCGTCCCGACCATGCATTTTTTGCGGACGGCGCTTAATGCTCAAAGAAAAGCGCGCGGCGAAGAGCCGATGTCGGCACCTGATTTTCTTAAAAAAGCGCGCAAGATTGCTACCGATCTTAAAATCAAACCAGATATGCTGAAGCGCCCTCTTAATGTTGGATTTTCTGGCGGCGAAAAAAAGCGTATGGAAATTTTCCAAATGATGATGCTGGAACCAAAATTTATCATCATGGACGAAACCGATTCCGGCCTTGATGTAGATGCCCTGCGTATTGTTGCTGACGGTGTTAATGCCCTGCGCGCACCTGAGCGCGGCATGTTGATCATCACTCATTATCAGCGTCTGCTTGATTATATTGTGCCAGACCGTGTGCATGTTTTGGCAGACGGTAAAATAGTGGCCAGCGGCGATGCCGACTTCGCCAAACTGCTCGAAAAAGAAGGTTATGACAAATATGCTGCATGATTTCCTTAAAAAGTGTCATCCCGGCCAAGCCGCTCTTGCGGTACAGAGCCGGGACCTCAATGTTGAGGCAAGTACGAGGTCCCGCGTCAAGCGCGGGATGACAGAGTTGTTGGTTGTTAGGAGTGTTTGCAATGACTAACTCCCTCATAGAAAAATTGCCCCACCGCCGTATGGAAGCTTGGAAGTGGACGGATGTGCGCGGGTCAGTCTCGGATGAGAAATCCGGTCTTACGACCGCTTGCGCGCCTAAATTCAACTTACCGACCGGCTTGAATATTTCGCGTGAACAGGCACCGGCATCTGATACCCCAATGGGAAAATTAGCCGCTAACTTTGGAGGTGATATCTATGCTATCACCGTGCCTTTAGGGTTCAACTCATCTGAAAAATTGACGATAAGTGGTCTTGGTAATGGTCATGGGCGCATTGTCATTCGCTTAGGCGAAGGCGCACAACTTCATATGGAAGAAGTCCACGAAAGCGCTAATGCTGCATTTGTAAATCTTGACATACGGTTTGAATTAGCAAAAGGCGCCAAGCTCACCCGCACAGTCCTGCACAACGACCATGCAGATACCACACGCATTGCGACAACCCAGATAAATGCATGGGCTCATGCCGAAATTAATCAACACAGCCTCAGTTTTGGCGCAGGGCTATCGCGGCTCGAAACACRGATTGCCAGTCTTGGCTCTGATCTGAAAGCCAATGTCCACGGCGCGTATTTACTGAACGATAAACGCCACTGCGATATGACGGCTTATATTGATTTGGGTGCGCAAAACGCCCATGTCCGCCAAAGCGTTAAAGGTGTTGTCACCGACAAAGCGCGCGGCGTATTTCAAGGCAAATTCCACGTCCGTAGGCCTGCGCAGTTVACCGACGCAGAAATGCGGCACGAYGCAATTATGTTATCAGACACATGCGAAATTCGTTCTAAACCAGAGCTTGAAATCTACGCTGATGATGTAGCCTGCGCACACGGGAATACGGTCGGTGCACTCGATGAAAGTGCGCTGTTTTACATGCGTCAGCGCGGTATTCCTGCCAAGCAAGCACGGGCACTGCTGACCCAGGCATTTGTTGCACAAAGCTTTGACGGTATGGTGGACAACAGTGGTTTTATGGCTCTTATCACAAACTGGCTGGAGCAAAATTCATGAGCCTTAACTCTAAATTTGATGTCGGCTCAATCCGGGCGCAATTTCCGATTCTAAGGCGGCAGATCAACGGCAAACCACTGGCTTATCTAGACAATGCCGCCAGCGCACAAAAGCCCGAAGCGGTGATCCAGGCCATGCAAGGCCAGATGGAACATTCATACGCAAATGTGCACCGGGGTCTGCACACTATGGCCAACGAAACCACCGAGGCGTTCGAGGCTGCACGGCAGAAAGTCGCCAAATTTTTAGGTGCGGCGGAAGCCAATGAAATCATCTTCACCAAAGGCGCTACCGAAGCGCTCAACTTGGTGGCTTACGGCCTGATGGGCGAAATTAAAGCCGGCGATGAAATTATCCTGACCAAGATGGAGCACCATTCAAACATCGTGCCGTGGCATTTCTTACGCGAACGGTTTGGGGCGGTGATCAAATGGGTGCCGGTACTCGAAGACGGCACATTGGATTTAGATGTCTATAAATCCCTATTCACAGCCCGCACAAAAATCGTCTCTGTCGTGCACATGTCCAATGTGACGGGTACTATCAACCCTGTTAAAGACATGGGTAAAACTGCCCACGATCATGGTTGTATTTTCGTGGTCGACGGCACACAAGCCGCCGTACATTTCCCAGTTGATGTTTTGGATGTGGATGCAGATTTCTACGCCATGACCGGGCATAAATTATACGGCCCAACTGGTATAGGAGCCCTATACGGCAAGCGGGAAATGCTGGAACGCCTACAACCGTTTAACGGCGGCGGCGAAATGATCGCAGACGTGTTCGTAGACCGCATCACTTACGCAGACATTCCCCATAAATTCGAGGCTGGAACACCCGCAATTATAGAAGCGATAGGGTTGGGCGCAGCCATAGATTGGTTGTCCCAGTATGACCGGGCCGAAATTGAAGCCCACGAAATGAAATTATACGACCGCGCTTTGGCAGGCCTCAAACAGGTGAATGCGTTTCGTCTCATTGGCAATGCACCGAACAAAGGGGCCGTATTAGCCTTCACCCTAGAAGGCGCACACGCTCATGATATTGCGCAAATTCTTGACAAATACGGCGTTGCCATTCGCGCTGGCATGCATTGCACCCAACCCTTGATGGAAAGCTTCGGCGTCCATTCAACCGCTCGTGCTAGCTTCTCACTTTACAACACAGAAGACGAAGTTGACCGTCTTATCGAAGCCGTCAACAAAGCCAGAAAGTTTTTGTCATGATAAAAACTTTCAATAATGAAGCTGGGCTTTTTTATCCCAGAACAATAACTATATAGGTAAGACCATGACAGAAGACATGAAAACAGAATTAGATACAGAACACGACGTGATCGACGTATCACCTACTGCGCCTGCGACTAAACCCACCGATAAAGACATCGAGCGGGTGACAGCAGAAGTGATCACCCAGATCAAAACCGTATTTGACCCGGAAATTCCGGTGGATATCTATGAGCTTGGTTTGATTTACAAGGTCCAGCTTGAGGACGACTGGGTGTTGAAAGTTGACATGACACTGACCGCGCCGGGTTGCCCCGTGGCCGGAGAAATGCCAATTTGGGTGCAAGAAGCCTGTATTATGATTGACGGTGTGGTCAAAGTAGAGGTTGATATGGTGTTCGAACCACCGTGGACGCCGGATTTGATGAGCGACGAAGCGCGGCTTGAACTGAATATGTTTTAGGAATGAGGAATAATTATCATGGCCCAAGTTAAGAAAAGAGAAATACCAAAACTCGTTACCCTAACCGACGCGGCAGCTGGGCGTGTGCGCGAGATACTCGACGAAAAAGGCCAAGGTTATCTGCGGGTTGGCGTTACCAACGGCGGCTGTGCCGGCATGGAATACCTGATGGAATATGTCGGCGAGATCGAAAAATTTGATGAAGTCGTCGAAGACAACGGCGTCAAAATTGTCGTAGATGCCAAAGCCGTTCTATTCCTGCTCGGTTCGGTCGTAGACTACGAGACAGAAGTCCTGCACTCAAAATTCGTGTTCAGAAACCCGAACCAGACCGATGCATGCGGTTGCGGTGAAAGTGTGACAATTATTCCGGTAGACGTAGCGGACGCATAATTAAATCTGGATTGAATAATGAAACTCATACATTCCCCTACATCGCCCTATTCCCGCAAATGCCGCATCCTTATTCTTGAAAAGGGGTTGGACGTCGAAGATGTGACCACCACACCGTTTGACGACGACGATGTTTTACATAAGGCCAATCCGCTCGGCAAAGTTCCAGCCTTAGTTGCCCCTGAGACGACACTTTACGATAGCCCTGTGATTTGTGAGTATTTGGATGCTTTAGAAAAGCCTTGGCTGCCTAGGGGCGCATCCGCATGGCGGCAGAAGACTTTGCATGCACTCGGCGACGGCATCATCGATGCGGTTCTTGCATTCCGTATGGAGCGTATTCGGCCCCAAGAACAATGGTGGGATTTCTGGGCTGAACGTCAGGAAAATGCAACGGTGCGCGCACTGCAACACCTAGAAACCATTACGGACGAGTTGGGCGACCCTTGGGAATACGGCAATCTCTCTATAGCGTGCGCGCTCGGATATGTAGACCTCCGCGCGAGCGACATGCAGTGGCGCGATCACATGCCTAAACTAGCCAAATGGCTTGAGACGTTTGAAAAACTGGACAGTTGGGTACAAACCGCACCGCCAGCTTAAGGGCTTAGCCCCCAGATGTAGCAGGCTTGAACAAGCTTTCGAGTGTATGTTCGGTTTTCGGGGCTTCGGCTACTGGCGCATCAACAACTGGCTTCAAAGCATCGCCTTGATCGCCCTTGGGCGCATTTTTGGCATCCAATTTAGCTTTCTTCTCAGCCGCAATTTTCACCGCTTCGTCCAAATCCATTTGTGAGCACAGGCCGAGGGAAACTGGGTCAGTTGGGTTAATGGTGCTGGTCTTCCAATGTGTCCGGTCACGGATAGAATTAATCGTTGGTTTAGTCGTACCGATCAGTTTTGAAATTTGCGGATCAGACACTTCCGGGTGATTGCGGACGAGCCAAGCAATAGCGTCCGGACGATCCTGACGACGTGATAACGGCGTATAACGGGGACCACGGCGTTTTTTAGTTTTGCTGGCTGGGATCGGTGAAGCATCAAAGCTGACGGCCACCAARTTATAACKWGCGTCTTTTTCTGCTTTTTCAATTTCGTCCCGGGTCACTTGGCCGTTTGAAATTGGGTCAGCACCGCGAATACCCGCAGCCACATCCCCATCAGCAATGCCTTTGACCTCTAGGATATGCAAATCGCAAAAAGCAGAAATTTGCTCAAACGTCATTACTGTATTGTCGATTAACCAAACTGCTGTGGCTTTCGGCATTAAAATCTTACTCATGTCTTTCTCCAACTATGAAAAGTGATCAAAGTTTCATTCTTTGATCAAATCCCATGAAAAAACCCCGCTCGGCGGGGTGGTTTTGGAAACCTTAGCTCCCGGTTAACCCTTATCTAAGCCTTTTAATTCGTTTTGGCAAGAGGGTACACTATTTATTGGCGAAGCTAGAAATTTGCCATATAAGGACTGAAATAGGGACGGGTTCACACATGGATATTTTGGATGATGCAGACTTAAAAAGGGCTGGCCAGGCATTTTGTGTCGGCGAGGACCTATACGGTGTCTCTGTAACCCAATTGAAGGAAAGATTGACAATACTGGAAGCTGAACAGGCACGCATCGCACGCGAAATCGATAAAAAAACCAAAGATTTATCAAGCGCTGAAACTTTTTTTAAAAAAACTTAAAGTTGGCGCGCACTTTGCATACATAAGCGCAAACAGACTATTTTAATACACAGGCTAATATGCCCGTAATGGAGTTAACAATGAACGATAGCACAGGATTTAGCAAAGGATTTGGCGCAGGACGTACGCAACCAAATACCATGGTTGATACATTAGGGCCACAAGCTGAAGCACGGCTCAAAGAATTTACGGCCTCAGAGCTATTTGCTAAAACCTTCCGCGAAGGCATGGATATGGTTGAAGAAACGGCGGCTTATCTTGACGGCACTGGGCGGCAAGACAGTAAAATGCTCGCCCGGAATGAAGCACTTATCTATGCATCCCAAAGCATGCGGTTAACCACGCGCCTCATGCAGGTCGCTTCTTGGCTTTTGGTGCAACGCGCACTGAAAGAAGGTGAAATGACCGGAGCGGAGGCCAGAGCCGAAAAGTACAGACTTGTCCCTGAACGGGAAACAGATACCGAAAACGCAAAACCACTCGCGCAACATGCAGCAATCTTGCCTGCTTTATTGTTAGATTTACTCGCCCGTTCCGAAAAATTGTATGAACGCATCGTTCGCCTTGATAGGTCTCTTTACGGTTCGATCAATGCTCAGCACGGTAATACGGTGGCCGACCAAATTAGTCGCCTAGAAGCAGCATTCTCTAATTTTCCCAGCTAATTCATTAGAGGCTGTGCGCGAATTAGGATAGTGTTAAGACATTTCATATTTGTTCATATGTTAGGAGAAAACCGCAAGGAAGTGCTTGCACTTTCGAGGATTGTCGACGCTTCAGATGGGCAAATACGAAATGCCCGCAGGGTTTGTCCAGTTTTCCCGAGCTTCGTCGTTGCATATTCTTGAAAGTCGGGTAGACGTCCTGCGAATACGCGCCTAGAATTCGAAAAAACTGGATAAATCTTAACACTATCCTAATTCGCGCACAGCCTCTAAGCCAAACCCAATAAAAAACCCGCCAGCAAGGCGGGTTTTTTNGTGTTTGAAGTTAGGTTTATGCAAAACCTTTGAATTTGTCTTTGAAGCGTGAAACGCGGCCAGCGCGGTCCATAAGCTTTTGTCCGCCGCCGGTCCATGCCGGATGGGAAGAAGCGTCAATATCCAATACCAAAGTATCACCTTCTTTGCCGTAAGTAGAGCGGGTCATATATTCTGTGCCGTCGGTCATAACCACTTTGATCGTGTGGTAATCCGGGTGTAAATCTTTTTTCATTGTATTTTCCTGTGTAATGCACGGGTTCAAGCGTTTGTGGTCCCCCGCGAAGGCGGGCTTATAGCGCAGGGTTTTTAGGAAATCAAGCGGCTGTTGTAGGAAGTTTTACAAGTTTTTTTGCGTCCTCAGAGCCGCCCGCCTCACTATCCTCTAAAATGGTAGGCGTATGCAACATAGCATGCTCTATAAATACGGATTGTGCGCCGGTTTTAAAATGTGCGTGGTCTTTCTGGAGGGCATCAACAATAAAGTCAAAAGCGGCACGTACCCGTGCGCTTTTCTTTAAATCTTCGTGGGCTACCACCCAAAGATCTTCTTCGCGCATTAGGTCGGGTAAAACACGAACAAGCCCCATTTCCATTGCATGTGCAGCATGACCAACCATGCCGATACCGTAACCAGCAAGCACAGCATTAAAGTGTGCCATAAGATTATTTGTACGAAACACGATGCGCGGCGTGGGGACTACATTGCCAGATGCGTCCAGCGGCCAAAATGTTTGCGTGCCGATATTGAGCCGGACACCATCATGATCAAGCAGATCTTCGGGGCTTTTTGGCGTGCCCCTCTCCTCTAAATAAGCCCTTGATGCATAAAGACCAAAGCCAAAACTGGTAACGCGGCGGCCAATAAGGCTGTTTTGGGTGCCGGGCCCCATCCAGCGCAGGGCAATATCCGCCTCGCGCTGCGCCAAATTAGCGGCGCGGAAATCAATATTGACGTCGACCACAATATCCGGATTATCTTTACGAAATTTTTGCATAATAGCCGGGAGCCAGAAATCACCAATGCCTTCAGAAGCCGTAATCATCACCGGGCCGACAAGAGAATGCTCCAAGGTCGCCGAAGAACGGGTAATCGCATCAGCTTCGGCCTCCATACGCCTGACATGGTCGAGCACCAGATAACCAAACTCTGTTGGTGCTAACTTACCATCTTCTTTCGTCAATAGCGGCGCGCCAAAGCGAGCCTCTAAAGCCTTCATACGCCGCCCAACTGTTGGTTGGCTTATATTAAGCTGATCACCAGCAGCCGTAAGGCTACCCGTTTCGGCAACAGCAAGGAAAATTGGATAGTCGGACCAGTTGTTCATACAATTATGTATAACATCCCTGCGAAATACGTCAATTGTATTCTTATTTGAACTGCATACATGTAGCATGTTCACCAACAACAGGAGTTTATCATGAACATTTCCCCCCCCAAATCCATGCTTCGCACCCTTTTGGTTGCAGCTATTGCTACAACTCTGACCGCGTCTGTAATCATTGGTATGTCCGGAACGGCATCCGCAGGCGAAACACAAACTGCGAACAGCGCCCCTCACTTCACCGTCGAACAATCAGGCAAGCGTGTTATAAAACAGGGTGTTATCGCTTATAACAAAGGTGACTACGCCAAAGCCGCCGCCTTTAACCGCGATGCTCTCCATCAGGGATTAAGGATAAAACACAAGACAATTGTCTATAGCAATCAGTGTGCAACTCTCGGGTCGCAAGGCCGTTATGAGCAAGCGTTGGCAGCTTGCGATAGTGCTTTGAAATTAGCCCCTACCAATTGGCAAGCATATTCTAACCGTGCAGCTGTTAACTGGCTTAGTGGTGACAAGGTGCAAGCAAAGCTTGATATTAAATCCGCAGAAGCTCTCGACAGCACTGCTGCAGCTATCACTTACAATATAAATTTATTTGGATAAGAATTCACCTTACCCATTGTGGCATTGTGGGGTGCGCGATCTTTGCGCGCCCCAAAGATAATTGACCCAGAAATAATTGACCCAGCACGGCACTTCAAGCATATTAATGTGCTACAAGGAGATGCTCTTGCCCACACCAATTGATTTATACTGGTCGTTTCGTTCGCCCTATTCTTATTTGGCAGTAAAGCCGACCATTGCGCTTGAGGCCGAATGGGACATTGACATCAATGTCAAAATTGTCTTGCCCTTAGCACTGCGCCAGCCGGATTTTTTTGAAAGTCGCGGCCCCGAGTGGATGGGCTATTTGTTTCGAGACATTGTCCGGCTCGCGGAAATGAGCGGGCAAACACTTTCCATGCCACAACCCGACCCTGTGATAACCGATCCAGATACAGGCAGTTTTGCCAAAGAACAACCGCTTGTATGGCGACTATCTCGCCTCGGTGTTTGCGCCAATGAAGCAGGGCGCGGCATGGCGTTCTTAAACGAGGTCGGCTCATTAGTCTGGAGCGGCAAAAATTGGCAGGAAGACGGTCGGCTGGACGCAGCGATTACCCGCACCGGTCTGGATTTAGAAAGCCTTGAATCCGAAATGGATACACAGCGCATTGACGCTCTTATTCACGAACATGACAAAGACCTGCGTGCTGCCGGACATTGGGGTGTACCAACATTTGTACTGAACGATGAGCCGTTTTTTGGACAAGACCGCATAGATGCTCTGGCGTGGCGACTTGGAAAACTCGGCGTTGCGCGGCGCTAGTCTGATTAAAGGCCGAGGGCTCCCGGATTAATAAGGCCCTTCGGATCCATCTGGGTTTTAACGGCTTTGAGCAAAGCCAAAGTGCTCGGATTTATAGATTGCTGATAATTATAAGCCTTGCCGATTTGTAGATGTGCGGCTTGGTGACTAGCCATTAAGTTTTTTAGCTTGGTGCGTAAATCGTCAACGGCGGCACGCGCATCAGGATTATCTGCAAAACCGTTTATTTTACGCAAATGCCCCGCCTCGACTTTCCGGCGGTGGATATCCATCAAAGCATCTGGCCAGAAAAATACGGGCTCTAGGACCATAGCGCTTGCACCAACACTGGTCAGCAAATAGCCAATGCCAATGTCGTATTTCTCACATGTACTTTTATGCTCTTCAAATAATGCCGTGATGGCATCCATCAAAGACACAGCCCCCGAATGAGGTATTACGGCATGAACGGGTGCCCAACGCTCGCCGGACGGGCCAATCATAGAATTGGGAGGGTTGAACGGGTTGGCAGCCACCAAGGTTGGGATGGCGTTTTCGATCTCTGTACCGCCTGCATCTTTGATGATGGTTTTGATGGTTTCAATATCAGATTTAGCCGCCGCCCCGTGGTGGTTTTCAGATGTGATATGAACGGAATAAGGCACGTCCTTCATAAATCCGCGTCCGGCTGCGGCAAGTTTCGCACCTGTTTTGAGCGCGCCCAGTACCGACCCGCTGGCTTTCATTTCTGCTTTTAGAGCGCCCGCTAAAGCCTTTACGTCCGTAGCCAAGCTTTCGCGCTTCATGCGCTGGGCTTGCAAAAACGGATCAAAACCAAAGCACTCGGATGCCAAACCCTGTCTGGCAATTTTACTCATGGCCGGAAGCATATCTTCGTAATGCTCGAAACTAAACGAAGCATGGGCTTTGTGTTTTGGTGCGCGGATCAAGCGCAGTGTAATTTCCGCCTTTATCCCAAGCGCACCGCAGTCCCCCGTGAACAGTCCDGTCATATCCGGGCCAAAATGACGAAAGAAACCAGAACCAGTTTCGATAATATCACCGTTGGCCGCCACAACTTTAAGCCCCGTGACGCTGTCCGCAGATATGCCGTAAAGACCAGAGCCAAAGAAAATAGAGTTCTGGCTAACCGACCCACCGACCGTGGCATAAAGCCCAGAAAGTGTCCCCCAAAACGGGGTGCGTAAATTCGTGCCCTGCAAAGCTTTGTGCAACTGAGCCCAACTACATCCAGCCTCCACTGTTACATACATGTCTTTCACATTAATTTCGACCACTCGGTTCATCCGAGATGTGTCAATGCTGACAGATTTATTGGTGCTCGGAAGATAGCCGCCCGTATAAGAAAGACCACCGCCGCGCGGAAACACTGCGAGGCCGTTCTGGGTTGCCACCTTAACAACAGCCGCAAGATCATCAATATTTGCAGGTCGCAATACGGCCAAACTGGTAAATTCGGAACGGCTATATACATCTTGGGAAAAATACGCCCGTTCGCTTTCCGCCGTGGACACATGTTCGGCTCCGAGAACAGCGACCAGTTGTTTTTGCAATRCTTTATCCATACCCTATACCTAACAAATCATATTTATGTCCTAAAGTGGATGGACGCAAACAGAATGATTTTTCTCATTGTTAGAACTGGGTTTTGAAAATAGGGATAGCCCATGGATACACAGGATAAATTACAGAATAAWTTAYTGRGSCCAAGCTATATGGCCCCCTAYATGGCATTGGCKTTRCAATCCGAAGTTCAGGCCGTCAATGCTTGCRCWRGCCGCGAAGATGCGCGCACACTTATGTTTGCAACACTAGACAGATTGGCGACCGAAATCCGCTCTAGTAAAATGTTTATCGGACAGGACTTAAAACTGCTGGTCTTGCCAGAATATTTTATGACCAGCTATCCGGCYGGTGAAACAATACCGCARTGGGCAGACAAGGCCTGTATTGAAATAGACGGGCCCGAGTATGGTGCTCTGGGTAAAATAGCGCAGGACAACGGTTTATATTTAGCGGGCAATGCTTACGAGCTCGACCCACATTTTGAGGGTTTATACTTTCAAACCTGTTTTATTATTGCGCCCAGCGGCGATACGGTTTTACGCTATCGTCGTCTCAACTCCATGTTTGCACCAACCCCCCATGATGTTTGGGACAARTATCTGGATGTGTACGGTATGGACGGKGTTTTTCCAGTTGTGRATACAGATATTGGACGGTTAGCGTCTTTGGCTTCCGAAGAAATTTTATATCCGGAAATTGCTCGGGCGCTGGCYATGCGCGGYGCKGAARTCATYGTYCACCCCACCGGAGAAATGGGTAATATGTCCGARACTCCAAAAGCCATTTGCCGCAAAGCGCGCGCCGTAGAAAACATGGTTTATATGGTKTCTGCCAATTGCGGCGGYATTGCAGGTCACGCYATGCCTGCGGGGGCAACSGACGGRCGYTCGTCWATTGTTGATTACCAAGGYCGTACATTGGTTGAATCMGGTTGGGGGCAAACCATGACCGCTCATGCAACCCTCGAYCTTAATGCGCTGCGCAAWTAYCGCCGCCGTCCGGGCATGRCCAATTTRCTSGCGCGTCARCGGTTTGAAATATTYTGCGAAACCTATAATAAATGTGGGTCTCAAACCGCCAATTCAATGCTGGATAAAAACGGCAATGTGCAAGTTCCCGACCGYAAGCATTTTTTGGCKGCSCAAACCAAGTCAATAAAAGGCCTYGTGGATAGMGGCATTATTTAAGCTGTATCCACGGATTGTTTGCAAAATAATTTTGCTCAAACAACTCAATTTCACTTATAGATTCCATTGTAATATCAATAGCATCCAAACCTTGCACTAACATGTGTTTGTGCGGCGCGCTAATGTTAAACTCTGTGCCAGCAATGGTTTGCTCGACGAGATCGACTTTAATGTCCCCATCGATTTTCACTAACCTAGCAATCTTTTTTTTGGAAAGTTGGATTGGCAAGACACCATTTACTATACAGTTATTATAGAAAATTTCACCGAAGCTTTCAGCCACAATCACCCGAAACCCGTACTCAACAAGCGCCCATACGGCTTGTTCCCGCGATGACCCACAGCCAAAATTTGCACCGGATAATAATATCTGCACGCCGCTAAACTGCGGCCAATTCAGGAGAAAATCAGGATTTAATTCCCGCGCGCCCGTATAGCGCCAGCCCGCAAACAAGCCGTCTGCTAACCCGGTTTTTGTCACGCCTTTAATCTCACGCGAAGGGATAATCGCGTCCGTATCAATATTATCGCGTAAAAGCGGCAGTGCTTTTGCACTCAGAACTGTTAACGACTTACCCATCGTGCGCCTCCAAGTTGGAGACACTGCAAATATGTCCTGCCACAGCAGATGCTGCTACAGTTTCAGGACTGGCTAAATGTGTGCGGGCACCAACACCTTGGCGGCCCTCAAAGTTTCGGTTGGTTGTAGAGATCACCCGCTTGCCATTGCCAAAACCTTCTCCGCCAGCATAAAAACACATGGAACAGCCGCTTTCACGCCATTCAAATCCAGCCTCTTTAAAAATAACATCAAGCCCCTCAGCTTCCGCAGCACGCTTAACGGAACTGGAACCCGGCACACAAATAGCACGAATATTTTTATGAACCCGCCGCCCTCGAAGCACTGCTGCCGCAGCGCGTAAATCCGATAGGCGCGCATTGGTACATGAACCGATAAATGCGGCATCAACACCTAAATCGGTAATTTTTACTCCCGCCACAAGCCCCATATAGGTCAAGGATTTTTTATCTTCTGAGCTGGTGGGCGCCGGAATGTTTTCGCCTAGGGCTATTGATTGCGCCGGGCTGGTGCCCCAACTGACCGTAGGCGCAATTGCACCTACATTCACTTTAATTATTCTATCAAATTTAGCTTTTGTGTCGGTTGCAAGTTTTTGCCAGCTCTCCAGCGCCGCATCCCAYGCCTTRCCCTTTGGCGTATAGGGTCTACCCTTTAACCAAGCATAAGTCTTTTCGTCTGGCGCAACCATCCCGGTAAACGCTCCGAACTCCACAGCCATATTGCACAGGGTCATACGGGCTTCCATATCTAGAGCCCGTATGGCCGCTCCGCCGAACTCTATGGCGTATCCGCGCCCACCAGCTGCACCGTGCCTACTGATCAAATGTAAGATCAAATCTTTAGCGGTCACCCCTTTTTGTAAAATGCCACTAAAATGTACCAACATAGATTTGGGTTTAGACACACGCAAAGTCGAAGTGGCCATGGCGTGCTCAGCTTGCGTTGATCCAATGCCGAATGCGAGAGCTCCAAACGCACCTTGTGTGCAAGTATGGCTATCCGGACACACAATCGTCAGGCCAGGCAAGACTATACCCTGTTCTGGCGAGATAACGTGGACTATACCTTGACGCTCATCATCCAAATCAAACAAGGTAATACCAGCCTCTTTAGCAGCGCGGCGGGTGATATTTATAAAATTTGTACCGCCGGGCATGAGCGTTTTATCACTGCGCCCCGGATGTGTGTCGACGATATGATCCATGGTGGCAAAAACATGCTCTGGACTGCGGACTTTGTGTCCATCTGCAGCCATACTAACTAATGCAATACCGCCCGTACGCTCATGTAAAAATATTCGGTCAATATAGAGCAGGTCCTCGCCGCCGTCTAAAGCACGAACATTATGGGCTTGCCATAATTTATCAAATAGTGTTTGGGCGCGCATAACCCGTTTATATTTTCACAATAGTTTTACCGAAATTGCCACCAGCCATGAGGGTGCAAAACGCATCAGGTGCATTCACCAAACCATCTGTTACATCTTCAACAAACTTGATTTGTCCAGAATTTATCCATTTCGTTGCTGTATCCAGAAACTCTGCCTGTTTGTCGAAATGATCATAGACCACCAAACCTTTGACGAGTGCGCGGGCACGAATGATGGTGCCGGGATTAGGGCCTGGCGGTGGGCTATCTGTGTTATATTGCGCCATCAAGCCGCATAAAATCACGCGGGCACCCAGTGCGAGCTGGTTCATGGCCGCATCTAAGATATCGCCGCCAACATTATCGAAATAAATGTCAACACCGTCCGGGCACAGGCGTTTAATGCCGTCYGCTGGGTTTTCATCTTTATAATTAAAACAGCCATCAAAACCGGCCACAYCCGTCAACCAATCCATCTTGCGCTGTTGACCCGCGATGCCAACGACCCGACAGCCCATGATTTTAGCGATTTGCCCMACCATAGAGCCGACAGCGCCGGACGCTGCCGACACTAAAACCGTGTCCCCAGCTTTTGGTTCTGCCAGATGTACCAGTCCTGCATAGGCGGTTAGCCCCGGCATACCGAGAATACCCAGCGCCAAAGAACGCGGGGAGATGCGCGCATCCAATTTTTGCATGCCCGTACCGTCACTGACAGAATAGCTCTGCCAACCACCAAAATGTTTGACAAAATCTCCGGGTTTGAAATCCGCGTGGTTGGACTGCATCACCTCCGATACGGTTTCACCCCGCATCATCTCCCCTGGATGAATAGACCCTGAAATATGGCGACCATTAATCTGCCCGCGCATATAGGGATCGAGGGACAAAAATTCCGTTTTGCATAGAATTTCGCCCGCACTCAACGCCGGCACACTATTTTCTACCAGYCTAAAATCAGACGGTGCAGGGACTGCGTCCGGACGATTTTTYAGYAARATTTGTTGGTTAGTTTTCATCAATACCTACGCAGATYTTTTATCCCAYACGGGCCTCTTCGGTGCGTCCAGACCTGTTTCCTTCTTACAGTTCTTACGCAGGGTTTCCAAATCAGGGCCGTAGTTAAACACGTCTGTGCAAATGCTGTCAGCCATTTCTGCCCGCAACTTTTCGGTAGCATTAGCGTCCACCTTACCWGATTTAGAGACAACCACGCCGAAACGTTTAGCACCTTTTTTACTGATCAAGCCACGTCTAACCTCTAGGCCAATAAATTCCGGGTCGCGCTCCAGCGGGTTACCCCAGCCGCCGCCGCCCCATGTGTTATAAATCAACAGATCACCAATTTCGACAGTGATACCGTCGCATTTGGAAGGCAGGACTTCTTCCTTACCGTCTGCCCGTATAATCATCTTCTTGGAACGCATGCCCGGCGTACCGCCGTTAACACCCCACGGATAAATAAACCAACGGTCATCATGGATAGAGATCGTGCCTTTTTCTAGGAACCTATAATGAATGGTGATACCGTTACCACCCCGAAACAGCCCGGCACCACCGCTATCAGGAATGCTTTCATAGCGTTCAATACGCAGCGGGAAATAGGCCTCTAGGAATTCGTTGGGTACATTGGTAAAGCCCGGCCACAAAGAATGTCCATCAGAACCATCGCCGAACGGTCGCCCCGGAATACCGCCAAAGCCAATTTGAAAGAGCTGGAACCATTCATCATTTTTGTCAGTACCGGAATACATCAAATGCGGACTAGACGAGAAGCCAGCCGCTGACAAAAATTCTGGCGCACGTTGCCCAAGAAGAGCCCCAAGCACATCAAATATCCGGCCGAGGGCATGGGTGCGGCATGATAATGCGGCAGGGAATTTTGGTTTGAGCAAGGAACCCTCAGGGATACGCACATCAACCAAATCATAAAACCCGTCGTTGAATAAAATTTGCGGATCGAACACCATAATCATGTAAATCCCGAAAAACATTTTCAGCATATTTTCGTTCATCAAGAAGTTGATCGAGCTTTCTGATTGCGGGTCGGTACCTTCCCAATCCAGAATGACTTTACCGCCTTCGCGCCACATGGTACATTTGATTTTATAAGGGCCAAAGCCGCGGCCATCATCGCAGATGAAATCTTCAAACGAAACAGGCTCTTCGCCGATAGAGGTTTCAATAAGGTGTGCCATAGCCCGCTTATTGCGCGCCAGAAGCTTATCAGTAGCGGAAATATATGTATCTGCACCAAAGCGGCCGACCATTTCTACAACACGGCGCTCGGCCATACGGCASGCSGCRACRATKGCRTTTARRTCWGCRCCMGCCCAATCAGGCATRCGGCAYTGATGTAARACGATTTTGAGAATATCATCGTTTTTGACGCCTTTTTTGTAMAGTTTAACAGGCGGAATGCGGATACCTTCTTGGAAAATCGAGGTGGCATTGGTCGGYAAGGAKCCMGGCACCATACCGCCTACATCAGTCATATGACCAAACATAGCACCCCARCCWACRAGCCTATCATCTACGAATACGGGTACCATSACCAACCAGTCATTGGCATGGGAAACTGCRCCGTCGCACATATAAGGATCRGAKAGCCAMAKSACATCRCCTTCKTCGATYTCGYCGTCRTAGTTTTCYAAAAARCCYTGAATRAACGARCCAAAYTGSCCCGCYARCATCAAGCCGGTRTGATCMGCRATSAGGGGRAATGCGTCGCCYTGCTCRCGGATACCYGGSGACATRGCMGTACGAAAYARRGTYGCRTCCATTTCTTCACGGGCATTTTTMARTGCGTTTTCAATAAGGTCCAAAGTGATAGGGTCGACATCGACAGTTTTGAACGCTTCGGTGTTTTTTTCAATAATTTTAGCAGCCATGATGCCCTCCTATACTTTTACTGGRTTGATTAAGATATTGCCGAATGCATCGACGGTCGCAACGTGGCCTGATAATATCAGTGTGGTCGAGTCCATTTCTGTAACGATCGCAGGGCCATTGATTTTGTCTTTGGCCTTTAGTTTGGCGCGGTCATAAATGACGGCGTCTTGTTCTTTGCCGTCCATCCAAACCGTACTGGTTTTAATTATAGAAGCCTTGTCGGGCTTACCGTCACCCCCCGGTATATGACCCGCCGCCACATTTGGTGTTTCCCCCAAGACGGTCACGCGCAAATTGACCAGCTCGATGGGAAGCTCCAACGCAAAGGTAAAGAGCTTCTCATGTTCTTCGTGCAAATCGGCTGCAAGTTTTTTCAAACCTGCACCGGCAAATTCTTTTTGCACAATGGGAAGCACAACCTCAAAGCCTTGACCTTGATAGCGGACACCGGCTTCAAATTGAACTTCGTGTTCAGATACGGGTACACCCTGAGACACCAATTGATCACTAACCTCTTTGGCCATTTCTCCCATAATTTGCTCTAACCGCTTGCCGTCCGCCGTATCAAGGCGCGAAGAGAATGACCGGGCTTTTTCAGCGCGCATTCTTGTCGTCGCATCACCGTAGGCACACAGCACACCGGGCGCCATTGGTATAATCACTGGCCAGCTCTGGGCCAATTTTCCAATTGCGTTGGCTTGCAAAGGCCCACCGCCGCCGAACCCCATAAGGGCAAAATCGCGGCTGTCATAACCTTGTTGCACGGAAACCAAACGGATWGCGCCGAAGATGTTTTCGTTGACAATATCAATAATACCCGCCGCCGCTTCCATRAGMGWAATMCCGAGCGCATCSGCRACMACTTGCACAGATTTTYTRGCCGCATCCACATCCAGTTTCATTGCGCCGCCGAGCARTTCGGCSGGYAAATARCCGAGCACCACATTRGCRTCGGTTACKGTCGCWGCTTCGCCGCCGTTTCCGTAGCASGCTGGCCCGGGTGTMGCGCCCGCGCTTTCMGGCCCGACCCTRAGYGCTTGTGTTARYTCMGGYACATGRGCAATAGARCCSCCRCCYGCACCMAYWGTTTTTACATCCAAGGAAGACGTKCGCACGGTGAGATCCCCGACCTCCGTATCACGSGTTAAACGCGGTTGCCCGTTTTCAATCAGGGATACATCCGTAGASGTACCGCCCATATCTAGTGTTARGATATTRGCATAGCCTGCGTTTTTAGCCGCCCAGAGCGCACCCGTTACGCCGCCTGCAGGGCCGGACATCAATAGAGCCACCGGTAAATCTTCGGCTTTTTCCGATGACATCAAGCCGCCGTCCGAGCGCAGCAAATTGATCTGCCCTTCCATATTTTGTGCACGAAGCTCTTTGCGCAAGTTTTGCACATATTGAGCCACAGTGGGCCGCACGGCAGAGTTTGCGACGGTGGTTAAAGCCCGCTCATACTCTTGTTTCTCAGGCAAAATATCACTGGAGATGGAAACAGGCACATCTGGCATTTCGCGCTTAACGATTGCCTCTATTTCTTTTTCGTGTGCGTTATTGGCAAAAGAATTAATCAGGCAGATAGTTACCGCTTCGACATTTTCTGCCTTCAGGCGCTTGATAGCTTTGAGGACATTTTTCTTTTTAACACCCTTAAGCACATTGCCGTCCGAATCCAGCCGCTCCTTAACTTCAACCGTGGCTTCTAGGGGTGCTAAAATCGGTGGGCGATCCCAGATAATCCAGCCAGCCAAACCACCTGGCACCCAGGAGCGGGCAATTTGCAGCACTTGGCGATAACCGTCCGTAACAATCAGACCGACCCTAGCAATTTTGTTTTCCAATATGGCGTTGGTCGCAACGGTAGTGCCGTGCATAAACAAAGACAAGTCTGCAGGGGCGATGTCGGCCATTTCGCAAATACGTGCCGTACCGCTAATCACTGCTTGTGACGGGTCGCTAGGGGTTGAAGGAACTTTCGAGCGGTAAGTTTTGCCGCTCGCCTCTTCTATTAACAGTAGATCGGTAAATGTCCCGCCTACATCAACGCCTAATCTATATGCCATGCCGTCACTCCTATTTGCTCTTTTTATCCTTAGGGTGGTCGTTTATGCACCACTCTTTATTTCTTGTTTATTGCTTATGCCCATATGGTTCAGGCGCTAAGCCTTTGGCCTCCACTCTGTGGTCACTTACGGTCTGGTTGCGGAAAACCGCCTGCTTGAGCCACTTGGGACGGGACTAGCCTACCGAGCACACCTTCCAACCAATGGGATGTCTCTATCAAACCGTCCAACGACACCCCGGTTTCTATGCCTGACCGTTCTAACATATAGATCAGGTCGTCGGTTGGAATATTGCCTGTGGCGCGCGGCGCAAAAGGACATCCACCAATGCCGCCAATACTGGCATCCAAAGTTCGCACACCTGCCTCAACGGCGGCCATAGCATTGGCCAATCCCGTACCGCGCGTATTGTGCAAATGAGTGCGCAAAGGCATGCCCGGAACTGCATCGGCCACCATACCCAATAAATCCCGTACTTGCGACGGCACGGCGACGCCGATGGAATCAGCAAGACACAATTCTACTGGTTCAGCCTCTGCCGCTCGTTTGGCAATATCAACAATTCTTTCAGGGGCAATTTCGCCCTCAAATGGGCAGCCAAAGGCGCAGGAAATAGTGATTTGCGCTCTCATGCCCGCATTTTTGGCACGGCGTGCCATATGGGCCCACTGTCCAAGCGTTTCTCTCACGGACGCCCCTTGGTTTTTTTGGTTGAACGTTTCGGTTGAAACAACAACACAGCCGATTTCGTCCATGCCCCAACCCTTGGCGTGCAAATCTGCCGCCCGCTCAAATCCGCGCCCATTGAGAACCAACCCCGTATATATAACGTCGTCTCGTTTGGGCAGAGCCTTAACCAGTTCGGCAGCGTCTGCCATTTGCGGCACCCGTTTCGGGTTGACAAAGCTGGTCACCTCTATGCGCTTGAGCCCCGCATCCAGCGCCATATTGATCAGTTTGAGTTTGTCCGCAGCCGACACAGGTGTTTTTTCACTTTGCAGACCATCACGTGGTGAGACTTCCAAAATTTCTACCGATTGTGTCATTAGATCTCATAATTACTGCTGGACATTTTGTAAGGGTGGGTGCCATAAAAGGCAAGTTATTATATCATTATATCATTTAGGAATTAAGGCACATGAGTTCGGATAAAAATACAGACGCKCCMATAGAAGCAACAGGRCCYTTAAAAGGTCTGCGTGTGATCGAGATGGGGCAACTGCTCGCCGGGCCGTTTTGTGGCCAAATGATGGGCGATTACGGCGCCGAGGTCATCAAAATTGAGCAACCGAAAATCGGCGATCCTATGCGTGGTTGGGGTCGGGAAAAGCCCCACGGTCTTTCCTTATGGTGGCCAGTGATTGCTCGTAATAAAAAGTCCATCACCCTTAACTTGCGCGAAAAAGCAGGTGCCGACATCGTCAAACAACTGGTGGCTAAAGCAGATATCCTAATTGAAAATTTCCGGCCGGGMACYATGGAGAAATGGGGCCTTGGCTATGATGTTCTCCAGAAAATTAACCCCGGCCTGATCATGGTACGGGTGTCCGGCTTTGGTCAGGACGGTCCATATTCRTCAAGGCCGGGTTACGGTGCTATCGGTGAAGCCATGGGCGGCATGCGCTATGTTGTCGGCGATCCGTCCAACCCGCCGTCCCGCATGGGCATATCCATTGGCGATCAATTAGCCGCCAGTTTTGCTTGTATGGGCGCGCTTGCTGCGCTGCACCACAAAGACAAGACAGGTGAGGGTCAAGTGATTGACAGCGCTATTTACGAAGCCGTGCTTGCCATGATGGAAAGCCTGATTACGGAATATGTAGAGGCTGATTATATCCGCGAACGATCCGGCGCTATACTACCCAATGTTGCACCGTCCAATATCTACCCGACTAAAGATGGGCAAATGGTGCTGATAGCGGCCAATCAGGATACCGTATTTACCCGTCTCGCTACCGCAATGGGCCAACCGGAATTAGCCAGCGATGACCGTTATGCCACCCACGGTGCGCGCGGGGAAAACCAAACCGAACTGGACATTTTGGTCGGCGAGTGGACAAGCACTCTGGACGCCAAAGATTTGATGGTTGCGCTTGACAAATTCGGTATTCCACAGGGTAAAATTTACCGAGCCCCAGACATGCTTGATGATCCACATTTCAAAGCCCGCGCCGCCATTATCAAAGTCGCACATCCTCAATTCAAGAACCTGCAAATGCAAAACGTAGCGCCTAAATTTTCCAAAACCCCAGGCAAAGTCCGTTGGACAGGGCCGGAATTAGGGCAACACAACGACGAAATTTACAACGGTTTGTTGGGAATATCCGAAGAGCAAGTACAAAAATTAAAAGATGATAAAATTATCTAGCCCTTGCGGCCCGGTGCAGGACTGCTGTAATCACCCAGAGCCGTAAGCGCAGCACGATCTTTAATCGTGATTGTCCACTTATCGGTGATGTCGATGAGGCCTTTGGTTTTAAGCTGTGTGAATGCCCGGCTCACCGTCTCTACGGTTAGACCAAGATAATCGGCAATATCTACGCGGGTCATTGGCATATTAAACTGGGGCATACTAAACTGGGGCATACGAAATGGGGGCACATCAAATGAGGACGCATCGAACCGTTCGGCGTGACCACTTGTATTCCCACTGGCATTCGCTTGTCTGGTTTCAATAAACAGCAAGAACCATGCGATTTTTTCCGTGGCCTTCTTGCGGCCAAGCACAAATAATTGGTCCATAATAGCCTCAACCACCCTTGAGGTGATTTCGTGGACACGGGTTTCGAGCTTTGGGTATTTTTTGTATAGCGACTGTAAATCCGTCTCCTGCCACTGGCAGGCCGTGAGCGGCTTCAAGCTCCTCGCACTGACCGAATAGGACCGGCCGGACGCAATGCCGATAAAATCCCCTGCATAGCAAAACGCCATAATTTGCTTGGCACCATTGCTGGACAAACGCTCCAATGCGAGCGCACCGGAAGAAATATTGTAAACTTGGCGTACAGGATCCTCTTCGTGTAGCAAATATTCTCCTGCTCCAATGCGCCTAATATGTGCCAGAGAAAACAGGTCTTCTATCTCTATATCGGTGAATACCGAACACAAGGGACTGTTGCGGGCATGGCAGGAATTACAGGGTATGCTCATAATGCCTCTTGTCTTATATGATATAAAAGATATATCAATATATGTTATTTACCTTACCAGCAGGAAATTCATGGAAAATAAAACCCCCATAGGAATAAAATTCGCATCCGGCATTCAAATGGTCATAGACGAAAAACTGCGCACGCCATTATATTACCAGATATATGTGCTGATAAGGGATAAAATCCTTTCAGGCACTTACCCCAATAGCACACTAATACCGACAGAAAAGCAACTGGGGCAAACATTTAACGTATCGCGGATAACGGTCAAACGGGCGCTGGACGAGCTGGCCAAAGAAGGCTTGGTCTCGCGCCAGCGAGGACGCGGTACTATGGTGACGTTTTCTGCACCCGTTTCGTCCTCCCTTGGAAATATGGACGGACTGCTGGAAGACATGCTCAACATCGTTCTGGAAACCAAAGTCCAGATTTTAGAGTTTGATTATGTTGTTGCCGCACCGCACGTCATGGATGCACTGAAACTACCACCGGATACCAAAGTGCAACATGCTGTGCGTACCCGCCATAAAGACGATACACCTTTTTCTTACGTTATCACTTATGTACCTGAAGACATTGGCCGTTCCTTTAAGCGAACTGATTTGAAAGATCAGCCAATTTTGGCCTTGATTGAAAAAACGGGTGTCAGTATTGCCCGTGCRCGCCAGACGGTTACCGCCACWCTTGCAGACGGCACGACGGGSCCCGCGCTTAACATAGGTATAGGTTCGCCGCTCCTGAAGGTTTCGCGCATCGTTTACGACGACGATGACCGCCCCGTGGAATATATCATTATTTATTACTGGCCTGGCCTGTACCGGATCAATATGGAGCTATCGCGCATGCAAGATGCTGGTGACGGGGGCTCTAATTTCTGGGCTATGAATATGAAATAAGGCGGGCSCATGAGCTCTTTTATYGAAATCAGTGAAGTCGGTCCRCGCGACGGCCTGCAAAGCATCAAGCGGATTATGCCMCTYGCCGCTAAAAAAGCKTGGATAACAGCCGAAGCCGCSTGCGGTGTRCCGGAAATAGARGTTGGGTCRTTTGTACCARMAAAACTCTTRCCGCAATTGGCKGATACGGCKGAATTGGTCGCCYATGCTCGCAGTATTRRCGGCTTAAARRTYGCAGTGTTGGTRCCRAATTTACGCGGCGCCCAAGATGCCATYARRGCTGGCGCTCACAAAATCACCATTCCTTTGTCCGCAAGCGAAACCCATTCCTTGGCCAATGTAAACCGTACCCACGCACAAATGTTGACCGCGGTACGGGACATAGCAGATTTAATTAAGACATTGCCAGTCGGCGAGCGCCCGTTYTTTGAGGGCGGTATTTCCACCGCATTTGGCTGCACTTTAGAAGGCACGGTCCCCCAAGCAAAAATCCTTGAGCTGGCCAGCGCTCTGATGGATGCAGGCTGCGACGAAGTTGGTCTGTCGGATACGACAGGATATGCCACGCCGAACCATGTGATTTCATTGGTCAAGGCTGTGAAAGCCGAAGTTGGTGAGCAAAATTTGACAGGCCTGCACCTGCATAACACGCGGGGGCTTGGACTCACGAATGTCTACGCAGCCCTTGATCACGGTATCACAACCATTGATGCATCCCTCGGCGGTATTGGCGGATGCCCGTTTGCCCCGGGTGCAAGCGGCAACATTGTCACAGAGGACCTTGTGTTTATGTTGGACAGTACGGGTTACGAGACAGGCATAGACTTGGAAGCCCTGCTCAAAGTGCGAACCATAGTGACAGATGCTCTACCCGGCGAACCCATGTACGGATTTATTCCGGATGCAGGCTTGCCTAAACTCTAGTCACCTAAACTTAGTCAAATGTAAGGCCGCTATCACCGTGTTCGTTGGGTTCAGGGTCAGTTTTCAACATGGCATTAACACCAAAAGCTAGCGCACCACCCACGGCGAGATAACTAATGGTGAACGGCAAACTCATTGCTTTAAGCATCCGGTCATAAACACCCAGTAGATATTCTACATCTGGGTTGTCCATATCTATCGTTTCTTGCAAATTTTCTGCTTCTGTTACGATGTCAGGTGACATTACGCCGAGCAATACACTACCGACCATGTAGGAAACCACGAGAAAAATGATAAATATCAGTAGATACATCCAGCCGGACTTGCTGGCATCATGAAACCTTTTGGCAAATAAACAGCCCCAACAGTAAACCAAAACAAGAGACGCAAAGAACGCGATCACGCCTGCACCCAAACTTATCAACCAAGCYTGCCAGAGYAAAACATTGATAGTTAAGAGGATCACTGCACCTCTTTTGAAGGTATGCGCATCGATGCGGCCACTGGGTGAAAACAATAAATTCCCCATGATTTTCTCCTGTTTAATTTGTTTAATAAGCCTGTTTAATTTACTTAATAAGAACGGCAAACGGTCGATTCTGCAAGAAAAATTTACGTTACTTTGTAGGCACGGAATTACCCCCATAGCGGTTGTCACCCTCTTGTCCGGGGGCAAGTGCCAGCCAGAGCGTAAACAGTGTCGGCAATATAGCCATGACCCACCGAGCTTTGGGCATACCGACAGCTAATTTATCTTGATAGGCATTCAGAACTTTTTTCATTTCTTCTTCATTGCCCGCATATTCAGGATGCGCCATGACCGTATCGAAATACTCTATGCCCCCATAGTTCAATATCATAAGGAGCCAAACAATAATAATTAAGGAAAACAACCCAATTAATGGCCAGAATGATCGCCCCAAATCATGGAGGCGCTTACCGTAGACCGCCATTATGATATGAAAATTCAAGAAGAATAAAGCCAAGGTCAGAAAAAAATTCGTCATCCCCATACCCAAATACCGCAGAACAAAAAGCTGCAAGACGATGAAAATCGCCAAACCAGCGACACCGATGATAAAAGAACGGCGCGGTATACGCCCAGACGGCGATAAAAATAATGGCGGCGATAAAAATAATGACGGGGATAAAAACAGTTTTCTCATGCAAAGTGCTTTAAAACCAAAGAGAAATTTTGCAAGCCTTAACCGTGTGTTCAAGTCTTTAATATAAAGACGTTTGYWWKWKWWKSGWGKRYNCTCCWWRWWAWKTAGTKWAWKWWWWMYMWWRCRSRWSTTSMTMGRKKGCRWKKRWATRAAKAAAGTTCGTGTTGATAAAGTTTGAGTAAAGTTCAAGTTATGATAAAACCTATTTGGCATATAATTGCTGTCGCCTCTCTGGCCTTTTTTACCGCCTGCGAACGTACAGAAACGGCCTTACCCGAAGATCCTGAAGCCCCACAACAACAAACAGAGCCACAACAACAAACAAAGAAAGCGCCTCAGCAAGAGACAGCCATAAAAATTGAAGTGGACACCTCAGAACGCCAGCAAGACACGCCTGACGCTCGCACAGCGACAACAGCCGCACCCGACACCCAAGTCCCACAAACCGCGAGCACTCGCAACAGCGCGCAGTTACAGGCCCCTTCCGCCCCGTTTCAAGTACGGCGCTGCATGAATATGGGCAATGCGCTTGAAGCACCCAATGAAGGTGATTGGGGCTACAGAATTACGGCTCAGGACTTGCGCAGTGTCGCAGCAGCAGGGTTTGACACTGTACGCATTCCAATCCGCTGGGACGCACACACGGCACACCGCGCACCTTACAGTATTGACGCACCATTTATGGCACGGGTTAATACCGTGGTCAGAGATGCGCAATCGGCAGGCCTTGGCGTAATTATTAATGTGCATCATTACGAAGATTTGATGGCCCGTCCGACGCGCGAACAAGCGCGTTTCTTGGC
>NVRS01000016.1 GCA_002732685.1 Robiginitomaculum sp.
CGATAAGAAGGCGAGAGCGAAAGGCACAAAGGTTTAGATCTATACGATCAGCGCAAAGGGTACTCTCCGCTTATGGCCAGATTTACAATCTATTTAATATCCGCCGACATCTCACCTCACGTAAAACAATGAAAATTCTTCGAAATCGAGCTATGGCTAATTGGGATATCGCTACGTCCACAGATACCAGGTAATAAAAATAGTCAGATATAAACTGACATTAAGAAGTTAACGTGACAAAGCCCTCTTTTGTGCTGTACTTGGTGGGCCGCCCTCAAGCACATGGATAATATATTCAAGTTGGGCGATATTACCATTTAGGTCACCACGAGCGGATGACATATTGGAAAAGTGAAACCAAAGATCAGGCAGCAATTCGGGGTCGCTCAGCAATGCGTTGGCCGCTTTTGATAATTCTGCATCAGAGACATTTAAATTGCATTCCGTTTTAAATCCGGTGACGCCACCAAAATCATCGCGCACGTCTCCACAACCCTTTCGAATTGCACGCTGAACTTTGTGTGGAATGGTTCGGCGCACGCGTTTTCGGTAAGTTGAATTCAACATGTTTTGCCGTGCATTTTCTGCGCCGTTAGCCGTAAAGTAGGAAACCAAACCATTTTTAACTGCCGCCTGAGGCAAAAGACTAATGTCACCGGAAGATATGACCTCATCCCATGTCGCTCGCGTGGTTCGATCCGTGGCGTACTCCGTCGCGCGATAAGCATTGACAACGAGCTCTTGGGGGTCTGGCATTGGACTGCTCAAGAGTTCGACGGTACGTTTGGCACTGGCATTGACCGCATCGTAATAGGAGAGGAGGTTGCCGCGCGTTCTAATATCCTCCCGCATATCATTGGATAGTCGTTCCACATAGTCTCTTCCGCGGCGCTGGTCTTCTTTGCCTTGGCTCCAATTAGAAACTTGCAAACCAACAAACACACCTATGACTACGATGAAAAAATCCAAAAATACGGCGAACCAGTTTTGGTCGTTGACGTGTTTTGTGAAGCTGCGGAGGATCATTTTTGGATATCCTTAATATATTCGTCAAGAAGGGCGGCTCGTCCGCGCATTAATTCAAAGGCGATGAGTTTACCGTCCAAGTCGGAAATGCGGCGGACAAGGTCATTACGAATGTCTATTGAGATGATTTTTCCAACGGCGTGCGTTATTTCATCAGCAGATAAAACTGGTTCGCAGTTTTCGGGCAGCTTAATATTTGGCTCCCCTGTTGGACTAGTTGATATTATGTCATTACAAACATTACGGATCGCAGCTTGGGCAGAATACGGCATATAGGTACGGATACGTTCACGGTAAGGTGTCGCGTCTTTCGTTGTAACGATAGCGGCTTGAATACTGCGGTAAAAATTGGCTAGACGCTTACGCACTGCGACATCAGAAATCGTATTATTTGCTCCAGCAGAAAGAATTTCGTCATATGTATCGCGCCCTAATTCACGCCTGAGGTGTTGGCTAGCTTGGTAAATGTCGATTAAAAATGGCAAGCTAAGGGTTTCTTGTGGGCGATCCAATCCCTCTAGTGCGCCAAGGGCATGGGTTCTGACCTGAGAGAAATAGACCATTCTTTGCGTAAGGTCATCTTGATTAATGACAAGGTCTTGGTGAATGCGTTCTATATAGACTTTCGCGGTTTGATCTTGTTGACGTACTGAGTTCCAGTTTGAGACTTGCAAACCTATAAACACACCAATTACCACAATGAAAAAGTCCAGCACCACCGCGAACCAGTTTTGGTCGCGCACATGTTTTGTAATACTGCGTAATCGCATGCCCTAAGTCCCCGTTTTGTTGCTTGTAGCAATTTCCGAGCGGGTTGTCCGTATTAATTTAATGGGAAAACAGGCAGTGTCAGATTCACATGGACAGGGGAAAATGCCAATTAAACCCAAACCCCGTCATGCAGAATTAGCGGTCAACTTAGCTGGTACAATGGCTTCATTTCTTATTTCAACATGGCAGGAACAAAATCAACCCTAGTATTTTCTGATTGAGCAGAACGAAATCTGCTTACTGAGAGCAAATTTAGGAAATAGTATAAATTTTCTTGAGATTAAAATTCATTTATGTTATTGAAATAGTTGACTTAAATGGTGGTGGGAGAGAGACTTGAACTCTCGACCTCAGGATTATGAGTCCTGCGCTCTAACCAACTGAGCTACCCCACCTTGCGGTATTTAGGTGTTCCTATGTGAACAAGGCGGGTGCTATAGGCCAAATCTACACACCTGCCAAGAGCCAAATTCAGGCAATGCTATATTTTATACCAACGGCTTTATCAGTGATTTACCGCCGTCTTTGGCGCGCAGGCTGACTGACGGTTTGTTCCTGAGGTATTTGCGGCGTTTGACTATAGCCGGATCCTGCTTGTGCCGTTTGCGGATAAACCGTGTTGGGGTATGTTACAGTCACACCATAAGGTGTGCTCGGCTGATTGTTTTGGGGATAGGGGTATGGCTGTATCTGCTGTTGGATTTGCTGTTGGATTTGGGCGCGGCCCGCCAATTGTTGTTGTTGGATTTGTGCAATCTTCGCTTTGGACATATTGTTTTGTGATATTTGCCCCAAAACATCTTGCGTTGCCATCCTCTGTGGTGCCGTGTTTTGTAGTGTTCGGTTTTGCAGTGCCGGGTTTTGTAGCACCTGGCCCTGAGGATTTAGCGCCTGTGTTTTCTGACGAATTTGCGTGCTAGCATAAGAGCCAGTGCCAGCCTGCTTATAGCCCGAGCGTTTAGCGGCTGCAAGCGCTGCACCGCGCGCAGACACCACGTTACTACCACCCACTTTTGCAGGCACCACTTGGCCATAATTAATCAACCTTGTCGTTGGCGCAGTAATTTTCGGCGCAGGTTGATAGTAATTACCAGAAGCCAGTTGTGTTTGCGGATAGGGTGATGGGCGCTGATAGTTGGTGGCAGGCGTTTGTGTATATGATGATGTTTTGGTTGCGGCAGCGGGCGCCCTAATTGGGCGCTGAACGCTTGTTACGGGCAGAGACGATCCCCGTAGGCTGCGGATATAAGACATATTGTTTGCGGCGGCTTGTTCATCAAGATCTCTGCGCGCCCACTTTTCCGCTTCTTCGTATTTGTTTTGTAGCCCAAGAACTAGCGACAAATTTTGCCGCGTACTTGCACTTGCACCCGGCATGTTAGCGGCGCGGCGCAACCAAATTTCTGCGGTTACAGGGTCCCCTTCAAGGGCATATGACAGCCCAACATTTGCAATGATGCCAGGATCATTAGGCGCAAATGTTAATCCCTTTGAATAATGTTGACGGGCTTCAGCAAATTGTTCGAACTGATCAAGTGCCGCGCCTTTAAGCGACCAAAGACGCGCCATATTTGGTCTCTGTCCTAAAGCCGTGTCTATTATGGGCAAAGCGTCTTTGGGGTTGTTGTCAGCGATGAGTGCGGCGGCAAGCTCCGCCATTAAATTCACATCACGCGGGTACAGGGCTCTTGTTGTTTGTGCCACCTCTATGGATTGATGTGGGTTCCCAAGCCTGCGAAGCGTGCTGGCAAGATTAATCGCAGCCTCTAGGTCTGCCGGGTTGAGATCATATTCCCGCGACCAGAATGCCGCTTGGGCAAACAAATCTTGCGTTAAAATTGCCGCGCGCTCATCTACAGATCTCGGCGTATAATTTGACGCGCTGAGTTCTCGTACTGTTTGCTGTTCAATCGGACTATAGCCGCTCGGCATGCTCGCTAAACTACATCCCGTCAATATGAAAAGCCCTGCGCCGGATATCAGGAGTTTTGCGACATTTAATTTGGTCATTTTGGCCTCGATCATGTTTAGGTGTTAGGTGTTGTTAACTTTTGTTGCTATCGGTCAAGATTTGGTTAACAAAAGTAAAAGAACACGGTTAATAATTGTCTAAGGAACACAATGTCAGAATGTTTTATCAAAACAGGCGCGGTCTGCGACGACAAGACCGTAACCCCCATATATATTTGTAGGCCGGACGAGACAGATAAGGCCTTGGCTGGATTTAGCCTCGAACAGCAAAACTACGCACGGGCCCATAAATTCAGCGGCAATAGCGGCCAAATGGTTTTGGTGCCCGACAGGGACGGCGATGTGGCGTTCGTGTTATTTGGGGCGGGCACGGTTTCCGACGGGTACGGGGACAGCGCCTTGCAAGCGGGGACACTGGCCGGAAAACTTGATGCGGGAATTTACGAAATAGCTGACGCGCCGAACGACTGGAACTTAGCATTGCTAGCCACCGCTTGGGGTATGGGGGCATATAAATTTAACCGCTATCTGAAAAAGCCGCACACGCCGCCGACTTTACTCTTAAGCGAAAAAATGTGTGCTAGCGAAACGACGGCACTGGTCACAGCTGTTAACCGGGGTCGGGATTTGATCAATACGCCTGCGGGCGATATGGGGCCGAAAGCTTTGCACCACATCGCCAAAAAATTGGCGAAAGCCCACGGGGCAGAATTTGAGGCAATTGTCGGTAAGGATTTGCTCGAAGACAATTACCCCATGATCCATGCCGTCGGGCGCGCGGCGCACCAAAAACCGCGCTTRCTGGAAATCATATGGGGCGACGAAAACAACCCGTCTCTGACMCTYGTTGGTAAGGGCGTAACGTTTGATACGGGCGGTTTGAATATAAAAAGTGCGGYMGGTATGCGCATCATGAAAAAAGACATGGGCGGRGCKGCRCAYGCATTGGCTTTGGCAGAAATGATCATGGCAAACAAACTCCCCGTACGCCTGCATGTGTTTTTGGCAGTTGCAGAAAATTCCATTTCGGGCAATGCTTTCAGGCCCGGTGATGTGCTGTCATCGCGCAAAGGTTTGACCATCGAGATTGACAATACCGACGCTGAGGGACGCTTGGTTTTAGGTGATGCGTTGACGAGGGCGTCAGAAGATAGTCCCGATTTGATTATGGATTTTGCTACGCTGACGGGCGCGGCAAGGGTCGCTCTTGGCCCAACTTTACCACCGTATTTTTCTAACCGAGATGATGGGGTCTCCGAAATATTGGAAAGCGGCACAGTGCATCTTGATCCGCTTTGGCAAATGCCTTTGTGGCAACCCTATATGAGTTTGTTGTCCTCACCCATTGCCGATATGAAAAATGCGGGTAGTGGTTTTGCGGGGGCTGTGACAGCGGCATTGTTTTTAGAGAAATTTATTGGTGATGATCAACCTTGGATGCATTTTGATGTTTACGGCTGGAACCCAACCGATAATCCGGCRCGGCCAAAAGGCGGCGAAATATTTGCTGTGCGGGGCCTATATCACTGGCTTAAAAACGGCGGGCTAAAGAAACGCTCATCTTAGCTAAGTGCGGATTTTTCAATGGCTTGTAAAAGTTGCCGCAAGACCTGTCTGGTTTTCTTGGCTGTCGCCGGTTGATAAAGCCATGGTGGTCTTTCTAACATATACGTACTTTGTGCCAACTCCATTTGTATTGCGTGAACACCCTTTTTTGGATTGCCGTAATGCCGTGTGGTCCAACCGCCCTTAAARCGCCCATTAACAACACTGGTTAATCCGTCTGCTTGTGCGCAAATTTGAGCGGCTAATGTCTCTAAATGTGGGTCACATGTCTCCCCGTTATTTGTACCAATATTAAAATCTGGCAAAACACCTTCAAACAGATACGGCACATGCGAACGAATGGAATGGCAATCATACAGCACAACTTTTTTATATTGCCCGTGTAGCCGCTTAATTTCCGCTGCGATCGCTTGGTGATAGGGCGCATGGAACATTTGGCGGCGACGCTCTATTTCATCAACATCCGGCGCACACTCTTTTTTGTATATATCTCTACCATCAAAATCCGTTTCTGGACAAAGGCCCGTGGTGTTTTGGCCTGGGTACAAGCTTTTGCCTGACGGATCACGGTTAGCATCTATAACATAGCGGTGGAAATTTGCCTTTATCACAGTCGCACCCGGCAACAGCCCTCGGTACAGCCTGTCTACATGCCAGTCCGTATCTGTTTGCTTGTGGCCATTTTTATTGAGCTTGGCCTTGACGCTTGCAGGAATATATATGCCTGTATGGGGCATAGCGAGAATGACAGGGCTATTACCTCTAATGAGATTGACGGGGTTCATGGGCCATTTCTATATTGATTTGCAGTCTTTAGCAATTTAGTTTCTCTTCTGATTGAGGGACATAACATGACACTACTTTGGGCCAAACAACTTCTCACCGCAGACGGTTGGCGGCAAGATGTATGTATTACCATCGATGATAATGGATATATCTCTTCGCTTGCTTTTGACAGCGAGCCAGCAGGCAAGTCTTTCGACATACTTTTGCCTGCACCCGCTAACACCCACTCACATGCTTTCCAGCGCGCTATGGCGGGTATGACCGAAAGACGCGGGCCAGACCCACGCGACAGTTTCTGGACTTGGCGAGACATCATGTACCGGTTCGTCGATCTCCTTACGCCCGACGATATAGAATCCATCGCTGCCTATTTATATATGGAAATGCTAGAAGCCGGGTTTAGCGCGGTGGCCGAATTTCATTATTTGCACCACGGGCAAAAGGGACAAGCCTATGACAATATTGCGGAAACCGCCCACCGCATAGTCGCAGCAGCCGATCTGACAGGCATCGGTTTAACCCTCCTGCCTGTACTTTATACGCAAGGCGGATGTGATGGACGGGCGCTTCAAGGTGGACAGATGCGGTTTGGTAATTCTCAAGACAGGTTCACCAAACTATTTGAAGCCGCTAAAAAGGCCGTCGTGCAGCTTGCACCAGATTGTCGTCTTGGCGCTGCCGCCCATTCTTTGCGGGCGGTCACACCTGAAGAACTATCATTTGCGGCGAACCTTGTACCAGACGCACCGTTTCATATTCACATTGCCGAACAAGATGCTGAGATCGCAGAAGTGCTGGAACATCACGGCCAAAGGCCTACGGAATGGTTAATGGATAATCACGCCGTCAATGATCGCTGGTGCTTAGTACACGCGACGCAAATGACGAACGGCGAAACCAAAGCTTTGGCAAAATCCGGGGCGGTGGCCGCTTTATGCCCAATAACTGAAAGCTCTCTGGGCGACGGCATTTTTAACGCGAGAGAATACCTAAACGCAGGCGGTACATTTAGTATCGGCTCTGATTCCAATGTCCGAATTTCACTGGCAGAAGAACTGCGCACCCTCGAATACTCCCAACGCCTGAAACACCGAGAACGTGCCGTGTTGGCCAACGCGGGACAATCTTGCGGGCACGTTCTGTTACAAGGAGCGGCACGAGGCGGTGCGCAAGCTTGCGGGCGAGAGAGCGGCGTAATCGCCGTTGGCAAGCTAGCGGACATACTGGCTTTGGACGGAAACGCCCCCGACCTCATCGGCAAGCAAGGCGATATGTTGCTAGACAGCTTTATCTTTTCTGGCGGCTCTCATATGATCACGGATGTTTGGTCTGCGGGCAGACATGTAGTGCGCGGCGGCGCGCACATTAACAGGGRARAAATTTCGAACGCTTACAAAAAAACCATTCTGTCTTTGCAGGAAAAATTGTAGAGATGCCCATGACCTTAAAATTTGATGCTTTGTTTGTGAATGCTAACCTAGCCACAATGAGCCCGAATGTTGATACGCCTTACGGCGCAATCAAAAATGGGGCTCTGGGTGTGAAGGATGGGCGGATTGTCTGGGTTGGCACGATAGATAATTTGCCGACCCATGARGCTAATGACGTTGTTGATTGTAAAAACGAATGGATTACGCCCGGCTTGGTGGACTGTCATACGCACCTTGTTTTTGGCGGTAACCGCGCACGTGAATTTGAAATGCGGCTGCAAGGCGCAAGCTACGGGGAAATCGCGCAGGGCGGCGGCGGCATTGTTTCAACAGTAAAAGCGACCCGAGAAATAGATGCGAACGACCTATATCTCAACTCGTCAACACGCCTTTTCGACCTCATTGATTTAGGCGTAACAACAATTGAAGTAAAATCTGGTTATGGGCTCGATTTAGCCACCGAAATCAAAATGCTTGAGGTTGCCAAAAACTTAGAAGAATACAATGTTCGGGTCCACCGCACCTTTCTAGGCGCCCACGCATTACCACCGGAATTTAAGGAGAATTCAGACGCTTATATTGACCTTGTCTGCAATGAAATGATTCCAAAAATTGCAAAGCTTGGCCTTGCCGATGCCGTGGACGGGTTTTGCGAGAACATTGCGTTTAGCCCCGCACAAATCAGGCGGGTTTTTGAAGCTGCAAAAAAACACGGCCTCCCCGTTAAACTTCACGCAGAACAATTATCCAACCAAGGCGGCGCAAAACTTGCAGCAGAATTTGGCGCGCTGTCTGCAGATCACCTTGAATATATTGATGAGGATGGTGTCAAGGCTATGGCGGCGGCGGGCACAGTGGCCGTGCTTTTACCGGGTGCTTTTTATTATTTAAAGGAAACCCAAAAACCGCCCGTCGATTTGTTCAAAAAACACGGCGTACCAATGGCGCTTGCAACTGATTGCAATCCGGGAAGTTCGCCAATTACTTCACCCCTCCTCATTTTGAATATGGCATGCACACTCTTTGGTTTTACACCAGAAGAGGCCTTGGCAGGTATGACCCGCATTGGCGCGCAAGCACTTGGCGCCGCAGGTCAGATAGGCACGCTAGAAATTGGTAAGTTGGCAGATATGGTTGTATGGTCAATCGATCATCCCGCAGAGCTAAGCTATTGGGTCGGAAATAACATTAATAATACCCGCTATATTGAAGGCATAAAACATGAGTAAAACTATAAATGCAGGTCACGTATCGCTTGACGTTTGGCTTTCGGTTTATCGGGACGGAGTTTGTATAAAGCTCGATGCGTCCGCCAAATCCGATTGCGAAAAATCTGCGGATATCGTCAAGGCGGCTGCAGCGGGTACTGACCCTGTTTATGGGGTCAATACGGGTTTTGGTAAATTAGCGCGCATCCAAATCAGCGTAGAGGATACGGCCAAGCTACAGCGCAATCTTATTCTGTCTCATTGCTGTGGGGTCGGCGAGCCTACGCCTGAGCCGATTGTACGCTTGATGATGGCGCTGAAAATCAATTCACTGGGGCGCGGCGCGTCTGGTGTCAGTTGGCGGTTGATATCTTTGCTACAAGATATGTTGGCAAAAAATGTCACCCCTGTTATCCCTGGCCAGGGTTCTGTTGGCGCGTCHGGCGABCTHGCDCCBCTAGCCCACATGGCSGCCGCBATGATCGGCGAAGGTGAAGCGCTTTATAAAGGCGAGCGCATGTCAGGGGCTGATGCCTTAAAGCAGGCGGGTCTCACCCCAATTATCTTGCGCGCCAAAGAAGGCCTTGGTCTGATTAACGGCACACAATTTTCCACCGCCTATGCTTTGGCAGGATTATTTGAAGCTGAGTTACTCGCTCGCTCGGCGCTGGTAACGGGCGCAATGAGTGTTGATGCTGCTATGGGGTCTTCTGCACCGTTTCGTGCGTTTATCCACAAACTACGTGGCCAAGCTGGCCAAATTCGCGCCGGACAGGTCTTGCGGAATTTGATGCAAGGGTCGCCTTTACGTGACAGCCATCTTGAAGGTGATGAACGCGTGCAAGATCCATATTGTCTGCGTTGCCAGCCGCAAGTCATGGGTGCCTGCATTGATATTTTAAATCAAGTGTCAGTGACATTGGAAATAGAAGCCAATGCTGTCACCGACAATCCATTGGTGGATATTGAAAGCGGAGACATTCTTTCGGGCGGTAATTTTCACGCCGAACCGGTGGCCTTTGCTGCTGACCAAATCGCCTTAGCTCTGGCCGAAACTGGCGCCATAGCCCAACGGCGCATTGCTCTGTTGGTTGATCCAACRYTGAGCTTTGGCCTACCTGCATTCTTGTCGCCGAACCCCGGCGTTAACTCCGGCTTTATGATCGCCGAAGTGACCAGTGCGGCATTAATGTGTGAAAACAAACAGCGGGCCAATCCGTGTAGCGTCGATAGCACGCCAACTTCGGCCAACCAAGAAGACCATGTCAGCATGGCCGCCCACGGAGCACGCCGCCTGATGGATATGGCACAGAACCTGTCGGCCATATTAGCCATCGAGTGGTTATGCGCGGCGCAAGGCATTGAACTGCGCGCTCCTATTGATACCAGCACGGCGCTTAAATCGGCCATTAAGGCTTTGCGGGCAAAAGTCGCTCCCCTCGGGGATGACCGCTATCTGGCGGGCGATATTGAAGCCGCAACCGATCTATTAAAACAGGGCGCATTGATAAACGCCGTAGGAAAAGAGATATTTGCCCAAGAGGAACAACATGACTAATAATAGATTCAAAAATTCAAGGGTGGTTAAGGCGCCAACGGGCTCTGAAATTACCTGTAAAAGCTGGCAGACCGAAGCGCCGTACCGGATGTTGATGAACAATCTGGACCCAGATATCGCAGAACATCCTGATGAATTGGTAGTCTACGGCGGCATTGGGCGGGCGGCGCGCACATGGGCGGATTTTGATAAAATCATCGAGAGCCTAGAAGCGTTAGAAGACGACGAAACACTTTTGGTGCAATCAGGAAAACCCGTTGGCGTGTTTAGAACCCACGCCGAAGCCCCGCGCGTGCTTATYGCTAATTCCAACCTCGTSCCCCACTGGGCCACTTGGGATCATTTCAACGAGCTCGATAAAAAAGGCTTGATGATGTACGGGCAAATGACGGCMGGYTCATGGATTTACATCGGCACCCAAGGCATCGTCCAAGGCACTTAYGAAACTTTTGTCGAAGCTGGACGGCAGCACTATGGTGGTGATCTGACGGGTAAATGGATACTGACCGCAGGCCTTGGCGGCATGGGCGGGGCTCAGCCTTTAGCGGCGACTATGGCAGGTGCATCTTGCTTGACGGTTGAGTGCGACGAAACCCGTATCGATTTTCGTCTGCGCACTGGATATGTGGATGCCAAAGCAAAAACATTGGACGAAGCCCTGGCCTTTATTGAAGATGCTACGCGTAAAGGCAAAGCTCTTTCGATTGGTCTACTCGGTAATGCGGCAGACATTTTTCCCGAAATATATGCGCGCGGTGTGCGCCCTGATATGGTCACAGATCAAACCTCTGCTCACGACCCGRTCAATGGTTATCTGCCTCAAGGTTGGACCATGTCCGAGTGGGTCAGCAAGCGCGAGAGTGATAAAAAATCTGTTGAAAAAGCGGCTTGCGCSAGCATGAAAATTCATGTCCAAGCCATGCTTGATTTTGAAAAAGCTGGCGTGCCTACATTTGATTACGGCAACAATATTCGCCAAGTCGCTTACGACGAAGGCTTGGAAAACGCCTTTGATTTCCCTGGCTTTGTCCCTGCTTATATAAGGCCGCTGTTTTGTAAAGGTATCGGCCCGTTTCGTTGGGTGGCGCTATCGGGCGACCCCGAAGATATCTACAAAACCGATGCCAAGGTCAAAGAATTGATCCCGGATAATCCACATCTACACAACTGGCTCGACATGGCGCGAGACCGCATTCAATTTCAAGGCTTGCCAGCGCGGATATGCTGGGTTGGTCTTGGCGAGCGGCATAAACTCGGATTAGCCTTTAACGAAATGGTGCGAACGGGTGAATTATCTGCGCCCGTGGTCATTGGCCGTGACCATCTGGATAGCGGCTCTGTAGCTTCGCCTAACCGAGAAACGGAAAGCATGAAAGACGGCTCTGACGCCGTGTCCGACTGGCCGCTCTTAAACGCATTACTGAACACTGCGGGCGGGGCTACATGGGTTTCGCTCCACCACGGCGGCGGGGTTGGCATGGGCTTTTCCCAACACAGCGGCATTGTCATTTGCGCCGACGGCACCGACACGGCGGCCCGCAAGCTAGAACGCGTATTGTGGAACGATCCTGCAACAGGCGTCATGCGCCACGCCGATGCAGGCTACGAAATCGCCAAAAAATGCGCGAAAGAACACGGGCTGAACCTGCCGGGAATTTTGTAACAAATGTATGAGTTTTGGATTGACGGTGTTCTCATTGGGCATTCAAAATTAGAGCGCGGCGATGCTCCAATGGGCGTAGCGTTTGGACAATTTTTACCGACTGACGGTTTTGAAAATCTCCGCTCCAGAGCGGAGGTGCTTGATTCAGACTCTAGGCGCTGGGAGGGCTTGTCTGTAAAGACGCCTAGTGGGCATGAATTAGAATGCTTTGCAGGTGCCGTGATAATTGAATACGGACCGCTAGATGATGTGTTTGCTATTGAGGCAACATGTTTGGGGATTGGCTATCCCTTGTATGAGGAACTGTTTCCTCATCACGTAAAAACGTATAAAGAACAATGGGGGAATTAGCTCCGCAAAAGTTTTGCGTCTACTCTTGACGCCGGAATCCTTAGTGTGCGAATCCTTTAGGCGAATCAATTTGTTTTAGGAGCGTCTGTGCGCAGTCGAGAGGACATTTTAAACCGRGCAGAAGCYTTGCAGCTTTGGCACCGGGTTAATCTTGGCTCTGTACTGGCAACACAACCCGATTTAAGCGCGCGGCAAATGGCCRTTTTGACCACCGTCTATATGGAAGCAGGCCCGCACACGGTAAGATCTTTGGCGCAGTGTCTTCAGATCACCATTTCACCGGTTACGCGTGCRCTTGATACATTGGGTCGRTACGGGCTGGTGGACAGAGGRYCAGACCCTGCGGACAAGCGTTCGGTTTTAGTACGGCGCACCCCGCAAGGGTCTCGTTATCTTACTGACTTTGCCGAACGGATCCGCCTTGAATTGCGAACACTGAAGATGTCCAAATCCGGTACAGAAAAGGTCGCATAATGAGCACACCCGACCACAAACTCGACCCAAGGATTACGCCCTACAAGGCCGACCTTGCGGCAACGCATTTAAARRAYRTGGTTGAGGCTAAAAACTACGGCGACGCTATTCGCCAYCAAGTGATGATGCCCGTCATCCCCCTACACAAAGCCCCRGCCAGCGCCAGCATGATGGACACGCAACTTTTATTGGGCGCAGAGTTTGATATTTATGACATCCACAATGGTTGGGCGTGGGGACAAGAGGTGCAAAAAGATGGAAAAGGCTATGTGGGCTATGTGCCCAATATGGCATTGGCGCGCGGCGCGGCAGAACCGACCCACCGCATCAACGTTATTCGCGCACCCGTTTTTATCAAACCGGACTTGAAGACGGCCATTCGCACGACTTTACCCCTCAACGCCAAACTGTCTGTTGATGGACGGGACGGTGATTATCTGCGTGTTTCTGGTTTGGGCCATGACATGGGCTATGTGCATGTCAACCACATCACAACCATTGTTGAAGCCATCGTTGAAACCAAGGGTGATTTTGTTGATATAGCTGAGCTACACTGCGGCCTGCCTTATGTATGGGGCGGAATTAGCCCAGACGGGGTCGACTGCTCTGGTCTTGTGCAAACCTCCTTACGCGCTGTTGGCAAAGACGCTCTGCGCGATACGGATATGCAAGAGGCTAGCCTCGGAACGACCATAAACAAAGACACGGAGCCCATGCGCGGCGATCTAGTGTTCTGGAAAGGTCATGTCGGCATTATGAGCGGTGCAACCACTTTGCTGCATGCTAATGCGCACCATATGCTTGTGGCAAGCGAACCTCTGGCCCAAGCCATAGCCCGCATAGAGAAATCTGCAGGCCCGGTTACGTCAATAAAACGAATGTAGTTTTGGGYTTTAGTGGCCGCCCTCAACAGGTGCGGTTTTTTCAACGACYTCTTCGGCAACTTCTTTGACCACATCACCAGCCATCTCTTCAATTGTATCTGCGRCATCTTGGACCGTATCTTCTATCACTTCTGTCACCTCAACCACTTCTTGAGCTTGGGCAACTAGCTGTTCTTGAGGAGCGTCTGCGGCCAAACGCAAAAATTCGATCAGCGCAGCACGGTCAGTTTCTTTTTTCAAACCATTGAAAGACATTTTTGTTTTTGTGATATAATCTTTCGGCTTGGTCAAAAAWTCATCGAGTTCCTCATAACCCCAAGCACCACCTTTGGATTTCATACCGTCAGAATAAGAAAAGCCAGCAACAGAAGCCATTGGACGGCCAAGGATGTTCCACAGTCCCGGACCGGTACCGTCTTTGCCGTCCRCAGCGGCGGTATGGCACGATTTACATTTTTTGAATACTTTTGCACCTTTTTCTGCGTCCTGCGCACCAAGCCAAGTTGGGCTTGGGAAAGCAATTTCAACAACTTCCACATGGGCCGCTTCTGTTTCTACAGCCAAGCTATAAGCAAATTTTTCAGGCTCAGGCACATCAGGGTGCATGACCACATTTGAAAATTTGTTGATCATTATAAACCCCAGACCGGACGCCAAGAGTGCACCCAATACCTTATTAACAAACAAACCGCTCATRAAACACTCCTTACGTGTCAGTAATTTTGTTCCTGTATTATAATTAATCCAGAATATTGCAAATGTTTTCCAACCCATTGCGGATGTTTTTATGCCTGTACACGGTTTTAAATTCTTGCTCCTTGCACTACAAACTGGCTAAATGGGCGCATGAGCAAGATTATGAACAGGGCAAGCACTGATAAATTAGTTCCGCTAGTGGTGATTCCGGCGCGTATGGCGTCCGCGCGCCTGCCCGGTAAGCCGCTTGCAGATATCGGCGGTGTACCAATGATTGTCCATGTTATGCAAAGAGCTTTGGCGGCTAATGTCGGGCCAGTGGTCGTCGCTTGCGCCGAAACTGAAGTTATGGACGCGGTACGGGCGAGCGGCGGTACGGCCGTGCTGACAGACCCTGATTTACCTTCCGGAACAGACCGCGTACGTGCGGCCGCTGAAATCATTGATCCAAAAGGTGCATATAATTGCGTGATTAATGTACAGGGCGATTTACCGACACTTGACCCCTTAGCAATAACCGCTGCCGTTGATGTGTTGGCTGATGTGCCTGCATGTGATATTTCAACACTTGTCGTCGCTACAGAAGATCCAAGAGAAATTGYTGAYCCGAATGTGGTCAAAGCWGTGCTGTCTATGGAGACGAAAAGGCGTGGACGCGCTTTATACTTCACCCGCGCAAGCGCCCCATCCGGCCAAGGGCCTCTTTGGCACCATGTGGGAATTTACGCTTACCGCCGCCGTGCCCTCGATACATTTTGCGCCCTACCGCCCTCGCCGTTAGAGAGACGCGAAAAACTGGAGCAACTCCGCGCCCTCGAGGCTGGTATGCGTATGGATGCCGCCGTTATCGACAGCGAGCCCCACGGTGTTGATACCCCAGAAGATTTGCGTAGAGCTATTGAAATTATTACAGGACAAAAACATGACTAAAATAATTGTTTACCAAGGCGAAGAGGGGGCTTTTTCCCATCTCGCTTGTACGACCTATTATCCGGACGTAGAGGCCATATCATGCCGTAGTTTTGCCCATGCGTTTGAAATCGTGCGCGGCGGCAATGCCGACATGGCTATGATACCGGTTGAAAATTCTTTGGCTGGGCGGGTGTCGGATATTTATCATCTACTTCCCGAGGGCGGGCTACATATTATTGCTGAACATTATTTACCCGTGCACCATAATTTGCTGGCCTTGCCGGGTGTAAAACGAGATCAGATAAAAGCGGCGTATTCTCACCCTATGGCTTTGTCGCAAGTGAGGCATCGTCTCAGGAACTGGGGCATATTGGCAAGAGGTGATCTGGATACCGCTGGTGCAGCAAAGCGGGTCGCAGAAAGCGGCGATACATCTATCGCTGCGATTGCCTCAAGCCTCGCCGCAAAAATTTACGGGCTTGATGTTTTGGACGCCAATATTGAAGATGCCAGTCATAACACCACCCGGTTTTTAACTTTGGCAAAATCAGAGAATATCCCAAAGCGAAACGGCGAAAAAGTAGTCACCAGCTTTGTATTTAAAGTCCGCAATATTCCCGCCGCCTTGTACAAAGCTATGGGCGGGTTCGCCACTAACGGTATTAATATGACCAAACTGGAAAGCTATATGCTGGAAGGTTCGTTCACTGCCACCCAATTTTATGCAGACGTTGAGGCGCATCCAGAGGATCCTGGCATGATACATGCGATGGAAGAACTACAGTTCTTCACTGATTATGTTTATATGCTCGGCACTTATATCGCGGACAATTCACGAAAAACCTAAGAATGGTCACGGGAAACTTAAAAATGGTCACGGGAAGTTTAGCGCTAGTGATTTCCCTCTTGCTTAGTTTGCGGCTAACAAACAGCATGAACCTTACGGAGAAAAACTATGTCTAGTTGGATCAAGCTTTTATTTGCAACATTGGTTTTGTGCGTTGGCATTGCAGCTACAACCCAATCTGCCCACGCTAAGTCGGACGAAATTTACACAAGCTGGCGCAACAATTTAGCCGTTGGTGGCTATGATGTGGTWAGCTTTCACCGGGGCAGCCCCGTAGAAGGCAAACCAAARCTAACAACGAGCTGGCATGGCGCAAACTGGCTGTTTGACAATCAGGACAACCTTGATGCGTTTTTGGCTGAACCTAAAAAATATGCGCCAGCTTACGGCGGCTATTGTGCTTGGGCTCTGGCRGAAAACAAGCTTGCCAAAGGGAAGCCGAAACATTGGACCATTAAGGACGACGTATTGTATTTGAACTTTAACAAAAAAATCAAAGACAGATGGCTCACGGATATTGAAGGCTTCATCATCAAAGGGGATGCAAATTGGCCTTTGATTTTGGATAAATAATTTTNCAAAATTACGTTAAGGCCTAGTCCGCCAACCAAGCTTTGATCAACTGGTGGGCTATTGTGAAATCTGGRGGACARGTAAAGCTTTTATCTGTGCCGTCAAACACACCACGCACCGTGTCTTTACTGAACCATTTTGCATCGGCTAATTCTTTGGTGTCCAAAGTAATTTTAGTGTTTTTAGCGGTGCAAAACATGCCCATCATCAATTGCCCCGGGAACGGCCATGGCTGCGARAATTTATAAGTGGGGTTTTCCACATCAATATTAACCTCTTCTTTGACCTCGCGGATGCAGGCCTCGGACAAGCTTTCACCCGGTGAGACAAATCCTGCCAGAGCAGAATATGCACCTTCTGGCCATTCAGGCCCACGCCCGAGCAGACAATTATCTCCGTCCAACACCAACATAATCACCACCGGATTGACACGCGGAAAATGGTCGGTTTCGCAAGATGGGCATTTACGGGTAACCCCGCCAGATTGCGGTTTGCTTTCAAGGCCACAGTTAGAACAAAACCTGTGCGAACGGTGCCAATCAAACAATGATTTTGCCCGCCCAGCCAAAGCCAATTGCCGTGCATCCATCAAATAKGCAAGGTTACGCAAATGGTCCAACTCCGCGCCTTTGACTAARTTTAAMGCCTCRTCCTCTTTAGCAAGAGAAAACGTAAATTGTGGCACAGTACCGTCTAGCCCTAAAAACAAYGGCCCGGGRTCATACAAATGTGTGCCTTTAATTTGTGACGGATGCATTTGTACCAAATCACCATCTTTAACCAAAAACCTGCCMTGAAACATGACGAARGCTCTGGCGTTTGCRTCTGTGAGAAAAGCNNTTRAGNTCACTGCTAGARCGCYTRTTTTCCGCCAAATCAAGYGGTGCGCCRGTAAAGGCYATTGTAGTATTGGAAGTCATAATTATCCTTAGTGCGGGCAGAGTGTTGGCAGCTTATCTAGCGGTGTTTGCTGCCCATGACCAGATGAAAAACACCCTTGAATACATTTCGAGAAAGGTTCATAAGCCCGCTCGGAAGGTTGGCTGTGGACGGACGTCTCGCCAACCCGGTCAGATCGGGAACGAAGCAGCCGTAACGAGTTTTGTTCGGGTCACTGTTCAGCCTTCCACTTTATATTTTCCCGTCCGTCACTGCGCTCCTCCCACGCCTCTTGTATGTTTTATATCGCTCACGGCGATGCGCAAGAGCGCACACCTCCGCGAGGGCGTGCCACAAGGCACGACGGGCGGTCGCCCTCGCCTCGTTTTACTCGGTACCGATTCAAGCAATATTTTTTACGCGCGCGGAAAACGATAACTGTTTTCCAAACACACAAAACATCTTCTGGCACTATGTGGGTTTTGCTCTATAAGGCTTGCATGACCACAAAAAGCACATCCAAAAATTATCAAGTTCTGGCGCGCAAATATCGGCCCATGAATTTCGAGGATATGATCGGCCAAGAGCCCTTGGTCAAAACGCTGACCAATGCGTTTAAAACCGGGCGGGTGGCGCATGCATTTATGCTCACAGGCGTACGCGGCATCGGCAAAACRACRACAGCCAGATTGTTAGCACGAGCGCTAAATTATGAGAGCGACGATCACGATGGGCCAAGTGTAAAATTGGARCCRSCRGGCATWCACTGCGATGCTATCAACCGCTCATCTCATTTGGATGTCATGGAAATGGATGCGGCATCGCGTACGGGCGTTGGCGACATTCGCGAGATTTTGGACAGYGTGCGTTACGGCCCCGTAGAGGCGCGCTATAAAGTATATATTATAGACGAAGTGCATATGTTGTCCCAACAAGCGTTTAATGCATTGTTGAAGACCTTGGAAGAGCCGCCTGATCACGCTAAATTTATTTTTGCTACCACAGAAATTCGTAAAATTCCGATCACGGTTTTGTCCCGTTGTCAGCGGTTTGATTTGCGCCGCGTTGAAGCGGACGAGCTTTGCAAACATTTGGCTAATATTTGCAAACAAGAAAACGCCAATATTTCAAAAGACGGATTAATGCTCATTGCGCGGGCCGCCGAAGGCTCTGTGCGCGACGGTCTGTCCTTGCTTGACCAAGCGATTGTTCAAGCGGAAGGYGGTGCHGAAGTCAGCGCCGAAGATATCCGCMTYATGCTTGGTCTTGCGGATAGAACTCGTGTGYTGGAATTGTTCGCTGCCGCTGTGGGCGGYGATGCCAAAGGYGCTCTCACCGAAGTYCGTTCTCAATATACGGACGGYGCTGACCCCGYCGTTATTGTCCGGGATTTGCTAGATATTTGYCAYGAAGTWTCCCGCGCTAAAGCCCTTGGCAGCGAGGCGGAATTTGATATGGCGCCCGACCAAGTAACGCGGCTGCATGATTTGGCAGGTTCACTCACCATGGGTCAAATCACCCGCGCATGGCAAATGTTGCTCAGCGCCCACGGAGATGTCCGCGCCGCACCTGATCCGTTAGCGGCCGCCGAAATGGCGCTACTACGCCTTGCTGTGGCAGGAGATTTACCACCACCAGAATTGGCGGCACAATTGTTGGCCGGACTTAAGGATGTTAAAAATGCACCGAAATCTTCGGGTGGCGCATCAGGCTCTGGCGGGTCCCGCGAGACAACATCTAGTCAGCTGACACACGGTAGCGCCGCACCGCAACCTGCACCAACACCACAACCGCAAGCCGCTGCATCAACAGCACCAAAACTAGAGATCAATACGTTGGAAGATTTGATTTCTGCCATACCAAAAAACCAAACCGGTTTGCGCTATGACATAGAAAAATACATTCGCCCCATTCGTTTTGAACCTGGCACATTTGTGTTTTCTTTTGCGCCCAATGCGCCAAAAGATTTGGAGTATCAGTTACGAGCTTGGGTCACCGATGCCACTTCAAGACCGTGGCATATTGAGGTCGATACAAAAATTCAAGGCGAGCCAAGCTTGTTAGAACGYCGCCGTTCTGCACGGTCCGAGAGGAAAGATGCAGAGGACAGCCATCCMRTTGCGRCCACCGCACGTGCATTATTTCCTGGTGTAGAGATTGAATTTCGCGACCGACCCTCCATATCCAATGTTATAGAGGCAGACTTTACGAACAACGAAGAATAGTCATGCCAAAGGATGTGCAATGAAAGACATTATGGGCCTGATGAAACAGGCAAAACAAATGCAAGAAAAAATGGAAGTCGCCAAAGCCAAAGTTGCCGATTTAGTAGCTGAGGGTGTCAGCGGCGGCGGCATGGTGCGACTTGTCCTGTCCGGTGAAGGCCATATGCAGTCTATTAATATTGACCCAAGCATGATTATCGCTGACGAAGCCGAAATCTTGGAAGACCTAATCATAGCCGCCTACCATGATGCCAAAGTCAAGCTAGACCAAAAACAGGCCGAAACCATGCAAGACGCCATGGGCGATATGCAATTACCGGAAGGCATGAAACTGCCGTTTTAACCTAGACAGGCACCCCTTCTTTTTCGCAAAACTCTATGATGGCTTGGCGCAAACTATCTGCATCCGATGTAGAGGTTATTTTTGGTTTGAGTAAGGCGGCTAATTTGCCTGCATCCAGGGCAAGAAGCGCACTTTTGACCGGACCAACACCCGTAACCGGCATGGATAAATTTTCAAACCCGAGCGCCGCCAAACAAATCGCCTCTAGCGGTTTACCGGCTATTTCCCCGCAGACTGTGACCTGAGTTTTGTTGGCTTTACAACGCCTTGCAATATGAGAGAGCAAAGACAATGCCGCAGGATGTAAGCCGTCATATAGTCCGGCCACGCGCGGATTATCGCGGTCGGCAGCAAAGAAAAACTGCAAAAGGTCATTGGCCCCAACCGAGACAAAATCTGCGTGCTTGCAAATAGCGTCTATTTGCCAAGCCAGCGCCGGGGTTTCCAGCATCACGCCAACTTCCAGTTTTTTTGGAAGCGCCCCGCCCAACTTCTTGATGCGCGCAATTTCTTTGTCGAGCAAAGCTCGTGCCGCCTGAAACTCTGATACAATTGCCACCATGGGGAACATGATACGGAGATGCTGCCCCGCACCCGCTTGTAACAAAGCTCTGAGCTGATAGCGGAGCATGCCGGGACGGTCGAGGCCGATGCGAATTGCGCGCCATCCAATTGCTGGATTTTGTTCAGGTACAGGGTCTGCATAGGGCAGTATTTTATCGCCGCCAAGGTCAAGGGTGCGGAACGTTACAGGACGATCGCCCGCTGCAGCCAGCGCACGTTTATACAGATCAACCTGCTCGTTAAGATGCGGCATACGCTGCGAGACCATGAACTGAAACTCGGTACGAAATAGCCCGATCCCGTCAGCGCCAACTGCATTCAACCCAGGTAAGTCTACCAATAGTCCCGCGTTTAACAATAGAGATACAGGCTTTCCGTCTTTGGTAACCGCTTTCAAATACCGTTGCTTTTCGAACGCCAAGTTAAGTTGTGCGCGGATACCGACCCGCACCATAAATTCATTAATAGTTTCAGAGGTTGGTCGTATGCTAACTTCACCAAGCTCACCGTCGACCAATAYTTCGTCGTCTGCCTCAACTCTATCCAAAACTCTATCGGCCAATCCGACCAAAGGGATGCCCAGTGTACGGCAAATGATTGTGGCATGAGCGGTAGCGGCACCCTCTTCCAACACAATGCCTTTTAGTTTGTCGCGGTCATAATCTAGAATTTCTGCGGGGCCAAGGTTTCGCGCAAAGACGATGGCGTTATCAGGGAGTTGCCTTTGCCCTGGTTCAAGGTTTTCCCCGCCTAATGAACGCAACATACGGTTAGCAAGATCTTCGAGATCATGTAAGCGGGCCTGTAAATATGGATCGCGCGCTTTTAGCATACGTGCACGGTGTTCATTGCGAACCCGCTCAACGGCGGCCTCAGCGGTCAAACCACTGTGTACCGCTTCTTGAAGGCGTTCTATCCATTGTCGGTCATAAGCAAATAGACGGTAGCTTTCAAAAATTTCTTTAGACGCCGCACCCACATCTGCCATTTCGCCCGAAACCATGGCATCAACAGATCTGCGCATTTTCCGAATGGCTTTGGATAGGCGTCCTTGTTCTTCACCGATGTTTTGGGCAATCATATGCCCCGAAGTAACAGGCGGTAAATGCAAGACGGCACGACCTTGTGATAACCCATCAGCAAAGGCACGACCGATAATTGTTTCTGCTCCGGTGGGCGTCAGACGGATGCCCTTTAACCTTGCTTCTGCGCCGCCTGCCCGTTCGTCTTCGACGGCTATCTCTGCTAGCAATGTGGCGGCAGTTAGCAGATTTTCTACTTCAGCTTCACTATATACACGCGCGCGCTTGCCTTGTACCACCAGCACACCCAAATTCCGCCCACCGCGTAAAAGGGGCACACCGAGGAATGAATGGAACCGTTGTTCTCCCGTTTCTTTCTTAAAGGAAAAGTCCGGATGTTCCGAAGCTTCGGCTAAGTTTAGGAGCTTTGCCTGCCTAGCCACATTGCCAACCAACCCTTCATTTATGCCAAGACGCGTTGTGTGTACGGCCGTTTGTTTCAGACCTTTGGTGGCACAAAGCTCTAGGTAATCTCCCGCCCGCAAATAGATCGACACAACATTGACCTTCATGGCCGAACTGATCACTTTGACAAAATTATCAAGCCGCGTTTGTGTCCCGTATTCTGAGGCCATCACCGCACGAATACGTTTGAGTAATATCACGCCCGGATCAGACTTGATGCTTATAGGTCCAGGGATTTTCAACTAATTGGCGCCCAACTCGAAAGCGCTGTGTAAGGCTCTCACAGCTAGTTCAGTCATGTCGGTATCAATTAGCACGCTGATTTTTATTTCAGATGTAGCAATAACTTCGATATTGATATTGCGTTCAGCTAGCGCCGAAAACATGGTGTGTGCAACACCTGCGTGGGAACGCATACCAATACCAACGACGGAAACCTTGCTGACCTTGTCATTGACAAGCAGCCCGTCAAAACCGATTTTGCTTTTGTTGGCATCAAGCGCTGCCAATGTTTTATCCAGATCACGGCGACCAATAGTGAACACCAAATTGGCGCTGTCTTCACGGCGTGATGTGCCTTGGACAATCATATCGACACTAATATTGGCTTCAGACATGACACCGCACACTCGCGCCACTACGCCCGGCACGTCGTTTAGCCGTAATAGTGAAATTTGTGCTTCGTCGCGGGAATAAGCGACACCGCTTACAACACGTTCTTCCATAGTTTTTTCCTCCGAACATACGAGAGTTCCCGGGTTGGCTTCATCAATACCTCGAAAACTAGTCAGTACCCTTATGGGTAAGTTATTGTTCATGGCCAACTCAACCGACCTAGTCTGCAAAACTTTTGCGCCTTGGGAAGCCAATTCCAGCATTTCCTCAAATGCAATGCGGTTCAATCTGCGTGCCTCCGGCACTATGCGGGGGTCAGTGGTATAAACTCCGTCCACATCCGTATAAATATCGCATCGATCTGCTTTCAGCGCTACCGCTAAAGCCACTGCCGAAGTATCCGAGCCGCCGCGGCCCAAAGTGGATACGCGGCCTTCTGGGCTGATGCCCTGAAACCCTGCGACCACACCAACGGTCCCGTTTTTTAAGGACTGGTTAAATGCCAATGTTTCAATGCCTTTTATGCGAGCCGAAGCATGGGCGCCATCCGTTTGTAACGGGATTTGCCAACCTTGCCAAGATCGAGCTTTAACGCCGCGCCTTCTAAGGGCAATTGATAATAAGCCGCTGGTGACTTGCTCACCTGATGCAACAATAGTATCATATTCATCATCTATGGCACCACCAAGTACGGCATTYCCTATGGGTCTATCRCATGAYATCTCATCCACATAGCCAACTAGGCGGTTGGTTTCTCCTGACATAGCCGAAACCACCACCGCAACTTCATTGCCATTTTCGTGTTCCGCAGCCACAAGTGCTGCCACATGCCGAATCCTGTCTAGATCCGCCACAGACGTGCCACCAAATTTCATGACAATACGTGCCATAATGCCTCTTTGTTTATTCGCTTCATTGTCTATAAGGGTTTTTCTATATTGGAAAGACCGATTATGCCCAGTTCCGCTCATAATACCGCGAACCACAAAACAGAGACAAGTGTTGATCCGTCTGAAATGGCACATTTTTCTAAGATGGCCGAGGACTGGTGGAACCCAAATGGTAAGTTTAAACCTCTACACATAATGAACGGATGTCGAGTGCGGTTTATTAAGGACGAGATTTGYGAACACTTCCTTAGAGMTCCAGATAGCGAACTTCCATTAAAGGACTTACGCATTYTGGACGTGGGTTGCGGCGGYGGCTTGTTATGTGAACCTATGGCCAGATTAGGCGCTGAGGTTACTGGTGTTGATGCGCTGGAAAACAACATCAAAACCGCCATGGTGCACGCGAAAAACTCCAGGCTTAATATAGATTACCGCTACTCAACCATAGAGGCTTTGATAGAGAACGGTGAAAAACCATTTGATGTTGTGCTCAACATGGAAGTATTGGAACACGTCACCGATCCAGGGACATTTATCAAGCATTGCGCCCATATGGTGAGAGGTGGCGGCATCACATTTTGCTCGACAATTAACCGCACTGCAAAGGCCTTTACGATGACCATTTTGGGTGCTGAATACATTCTGAACTGGCTCCCTAAAGGTACGCATCAATACGCTAAATTTATTAAACCTATAGAAATGTTGGGGATGCTCAAAAATGCTGGGTTAACACCGGACAAACCATTAGGCATGGTATATAATCCGCTCAGCGGTGGTTGGAAAATTGCGGAAGACACCAGTGTCAATTATTTGGTACGCTCGATAAAAAGGGCTGTTAGAGCATGATACTTGTAGCCATTCTATTTCCGTGGTTGTCGTTCTTCTTGCGCGGAAAAATCATTCAAGGCATTTTGTGCCTTGTTTTACAAATAACCATCATTGGCTGGCTTCCCGCAGCTATTTGGGCAGTGGCCTCGCGCAATGAAGCAAAGATGGACCAAGCCATCAAACGGGCTGAAAGAAATATAATTGATGCAAATAGAAGATGAATTTGTGACAGTAACAGTTAAAATTGACCCCGTAGATTTAACGCGCACGCTGATCCGGTGTGCGTCTGTTACACCTGCGGATGCGGGAGCACTTGGGATTTTACAAGATGCGCTAGAAGGGATGGGGTTCACTTGCACCCGTTATCCATTCGGGGATGTTGACAATCTCTATGCGCGGCTGGGGACAAATGCGCCAAACTTTTGTTATGCGGGTCATGTGGATGTGGTTCCCGTTGGCGATGCTACGAAGTGGCGGCATAATCCGTTCGGCGGTGAGATAGAGGACGGCAAGATATGGGGTCGAGGGGCTGCAGATATGAAGGGCGGTATTGCCGCATTCGTAGCGGCCGTTTCAGAGTTTCTTGCCGAGGACAAAGCGTTTGATGGCTCTATCAGCTTTCTGATTACTGGTGATGAAGAGGGCCCTGCGCTTAACGGCACCAAAAAAGTGTTGGAGGCTATTACTGCCAAAGGAGAGTTAATTGACCACTGCCTCGTAGGCGAACCAACCAACCCAGATACGCTCGGCGAGATGGTCAAAATAGGGCGCCGTGGTTCGTTGAACGGCATTCTACGGGTCGTTGGCACTCAAGGCCATGTTGCCTACCCGGATTTGGCCGGAAATCCAGTGCCGACTTTATTGAAACTCTTGACGGCACTTTCCAGTAAAAAACTGGATAGCGGTAATGACAACTTTCAGCCCTCCAACCTTGAAATTACTTCGGTTGATGTGGATAATCCAGCGCATAACATTATTGCAGGTACGGCAACCGCGAAGTTTAACATTCGCTTCAACACAGAACACACAGGCGTAGATTTACTGAAGTGGATTAACAGTGAGATCGCGCTTGCTGGTAAAACTTTTAATGGGCGTATTGAGGCCGACCTTTCCGTTCCCGGTCATCCCTTCCTAACCAAGCCTTGCGTACTTACGCAAAAACTGTCTGCCGCAATTACAGAGATTACCGGACACACACCAGCACTATCCACCAGCGGCGGCACATCGGACGCACGGTTCATTACCAATTATGCGCCTGTCGTTGAATTTGGTTTGATCGGCAAAACTATCCACAAAGTCAACGAGCATGCAAAGGTTGATGATATAAAAAACCTGATGGAAATTTACAAAGCGTTTTTAGTGCGCTACTTTGCGGCATGAATTTRYTSGGAATATTTATAGGCGCATTAAACGCACTGCTCGGTAAGCCGTGGGAAGACAATTTTGATCTGTCTGCATCCGCCCTACCGCGATCATTTATTGCTGTCGCAGCCTATGTTCCGCTTGGATTGATCGCTGCCAAAGCGGCGGTCAAATATAATGATAACACCAATAACATTCCCTACGGCCCTATTGTTATTACACTTGGCTTAATTGCTTTGACATTTCCTTTGATCGCCTATGTGTTGTGCATGGTGTTTGACAAAATGGACAGGTTTCGACCATGGGTGATTGTCCGCAATTGGGCAATTCTGTTTGCGTTGATGCTAATCGCTGCCGTATTAGGGCTTTATCTCATTGGAGCTTTGCCGTTTTTCCCAGCCTATGTGATGGCGCTCACTCTCTATATTGGCACCCTAGCAATAGATATACGGCTCGCTTGGCGTGTTGCCGAGTTTGATTGGATGGGTGCTGTGTTTGCTGGAATTTTGATAAGCGCCGCGACTATGATGGTRTTGTCACTTATCATCAGTCAGAACATCGCRTAAGTTTGTATGGCGGACGCAAARCCAATTTTGTTTGATCTGCTTATCAAAACTCCCTTTTTATTCCTGCGTGATGTCCACCGCCGATTTGTTGCTGACGACGGTTTTGCACTTTCAGGAAATATTGCATTCTCGTCGTTACTGGCTTTTTTTCCATTTTTAATTTTCCTGACGGCACTTGCAGGGTTTTTAGGAAATGAGCCTTTGGCGCGCACCGTTATCGATTATTTGTTATCGGTCGCACCTGCGGAAATCGTGGAGCCTGTATCAGACGATATACACTCCATCCTCACTGTATCCAACAAGCGGGTGTTGACTTTGTCCATTGCCTTTACTTTGTATATTGCGGCGGGCGGGGTCGAGAGTTTRCGCGTCGGGTTTAACCGGGCTTACGGATTGGGCGCAACTGAGCGGCGACCTTGGTGGATGCGGTTTTTACAAAACCTGGCGTTTGTCATAGGTGGTGCAGCTGTTCTGCTAGTTTTAGCAGTGTTAATTGTATTTGCGCCTTTATGGTGGGGTGCGGCTGAAGCTCGTATTGCATTTTTAAATAATTTCTCTGGATGGTTTCACTTACTACGCATGCCCATTGGTCTCTCCGTCATGTTTCTAGCGCTATGCTTTGGACATTTGTTTTTGCCGCGCAAGCGCTTGCGTTTCCGTCAAGTCCTACCCGGCATATTAGCGACCATGGTATTGTGGTTGCTAGCCGCACAGGCCTATGCCAAATACACCGCCGAATTTTCCCGTGCTCAAATCATGTATGCGGGGCTAGGCAGTGTTGTTATTGCGCTACTATTTGTTTATATTTCGGCCGCACTGATCATTCTTGGCGGCGAGTTCAACGAAGTGCTGATTTTACGAAAACAAAGAAAAGAAAAAAACAAAGGGGATTAATATGGAATCGATAGCAGCTTATCATTTGACAGGCGTAGCCATGGGGGTCGCTGGCATTTTACTCTTTATCCAGCTCTTGGTCGCAGATATTGCCGGTATGAAAGTACCGCGCACTCCAGGAGCACCCATAGAGCCGGATCATGACAGTTTTTTGTTTAGAGCCAGCCGCGCCCTTGGTAATATGAATGAAAGCGTATCCATATTTATTATTTTCACTCTGGTCGGCATTTTATCTGCCGCAGATCCTATATGGCTCGGTCGATGGGCTTGGGTGTATATTATCGCCCGTACAGCTTATATGCTGTGCTACTGGTTCAACATCAAACTTATGCGCTCTGTGTTTTTCGGGCTTAGCTTCTTGGCCTTGCTGGGGTTAGGTGTGGTAATGGTCGGCGGATTAATGGGGTAATACCGTGCAGGGAATGTTTTTCTTGACTCTATGTGACAAAGGTCACACAATGGGGTATGAAAAATATACCAAACCCGCCTGAACTGGTTCTGCTCAAAGCTCTTTGGGCTCAAGGCGCCTTGCCTGTACGCAGTCTACACGAAACTTGCGCTGGTGAGTTGACGTGGTCATTCTCGTCAACCCGTAAAACCTTGGAACGTATGGCTGATAAGGGGTTTGTAGAAATTTCAAAGCCTGAAGGAAAGATGTCTGCGCCCGCCCAAGTCAGAGCTCGGGTATCGAAAACAACAACGCTCGCTCATATGGCACGGGAATTCTTTGTCCGCGTCCTAGAGGTCGACGGCCCCCTTCCCACATCCACCTTTACGGGCAGCACATTATTAACTGATGATGAGTTGGATGAACTGGAAGGTCTATTGGGCGGCGGCAGAAAGTGAGCCGTGCGAATAGATGCCGCGGCTCAACGCATTGATGGTAAGCAATTGCCACGGTTTTTTCTCTTGACCGACAAATAGCTAACGGCGTATATACAGAACATCTGATAGTAAAGCGTGTCTGCTTTGCATCTCCCCAAAAAATTACATCGTCCTGATGTGTTGTGCTTTCGCATTATTTTATAAAGAACACCCATGAATATATCCAAAAAACTCGACCCTGCAGAAATCGATGTCGATTCTATCACTAAACTTGGCCTTGATGATCTCAAAAATAAAAAGCCGGCTGAGTTGGTTCAGTTTGCCGAAGCTGTTGGTATTGAAAATGCGGGCGCAATGCGCAAGCAAGATATTTTTGTTGCTGTTCTCAAAGAGATGGCCGATCAAGATGTTGAAATTTCTGGCACAGGTGTTCTCGAAAGATTACAAGACGGTTTCGGGTTTTTGCGTTCACCGGAAGCAAATTACCTTGCTGGACCTGACGATATTTATGTGAGTTCTAAGCTCATACAAAAAATGGGCTTGCGCACAGGCGATACATTGTCCGGGGAAATTTTGAGCCCACAAGGCGATGAAAAATATTTTGCTCTGACCAAAGTTCATTCGGTAAATTATGAAACACCGGAAGAGGCGCGGAATAAAGTTCATTTTGATAATTTAACGCCGCTTTATCCTGACGAGCGTTTGACTATGGAAATTGAAGATCCGACTTTAAAAGATATTTCCGGTCGGATTATTGATATTGTTGCGCCGATTGGTAAGGGCCAGCGCTGCTTGATCGTTGCGCCGCCGCGTACGGGTAAAACGGTAATTTTGCAAAATATAGCTCACTCCATCGAGGCTAACCATCCGGAAATTTATGTCATTGTTCTTTTGATCGACGAGCGGCCAGAAGAAGTGACCGACATGCAAAGATCGGTTAAGGGCGAAGTGGTTAGCTCTACTTTTGATGAACCCGCTACACGCCACGTACAAGTGGCCGAAATGGTTATCCAAAAAGCCAAACGTTTGACCGAACACGGTAAAGATGTGATTATTTTACTGGATTCAATTACCCGCCTGGGCCGCGCTTACAACACCGTTGTGCCCAGTTCTGGTAAGGTTTTAACGGGCGGCGTTGATGCCAATGCCCTCCAGCGTCCAAAGCGTTTCTTTGGTGCGGCGCGTAATATTGAGGAAGGTGGTTCACTTACAATTATTGCCACTGCTTTGATTGAAACGGGTTCGCGGATGGACGAAGTGATCTTTGAGGAATTTAAAGGTACGGGCAACTCTGAAATTGTCCTCGACCGAAAAGTTGCGGACAAGCGGATCTTCCCAGCCATTGACGTAACCAAATCCGGCACCCGTAAAGAGGARCTTTTGCTTACTCCSGTTGARCTACAAAAGACCTATGTRTTGCGCCGTATCCTCAACCCTATGGGGACTATGGACGCTATAGAATTTTTAATCGGAAAGCTGAAAGACACTAAAAAYAACGCAGAATTCTTTGAAAGCATGAATACATAAACCGCTATGTCTGGTGTTCGCGAAATTGCTTTCGATACAGAAACCACAGGGTTTAACGCACGTGGTGACGACAGGATTACCGAAATCGGCTGCGTTGAGCTTATCGACTATTTACCCACCGGGAAAACATGGCATGCACATGTAAACCCACAGCGGGAAATTTCGGCACGCGTAACGGAAATTACCGGGCTCACCGAAGAGTTTTTGAAAGACAAGCCTTTATTTAAGGACGTTGCTGACGGTTTTTGCGAGTTTGTCGCAGACAGCCCCATGATTGCTCACAACGCTGATTTTGACAGAGGGTTTATAAACGCCGAACTTGAGCGCGCCGCGTTYGACCCTTATCCGCGTACCCGGTTTGTGGATACATTGGTTTTAGCGCGGCATAAATTTCCAGGGGCGAGCAATACTCTGGATGCTTTATGTAGGCGTTTTGAAATTTCTCTTGCATCCCGATCAACCCACGGAGCGTTGATCGATGCAGAGTTGCTGGCGAAGGTTTATCTTGAACTTAAAGGTGGGCGCGCTCGGTCTTTTGATTTACAAAACGAAGAGCTGGCTGTCGAAGTGGTTTCGCAAGCCGTACAGTGCAGACCAGAACCCATAGCGTCACTRCTGACACCAGAAGAGCGGTCTGCTCACGAGAAGTTTATAGCCGAAACACTAAACGACAACGCCATTTGGAAGCGGTCTGCTGATTATAACGACACATAAAATTCGCCGCGCATATAMGTGACCGCTTGRCCCGTGATATACACCTTGTTTTTTTCCAGCCTTAATTTTAACGCCCCGCCGCGCACGGAAGCCTGATAAGCAAGCATTTCCGTTTTTCCCAATCGCTCAGCCCAAAACGGCGCTAAAGATGCATGGTTAGACCCCGTTACAGGGTCTTCGTCTATGCCAAATGCCGGTACAAAATACCGGGAAACAAAATCATATTTTGCAAACTTACCGTCCCCGGCGGCCATGATGATCACACCGTCATCAACACCTTTTTGTGCAGATAATGCTTTGATAGCACTAAAATCCGGTTTGAAGTTCGACACCGCATCTGCGCTTGGAAACATCATGAAAACATTTTTCCGTGATTGCCATGCAGCGATAGGAAGGCGGTTAAACGTYTCMAAYAATTGTTCGGTTAGTTCTATTTCGTYCATAGGAAAACAAGGCGCGCACATTTCRTAACCCCCATTATCCAGAGAAACTTGTAGACGGCCTATTTTAGTTTGAAAATTAATAGGCGACGGMTTTTTTAATTCAGAAAGCATTATRTGRGCCGTAGCTATRGTSGCATGCCCRCAAAAATCAACTTCGGCTACAGGCGTAAACCASCGCAAATCATARCYACCGTCGGAGCGAGGTACAACAAAAGCCGTTTCAGATAGATTGTTTTCTGTAGCCARYGCTTGCATTTCCTCAGNAGGGNAGAAACCTATCAAGCGGCACAACGGCCGCYGGATTTCCGGAAAATAGCTTGTTGGTAAAAGCATCRACTTGGTAAATAGGGTATGTTTTCATACCCACCTTTTATCTTGTCAAATTTAAGCTGACAACTGTTCGCTCTCTTTGCGCTGTTTTTTCTCGCGGACAAACCTGATGGAAGCAAACAACTCGCTGACGATTACCGGTTTAGTCAAAAATACATCGGCGCCAGCCGCAAGACATTGTGCGTTGTTTTCAGCTGATGCGTCTGCTGTGAGCGCTATAATCGGCACATTACGATGTGGGCCAACCTGTCTTCTTATAGCTTCAGTGGTTTCTATACCGTCCAAAACCGGCATGCGAATGTCCATCAATATGACATCGAATATCTGACCCTCTAAGATATTGAGGGCCTCTTTACCGTTGTTTGCCACACTCACTCTACATCCCGCAGGCTCTAACAACGAACGGACAACCTCTTGGTTTGCGATTATATCTTCAACAATAAGAATGTTTAACCCTTCCAGCTGGTCTAAGGTTACGCTTGTGTCATCCGACCTTGGCTTGCGCCTTGTAAACGCTGCACGATCACTGTCTTGCTTGGCGAGCTTCTCCCGCTCAAGACGGGCGCGCTCATACACTAAAGGTACTGCCGTAGAAGGTATTATGTCTTGAGCACTGTCAGGCGTTGCTTCACGCTGTTGTTTTTCTTCTCTTAGACGCTTGCGCTCTTCCATTTGCTCCATAGTAACACCCGGGCTGAAGGTAATACCGTGGTCTTCATGGGCAACACAGCTGAACATTGGTAGGCCAGTATCCGGCTCTCTAGCAGCGACTGCAGCATCAATGGTTTTAAGGCTAAAGGCAAATTCTGAACCATAATTTGATTTACTGCTGACAACGACATCACCGCCCATAACTCTTGCAAAGCCCCTCGTAACGGCAAGCCCAATACCGGCGCCGCCGTAATCTCGTGTCAGGGAACTATCTGCCTGAACAAATGGTTTGAATAAATTGGCTTTCATTTCATCATTAATGCCAATACCCGTATCAGCAACAATTATAGACAAGCCTTGTACATTCTTGTCATCGCCAGGTTTAACGTCAGCATCTTGCATAGTGATGTGAATGTGGATGCGTCCTGTAGACGTAAATTTTATAGCGTTAGAAATCATATTGTGCATGGATTGAGTGACGCGCTTCACATCCAGCATCAATGCGTCCGGTACACTCTCAGCCACGCCGTATGTAAACACCACACTCGGATTTACTTTATTCTGCCATTTTTCATATAGACCGGCTGTTATTTTACGAATATCAGCTGGTTCAGCAAAAACTTGAAGATCGCCTGCTTCCAAATAAGTCATATCCAAAATCCCCGTTAGTAGCTCAAGCAAACCCTCTCCTGATTCCAGAATAATTTTATTCTGTTTTCTCAGTGTTTTAGTYTGCCCGTATTGTGATAATAAATCAGCAATCCCTATTATACCGTTAAGAGGGGTCCGAAACTCGTGTGACATAACGGATAAAAATTGCTTTTTGGCCCGCTCACCTGCCTCTGAGGCGAGTTGTGCAATTTCTAGTGTATGCACTACCTTCTTACGCATATGGGCAATACTGAAGCCTGCAACCGCGAGTGCAAATAATGTCATTGCCAAAATACTTAAAACTAAGGCTTTTTGTTTGTTAGCTGCCGCTTCGGCTCTCGCCATTTCAGCTTCGCGCGCAAGACCGTCTGCCCGTTCTTTTTGGCGCTGTTTGTCATTTTCCAAAGACGCGTGTAGCCCGGATATGCCTTTATTTTGAAACCGGAGAAGACGTTGGATTATAGTTTTTGAACGCGAATTTTGTAATCTACTGGCGGTTTTCATGTCGCCTTTAGCCAATGCAATCAGCATTTGTGCGTGCAGGCGTTTCCCTTGATAGCCAGATGGATCAATTTTACTATCAATTGCAATTTTATCAAATTTAGCAAACTCCCGCTCAGCGGCGCGGACCCTGCTTAATCCAGCCAAGGCAATAGCACGTTCAGACACTAGCCCTATTTGTAATGTTGGATCCTTAGTGTTTTTCAATGCAGTGTCGATGCTTGCGAGCGCACCTAAATAGTTCTCCGCATTGTTCTGCGCTTGCGCATAGCGGTAATATATTAGAGCGTTGATGCCCTGACTTGATTTATTGTTAATGCGAAATAAGATTTCAGCCAGTTTTTCAGCTGTTTCAAATTCATGCCAATATTCAAACGAATAAGCCATATTACTAATGAGACTGATGCCGTCAATTTGACGGTCTGACTTTAAACCTGTTTCAAGCACTAGCTCAGTTGTACCTATACCATCTTCCAGATTGTATAGGATGAGTTGCAAATAAGATATAAAATCATAGGTCTCATACCTAGCTTCATCATATTCGGCACCCAGTTTGTTTGGGATTAGATTAAGGGCTAATTGCGAATCCTTTAGGCCAATATCAAACTGACGGGTTATTGCTTGTCCGCTTGCTGCCAATAAATACGCCCTGTTAGCAACAAACCAATCTTTGTCTGATGTATAGTTTTTTATTGCCTTTAGTGTGTCTTTGCGTATCTCTTCATTTGAAACTTGAGTAAATAGGGTGCTCTGCAATTCAAATATTTTTGAAATGCTTTGGTCTCGTTTGCTGTTTTGGAGGCGTGCTTCTTTGGCGTATAAATTAAGTATTTCTTTCTGTGGTATGTCTGTTCGAAAAAATGCAGCGTCCATAGCTACCTGACGAAGCTTAATTAATCGTTGGTTGCTCGAAAGTTGATCTAAACTAATCCCCTGAATCGTTTCGAGGGTCTTTACAGTTAAGTTATTGTCTTCAATCTTATGTGCGATGCGCAAAGCTTGTTCTGTTGTTTCGGAAGGAACAAGAGATTCAGATTGAGACCAAGCGGAAGAAAAGCAGGCAAATACGGCAAGCAGCATTACACATAGCGCAACGCTGTGTTTCCCGTAGGTCCCGTAAATATCCCGTGATTTATGCACACTTTGCCTCTGTTTTTATCAACAGAGCATGAAACCGTTAGGATTTTCCTACTTTTTCTACAAATGAAACACTAAATGGTTGTTAAACTTAACTATTTCAAAACCCACAAAATTATCTGAGTCCCAGATACAACAAAACCCGAGCGCTAAAGCGACGGGTTACCCACACGGCTTGTTGTTTTTGTTTAGTCTAGTTTCTGATAATAATCGGAAAGCCGCCTGTTACGATTTCTAGTTCTTCTATGGTAAGTTCACGCATAATGAAGTTCCTTAGTTAGGGTTATAGTAAAATCCTTCCCACCACCAATGGTAAACAAAGTCTTACTAATTAAGGTTACTATAGAATTAATGATGATAAATCAATGGTTTAGTTGAAAAAATGAATCTAACTCGTTAACCATAAATAACACCCATAAGACTGGGGTTTTATACGCGCTCGAGGGTGAAAACTGAATCTGCGCGTTTAATTAATTGTCGCCTATGTGCGATAATTACGCGGGAAATTTCCATTTTGCTTAATATGTCTGCTATCTTTTCTTCTGTCTCAGCATCAAGGTTGGCAGTGCCTTCATCGAGGAATAAGATCTTTGGATCATGATAGAGAGCTCTCGCCAATAATACCCTTTGTTTTTGTCCACCTGAAAGCACACTGCCCATATCACCGACCATAGATAAGTAATGCATCGGGATGGCGGCAATTTCATCGTGAATTTGCGCGGCAATTGCTGCCCGGTAGACCTTTTGCATGTCTATTTGCGGGTCAAAAAAGCTAATATTATCGGCAATGGTGCCTGATAACAATTGGTCGTCTTGCATCACCACGCCTATTTGCGCGCGCCAATTTACCATGCCTATGTCCGACAAAGGCTTTCCGTCTACTTCTATCGTGCCCTCATTGGGTTCATAAAGCCCCAACAACAGTTTCATCAAAGTCGTTTTCCCGCCGCCGCTCAGGCCTGTAATGGTGATCATTTTACCAGCCGGGATTTCCAAGTTTAAATCCTTGAGCACCCAAGGGTCATTGTCTGAATACCTAAAGCTGACATTTTTTACCGAGATGGCACCATCCATAGATATGGGCGCCTCTTTTGGTGTGTCCAAAGCTTCCGTTTTTTCGTAAACAATATCTGCCAGCCGGTCGAGATGTAGGGATAACAGAGACACCTTGATGCCTTCGCTCAATAGCTTTTTTACGCTTTCRGTAAAATGTTGCTGATAGCCTAAAAACGCAAACAGCATGCCCACAGAAAATRGGCTTGGGCCTGTGATAATTAGCTTGGCGCCAAGATAAACGGTGATGACTATCTGGCCGCCCATCAATAAGGTTTCGAAAAACCTTTGTAGCACCAAATATTTGCCGTGACTTGTGGCGGCGTTGATTGTGTCGGCGAACAGATTGCGCCAAGCGGCTTCGCGGGCGGCTTCTCTGCCAAACAATTTGACCGTAGTTGCTGCGCGGATGCTTTCTATGACATGGGTGTTTTCTATAGCTTTGGTGACGATAGTTTCCTCTTCGGTGCGCCGTAGGCTAGGGTATATTAACAGCGTTGCCAAAACCAATAATGCGGTCAACACGAGCACGACCCAAGCTAATAGCGGTGCGTAGATAAACATAATGACCAATGTAAACACCGCCATGAACCCGTCGAGAACAATGGCGACGACACTCTCCGTTAAAGCTTCTTGGATGGGCCGCGCAGAACCAATACGCGAAATGATGTCGCCCACATGGCGTTTCTCAAACCAACCTGTGGGCAGGCGAATAAGGTGCCTGAAAATATTACCAACCATCTGAAAACTAATCTGGTTCCCGTAAACTAAAATAGCCCAACCACGAATAGCCTCGCTGGCGGCACGGATTATCACCAACCCACCAAAACCAAGTACCAGTGCGAACAGTAAGTTTAAATCTCCGGAGCTACCTTCTGGCCCRCCWTCTGATCCWATGGCCCKATCCACAACCAACTGTAARTAAAACGGTGCRGCTAATGCCACCATTTGCAAAATAACTGATAATGTCAGTGTTTGCAGCACCGCTCGYTTCATGCCGACCAATCGGCTCCACAAATCGCGCAGGTGAGGCCGCAAGCGGTTTTCCAGTAAATTAAARTCTGCRGCWGGTGTCAGTTCCAAGACAACACCGGAGAAATGGTCTGACACTTTTTCAAGTGCCATAACCCGCAGGCCTCGGCCAGGGTCTATGAAATRCACTTTGCCATTTGCGATTTTTTTCAGCACAACAAAATGGTTTAGRTCCCAGTGTAAAATCGCCGGTGTTTGTACTTTAGCAAGCTGGTCAAGTTCAACCCGCAGGGGGCGCGACGRTAAGTGCAAGGTTGCTGCCGTTGCCATCACTTGTTTTAGATTAGCGCCCTTAAGAGAAACCGAAGCCGTCTTGCGTAAAGAGTTCAGATCAATATCGTGGCCATGATAGCGAGCAATCATCACCAAGCAGGCTATCCCGCACTCGGTCGCTTCCGTCTGCAAGACGGTGGGCAGGGTTTTGCGGTTGAATAAACTCACTGACTACCACCCAATATCCAACGCCAAATCGACAGGCTATCATTATCTATTTGTACACGGCCAAAAATTCCAAACGCGACTAAACCCGCAATTATCACTACTAATAATCCAGTAATCAACCATGTGCTTAAGGGCGCAGCTAAGACCACATCACCAAACAAAGCGCGGGTGCGGTGGCGGATGGCTTCTTCGCGAAACAAAGGTGTTTTTTCGGATGCTTTTTTGCTCAACTCAGCAGGCGTTGTTTTTGGTTTCTCGCTCATAGCTTAACTCTGACGTATCCGTTTTACCAGATCGTCAAGCTGTTCCATTGATTTGTATTTTATGGTCAGTGTGCCGTTCGGGTTTTTATGCTTGATGCTTATATCCATGCCAATATGTTGAGACAACTTGTGCTCTATGAAGCCAATATTAGCATCAGGAACACCGCCGTTTGGTTTCGCTTTCCCGAGCTTGGATATTGTTCGCGCCCACTTTTCAGCGGCTCGTACTGACATTCCGTCTTTGACAATGGCTTCGGCCAGAGCTTGTGGATCAGGCGCTGCTAGGATGGCACGTGCATGTCCTGCAGTGATTTTTCCGTCCTCTAAATACTCTTGGGCTAAAATTGGTAAGTTTAATAAACGTATGCAATTAGCAACGTGAGAGCGGCTTTTGCCCGTAGCCTCGGCGATTTCTGATTGTTTGCGCCCAAACTGCTGGACTAAATCCTGATAGGCGCTCGCTTCTTCCATAGGGTTTAGATCTGTACGCTGTACATTTTCTATGACACCTATTTCCAGAACTTCTTGGTCTGATAATTCGCGCACCAATGCTGGTATCATTTCCAGTCCAGCCGCTTGCGCCGCATGCCAGCGCCGTTCTCCGGCAACAATTTGGTAGCGGTTGTCTATGCGTTTGCCTTTGATACCGTAGCTAGCGGGTAATGGCCGCACTAAAATTGGCTGTAATACGCCCTTTTGTTTTACGGAATTTGTGAGCTCCCTGAGTTTTTCTTTGTCAAAACGACGCCTTGGTTGAGCGGGGTTACGCTCTAACTTATCGATGGGAATTTCAAAAGTCCTGCCTTGTAATGTGCTTTGGCTAGGCTGCGTCGGTTTTGAGGATTTGGTGGGTTTTGTGCTTTTAGATTTCTGTTTTAGGGCGGGTTTTTCAGCGCGCTTTTTCGGTTGTTGTTCAGAAAAACTTTCTGGCACAGCAATGTCAGCCATGAGCGCAGACARACCACGCCCTAGTTTGGATGTAGGTTTTTTGGTCATTGTGTTGCTCCTTCACTTTTTCGGGGGCTTTTTCTGGARCTCTTTCGAGAGCCCTTACCGTGYCGYTGTAAYAATTCTTYYGCCAATGCCCCATAGGCAAGCGCGCCCTTACAGGTTGGATCATAGTCCGTAACCGGTTGACCAAAGCTAGGTGCTTCGGCGATACGAACATTGCGGGGGATTATAGTGTTGAGCACCGCGCGCCCCAAATGTTTGCGGACATCTGCCGCTACATTRTCGGATAACCGGTTGCGCGCATCATACATGGTCAGCATCACACCATCGATAACCAGATCAGGATTGACGGATGCTTTGGCAACTTCGATRGTTTTWARGAGCTGCGACARGCCTTCCAGCGCATAAAACTCACATTGCARCGGCACCAATACGGAACGCGCAGCCGCCAATGCGTTGACYGTCAACAGGCCGAGTGCAGGCGGGCAATCTATCAAYACATAATCCGGCGGGGTGGCTAATGTACCTAGATAATCCGCCAGTGCGGTTTTTAAGCGTACTGTCCGCCCAGCTTCGTTTCCAATCGCAAGCTCCGCGCCGGACATATCCATATCGGACGGCACAAGTGTTAGACCAGACACATCCGTATCAACCACAGTATCAGAGAGCGCAGCTTGGTCTACAATGACATCATATAATGTCACATCCGTCGCACCTTGCGTTCCGCCTTTTGGGCGCCCTAAACCCGTTGTGGCGTTGCCTTGCGGATCCAAATCAATCAATAAAACGGTTTGCCCCAGCTTAGCCAACGACGCGGCTAGGTTAATAGACGTCGTTGTCTTACCAACCCCGCCTTTCTGGTTCACGATAGCAATTGTACGTGTTTTTTTAGTCATTGTTTTTTCCCCTCGTCAATTCCGCGCTTTCTGTCGTTTCTCGCCGTAACTCCGTCACCATTTTGATGAATATCTCCCGTTTAGCAGGCCAAAGCTCTGCTTTGCCGCGCTCCAACCGCGTGATTTCATTATCCACTGTGCGCTTACTGCCCTTAAAGCCAAGCGCCTGCGCAAATTCCATCCGCGACATCCCAAGCTTCCCCCGCGTCCGTTTAATCATATTAGGCGTAATGTGAATTTCGGTCATAGCTTTACTTTTCTAGTGCGCCCWCGGCGTTTTTTTGGTGTGGCAGCGGCGAGCATAGGGGCGGTTARRGTTTCGTACAGGGCRAACAARTGTTCAACCCGCTCYCGYTCACTRTCRAAYTTYTTGCTCCCCTTTTTATCGKCMASGYMYWWKTYWYMYMYYSYYYWRTSRTWMRMAAWRTRRTAAGGTCTAAAAGCTCATAGGACTTCTTAATAAAGGCGGATAATGCCGCCCCTCCAATCGCTCCCTATACCCACGCAAAACTCCATTGAACGTTTCAGTCCGCAAAGTCTCTGACCTCAAGC
>NVRS01000017.1 GCA_002732685.1 Robiginitomaculum sp.
TAAAAAAAATATCAAAAAAACGCACATTAATTGTCCGTGGGCAGGCACATCTCCTTGACAATTCAGGTGCGCAATCCGATTTGGAGCGTATAAGACTTTTATTTGAAGATCTGGAACGAAAGGAAGAATTGATAGCGCTACTGGACAAGGCGGAAAGTGCCGAAGGTGTACGGATATTTATTGGTGCGGAAAATCCTTTGTTTTCCTTATCTGGTTCCTCAGTTGTTGTCGCGCCGTATAAAGACACAGATCAAAACATAATTGGAGCGCTCGGCGTGATCGGGCCAACGAGATTAAATTACGCACGAGTCATTCCCATGGTCGACTATACGGCTTCGGTGATTGGCAAGATGTTACAAATGGATAAGTAAGGATTATAAAATGAGCAATGAAACTAACACAGGTAACGACAGTTCTGGCATGCCTAGCGATGCAGAACTGGATGCTTTGCAAGCGCAAATCGATAAAGCGGCCAAAGACGTTACTGACCGTTCAAACCAAGATGAAACCACAGAAAATGCAGAAAATGCGGAAAATGCAGCACCCGAGCTGAGCGAGGCGGAACAACAAACCGCACGGATTGAACAGTTAGAAGCTGAGCTTGCCGCCGCCAAAGACCATACCTTGCGGGCTATGGCGGAAACCGAAAACATTAAGAAACGCTCAGAGCGCGAAGTGCGGGCATCCAGTGTTTACGCCGTAGAGCGCTTTGCAGCCGATATGTTGTCCGTCTCGGATAATTTATCACGGGCTCTATCAACCATTGATGAAAAAGCCCGGGGCGCGATAGGTGACAATGCTAAAAGCCTGCTCGACGGGCTGGAGCTTACAGAGAAAGATCTGATCGCAGTTTTTTCCCGGCACGGTATTAAACCTGTACCCGGCCAAGGTTCAAAATTTGATCCAAACGTCCATCAGGCCGTCGCACAAATTCCGTCTGGCGAAATCAAAGGCGATGTAGCGCAAGTCATGCAAACCGGGTTTACCTTGGGTGAGCGTACTTTGCGCGCCGCTATGGTTGCCGTATCTACGGGCCCTGCAAAGGCTTAATTAACCTCAAATGATGCCATGTGTGTTTTTNCRATTTTGATACTTTCCCAAACAAGCGGATTGGTGTATGCGTGTTCTCTYRCTGGGCACACGATCCGGTGGTAACATTATAGCAAGGGGAAATTCATGGCAGGTGAAAAYGACAAGTGGGARTTCTAYRAYGACAAACGCGRTGAACACCGCTGGCGTCGTAAGGCRAGCAATGGCAATATAGTCGGCTCGTCTTGTGAAGGTTACACGGGAATATCCAACTGCGAAGTCAACGCCGAGCGCCACGGTTATAACGGCAACCCAAAAGGTTTGGGTCGTAAAGACAAATGGGAATTATATACAGACAAGCGCAGTGAACACCGCTGGCGCCGCACTGCCGTTAACGGCGAAGTAACGGGCGCAAGCTCAGAGAGCTATAAATCAAAAGCCGATTGCAAATCCAACGCTGAACGCAACGGCATGTAATTTAGGCATATACCTAAAATGAAAACCGCCCTCACCAGTTAAATCCGGTGAGGGCGGTTTTTTTATGCGGGCTGGTTGCCCTTATCGTCAGTATTCACCAAAATATGGTTGATGATATCCAAGAGAAACAACCGTTTTTTCTTCAGCTCTTCCATATGGAAATCAGACGTGGCTTTAACACCGCTCTCATAGGCCTTAATCTTGCGGTTATTGCGATTATAACGCTTGGCTAGTTTGGCAAAGTGCGGGTCTTTTTTCTTCAAGGTTTTAATTTTATCCGCATGCTCTGACAATTGGGATGTAAGTTTATGATGTGTATGTGACATAGTATTTCTCCTTTCCTTATAGATAAGTTGGACGCATCAAAATTCGAGTGCCAAAGTGTCGCACGAAGCATGTTTATTGTGCATTTAGACTTGTTTTAGCTCGCCAAGGGATGTGTGGAATTTACAAGCTGTTTCAAACGTTCGTCCAGCACATGGGTATAGATTTGCGTCGTGGAAATATCGGCATGACCGAGGAGTTTTTGCACGCTGCGTAAATCGGCCCCGCGCGCCAGTAAATGGGTCGCAAAAGCATGACGCAGAACATGAGGCGAAATTTTCGTCTGGTCAAGACCCGCCTTAAGCGCAAGAGCCTTCAGGTTTTTTGCAAAATGCTCGCGCGTCACATGACCGAGTTTGGATACTGAAGGGAACAAATATTTTTCGGCGCGAGATTTAGAAATAGCGTTAATGGGTAATGTTGATGTGCGCATTTTTTTCCATGCCGCAATCGCCCGCACTGCTTTGCCCGTAAGGGGTACAAGTCGTTCTTTGCCGCCCTTACCCTTTATGAATAAGCATTGGTCACGGCGCCCTGCCGACGCCAAAGGTATGGATACAAGTTCGCTCACCCTGAGCCCACCTGCATAAAGAATTTCCAACTGGCAATAGGTGCGAAAATGCAAAGGGTTTTCCGTGTCGTGCGCCAAATTTTCTGCTATTCTAAACAAAGCATCCACATCATCTTCGCTCATGATTTTTGGTAGTGGGCGTCCCAGTTTTGGCCCGGATAAATTTTTGGCTGGGCTGTCTGACCGTAAGCCTTCTATTTGAAGATATTTATAAAACTGCTTTAAACTCGACAACCGCCGCGCCGCAGTTGACGGTGCCAATCCGTCCTTCGCCCACACGGCTAGCAGGGCTTCTAAATGCCCGGTACCTGCGGTAAATAATTTTTGGCCAAAGCCGTTCAGCGCAGTTTCGCACATTTCAAGATCGCGGCGATAAGCATTAATGGTATTATCAGAAGCCCCGCGCTCAGCGTACATCATATCCAAAAACAACTCGATCATTGCACATCAAGAATATCGAGGGCCGCCAACCTGCCTGCCTGTTCGTACATACCGACACTGATAAGTGTGCCAAGAAGGGCAGCCAAGGCATCTGCACGAAGCGGTTCACCGTCAATCATATGGGCAATGCGTAAGGCTATTTCAGCCTTAGAACCGCGCCGCGCCGCCGTTTGTAAGGCGAGGAATTCACCGGGGTTTAAGGCTCGGCCTTTTAGTTTGGTTGTGTGTAATATGGCCTCGGATTCTGGCGATAAATTTGCACCCATGGCAACGGCGATAAAACTATCGCGCACCGCGCGGCTTTGTATGTCTCCGCCGGACGCTAACCGGGTTTCTATATCACTGCCAAGTTCACCAAATACAAAACCGTTGTTAAGAGCATCTGCCGCTAAAGCTATGCGCATGCGCAAAGGATCATCAATAGCCAATGCCTGAAAAAGTTCGCGCAAAGTGGCCGTATCTTCTCGAAGTACGGCGGCGCGGGCAAAAAGTACGGTGTTGATTTTTGCTTGAAAGAGCGCAGGTATAYGTCCGGTTTCCGTTTCCAGAGCGCGGGCRAAAACTGGCAATTGGCCGTGCTTATCGGCCTGCGTTAATATCTCGGCCAGCTCTGGCGGGGTATCTATAAGGCCAACAAGCGCCGCGCGGATTTGGTGTGCATCCAACAAGTGCGCCGATACAAGCAAGGCCGCAAGTCTGTCCGCCGGATCTCGGTTCACATCGAGGGCCGTTGCAGCCATGAAAACCAAAGGCAAGGATTTCACATCTAGATCATCTGTTTTTAAAACCTCACGCAGCATGGCAATTTGCAAGGGCGTATCTACACTCGATAATTTTATTGCAGGTCGCGTCCCCGTCAGTTTTCCCAAAAGAGCAAAAAATGTTTTATCTTCATGGCCGGAGCGCCCCAGTAAATCTGCCGTCAATTCTGCCGCCGGAATTTCGCCGCGCATAACATGACAAAATGCCCGTAGCTTGGCCCAATATGGAGATTTACGCGCGATAATGACATTATCGGTAATGGTACATGCAGCTTGTGTGTCCGCGCCGAGCAAGGCGCGCTCTACAAATATTTTAGTGAAGGCAGGGTTGGCGCGGTTGATATCAGACTGGTTGACCAAGGCATCAAAGTTGGTGAGATTTCCCAGTGTAAGTACCGCTGACAGCCGCGCCGCCAAATAAGCCTCGCGCTCAAAACTGTCACTGGCCTTCGGCGGTATGCCGCCCGACAACAAAGCTGCACGGATTAATCTACGGGCAGAACCTGTCGCGTCCGTATCTATATTTTTAATGAGGTCTGTGGCCTGCACAACCGTGACGCCCTGCCACAGATCACTATCCAAACCACCGCCCAAACCACCGCTTTGTACCACTCCGGCGTCATAAACACTGGCTGGACTCAGTTGATCTATGTTGATTTGTCCGTGCGCACTCATTGCAATTACCGCACTGAACATCACAGCGGCATATAACCCCGAAGCTGCTTTTCTTCTGAGCATCAAACTATTTTTCAAACGTATCTTCGACATCAATAACGGTATCCTGACGTTGTAGGCGCTCTGGGTCAGCACCGCTTAGCARCCAAAACCCGACACCTGCTAATGCCACAACWCCCAATATCAATATCCATGCGGACTTTTTCATGATCTTCCTTCTTTATGGTTTGTTACATGCCAGAAAAAATTACATTGAGATATAAGCAATTGCCAGACATAATACTGTGAATTATATGTAATTTYTTTTAGCATCGCTAGGAGAAATAAAGGATTGGTAAAAATGGGCCCAATGAATAGCCAAGGGAATAGCCAAGGGAATAGCCAAGGGTTGCACCGCCTAGGTGGGCAATCAATATCCCTTGTGGGGTTAATGGGCGTGGGGAAAACCACTATAGGTAGGCGCTTGGCCAAGCGGTTGGATATGCCTTTTTACGACTCTGACGACGAAATCGAAAAAGCTTCCGGGCGCACCGTAAAAGGTTATTTCAAAGACTACGGAGAAGCGGCGTTTCGGACCGGAGAACGGCAAGTTATCACGCGGTTACTGGACGGCGATCCGATTGTACTGGGTACAGGCGGCGGCGCGTTTATCCCAGAAGAGACACGGGCAGTGCTCATTGCAGGTAGCCTAACCATTTGGTTAAAAGCAGATTTTGACGTAAATATGGAACGGGTTAACCGTAAGGCAAATAAGCGCCCCTTGCTGGATGTGGACGATCCAGAAGCCACCATGAAAGCATTAGCCAAAGTGCGGTATCCACTTTATGCTAAAGCAGATATTTGCGTCAAAGCAGGTGTTTGCCCTCATGCCGCTACCGTCACGAAAGTAATAAAAGCCATAGAAGACTATTATGACGAATAATATTGAAACCTTGATAGTTGATCTGGGCGACCGTTCTTACCCAATCCGTATTGGTGATGGTTTGCTGGCAGATGCAAAAAACTTGGTCGAAACTCATATAGGCGGCGGGCGTGTTGCTATCATCACCGACGAGACCGTGGCAAATTTGCATTTACCAACTTTGCGCCAAGGCCTTGGTGACCGAAAAGTTGAAACCATCGTTTTACCACAAGGTGAGGCAACAAAAAGCTTTGCGACTTTGCAAACCGTATTGGATACACTTCTCAAAGCTAATTTCTCCCGAGACGATACATTGATCGCTTTTGGCGGTGGGGTCATTGGTGATCTCACCGGATTTGTCGCCAGTGTGCTCAAGCGCGGCTGCCAATTTATACAAATTCCGACCACACTCTTGGCGCAGGTCGATAGCTCTGTAGGCGGAAAAACCGCCATAAATACACCTGCTGGGAAAAACCTGGTCGGAAGTTTTTATCAACCAAAGTGCGTATTGATCGACACAGATATACTTAAGACTTTGGATCCACGCCAAATGCGTGCCGGATACGCCGAAGTTCTCAAATACGCCCTGATCAACGATCCAGAATTTTTTGGCTGGCTTGAAGAAAACGCAGGTGATCTTCTGAACCAAGACCAAACCTGTTTGCGCAAAGCCGTCCTCACATCTTGTACGGCCAAAGCCGATATCGTGCGGCGCGACGAACGCGAGCACGGCGAGCGGGCTTTGCTGAACCTGGGCCATAGCTTTGCCCATGCCCTTGAAGCCAAAGCCGGATATGATGGTACATTGCTGCACGGTGAAGCGGTCAGCGCCGGTATGTTAATGGCATTTGAATATGCGCAGGAACTTGGTCTCTGCTCTGGGCAAGATGTTGGGCGGCTGCGACAACATTTACAGGCAAACAATATGCCGACCTTAGGCGACCTAGCCACATCAATTACTGATAACCCTGATGCATTGTTCGCTTTTATGGGGCGCGACAAAAAAAACACTGGRACCGATATGAAGCTTATTTTGGCGCACGGTATTGGTGCGGCATTTATTGAACCGTGTGCAGATCAAGATAGTGTTCTTAAATATTTGAAAAAGACCTGCTCAAATAAGGCGGGCGCAAGATGAGTGAATTTTTCACCACTGAAGTTATTCTCAAGCTTTGCGCCATTGCCGTATTAATTRTTCTGTCCGCRTTTTTCTCRGGTTCCGAAACTGCTCTGACCGCCGCGTCTCGTTCRCGCATGCATGCTCGTGCCAAAGACGGCCAAAAAAATGCGTCTTTAGTCGGTAAATTATTAGAGAGCCGAGAACGCCTCATCGGTGCTCTGCTGCTCGGTAATAATTTGGTCAATATTCTAGCCTCAGCTTTGATGACCGGGTTGATGTTGTCATTGTTCGGCGATGTAGGTGTGTTTTATGCCACTATTGTTATGACGCTTTTGGTGCTCATTTTCGCCGAAGTTCTACCCAAAACCTACGCCATCACCAGACCGGACGATGCCGCCATGTCGGTTGTTCGCCCGGTGCGGATCATTGTCTGGCTGTTCGCACCTATCGTCAATSTCATCCAGATTCTGGTCAACGGATTTTTGCGYTTGTTCGGTGTGCGTTCGGATGCAACYCATTGGTCAGTGGCYGATGAAATTCGAGGCGCKGTACAYCTGCACACCGAAGAAGGCAGAGTTGAYAAACATGAGCGCGACCAAATTCTCGGCGTGCTTAATATCGGYGATCTCAGTGTCGAAGACGTGATGATCCACCGYAAAAACCTAGTGATGATTGATGCRARTTTACCTGCGCCGRMAATCATTAAACAAATTTTGGCATCGGGCCATTCACGGTTACCTTTATGGCGCGATGATATTGAYAATGTAGTGGGCGTTCTGCACGTCAAAGACCTGCTGGCTACCATTAGTGCTGCAGACGGTAATATGGATAAACTGGATATCGCTTCCGTATTACGCGAGCCTTGGTTCACACCTGAAACCACATCCGTGTTGGATCAGCTAAAAGCTTTCCAACAAAGGCGCGCGCATTTCTCCCTCGTGGTCGACGAATACGGTGCCCTCATGGGTGTGGTCACCATGGAAGATATTATCGAAGAAATCGTTGGCGACATCCAAGACGAATTCGATGAAGACGTTGAAGGCGTCAAATTGCAAAAAGACGGCGCGGTCATTGTTGCTGGTGATGTCCCCGTGCGCGATCTAAACCGTGCTAGAGATTGGGATCTACCCGACGAAGACGCCGTCACCATAGCCGGCCTCATCATCCATGAAAGCCAAACCATMCCTGATGTCGGGCAGGTATTTTCCTTCCACAATCATAGATTTGAAATTATGACCAAACACAGAAACCAGATCACTTCAATTAAGGTGAGCAAGATGGACGCGCGGAGGTAACCCAAAGGAACCTAACGCCCATACCCGATGACTTGGTATGCAGGTTTCTGTCCATTTGCATTTGAATTTTTTAATGATCGCTTGAAACCGAAAGCACTTTGCGTTGCTACAGATGTGGTGACAGCCGTTAAAGATTTGTTGGTTAGGTTAGAAAACTCCACAGTAAACATAGGTGTTGTGAAGCTTGCAGTCGTTGTGTTTTTAGGGAACTTAATTTCAATAGGATCCCGGTTTAAGAATACAGACCATTGATCTTCGTCAGGTCTTTTAGTTACAATATCAAAAACCGCATACTTTTCACCCTTTCTCTTAGCAATTCTTTTGAACCTAAAGGCAATTTGATAGGCATGTTTTTCAGAGGCATTATCAACGGCGTATAGTACTGAAGTCTGTTTTCCATTTACCGAAACTTGGGCAATTTCTGCATCATGATAGATAAAACCAGAAACGTCTTTATTGCTTGCACCCGTACGCACTAAAAATGTTTCAAAGTTTCCATTTTCGTCTTGATCAGCTAAGCATCCTTGATTTAAAATAGTCTTTAGGGAATTGCTATGAAGGTTCGTATATCCACAATACACTGTTCCAAATTTCCCGCTCTTTGCAGGAAAGAAATGATCACCTTGATTAATATTAAATTGGCCCGCGCCGACTATATCGACACTCTTGTCTTCAGAGGCCTTCGCTATTCTCGTGGGTGTGACGCGTAATTTAATTAAGAAATCATTTCTTTGTATCGTTACTGGCTTATTCAACTCTGTCTGAGCCTGAATAGATAAAATTGGGTATGTTTCAACTAAATCAGCTTGTTCATAATTTGTGCTCGCACAAGCATTGATGAGCATACATAGAGTAATTAACAACATATGTTTTAACTGCATTGGGGAGCTCCATTATTCGTATTTTGCAATATGTCGATTTTCTGCCTTGTAATCAACCTTATCTTTCAATCCGTAACGACTTCCAACCGTAGCGCATGTACTTGCTCCACCATTAAATCCGCTAGCACATCCATAACGGCGCGGTGGCGGGCTAGCCTGTTCATTGGTGTGAGYACTKCCGAGGCGATAATYACCTGAAAATGGCTCTCCGCCGCTTCCCGGCCGGCCATACCCGCGTGGCCTGCRTGTTTTGCGCTTTCGTCGATCACYTGTAACTGTGTTGGGTTGAAAGCTTTTTCAAGTTTTTCCTTGATTGATGCCGCGATAAGTCCCATTTTAGCTTGCCTTTTTTAACGCGCTTTTTTCAGCGCAAGAGTGAGTTTTGTATATGAGCGACGGATTTAAATACCGCATGAAGGGTATGGATATCAGAATTAAACCGCCCGGCAAGAAGTTAAAACCGGAAGATATGCCGTGCGAATGGGCTGGTTGCCTATCTAAAGGTGGCTGTAAAGCCCCCAAAAGCCCTGACCGCTTGCGCGAATATTATTATTTCTGTGCGCCCCATGCTCGCGAGTACAACAAAAACTGGAATTTCTTCTCTGAGATGAGCGACGAAGATATTGCCTCATGGCAAAAAGGTGCCCGCCACGGACACCGTCCAACATGGGATGTGCGTAAAAACACSKSYGACCGCGCCAAAGYMCGSCGYAARKCSAAAGCWGGTKCAGCYGATTTYKCYGATGATTACAATATCTTTGGCGACGGGGCKGAAACRCCGACCGARGCRCCVCGCATYCGCCTGAGTAAATTGCAAATTAARGCACTCAATGAYCTYGGCCTCGACGAGTTCTCCGGCCCTAAAATGGTACGCGAGCGTTAYACCCAATTGGTCAAGCAATTACATCCTGATGCGAATGGTGGTGACCGCACCACAGAAGTGTCTTTCCAGCGCGTCGTAAAAGCGTATAAAGTTCTCAAAACAACCAAGTTAGCATAATCACATGAATGATCATTTCCCTATAATGGAGCCGGACATAGAAGTTTCGGCAAAAGAAGTCTTTGGCGTCGATTTCGAYGTRCCKATCCCGGCCTTTAGCCAGCCGTGTGAATACACGCCGCCCATAGACGAAGCTTACCGCTTTGACCCGGAAACCACGCGCGCCATTTTGGCGGGGTTTGTATTTAACCGCCGGGTCATGGTGCAGGGCTATCACGGTACGGGCAAGTCGACCCATATTGAACAAGTGGCTGCGCGCTTAAATTGGCCAGTGGTACGGATCAATCTTGATGGGCATGTGTCGCGAATCGATCTGGTTGGTAAAGACGCTATTGTCCTGAAAGACGGCAAACAAGTCACTGAGTTTCGCGAAGGCTTACTGCCTTGGGCGTTGCAAAATCCGGTTGCTTTGGTGTTCGACGAATATGATGCGGGTCGCCCGGATGTTATGTTTGTTATCCAGCGTATTTTAGAGGCCGACGGCCGCTTGACCTTGCTTGACCAAAACCGGGTGATTACACCCCATTCTGCATTCCGTCTGTTCTCGACCACCAACACGGTCGGGCTCGGCGATACCACGGGTCTGTACCACGGCACACAACAGATCAACCAAGGCCAAATGGACAGATGGTCTATTGTCACCACCCTGAACTATCTGGGTCACGACGAAGAAACCGCCATCGTACTGGCCAAATCACCAAGCTATGATAATGCAGAAGGCCGCGATATCCTTGCCAAAATGGTGCGGGTCGCTGACATGACACGAAACGCGTTCATGGCCGGAGATATCTCCACGCTTATGTCCCCGCGCACAGTTATAAACTGGGCTGAGAACGCCAAAATCTTCGGCGGCGATATAGCCACAGGTTTCCGTATGACATTCCTTAACAAGTGCGACGAGCTAGAACGCCCGGTCATAGCCGAGTTCTACCAACGCGCTTTCGGCGAGGACTTACCGGAAAGCGCGACAACTGTTATGGTCGCATAGTGTCCGCATTTGATTTTATCAAATCGGGCGGAGTACCTTCATCGCTAGCGATGAAGGTCGTTATTTAAAGAGGTCTCACAAAGTAATGACCAACACCCCTTCCCCCATAGACACCTATAAGCTCGCACTGAGCGCTGCGACCCGCGCCCTGTCTGGTAAGCGGGGGTTGGATGTGCAGTTCGGCGGTGAGGTTGGCGGCATTGTTACGCGCCCCGGTAATGATGGAYACCCTGAAACCCAGATTGTTTTGCCTTTACCAGCGAGCCAACCTACGCCCGCAGCTATTGCTAAATCACGCGGGGAAGCGGATGCCTTGGCGCTTCGCCTTGCTCTACACGATCGGGACGTTTATGCACAAAGCCTGCCCAATCCGGGACCAGCCCTGGCTATTTATGAAGCGCTTGAGCAGGCACGAGTTGAAGCGCTGGGCGCACAGGTTATGGACGGGGTTGGAGATAATCTTTATGCGGCACAGGATGCCCGTGCCCGCAAACGCGGCTATCACAATCCAGACCTTGCGCAAAAAGATGCGCCCTTGGCCGAAGCCGTAGGCGTTCTGGCGCGCGAAATATTCTCGGGACGCCCTGCCCCTGATGGCACCAAAGGTTTGATGGCGGCATGGCGGGATTATATGGTTGAGATCGGCGGCGAGACGCTGGATGCGCTCTCTCAATCTATCGCCGACCAATCCGCATTTTCTGAGTTATCGCAAGATCTGCTCCGCGCTTTTGATATGGGCGACGAGCTTGCAGATATTGAGCAAAGCGAAGACGAGGACGACGAGGCGCGCGAAGATGAGCAAAACCCAAACAATGCAACGGACCAACAAGACGAGAGCGATCCGGGCGAAGCGCAAACGGCGCAGGCCGATGCGCTAGACGAAGACGATACGAACAAAGACATGGTCGACGCCGATGATTTTGAAGGTGAAGGCACTGAAGGCGACCAAATTCCCGATCCGTCCCAGCGGAACCCCGATCTGATTAACTCACCAGCGCCCTATAAATATTTTACCAACAAGCACGACGAAGTTATCCGCGCCGAGGATCTGTGTGAACTGGACGAACTGGAACGCTTACGAACATATCTAGATGGTCATATGAAATCTCTAACATCGGTTATTGCGCGGCTTGCCAATCGTTTGCAACGTCGCTTGATGGCACAGCAACAAAGGTCGTGGAGTTTCGATCTGGAGGAAGGTGTGCTTGATACCGCCCGCCTGACCCGCGTCATCACCGACCCAACCTCGCCGCTGACCTTTAAAGAAGAAAAACAGATGGAGTTCAGGGATACGGTGGTCTCTATCTTGCTGGATAATTCCGGTTCCATGCGGGGCCGCCCAATAATGATGGCGGCCGTATGCGCTGATATTCTGGCGCGTACGCTGGAGCGCTGCGCAGTGAAATGCGAAATTCTCGGYTTTACCACCAGAGCCTGGAAGGGCGGCGCTTCGTTCCAAGAMTGGCTCGCCAGTGACAAGCCCGCTAACCCGGGGCGGCTCAACGATCTTCGTCACATCATCTATAAGTCCGCAGATATGCCGTGGCGCAGGGCCAAGAACAATCTTGGCCTGATGATGCGCGAAGGGCTTTTGAAGGAAAACATCGACGGCGAGGCACTGGAATGGGCTGCGGCACGGCTAAATGCCCGTACGGAACACCGAAAAATACTGATGGTTATTTCGGACGGCGCACCCGTTGATGATGCCACACAGTCTCGCAATAAATCCGGTATATTAGAACAGCACTTGCATCAGGTTATCGATAAACTAGAGAACCGTTCGGAGATCGAACTGATCGCCATYGGYATCAACCATGATGTCACAAGRTGGTATAAACGCGCCGTYACTATYACMGACGTMGAAGAACTGGGCGGCGTCATGACAGAGAAGCTRGCGGAGTTATTTGCGGAAGCACCGAAAAGRCGKMGSRRRYRRSRYMGMTMGTTCAGTNTNNNAGTTTGRTCTSSGTACSACYTCATTGTCTTTRTCCAAYAAYACRACGGTCGGGGCGTAATTACGCGCCYGCTCCCGTTCCATATCRCAATAAGTGACAACGATGATCTGGTCACCAATTTGCACACGCCGCGCCGCCGCGCCGTTCAGACCAAWRRTTYTGGAGCCGCGCGGTGCCTCGATAGCATAGGTGGTAAACCGCTCGCCGTTGGTAATATTGAGGACGTCAACTTGCTCATTGGGCAAAATGTCWGCGCGYTCCAATAAATCCGTATCAATAGAGAYCGAACCCTCATAGTGCAGATCTGCTTGTGTGACTGTAGCACGGTGCAGCTTACTCTTCATCATGCGGACATATGTTGGATTGGCACTCATAGAAAATCCTCTTTMACGGTTACATATTGCATATAGGGAGATTTACACAAANCGCAAAGAGGGAAACTGTTATAGGTGCATAGCCGTTATGCTGTGTTTAGCTTTCAAAACAAATTTGCAAATTTATTCGAGTTTAAACAAAAAAAGACGGCTCACAGAGCCGTCTTTTCCTCCCCCTAGGGTGTGAGTGATGCAATTAACACATGAGTTCACACCATAAGTTGGTTTAGTCTGTAAATTAAAACTCTTTGCGGAGTAATACGCCGTAAGTCGCAGGTGCAACAGGATAGGCGTTGATAGTACCGGCYTGWAYAACACCAGGGAAGGCACTGATATAAGTCTCTTTTCCGAAAATRTTGCGACCCCAAACYTGAATACCAAATCCGTTRTCAAGTTTAACMCCAAGTGATCCGTTGAAAAATCTAGTTTCGGTYTCAGGGTTAGCAACACCGGCAATAATTTGCTCAACTGGTGAAATTGTACTTTCATACTGATAATCACCACGGATATAACCTGTTGTACCGCCACCAAAATCGTGGGTGTARGTAGCCGAAGTGGAGAARCCCCACTCAGGCACGCCAGCTACTTTTTGGCCAGAAAGATCAACAGTTGTACCGCCCGGTCCAGGCGCGCCAACGAAACTATCGTATTTTGCGTCCAGATATATACCGGCCATAGTCAGCTTAAGGGCATCTACTGGATAATAGGACGCATCAAACTCCGCGCCAAATGTACTTTGCTTACCAGCATTTGATAACACAAAGCCTGTTCCGATAAATGTATTGGCCTGGAAACCGTCAATAGATTGGTCAAATATAGCCAAATTGAAAGCACCTCTTTCAAAGCGGGCTTTTACACCAACTTCGTAAACTATAGCATCTTCCGGGCCAGCAAAACGTGTACCGTATTCCTGGTTAGGAAGCGTTAAGCCAGCTGCGGTTAATGCTGCGGCATCAGATGCCAATGGACGTGAATCCCGTGACAAGTTCCAAGATGTAGCCTTAAAGCCTGTGGAAGCACTGGCGTAGACATTAAAGGTATCATTAACTTCGTAGGCCAGACGTGCCGTCCAGGTCACTTGCTCGTCATTAGATTTGCCGTCCTCAACAGCATTATCAAAGCCAAGGAACTGTTTCATGAACTGCAAGCTTTGCAATCCGGAGATCCCAGCAGCAACACCAGCATTGATAGCTGCTGATGTACCAGGAGCAACTCCCTCGATAAAGGCAATGTTGCCAGGCGTTGGTGCAAGACCAGTTGCACCCGTAAATGCTTGACCAAATAAGACTGTTGGCAGGTTAACACCAAACACAGTTAGGTCGTTATTCAGATCAATGGCACCATACACTTCATTATTGATAGTGTTGGCTGTGACAGTTTTCTGATCCTTGGTAAAGTTAAGTCCACCCGTGACGGTCAACTTATCCGTCGCATGGAAGTCAACCGTTGCAAAAGCTGAATAAGCTTCATTGTCCTGCGTAAATGTTTCAAACGTGTCATTATTGGCATTGAAAAACGTACCGGGAGCATGTCCGAATAAAGCTTCAATGTCGGTTAGAGCGCCACCGGCCAATATGTTGATATAAGCACTGGTCGCCGTACCGAGATCAAGACCACTAAGCTGCGTGATATCTTCGGTAAAGTAATACCCGCCAATCATCCAGTCGATCATATTATCGCCAGTAGATGTAAGCCTAAGTTCTTGCGTGAACGTTTGAATGTCAACATTATCGTTAACATCCAAAAGGTTTGCAGATGTGAAATCCGCATCATAAACATTATTAGCTTTATTGGTGCGGTAAGACGTGATGGACGTAAATGCAAAATTATCAAAATCAACATCAACATGAGCTGAAATACCATTGTCCCGAATTTCGTTGATAGAATCGCGGTCTTGATAATTTACGAATGCAAATGGATCACTATCATCTGCCAGTTGACCGCCAAGTGCCTGAACTGCGCCTGCAGTAGGGCCGTTCAGGAAGTTCGTCACATGACAACAAACTTCATCAATTTCACTATGGTCAGCAATAATACGAATAGAAATATCATCACGTGGCTCAAATAATAGCTGGCCGCGCAAGTTCCAACGGTCACGTTCGCCATTAGCGGTCAAGCCTACTGCGCTTGGTGCGTAGCCATCACGTTTATTGACAGAACCGCCAATACTGATGGCTACTGTATCTGATAAACCGCCAGTAGCGTAGGCACGGAATACACGCTGGTCATAATTACCAACACCGCCCTCAAGATAACCTTGTGTTTCATAGGATGGCTTTGCAGTCACGATGCTGATCACACCGGCCGAAGCGTTTTTACCAAACAATGTTGATTGTGGGCCGGAAAGAACTTCAATGCGTTCTAGTTTTGGCAAATCGCCAATTTGTGCGGCTGAACGCGAACGGTAAACACCGTCAATGAACACACCAACAGAAGGCTCGATACCTGCATTGTTGGCACCGTTGCCAAAACCGCGAATACGGAAGTTTGTGTTTTTTGAGGACTGTAATTGTCCAACACGTAAAGAAGGGACGACTGACTGCAAATCTTGAATGTCAAGAATTTGTGCTTTTTCAAGAACATCAGCAGACGTAACAGAAACACTAATAGGGGTTTCTTGTAAGGTTTGTGTGCGCTTGGTCGCCGTGACGATRATTTCGTCTTGAAYTTGCGCACTGGCTGCGCCTGACAATGCTACACTTGCGACAAGTGCCGTCGATGCTAGCAATCCTATTTTCTTATTGAACATAAAGGTCCCCTTTGGTTTTGTTTAAGTAGATTATTAAATTCTGTATGGACGTTATGCGATTTTTAACACGGATACAAAGCATTGTCAGGCTTGTTATGAAAAAAAGTGCATACTGTGCCAAAAAGGTCACAGCCTTGACGACTCTGTACGCTAAAAGGCACTCGCCTGGGAACATTTGGTAAACATTGTTGACAAAAACATGTTGTTCCCATTATGTTCTAATAATTTAGGAGCATGTAATATGGGAAAACCAGTTAACATTTTCGTCTGTCAGTCGTGTGGCAGTGTACACGGTAAGTGGGCGGGGCGCTGTGATGCTTGCGGGGAATGGAACACATTGGTCGAAGAAGTACCTTCGCAAACCGCCTCTAAATCCGGCAAGCGCCGCAAGAGCCGCGCCATAGAATTTGTGGAGCTCAACGGGGAAAGCGAAGATGTACCAAGATTAAACACAGGTATCGACGAACTGAACCGGGTCACCGGTGGGGGCTTTGTCCCAGGTTCCGCCTTACTGATTGGCGGTGATCCGGGGATCGGTAAATCCACGCTGTTGTTACAGGTCGCAGGATTTATGGCCAAAAACGGCTTAAAAGGAACTAAATGTAAAACCGCCTATATTTCAGGCGAAGAGTCTACGGCTCAGGTCAAGCGCCGCGCTAAACGGCTCGGGCTTTCAGATGCCCCCGTCTATCTGGCGGCAGAAACATCGCTCGGCCCTATTTTAGACGGGTTAATGGTGGAAAAACCAGATGTAATTATAATCGATTCCATCCAAACTATGTGGACGGACCAATTAAGCGCCGCGCCAGGCACAGTGGCGCAAGTACGTGCTTGCGCCCAAGAGCTGACCCGTTATGCCAAAAAACGCGGAGCCGTTATGCTCCTTGTTGGCCATGTGACTAAGGACGGGCAAATCGCCGGGCCGCGTGTTGTTGAACATATGGTCGATGCCGTTTTGTATTTCGAAGGCGACCGCGCCAATCAATTTCGTATTTTACGCGCCCATAAAAACCGTTTTGGACCCACCGACGAAATCGGTGTGTTTGAAATGGGCGGACAGGGCCTTAGAGAAGTTGCCAACCCCTCGGCTCTATTCCTTGACGGTCGCGGCGAAGCAGCATCAGGCGCTGCCGTCTTTGCCGGGCTTGAGGGCACGCGCCCGGTACTGACGGAAATTCAGGCCTTGGTCGCACCCGCTGCATTTGGCACGCCGCGCCGCGCCGTCGTTGGCTGGGACAGCGGGCGTCTCGCTATGGTTCTCGCCGTACTGGAAGCCCGCTGCGGGATCAGTTTTGGTGGTAAAGATGTGTATCTAAATGTAGCGGGCGGCCTAAAAATCTCGGAACCCGCAGCAGATTTAGCCGTAGCGGCAGCCCTGGCATCGTCCATATTCGACAAGCCGCTACCCGCCGATTGTGTTGTTTTCGGCGAAATCAGCCTATCCGGTGATGTACGGCAAGCATCGCGCAGTGATGCACGGCTCAAGGAAGCCGCTAAACTTGGGTTTAAACGCGCGATTGCGCCTGCAAATAAAACAGAAGAAATTGCAAATCAACCCGACCGATTGCCGATTTTTGAAATCAATACTTTGCCAGACTTGATTACTCGTGTAGAAGCCCTATAGATTCTTCACGGGTGACAATTCTATTCTGTCCCCATAATTACTTATTYAGGGGATAAGACATGGAATTTGCTGGCACTACATTTGGAAGCTTTGACACCGTTGTCATAATCATTCTTGGCATTTCAGGAATATTGGCCTTTGTTCGCGGGATTTCCCGTGAAGTTATCTCCATCATTGCTTTGACGATCGGGATAATTGGCGCATTGTTTCTATTTGGTCGTTACCAGATCAATGTGCAGAGCTTCATTAAACCGGCACGGCTGGCGGACGGTGTCCTTCTGCTCGGTGTTTTCGGGGTTCTCTATATTGCATCCAGCTTTTTGATGCGCGGTTGGGCCACAGCCATCCGTGGCCGAAAACCACCTATCGCAGACCGGGTGTTTGGCTTAGGTTTTGGCATCGTGCGCGGAACCGTTTTAGCCTCTTTATTAGTGCTTGTGGTGTCAAATTTAGCCAAAGACGGGGAGCCTGCTGACTGGATCGGRCAGGCTAAAACCTACCCGATTTTACGCAAAACTTCGGATGCATTGGTCAACATACCCTTTCTCAGAGCCAAAGAAATTGCCGGAGATATAAAGGCTAAGGGGGGGAAATCAGATCCACGTCCCGACGTCCCACAAGAAGAACAGTAATATTAAAATATAAAACCGTAGAAAGTTAACTTAAATGTCTACTCATATAGTGCCCAAAGATTTGAGCATGATGCCAAAAATTCGCGAAGAATGCGGAGTTTTTGGAGTTTACGGTGCAGAAGATGCCGCCGCCCTAACAGCCCTCGGCTTACATGCCTTGCAACACCGCGGGCAAGAAGCTTGCGGAATTGCCAGTTTTGACGGCAAGTTCCACTCGGAACGACACCTTGGTTTAGTCGGTGAAAATTTCACTGGCAAAGATTTACGCCAACGCCTACCCGGTCATGTTGCTATTGGCCATAACCGTTATTCTACAGCCGGCAGAACCCTGCTGCGCAACACCCAACCATTGTTCGCAGAAATGGCCAGCGGCGGCCTTGCCATCGCTCATAATGGCCATTTGACCAATGCTTATTTATTACGCGAGCAGCTGGTTCACGACGGCGCTATTTTCCAATCTACCAGCGATACAGAAGTGGTCTTGCATCTTGTGTCCCGCTCACGGCGCACGGCTTTTATTGACCGCTTTATTGATGCGCTTCGTCAAATAGACGGCGGCTTTGCTTTTGTGGGTGTAACCAACAAAAAACTAATCGGGGCAAGAGACCGTTTGGGCATACGGCCACTTGTCATCGGCAAGAAGGGTGGTGCTTATATTCTTGCATCCGAAACCTGCGCACTTGATATTATTGATGCGGAATTAGTCCGTGAACTAGAACCGGGTGAAGTTGTTGTTATCACCAAAGACGGCATCGAATTTATCCGCGCCTTTCCAAAAATTCCTAAACGTCCTTGTGTGTTTGAATTCGTTTATTTTGCCAGACCTGACAGCATTGTCGGCGGCCAAAGTGTATACGAAGTCCGCAAACGCATGGGTGAACGCCTTGCCAAAGAATGCCCGGCAGATGTGGATCTTATCATTCCGGTTCCAGACAGCGGTGTTCCTGCTGCACTCGGCTTTGCTCAGGCAAGTAATATTCCGTTTGAACTCGGCATTATCCGTAACCATTATGTTGGCCGCACCTTCATCCAGCCAACCCAGGCTATCCGCGACATTGGCGTACGTCTTAAACATTCTGCCAACCGCAGTTTAATTGAAGGCAAAAAAGTGCTGCTTGTCGATGACAGTATTGTGCGCGGCACCACTTCGACCAAAATCGTGCGCATGATTAGAGACGCAGGCGCCTCCGAAGTTCACTTCCGTTCGGCCTCACCCGAAATCAAGCATCCGGATTTCTACGGTGTCGACATGCCGAGCACAGATAAATTATTGGCCGCCAATTACGACCTCGAAGGCATGCGCGATTTACTCGGCGCAGACAGTCTCGGCTTTCTCTCTATTGAAGGTCTTTATGAGGCTTTGGGGGGTCTATCGCGCAATGACGAGTATCCGCAATTTTCTGACCACTGCTTTACCGGGGATTACCCGACTTCTTTGGTGGACAATGAGCGTAAAAACTCTGGCGAAAACCCGCAACTTTCATTTCTCGTAGATGTAGCATAAATCGTGGCAGATAAATCATTACAGGCAAGTCGCCCTTTGGCAGGGCGGGTGACATTGRTTACGGGCGCATCGCGCGGCATTGGTTATGCCAGTGCCATTGAATTGGCCAAAGCCGGCTCCCACATTATTGCGACTGCCCGCACCCAAGGTGGGTTGGAAGATTTGGATGATGCCATTCGTACTTTGGCCAAAAAAGAAGACGGGATCGGCGAGTGTACCGTTGTGCCTATGGATTTCAAAATGCTGGACGGTATCGATCAATTGGGTGCCGCCGTATATGAACGATGGGGCAGGCTCGACGGCCTACTGGCTAATGCTGGTGTGCTCGGTGAACTCGCGCCCGTACCCCACATTTCACCCAAAATATTTGATGAAACTATGGCGGTTAATGTCACGGCGAATTTCCGGTTGATACGATCTTTTGAGCCGCTCTTGATGGCATCGCCGTCTGGTCGCGCCGTGTTTGTTAGCTCTCGCGGCGCTCAATCGCGCAATGCATTTTGGGGTGCATATGCTGCCAGTAAATCTGCCTTGGATGCCGTGGTGCAGTGCTGGGCAGCCGAGACCGAAAAATCAAATCTGCGGATTAATTTGGTCAATCCCGGCCCGGTCAGCACAAAAATGCGCGCCAAAGCCATGCCCGGCGAAGACCCGGATACATTGCCAAAACCGGTTGATATTGCCCGCCGCATAGTCCCGCTCTTATCGCCAGATTACCAAACCCACGGCGAAATCATCGACTTTCGCGGCAGTAAGTAAGCTTTTTTGTGCTAAGGGCTTAGATGCATTATTACTAATGCGGCTTCTTTTCAGGGCTTTAAACATCCCTCTTGAATATCCCTCTTGAATATCTTTCTGGCAATTCACATCCATCCATCCTACATTGTGAGCATGCAGTTTGGCGAACATTTTATTGAGGAATTAAAAGCGCGTGTCCGGCCTTCGGATGTGGTGGGCAAGCATGTCAAATTAAAGCGTCAAGGCCGCGAATTTGCCGGACTGTCGCCTTTTACCAACGAGAAAACGCCGTCGTTTTTTGTTAATGACGAGAAGGGGTTTTACCATTGTTTTTCCTCTGGCAAACACGGCGATATCATTTCGTTTCTGATGGAAGTCGAGGGGTTAAGTTTCCCCGAAGCCGTTGAACGACTTGCCATTCAGGCGGGCATGGAACTACCTGCCGCCGACCCGCAAGCCGAGGCCCGCGCTGCATCCAACAAAAAAACCATTAGCTGGATTGAGCGATCAAAAGAGTTTTTCGAAAAATCCCTCCGCCGCGAAATGGGCAAAGAAGCGCGTACTTATCTAAAAGGCCGCGGCCTTACTGGTGAGGACTGCAAACGTTTTGGTATTGGTTTTGCGCCCGATAGCTTCAATGCRCTGGTCGACGAAATGACCCARCAAGGCGCGTCTATGGACAGGCTTGTTGAGGCTGGCATGATCATTCGCCCTGATGACAACCGCGAAAATAAAAAGCCGTGGGACAGATTTCGTAACCGCATTATGTTTCCGATCACAGATGCACGCGGGCGGCTTATTGCTTTTGGCGGGCGTGCTATGGCGGCAGATACCCCAAATAAAAAAATAGCCAAGTACTTAAACTCGCCGGAAACAAATATTTTTCACAAAGGCAGTATTCTTTACCGCTACCCCGAAGCCCGCAAAGCTTTGCACACTCCGAACAATGGCGCGCGCGGCCTGATTGTGGCAGAAGGTTATATGGATGTTATCGCACTTGTACGGGCCGGATTTGAGCATGCVTGCGCGCCGCTCGGCACGGCVTTAACCGAAGATCAATTAGGGCTTTTGTGGCGGGCTGGGCCAGAACCAACACTGTGTTTTGACGGCGACAAAGCGGGGCTTCGYGCCGCGTTTCGTTCAGTCGAACGAGCCTTGCCATTGCTRCGACCAGGWCAGACTTTGCGCTTTGCCCTGATGCCGGAGGGRCAAGACCCGGACGATCTTATTCGGGGTAAAGGCCCCGCAGCTATGGGGCGGATATTAGAAAAATCCATACCGCTKGTTGACATGCTATGGCGCCGTGAGGTCGAGCGCGAAGTTCTGGATAGCCCCGAAGCCAAGGCCGGTCTCAAAAACCGGATTTTTGAGGCCCTGCGCGAAATCAGCGACGAAGGTGTGCGCGACCAATACAAAACGGCATTGCTGGGTCGGTTTGACAAAGAGTTCGGACGGCCGAAATGGGTGCCCGGGCAAGGCAAACAATCATGGAGCGGCAAGCAGAAAGCGAGCAAATCTCATCAGCGTAAAATGCAACCAGCGGCGCGATATCAAGTGCGCGAGCGCCACTTAATCGGAGCAGTGTTGGAGTGGCCGGAATTACTGCAATCTATTGATCAGACATTATTTGGCCTAAAATTCACATCTAGTGCCTGCGAAAGCATGCAAAATGCACTTTTAAGCTATTGGCAAGACACAATAGCGGTTGATAAACGCGCCTTGCTTGCCCATATAGAGAATGAAGGGCTGGCTGCAGCTATCAAACCTTTCATACGCGAACGCAATCTAGCCATAGCGGCCATGGGCGGCGTTGATGCTGATATCGCCAAACGTCAGACAATTTGGTTGGCCGAGGCACAAAAATTGATTGGACAAGAGAACGTCCATGCAGCCAGAGACGAGACACGCGGACGATTGGTCGATACCATTCGTTCCGACAAGACGGACGCATTACAGCGTTTGTCACGCGCAACGGGGCCCAAAAGGTCTTAGACCCAAAAGGTCTTATATATGTGCGAAGAGATTAGCTTGCATTTTATGTGAGCACGAGAAGAAACGGCTCCACCTGCCAACAAAACTGAAAAGTTTTCGGCGGGGCGGGGTTATTTTGGCGTTGGAAAGGCCTTGATTAAGGCTCTTGTCCAGTGCCGCGTAATGGAGAAGATTTATGGCTAAAGCAGCCACTAAAAAACCAACTGCCAAAAAAGCGGCAGCCAAGAAAACAACAAAAAAAGCCGTTGTTGAAGAAACTGCTGTGGACACAGTTGAAGCAGCACCAAAAGAAAAAACCACCATGCTCGACATGAACGATGTTGAAGTGAAGCGCATGATTGCTGTGGCCAAGAAAAGCGGTTTACTGGCCACATCTGAACTTAATAAACATTTGAATAGTGACGAGGTCACACCGGAYCAAATCGAAGTTACTTTATCCGAACTTTCCGAGCTGGGAATTTCCGTGGTCGACGATAAAGACCAAGGCGACACGTCCGCCAACACCCTTACCAAAGCTGACAGCCGCGTTGTTAAAGGTGGTAATTCCAAGCCAGCCCACGATAGAACAGACGATCCTGTGCGGATGTATCTGCGCGAAATGGGTACGGTTGAGCTTCTGTCCCGCGAAGGCGAGATCGCCATTGCAAAACGCATCGAAGCTGGCCGCGACACCATGATCAAAGGCTTGTGCGAAAGTGCGCTGACCTTCGAAGCCATCATGGTTTGGCGCGAAGAGCTGGAAGAAGAACGCATTCTCCTGCGCGATATTATTGACCTAGACAGCACCTACAACCTGTCTATTGGCAATGTCCAAGAAGACCGTTCAGATGCGGCCGTCCGGCGCGAAAAAATYGAACGYGGTGAAATCGAGCCYGAAAARGGCGAGAAAATTGAAAAGCCAAAGCACGGCCCCGTGCTTGTACTCGCCACCCACGCCGAGGGCGAAAAAACCCTAGACGACGACGAAGAAGAAGACGAAGACGAAAAAATCAATTTGTCCATGGCCGCCATGGAAGCCGAACTGCGCGAGGGTATTTTTGAAATTCTCAATGCTATTGGCCACGATTTTGCCCGCTTCCAAAACTTGCAAGATATGCAAATCCGCGCCCGCCTTAAGGGCAAGGCTCTGCGTAAACCACAGCAGGAAGAATTTGACGATCTACAAAAACTGATCATCAAAGAACTGAAATCATTACAACTTAACAATGCCCGGATTGAATCGCTTGTCGGACAGCTCTATGCTATCAACAAACGCCTGATTGGGCTTGAGGGTAAATTGATGCGCCTCGCTGACGGTAATGGCGTACCGCGCCAAGACTTTCTCGCTTGTTATCTCGGCAATGAGCTGAACCCTGACTGGGTTGAGGACCTAAAAGGGCGTTCCGATGCTTGGGACCGGTTTATTGGTCGGGAAAATCGCACGATCGAAAAACTCCGTACCGAAATCGCCGAGCAAGCTCAGGAAACTGGCGTACCGGTTGACGAATTTCGCCGCATTGTTCAGACCGTGCAAAAAGGCGAGCGCGAAGCCGCCCAGGCCAAAAAAGAAATGGTCGAAGCCAATCTGCGCTTGGTGATTTCTATTGCCAAAAAATATACCAATCGCGGCCTGCAATTCCTCGACCTTATCCAAGAAGGCAATATCGGCCTGATGAAAGCCGTGGATAAATTTGAATATCGCCGTGGTTATAAGTTCTCCACCTATGCGACATGGTGGATCCGTCAGGCCATTACCCGCTCCATTGCGGATCAAGCCCGCACTATCCGTATTCCTGTGCATATGATCGAAACCATCAACAAGATCGTCCGCACTAGCCGTCAAATTTTGCACGAAATTGGCCGCGAGCCAACACCGGAAGAACTGGCCAAGAAACTGGCTATGCCTTTGGACAAAGTTCGCAAGGTCATGAAGATAGCCAAAGAACCTATTTCTCTGGAAACGCCTATTGGCGACGAAGAAGATAGCCAACTTGGTGATTTTATTGAGGATAGCTCAGCCATCCTGCCTATCGACGCCGCTATCCAGTCTAATTTGCGCGAAACCACGACCCGCGTGCTTGCCAGCCTTACCCCGCGCGAAGAACGTGTCCTGCGTATGCGTTTCGGTATCGGTATGAACACTGACCACACCCTAGAAGAAGTCGGTCAACAGTTCAGCGTGACAAGAGAGCGGATCAGACAGATCGAAGCAAAAGCACTGCGTAAATTGAAGCATCCAAGTCGAAGCCGGAAGCTACGGAGTTTCTTGAACCAGTAGGTATGTTTTAAGTTTCTATTTCAAAGAATAGACTCTAGTTCTTTAGTCCAAAAAGTTAGTACGTGTTGACAGAGGGTCAATCCAGTTGCCCACCTGTCCTGACCCTTAAAATTATCACCTCGATCAATCAACAGATAAGGCACGCCATTAGGGCCGACACCATAAGGTCCCGCGCCATAACCTTCAATTTTTTGAGTGTCCGTGGACAGTCTTAGATGTTTGAAGCCATTTGCAATTGATCGAACTAATTTCACGTCACAATTTTTATTCTCAAAATGTTCCTTCACTTTTGCTTCATTGACTGAGCTAACACCTAAAACTTTCCGTTGCTCTATGGTTAGTTTATATTGAAGCCAATCGGGAATATGGTTCAAAGCCAAAATTGCAGAGAACCCAAACAACAAACTTGCCTGATCATTTTCTAATTGTTGCACTGCCTTTTCGCAAAACCCTATATAGTGCGTAATAGTTTCTAATCCAAAAATGCTGGTCTCTTTGCGGCTCATCCTTTTATGACCGCCACCTGAGCGTTGTTGCCTTCACCGGATTAACGAACGCCCTGCCCTCGGCTCTTGATTTTGCCCATTCTTTTTTTATGGCGTAGTACCATTTTGCTTGGCGGTCAGCGTCGTCAATCAACATCAGGCGCGGATCGTGTTTCAGGCATTCTGCTTGCAGTTTGATAATGTCGCCGTCTTGATTGAGGAAGATGTTTGCACCGACTTTGAGTATCGGTTTTAGAATTTTCACAATCGTCATATCCGAGAAAAACACTGATGTAATCTCTGTGTTGTTTGCGTCRACAGGCACAACGGCGGTGAAGGAYAATATACCTTTATTGCCAACGGTAATTTCTTCGGTGCGGACACCGGGTAGGCGAAATGCGATCTCCGTTATCGGTTTGCCGCCAAGAATTTTATAACCAAACGAGTTAGACGACGGCGTGTGGGCTGCCATAGCAAAGCCCCGTTCTCGCGGCTCGAACTTCTTTGCTTTTTCGTGCATAGATGCCCCACTACGCCACCACCATTGGCGGTGCAAGAACGACACATGTGCCGGATCCATCAAGCCAATAACCGCATGGTCAACATGACAATTTAATGTCAGGCGCTGTACAAATACCTGTTTTTTGTCCGCCATATCAAAGTGCGGCGGCTCGAAATCTGGCTCTCCTTTAAATTTGGCGTCTTTGGCAATATAAACCCAGATCAATTGCCCGTCTTCACGTACCGGAAAAGCGCGGACTTTAATACCGTCCGCCGGGTCTTTTTGCCCTGAACAAATGGCCGGAATATGGCTGCATTGACCATCATCTTGGCCAAATCGCCAGCCGTGATAGGGGCACTCAACCGTACCGTCGTCCAGAATTTTCCCTGCGGATAAGGGCGCGGCGCGGTGCGGACATATATCGCGCAGAGCAAATATTTTCCCGTCCTGTCCACGACCAATAACAATGGGCTGGCCCGCAATAGTTTTGTGCACCATCTGCCCGCGCCCTAACTCAGACTTGAGCCCGGCGAAATACCAGATATCTTCTACGAATGTCAGTGCTACGGCCATGGTGCGTCTTATCCTAACTCTTGTGCCTGTGCCAGAATATTTTCAGGCGTTGCTCCGGATTGTCGCAWSGCACGTAGTGTCAGCGATTTATCCCGCTTGGCATAGCGTTTACCCGCCGCGTCCGTCAGCAATGCATGATGATGATAACGGGGTACGGGCCAGCCCATCAGTTCTTGTAACAGACGGTGGATATGCGTGCTTTCGAGCAAATCAACGCCGCGCACAATATCCGTCACCCCTTGCAAGGCATCATCGTGGCAACAGGCAATATGATAGCTTGTACCCACATCTTTGCGCGCCAAAACCACATCACCCAACACGGCAGGGACGGCGCGGATTTTCTCCCCGTTATCCGTAAATGCTAACCGGTTATATTGGCGGCCCAGATGTTCTTGGGCGCGGTATAGAGACAGCCGCCAAGCATAGGGTTTACCCTCGGCAATGAGTTCTTGTTCCAAGCCTGTGTCCATGGGTTCGTGCGGCTCCGTATAGGGTTCTCCCGAATAATGAGGCGCACGGGCAATGTCGCTCAAAATCTCTTTACGTGTTTTAAAGCACCGGTAAACCAACCCGATATCGCGCAATTTATACAATACCCCATCATAATCAGCAAGATGGTCGGTTTGGCGGCGTACGGGGCTGGGCCACTTAAAACCGAGCCAAGCCAGATCTTCATATATGGCTCGTTCAAATTCAGGCTTGCACCTTGTGGTGTCGATATCTTCTATGCGTAACAAACAAATACCGTCATGTTCGCGTGCATATCCAAATGCATTGGCAGCGCTGGCAGCATGACCGAGATGTAAATACCCGCTCGGGGAAGGCGCAAATCTAGTGACGATATCGTTCACGCGCCGCCTTAACCCACGGCCTGTTCCATCCGTTTAGCCAAARCCACATCTTTTTCGGTCARYCCACCTGCATCGTGGGTCGTCAACGTCACATCAACCCGGTTGTARACATTATACCATTGGGGATGATGGTTCATAGCTTCTGCGACGATAGCGATTTCGCTCATGAAACCAAAGGCGCTTGCGAAATCTTTGAACTGGAAAACCTTGGTGATAAAATCATCGCCGCCGCTCCAACCCGGCAGATCTTCCGCTATTTGTTTAGGATCTAGAAGGTGCATGCTTTATTCCTTTTGCAATATATTATGGTCATAAATATGACATGTTTATGTTTGAAATGCTATGGACAATAGGATGCGCGATCATCCAGAATTAAAGAATGAAACTGCAGGAAACAACTACAGGGGAAAATGTCAATGTTCTATGTTGAATTTAATGCAAATTTACGGCGGGTGTTTTTGGGGCTTACCGTCTTACTTGCTGTCATCATTGTCGTAAAGTCCTTGACGCCTGCCCTTCCCACTCTTGCCATTTCCAACATCGATAAACTTGCACATATGTCGGCTTATTTGGCCTTAGGTGCCGTAACGCTCCCCGCCTTTTCACATGTAARACCTTTCATTGTTTGGTGCGGCCTTTGTGCATTTGGCGCAAGTATTGAAATTGCACAAGGCTTGTTGAGCACGGGCAGGTCTGCGGATATAATGGACGGCGTGGCCAATGCTAGCGGTGCGGTTTTGGCTGTAGTGGGTTGGATGATACTAACGCGGTTTGTCCAAAAAATTACCTAGAGCCCTATATTTCCGGTGAAACAGAGAAAATACATTCTCTTTACGAGCGAATATAGCCGTACTTTCGGCTATTTTGCTATTACAACCTGCGCTATTTGTTTGACCTCACCCACAACTTATCGTTATGGTTAACGCCAAATCGGGGTTGCAAACTAAGGAGTGGGCAATGATCTTGCTTTCAAGACCAACAACCTTGATCMGTATACTATTACTCGGTGCAGGCATTGCATCCACCTCATGGGCCGGACAAGCGAGTAACGGTAAATCTGGAATAGCCATATGGGAGCCAGATTTAGTGCCTTCGGGTGCCATTGCCGGTGAATGCTATGCACGTGTTCGCATACCAGCACAATATTCCACAACAACACAGAGCGTTTTGGTCGAAGAAAGTTATTCCCGGCTAGCAGTCAGCCAACCACAAGTGACCAGCCATCAAGAACAGGTTTTAACCAAAGAAGCTAGYRTCCGCTACGAAGTCCGCCAACCAGTTTATGAAACCRTATCCGAGCAGGTTATGATCAGGCCAGCKTATARYAAGCTATCCGTCACCGAACCGGAATTTCGCAGGGTGATTGAAACCATTCAGACAACGGCATCCCGCTTGATCTGGAAACGGGGTAATCCCGGACGGTTGCGCGCGCAGGGCTATATCGTACACAGCACGGCGGACGATCGATTGCGCGGGCGCAGTACGGTAAACGGCACATCGCAATTTAAAAACCAATTTCCAGCAACCCATTGCGGGCCGACCTGTGAAATTTGGTGCYTRGTCGARGARCCTGGAGAAAGTGTAAGCTTTAACCGCAAAGTGATGACTTCGCCCGGCGAAGTTAAACACACACCCGTACCGGCAAAATACACGACAATAAGCAAGCAAGTTGTTGTTGACCCCGGCGGGGTTCGCGAAATACCTGTAAAAGCCGAGTATAAAAGTATAACCGTTGAAAAAATCGTCGGCCAAGGCAGCCAACATATGGTCAAAATGCCCGCAAAATACGGCAACATTGACAAACGAACACTAGTAAAATCAGAACGTTATGAATGGCGGCGCGCCGTATGTGCGCCGGAAACCCTAAGGCGGTCTAGTGGTTTCAATAGCTCGGCTCTCTCTAGCTCTTCTGCGACCAGCTCTTCTGCGGCTAATTCTTTTGCAGCAAATAGTTATACTTCCCGTTCAACATCAACTACCAATAGCACTGGTGCGACTTATAAAAGCCCGACATCGCGGCGCACAATCACGACCAAATCTGGCCGAATTTATTATTACGGAACCAACAAACCTGTAAATTAGTTTCTCATTCTACCAGCCACCTTACATCCAGATGTTAARGCTTTGTCTTTTGTAAAAATCCATAACGGGGTTTGTCTTATGGTCAGTTTGATATAAGCAAGCGACTATAGACAACGGCGCATAGGATTAGAACAGCATGGTACAAGAACTTGAAAGCATCATAAACAAAGCTTGGGATGATCGAGGTACCTTGTCGGTAAAGACAAAAGGCGCTATTCGAGAGGCTGTGGATGCGGCATTAGCTGGCCTTGATGATGGTAGTTTTCGCGTTGCAGCCCCTACAAACAGCGGTGAATGGCAGGTCAATCAATGGCTTAAAAAGGCTGTGCTTTTGGGGTTTCGCCTAAACCCTATGCAACCCATCTCTGGCGGTCACGGCGGCGCAATGTGGTGGGATAAAGTTGCACCAAAATTTGAAGGCTGGACAAATAGTGATTTTGAAAAAGCCGAACTGCGTGCCGTGCCGGGCGCGATTGTTAGGCGCGGTGCCTATATTGCACCGGGTGTTGTACTGATGCCGAGCTTCGTGAATATCGGTGCACGGGTCGGCGCAGGTACTATGGTGGACACTTGGGCGTCCATCGGGTCATGTGCTCAGGTTGGTGAACATTGTCATATTTCTGCAGGTGCGGGTATTGGCGGCGTGCTTGAACCCCTACAAGCGAACCCGACCATTATCGAGGATAATTGCTTTATTGGTGCGCGTTCCGAAGTGGTCGAAGGTATGATTGTCCGCGAAGGATCTGTGCTGGCAATGGGTGTATTTATTTCTCAGTCCACAAAAATTGTTGACCGGAAATCCGGCGCAATAACATACGGCGAAATCCCGCCCTATAGCGTGGTCGTGCCGGGTGCTTTGCCTGATAAAAACGGCGGGCCAAGCTTGGCCTGTGCGGTTATTGTCAAAACTGTAGATGAAAAAACACGGGCAAAAACCGGGGTCAATGAGCTGCTACGCGATTAAGCTCGCTTGTAAACGGTATCTTTATGCAATTGCGCTATGACCGCTTCTGAATTAGGAGCATCTCATGACACCACAGGTGTTACATTCCGCTAAGCAAAGCCAACAAGCTGGCATGCAAAGCGAAGCGCGCTTTTTTTGTGGTGTGCGGTTTGACGACCTTGATGCGGCGGCAACCTTAAAACGCTGCGCGGAGATTGCCACAACTGACAAATTTCGTTTTATTGTGACGCCCAATGTCGATCATGTTGTGCGGCTGAACCAAGAACCTGATGTTTTCAAACCTCTCTATGAAGCCGCGTGGTTGAGCGTCTGTGATAGCCGTATTTTGCAATTATTGGCTAAAATATCCGGGCCAACCTTACCCGTAGTTCCCGGATCCGATTTAACSGCTGCTTTGTTTGCAGAAGTGATTGACCCAGATGAGCCCGTGAATGTGATTGGCAGTGATGATGCAGTCATTGCCAAAGTGATAGCGCGCTACGGTCTAACCCGTATGCAACACCACCAACCACCCATGGAACTGCGTAAAAATTCCAAAGCCGTTGCAGCAGCGGCAAAGTTTATYGCTGAYMATCCGGCGCGYTTTACCTTTATTTGTGTTGGCTCCCCSCAGCAAGAAATGGTCGCCAAGGCCGCGTTTGAGATTAAAAACACCAAAGGCTTAGGTCTGTGCGTCGGTGCATCTTTGGATTTTCTGGCGGGCAAAATAAAACGGGCCCCTGCATGGATGCAGAAGACCCGTCTTGAATGGTTGTACCGCTTACTCTCTGAGCCAAAACGCATGTGGAAGCGTTATCTRRTCGAAGGTCCAAAGATTTTCRTCATATGGGCCAAATGGGCCATGGCGCAAAAATAAACTTAAATCTTGTCCGGGTAAATCGGCGCTATATCGGTTGGCAGATGACTGGTTGCCGCTATAACTTTTTTCGCATTTGCATCCAAGTTTCTATACTTATCCAAAAATGCTTTGGCATCAGTGTAATTACCATTGCCTTCGAGTACAACAACAATGCCCGTAAGATCAGATATAGCTTGCTCTAATTTATCAAAATCAACRCGGAAGCGATCCTCAGTTTCGTCCCAACTTACCGCACCAACTTCTTTAAAATAACTGTATTGGTATGCAGCACCGCCGCCGTGGGCTTCATCCGTACCCCAACGTGTTGCCCGAAAAAGTCCGGTGAAATAGGTCGCTAAAAATGCTTTCTTTTCGGACACCGGAAGCTCACCGCGCTCCATCATATACAAAATATTATAAGCGCCCATTACATCGGCTTTGCCTTCTTCGATAGTCGAATATAGCTCTTGCAGTTCTGCGCGGACTTCTGTTTGTCTACCGTCKACCACAATTTTACCCGGCCCAAGKGAATGGGCAAGYTCGTGGAATAAGGTCTCAAACGACATGTATTTTTTGACGAGCATTTTAGATTGTTCGGCCACCAAAACATGTTCAGACATTGGCTCTAAAATGAGATCAAACTTTGCACCCAACACATTATTCAGAAGTACTTTTTTAGCGCCCTTGGCTTCACGTACCAATTCGTCATTTGGCAGATTAAAAGCAATAGTTTGCACACCCGGCACATTATCACCGCCGCCGTGGATTTGGTAGGTCACGGCAATCGGGCTTTCGAAGCCGCGACTGAAGTTTTTATAGCTTTCTTCGACAGGCAGGTTTTTCTCCATGTCCACCAACCAGTCTTTATACTTGGCGAGAGCGGCGCTTTCCTCTGGGTTTTTGATGGTGATGAACGCCTCGAAAGCCGTTTTGGTATTATAAAGYTTATCCGTATACACTTCGTACGGCCCAATCACGACTTCAATAGGSGTATCTTTGAGGTCCATCCACGCCATTTCACTGGCATAATAATCATCGTCTAAAAATGCTTCTGCGCGTAAGGTTAAGAATTTTTTCAAAGACGGGTTTGAAGTAATATCTGCCGCTTCGCGTAATTTTRCTGCAGCCGGGTTCAAATATTCTGCGTAAACTTTTGAATAGGGTTCAGCAACTAGCCCCCCATCTTTACGCGAGATAATTGTGTACCATGAGCTAAAAGCGTCTGCATCTTCGGGATGCGCTTCKRTCCACGCCGCGAACTCTTCTTTGGTGATATCCGTTGGATAAAATCCGGCACCTTTTGGTTTGGATACATCACTCCAGAACGGATGGTCTTCGTCMAGCGTATCCCAAGGGCCAAAATGACGATCAAACATCTTGAGCAATAACTCTTTTTCGGCATGGTCAGAAGCCACAATATCAGCACGGACTTGCGGATTGGCACGCGAGACTTGGCGCAAATAAATTTCGTCCATATAGCCAGCCGCTTCAATTAATAAATTGACCACTTGGCGCTGCTCATCGTTAAGGAAGCTGGTATCAGTTCCCGTCAAATCAACTGTTGCAATTTGGTCATAGCGAGCCTGAAGATCAGATACGTTTTGAGCTTGCTCTACGCTTGCTGTTTGGGATGTGTCTGTTGGGCCAGCCGGAGAACATCCAATAAGTAGGGCGGCTGTAGCTGTGGCAATAAGAAGAGAGCGCATAGAATTTCCTTTTTAGATTTGCACCCTAATACATATATTTTTTAAAAAAGGCTAGAGAGGATTCTACATAAAGCCAGAGAAGGTTCTACATAAAGCCAGAGAAGATCCTATATAAAGAAAGTATTGCTCCCAAATACGGCGCTAACGTCTCAAAACTCCGCGCTTATGGTTTTTGCACCCGCACATAAGCTTTGGGTGTTGTGCCAAACCATTGCTTAAATGCTCGGTTAAAGGCACTTTGCTGACTATAGCCAAGCTTGCCGGCAATACTAAGTAGCGGCACATCTTTCGATAACAATTCTTCACATGCACGGCGCCGTATTTGTTCCAGTATCTGCCTAAAACTTGTATTTTCCGCTGCAAGACTGCGGCGCAAACTACGCTCACTAACACCTAAACGGCGAGCGGTTAGCGGTAAATTAAGCGGTCCATTTTTCATTTCCGTCTGTAACAGGTCAGCCACTTGTTCACGGTAAAAACGCAAAGGTTCAAGCTTGGCAAGTTCTATATCGAGGCGTCTACATATTTCATTGAGTGAAACTTCGTTGGCCTGTGGCAAGGGGACATCCAGCGCCTCAATATCTATTAACATGGCATTGTCGTCTTGGTTAAACAGCACAGGGCAATCAAACATTTTAGCATATGCATCACCGTAATGCGGTCGCTTATGTCTAAGGTGTACAGCAATGGGTTTTTGGTTGTGAACCCAGGAAAGCCAACGCCCAAATGTTGCATGCCCAGCCATAACAACATCAGTAACCATTCGACCATATTCAGGGTCACTATAATAAGGTTCCCACAACAACCTAGCGCCCTTGCTATCTATTTTTAAGTTTGTACGCCCAAATTGCTGCGTTAAAGCTTGGTATCGGCGATTTAGTAAAATAACTTGCCGGAGTGATTTACAGCACATAAGTGCAGTGCCTATTTCGTTCAGCGACACAGGGCGAAGGTTTTCACCGCACAGCAATCCTATCTCGGCCTTGCCTGTGGTTTCCTCAGTTATCGCGAGAATTTTAAAGATTATATCTGTAGAATAACGCTTGCCCGAAATTTCATCTTTATGTGCGTCGAAACCCCGGTGCGCGCCCGGAATAAGTGCAAGTAAACTCGCTCTATCCGCACCATGTTGGACACACGTTTCCAAATACGAACCCAAATAACTTGCTGATACTGTATTCATATTGCCTTGCTATCTGTTATCTGGCTGTTGTCTGGAACAGGCGATTAAGAACATGCGGCCTGAGCTTGGCCTATTTTGTACATTTTTTTGGCCTGAACTGTCAAGACAACAGAACTACGTTTTGTTAAATATCTCTTCAAGTCGGGGAAAGTAACCATAAAAATGTCGGCACGGGGTGTGCTTGTAGTGGGATACACAGTGACATAAAAATTGACATAGAAAAACCGCCTGCAACGGGGCGCGAAGCAGACGGCCTTTATGATCTCTTAAAAGAGACAAGCATTATCTAGGACAGGTGTGCCTGCATATCAAGTCCCTAAACTCATTTACTTTCGTATATTAGTTGTATCTAATATAGGACAGCAGTTTAATCGTTTTTCCCTGCTTTTTTATCACGTGCTTTCAACAAGCGCAGTCTAAGTGCGTTGATTTTGATGAAGCCACCTGCATCTGCCTGATCGTAAACATCATCCTCTTCGAAGGTTACATGTTCTTGAGAATACAATGAATAAGGTGAAGTCCGGCCAACAATACTGACACTTCCCTTATAAAGTTTGAGGCGYACCATGCCTGTGACCATTTCTTGGGATTTGTCGATGGCYGCCTGTAGCATTTCGCGTTCTGGGGAATACCAATACCCATTATAAATCAGCTCGGCATATTTTGGCATCAATTCGTCTTTCAAGTGCATGGCGCCCTTATCCATTGTGATTTGTTCGATACCCCTATGTGCCATTAGCAATATCGTGCCCCCGGGCGTTTCGTAAATGCCGCGCGATTTCATGCCCACAAATCTGTTTTCTAAAAGATCGAGCCTACCTATGCCGTTGACACCACCAAGCTCATTGAGTTTAGTCAGGAGGGTTGCAGGGCTCATACCTACCCCGTCAATGCTCACCGCATCACCGCGCTCAAACCCAACCTCGATATAGGTAGATTTGTCGGGTGCAGCTTCTGGGGATACCGTTCGTTGATAGACAAATTCCGGTGCTTCTACGCTCGGATCTTCCAAGGCTTTACCTTCTGAAGATGTATGCAGCAAATTCGCATCAACAGAAAACGGTGCTTCTCCGCGCTTGTCAGTGGCTATTTCAATGCCGTGTTTTTCAGCATATTCAATCAGTTTCGTACGAGAGTTAAGATCCCATTCCCGCCAAGGCGCAATTATTTTTATGTCCGGGTTTAGCGCATAATAGGCCAACTCGAACCGCACCTGATCATTGCCTTTGCCTGTGGCTCCGTGGCAAACTGCATCGGCACCAACCATGTGGGCGATCTCAATTTGGCGTTTGGATATTAAAGGCCGCGCAATAGATGTTCCGAGCAGATACAAACCCTCATACAGAGCATTGGCGCGAAACATCGGAAAGACAAAATCACGGACAAACTCTTCGCGTAAATCATCAATGAAAATCTCTTTGACACCGCAAGCTTCTGCTTTGCGCCGCACAGGTTCCAGCTCTTCGCCTTGGCCAAGGTCAGCGGTAAAGGTAACAACCTCAYAACCCTTTTCTTCCTGCAACCATTTCAAGATTATTGATGTGTCCAAYCCGCCKGAATARGCWARAACTACTTTYNTTNGATTTKMTKKTCACTCACTTCGTTATTTCCTTATTTCGGTTCATGCCGCTTGTATTGCCTGTATTGTTTGTTGTGCTATCTTGCACATGGTCTTGTTCGAAAACCACATAGCGCAAAAGTGTTTACAAAAGCTAGTCTTGCTATTAACTATTTTGCCAAAGTGGGGAAAATCATGGCTCAACAGCAACTTAAAGATAAACCAGTAGCAGAAACTCAGCCAGAAGCGGCACAAGACTTAACACCGACACAGCCCGCTCCAGAGAATGCGGGTACCGAAGGTTCAACACCTGTAACTGTTCCCGAAGAACTGCCTGATAAAATTGACATAACGCCTATTGCCGAAGCGGACGGCTCCTCTTTCTCCAATGTATTAGAGGGCGGAAAAGAAATAGCCGCTCAAATCGGCCAGCAGATATTTGACTGGCTGACCAGCCCGGCATTTTTAGCTATGGTAGCCACCGTTTTCCTTGGCTATTATTTAGCACGTTTAACAACAAAAACCCTGATCAAGCGTGTTGGTTTTTTCCGTAAGGAACCCAAGCAAGGCAAAGCTCTACGTCTAAAGAAAATTGCTTGGCAGCTTCGGGATCTTATCTTTCCTGCAGTTTTGATAACGTTGTACGCAATAGCCTCGCCGACCCTGCAAACTATTCCTGTATTGGGTCAAAACTGGCTCGTGAAAATTGCGCAAGGCCTCGCAGTTGTGTTCTTGCTTTACACTATAATTAAGCGGTTTATCAAACACCCCTTAGTGCAAAAAATAGTGATCTGGATTGCTATTCCAACAGCCATTCTCAAAGTATTTGGCTGGTACGACGAGTTTCAAATATTCATGCAAGAAGAGGCCAAACTAGAGCTTGGCAATATTTCTATCCCTGCTTGGACTGTTGCCAATATTTTAATTTTTGGCTCTATCCTGTTTTGGATTGGTCGCATCTCTAATACCAAAGGCAAAGAAGTTATTCAAAAACAAGAAAGTATCGACGCAGGCACGCGCGAAGTATTTTCAAAAATCTTTGAAATGATCCTCTTTGGTATTTTGTTCGTGTTGCTGATGAATATCGCCGGCATTAATTTAGGGGCACTGGTCGTGCTCGGTGGGGCTATCGGCCTCGGTCTGGGTTTTGGTCTACAGCAAATTGCGGCCAACTTTATCTCGGGGATGATCCTGCTTCTCGACCGAACTTTAAAAGTCGGTGATTATGTCTTGCTGCCGGACGGCCGGGAAGGTTTTGTGGCGGCACTTAATATGCGGTCAGCAACCATAGAGACGACAGACGGCAAAGACATCATGGTGCCCAATGTTAAATTCATCGAAGATGCCTATGAGAATTGGACGCATTCAGACCCTCGCCAACGCTATGAAGTGTATTTTTCCGTCGCCTATAACACCAATATAGACATGCTGGAAGACATCCTTATTCCGGCCGTATCCAAACATCCAAGCGTCTTGCAAGAACCTGAAAAACCAGACCTGGAGCTCCGTGAATTTGGTGATTTTGGCATCAAATTTGCTATCGAGTTTTGGTGCGAGGGCATAGACGACGGCGAAAACAAATTCACATCAGACCTGAATTTCATAGTCTGGCGCACCTTGAAAAAGCACGGCATAGAAATGCCCCTCCCGCAACGCGAAGTGAGGATATTGAAAGATTGACCCTTTAACTGTTTGGGCTGGGTTACCCAATTAATAAGCCCAGTCATCAAGCCTAGTCAACGAGGCAGACAACCTGAGCGATGCGCCGGGCACGGCGATAGTTGTCAGCTCGCCGTCCGTAGTTTTCAATTGCCATAGGATCAGGGTCGGGGGCAGGGTTACTGGCGGGCGGTCCGTTCAGCGAACCTAAG
>NVRS01000018.1 GCA_002732685.1 Robiginitomaculum sp.
AGGTGGCCAAGCCTGTTGCGGACATATTGGCAGATATTTTCAAAGCCTATGAAACTCTGCGCGCCGCACGTGCACGCCGCGCACCGCTGGAAATCAATATGCCGGAGCGTAAGGTTAAGTTCGACCCGAAAGGCCGGGTCATCGGCATCGAAGTCAAGGAACGCTTCGACGCCCATAAACTGGTCGAAGAATTTATGATCCAGGCCAATGTGGCGGCGGCGCAGGCTTTGGAGCGGGCAGGGGAGCCGTTGATTTACCGCGTGCATGAGCCGCCAGAAATGGAAAGGGTGCAAGGTCTGTCCGACTTCCTGCCCGCCATTGATCTGAAATGGGCTATGGGACAACGTGCGACGCCAAAGCGGTTTAACCGTTCGATTGAACAGGCACGGGAGAAAGACCTGGAAGAAACCGTCTCCATGTCAGTTCTGCGCACCCAGATGAAAGCCTTTTATACCCCCAAGAACAAAGGCCATTTCGGACTTAACCTGACCCACTACGCCCACTTCACCTCGCCCATCCGCCGCTACGCCGATTTGGTGGTGCACCGGGCTTTAGTCAAAGCATTTGATTTGGGGGACGGAGGCACCAGCGCCGAAGAACTAACCCGGCTCAAGGAAATATCCGAGCATATTTCAAGCACCGAGCGCAGTGCTATGGCGGCCGAACGCGATGCCAAAGACCGCTATATCGCCGCCTATTTATCTGACCAAATCGGCGCGACTTTCAAGGGCCGCATTACGGGCGTTACCCGCGCCGGGCTGTTTATCGGGCTGGACGAAACCGGTGCAGACGGTTTCGTCCCAGCCCGCACAATCGGCTCAGAGCGGTTCGTATTCGACGAAAAATCCAAATCCCTAATCGGCGCGGATACGGGCGGCACCTATCATTTTGGCCGCCGCGTAGAGGTCAAACTCACAGAAGCCATGCCCTTACAAGGCGGGTTGATATTCGAAATTCTGACCAAGCCAGAAAAGGGAACCCTTCCCAAACATTTGGCAAAACGCCGCCCACACCGCAATAGTGGTCACAAGGGTCGCAAGCATAAACGGCATCGGAGATAGGTTCATGCAAGACAAAGCATCAAAAATTTACATCATAGCAGGCCGCAGCCTTCTCGCCTTATATTTCCTCTTGCCGGGCATCGCCAAATTACTGGCGCCTGCTAGTCAGGTTGAAATGATGCAGCACCATAATATCCCTTATGCTTTGCCGCTTTTGTATATTGCCGGAATAGCGCAGGTGATTGGCGCTTTATTGTTGTTTGCCAACCGCTATGTGCGCTTGGTCTCGCTCGGCTTTGTGCTCTATATCATCGTCATCAATGGGTTGATGCATGATTTTTGGAATTTTAGCGGAACTGAATCCGCCCATGAACTTCAAAATTTCATCAAAAATTTAGGGATACTGGCTGGACTATTGGTACTGGCAGGGATTAGCGCCAAGAAAAACAAACCCTAACAGTGTAGAGGTTTTGTGTCATTACGAAATACATCCATGATTGGCGCACAATAAACACCAACATTTTCAAAGGTTTACACATAAAACGCGCGAATGTATCCACGCTCCCCGCACCTATGTTATAGTGGTGATGTTCTCYTCTTTGGGACAGGCAAACGATCGTTGGTTGGCTGGAGWKGAGACGGYGTCTGTYGGTGTAGATAYTYTGGTAACACARARTGGTCGGCCRGCTCCGGGYGAGGTCCTTGNRTYCYCGACTRAYCTACGGGCCCCCTATGTNSAAAAGGCGCTGCCGTGTGGCCTCTTATGAGGTTTATCTGGCCCATCACGAAAYMMAACTAAGCGCTCTAATCTGGTNACTCCAGTGAAGGGCAAGACCACACGGACGTCCCNNKYWYTTRMGGGCAKRACCGAAACTGAAAACTAAAAAGTCAATCCATAAGGGTKTGACAAATTTTATGCTNNGNNCGCCCTGARCKKDKMGWRSRRSBMCMMWWSKGSTGGAGGTANANANSAKWRSMHMVVKWMAYMSMSMARAMRSMAARYTRRATGCWCRKATCRCTWAYCTKCGCCGCAAAATACTTAAGGCTGAGCGCACCCTAGYGCRGGAAAYCAAGAAACGTCAAACACCCTGCCGYTGTCAGAGGGGGGAATATGAATGCACACAAGARGAYTTTGARGAAATCCGCGAGATGTATGAAAGGGCAAGGGCAAGTTGGCTCGCTGAGCATAGTACGGTTGAGGGGGTGGACGATGTCTAAATCTCAACTGGTAAACATACCACTGGCAAACAAGTCGCGGCAAATTAAAACCATTCACAAGCTTGAGGCGCGCATTCGTAGCTTGCACAAAGCCGTAGCCGCCTTACCGTCCCTGTGTGACTGCGAAGCGAAACACAGCCACGGAAAATATACTCATGGGGAAGAGTTGGCTTTGGCCGAAAAATTAGCCGGATTATGGGAGCAGGAATTTGAGCAAGAATTGAGAACCGGAATTCGTGCATCCATGAACCATCTAGCGCCTTCAAAAGCGAAGACACGTGATTGACGAAGCGGCATATAAAAACGGGCTCCTCAGTGAGAAGCCCGCCTTAAACTTGTCTGACTTGAACCAGAACTATTTAAATTCTGGCAATTGCGCTTTCATCTGTACGCCTTGCTGCTCTGCCGTCAATGCTTTGGCGCGCATGAAGGCTTTGAACTCAGGCGAATTTGTCAAGACTTGTAAGTCTTGCAAATTGGCTGTTGCCTCTGCGGTGACGTTGAACATGTCTTCCAGTTTCTCCATGTCGGTCTTCTCGCGCGGGAACACGCGGATTTGYACTTTGGTGTCTGCGTCGATGTCTGCCAGCTCTTTGGCGATTTCGAGGGCTTTCATAAAGCCGCCGATCTCGTCGACCAAGCCGATTTCCTTGGCTTGCTCACCCGTCCAGACACGGCCGCGCGCAATTTCGCGCACCCGTTCGATGGAGAGGCCGCGGCCTTCGGCAACGCGGGTGGTAAAATCAACATATATATCTTCCATGCCGTCGTACATGGCTTGGCGGTTGGCTTGAGACCAAGGTTCGAAAGCAGAGTAGGCGGACGTAAATTCACCGCCCATAGAAATGGATTCTATATTGTATCCGATCTTGGCAAAAGTATCGCGCAGCACCACCTTGCCGCCGAGCACGCCGATGGAGCCTGTTACGGTTGTCGGCATAGCAACGATCTTATCCGCAGGGGCGGCGACATAATATCCGCCGGACGCTGCGTATTGACCCATAGAGATTACAACCGGTTTGCCGGCCGCTTTGGCTTTGATAACCGCGTCCCAAATTTGGTCGGAAGCTGTGGGGGAACCACCGGGCGAATTGACCCTAAAGACGATTGCTTTGACCTTGTCGTTCTTGGATGCTTTGATCAGGGCTTCGGAAACCGTATCGCCGCCCATAGAGACTTTATTAGAGAACGGATTGGAACCGTCCTCGGAACCACCTTGAACTACTGCACCTTGGCCGCCGATAAAAGCAATGATCGGGCCTGTATTAGTGCCGGTGCCGTAAGAGGCTACACTTTGGAATTTAGCGTTTTTACCCGCCTTCTTCTTGGCATAGTCCTTGGCATCTACGAAATGTCCAAGCTTGTCCACATAGCCAAGCTCTTTGGCTTTCTCTGCGCTGTGCGGTGCATTATCAAGAAAGTCGAGAAAAGCTTGCTCTGTGATATTTCTGTCCGCAGCGATATTTTTGACGCTGCTGTCCATGATGGATTGCAACAAAGAGGTCATGCTTTCGCGGTGATGCTCGGTCATGGTTTTTTCGGTGTATGTGTTGGCCGCGTTCTTGTATTCTGCGAATTTGATAAATTCGGGCTTTGCGTCGAGCTTTTCGAACACACCGCCGAGGAATTCTATTTCTGCCCGCATGCCAGCAAGAGAAAACCCGGTTGTGTCTTGCAGCCAAACTTCGTCGGCAGCCGAGACGGCCATATAGGCGGAGAGGGATGTGCCCTCAAAACCCTGGGCGTGGGCGATTACGAATTTACCGCCGGATTGAAAGTCTTTGACGGCGAGACGAATTTCTTCGGCTTGCGCCGGTGCCATGGACCAACCATTGGCGCGAATAAACAAGCCTTTGATCTTCTTGTCATCTTTGGCGCGGTCGAGGGCGCGCACCGTAGTGACTACGGAGTTGGGCGTGCCGCCAAATATACTACCGCCGCCTGCATGGTCCAACATGCCGCCGCGCAAATCCAAACTCAGCACAATCGCATCCCCTGTGACTTTATCGCTTTTGGAGGCAGACCCGACTGCGGCGCCGATAATCATGATGAAGAGAATCAACATCAAAAACATGGCGACAAAAAAACCGACGACCGAGGCAAAGAAGGAGATAAAGAACTGACGCATAACTATACTCTTGTTTATTGTTAAATGTTATAGATGCCCCCTTACATGCTAATATGGGTAACGCCAAGACATTTCTCGATAAACGATAATAAATTTGCAGTGAGCCCGTTGGGAGCAATAATTTACGGCTTGCAAACCTGCTGGTTGGGAAAGCTGTAATTTTGTGTGAAAAACCGATTGCAATTCGTAAACATAGACGATAATAAGCGCCCCTTACTAAGCTTTGAGGAGCTTTACGCTTTTGGGGCGTAGCCAAGTGGTAAGGCATCGGGTTTTGATCCCGTGATCGTTGGTTCGAACCCAGCCGCCCCAACCATTTCCTGGTCAGTTTTGTAAATATTTCAATTATCGCGTAAAATTCTTGGTATCGGTGAGTGTTTTATCCGTTACTAACCTGACAGGCGAAAAACCGGTGAATCACAAACTTGACTAAGAAAAAATCTTGTGAGTCAAGGGTATTATTTGCACTAAAACGCAAAAAAAAAGCGTTTAACTGCATCCTAATGATTGATTAAACTAAAAGAGCCGTGTAAGCGTACCCTAAGTAATAACAGTGCAACCTTCTCAAGGGTGGTGCGCGAAATTAAGGGAGCTATGTGTGGTGATTATTTCTGCAAAGGTTAAGGCGTTGGCGGCAACAGGACTGGCTGTGGTTATTCTGGTTCCGTCTGCATTTGCACAATCTTCGAGAAATGAGGTGGCTTATAGTGAATTGCTTCAAGCCATAGCAGCGCAAAAAGTAAGCTTGGCTCAGCAGCAATTATTCGTTTCGCAACAAGATGTGGAAATTGCTTCGCTCAATTCACAAATTGACGGATTGGATGATTTGAAAGCCGATATAGATCCTATGCTTGGTAAGATGACTACCGGGATTGCTGGTCAAATTAATTCAGATTATCCGTTCGAAATGGACAGGCGCATACCAAGGCTACAGTCATTAGAAAACACAATTAATGATCCGGCCGCTGCGGTTGGGGATAAATACCGTAAGGCGCTCAATGTCTATAAGCTAGAGGTCAATTACGGTCAGAGCATGGAAGCCAAAAAAGGCAACCATCCCATAAATCCAACCATCCGCGTCGGTGATGATCGGTGGGTTAAAGATGACGACGGCGAAATTGCAATAAACAAGAAAACGGGCTTGCGCGAGGAAATCTTTGACGGGTCGTATTTGCGTTACGGGCGATTGGCTTATGTCTATTTGCAGGCCGATAGCTCACAAGCTATGCGCTATGATTTGGATGCAARGGAGTGGGTRRCTTTGCCRAAGAGAAATATCGCYGACATTCGCCGCGCTGTAAAAATAGCAAGCGGAGAGGCTGCGCCAAATGTTGTTAAGGTGCCTCTGTTTATTAACCCCTAAATTGGGTAATTTTTGAGCCTTAAGGCTCGTTGGTGGCTCCTAATGTAGAGGATGACGGGCCGTCAAAAAAACGCAACGCAGGTGGTCTGTGCGGCGAACATTATTGAAACTAGATCGGAAGGAAGACATGTCGAAAATTTCAAAAATCAGGAATGTCCTGTTGGCTGGAGCGTGTGTAATGGCTGTCGCCGTACCTGCGCAAGCGCAACTGGAGCAAGCCTTACGGGTGGCCTCAAGCTCAACTGCAGCCAGTGCTGCTGCTCAACAGCGGATTGAAACATCGGATGATGATGCGGAAACTGCGGCTCGGGATTACCGTGCGGTCTTACAGCAAATCGATAATATGAAGCTGTTCGTTGATCAGCAGGATATTTATTTGCGTGGTCAGGCTGGAGATATTGAAGCTCTTAATCGTCAACTTGGTTCTGTGGAGCAAGTTAAGCGCGGTATGGTTCCGATGATACTTTTGATGGCGGCACGGATCGAAGATTCGGTTAATAGCGACATGCCATTTAAAATGCGTGAGCGCCAAGAGCGTCTCGAGCGCATGAAGGCTACGCTAGCGGATCCATCAGTTACGCCTACCGAGCAATATCGTCAGGTTTTGGCTGCATATAAAAATGAAGTGGCTTATGGTCAAGGTTTAGATAGCTATGAAGGCGCGCATCCAACGGAATCGGGCGTTAAGGTCGATTACCTTATGTTTGGCCGTATATCTTTGCTTTATATGACTAAGGATGAGCAAGATTTGGGCTATTACGACATGGATAGCCAGTCGTGGGAGTCGGTTGATCCGAGCAATGCTTTACAAGTTCGTCAAGCCATCCGTATCGCAAACGGTGAAGCGGCTGCAGAAATTGTCTATGCACCAATTTTCGGCGCTAAGAATTAAAGAAAGAGGATATTTCAAATGATTAAATTATCAAAAAACTTAAAAAAACTGAGTGCCTTTTTCATAGGCGCAGTTTTGATGGCCGGACTGGCAATGCCAGCCAGTGCGCAAATTAGCTCAATCGATGAGTTATTGGGTAAAGTGCGTCAAGATGCACAAACTACAAAAGCAGAAAATGACAAGCGTGAGCGTGAATTTAGGTCTCGTGCAAACCAGCAAAAGTCTAAACTGGCTTCGGCCCGTGCGGAACTTCGTGCGCTGGAAGCAACCGTCAGGAGAGTCGAGAGAAGATTTGACGCAAACGAAATTGTCATTGCTAGGCTTGATGGGGAATTGAATTCAGCTCTCGGTGAATTCCGTGATGTGTTTGGTTTGGCCCGTTCAAAGGCTGGTGAGTTTAAGGCTACATTGGATGCTTCTTTGGTGTCCGCTGAAAACCCTGGCAGAACTGAWGTTTTGGGTAARATTGCAAACTCTAAAGCTCTACCGAGTTCTGATGAGYTAAACCAGATTTGGCAGTTGATGCTGGACGAGATTAAAGCGCAGCGTGAAGTTTCAAGCTTTGAGGCTAATGTTGGCAATAGCAGTAATCCGGGTGAGCTTATGCAAGTAACCCGTGTCGGTGCCTTTGATGTGTTTACCAATGCTGGCGGTGAGTTTTTAGAGTATAAAAACTCTAAAGATCCTAAGGTTTTGCCGCTTACTTATCTGAAAAAACAGCCRGGYGGYGCTATTAATCAAGCAGCAAAAGACGTTCTTAATGCTRGTGCWGGTGAATTGGTCTTTGGGCCAGTTGATCCWACCCGTGGTAGCTTGCTGAAAGCTTTGGAGCGTGTGCCAGATACAAAAGAGCGTGTTGATCAGGGTGGCCCGATTGGTACAATCATTCTTGCCGTATTGCTCGTAGGTGGTRTTTTCGGTGTGCTTAACATTTTCCGCTTGTTCATGGTTTCTTCAGCTGTGAAATCTCAGAAGAAGAGAGCAAAGCCTTCTAGATCTAACCCGCTTGGCCGTGTTATGATGGCTTATGAAGCCGTTAAAGATAAAGACGAAGAAGTTATCGAGCTTAAACTCGACGAAGCTATCCTTCGTGAAAGTCCAAAACTTGAAGTCGGTCTTAACCTTCTGAAACTTGGTGCTGCGATTGCTCCGCTCCTCGGCCTACTTGGTACGGTAACCGGTATGATCAAAACCTTCCAGGCTATGATGATTTACGGTGCCGGCGATCCGCAATTAATGGCTGGTGGTATTTCCGAAGCTTTGGTTACGACCATGCTTGGTCTAATCGCGGCTATCCCATTGCTTGTCTTGCACAGCTTCTGTTCATCGTTTGCACGTGGTGTTCAAGGTACGCTGGAAGAGCAATCTGCCGGGATCGTAGCGCGCCATGTTGAAAACCGCCGCGGTTAATTTGCGGTTAGCGTAAGTTTGGGCCCGGCTTCGGGCGGGCCCATGAATTGCTCGCATATGTGTCGTGTCAATCTTGACGAATGAACGTATGCGGGTTTGGAACTAAGGATTAGGAAAAGGTATTAATATGCCAGAATGGTTAAATCCGAAACTAGCCTATGAAGGGTTACTAGACTTTTTTGCCCAAGGCGGAGTTGTGTTAGTGCCAATTATGATTGTCGCCTTCATGTTGTGGGCCTTCATAATGGAACGGCTCTCATATTATATGTTTGCACACGGGCCTTTGGAGACACGTCTTCGGGCTGAATGGAATGCAAGGTCAGATAAACGTTCGTGGCGTTCGCGGGCAATCCGGGATGATCTTGTTTCGCAAGTGAAAATGCACACGGATAAAAATGTCGGTATTGTTCAGGCGCTTGTTGCTGTCGCACCTTTGCTTGGCCTATTGGGTACCGTTACCGGTATGATCCAGGTGTTTGATGTTATGGCGCTCTCGGGTTCCTCAAGTGCCAGATTGATGGCGGGCGGCGTATTTAAGGCGACTATCCCGACGATGGCGGGCATGGTTGTGGCCTTATCTGGTCTGTATTTCTCAACTTGGTTGCCGAAACTTAGTATTCGCGAAACTGCAAAATTTGCGGACTCGCTGGAAATGGGAGAGTAGCATGAGAAGACGTGTACGCCACGGCGGAGATGACGCCGATGTAGATATGACACCGATGCTCGACATCGTGTTTATCATGTTGATTTTTTTCATCGTTACGGCAACATTTTTGGACGAAAAGGGTATTGATATTACCCAACCGCCGCCGCCGCCAAACCAMGATVVYAATNNTCCTACAACACCTGCAATYTCKGTCTATGTGGACGGWAAAAATAGGTGCTCTGTGGATGGDCGCGGGTCGGATTGTGATCGTGTTGTTCTAACCGTTGAAAGCCTTTTGGCTGAYAAACCMGGCGCCAGTATCATACTTAAAGTGCATGARCTAGCCGATACTCAGTATTTGATTGGGCTTAAAGATAGTTTTGATGACAAGGGTTTGAACTCCAAGATTGAAATCATCAAAGGGTAAATGTAATAAAATTACAAATAWGACTTGTAATTAAATAACTAATGTAATAGGGTAACAAAATGGCAAGACGTAGTCGTGTATCAGTTGAAGCGGAAGACACCGAATTGAATATGACCCCCATGTTGGATGTTGTGTTCATTCTCTTGATCTTCTTCATTGTGACTTCAGTGTTTATTAAAACGCCGGGGATCGAACCGGTTAAGCCGTACGCTATCACAGCTGATAAACTGGATCCGGGTATTATTGTTGCGATCAGTCGGGATAACGAAATTTGGATAGATAAAATGCCTTATGACATTAGTGAAATTCGTCCTGTTATTTTGGCGCTTCGGGATGAAAATCCAAAAGCAGGCGGGATCATTCAAGGTGATAGAGAATCGCAAGCTGGCATAGTTATGCAAGTGCAAATATTGATGACCGACCTCGGCATTGATACGCGCGTCGCAACCCAATAGGAGACGAAAATGAGCGGAATAGTACGTTGGATTGGTGGAATAATAGTTGCGGGATGCGTCACGTTTCTTTTGTTTACCTTGATGCGAGTGTTGATTGCAGGCGACTTTAAATTACAGCCGAAGCAAGAAAAGCTAAGCTTTGAGGTTAATGCTAAAATTGAAGAGGTGAAGGTTACACGCAAGGATGTAAAAGTTTCTAAGGTGCGCCGTGTCGTTACACCACCACCACCGCCAATGATTGAACGCCAACAGGCTTCTCAGCCAACCGTAGCTATTGCCTCGCTAGAAGGTGCTATACCTGATTTCGAGACGCCAAAATTGGATCGTCAGAATTTTAAAATTGCCGTATCTGACCGTGATGCGCAGCCTTTGGTGCGTATTCCGCCGATCATGCCGCCGCGCGCAGAAAARTCTGGYCATTGCAAAGTTCGCTTTGATGTGAGCGCGCAAGGTGCACCGTTTAATGTTATTGCGACCTATTGTACAAGCAGCGTTTTTAAACGATCGTCTGTTAGGTCCGTACAAAAATGGAAATATAATCCAAAAATCGTCGACGGTCGTACTGTAGCGCGTAAAGGGGTGGAATCACAAATTACCTTTAGGCTGACCGATGAGCGCGGGAATATTCTGCCTGAGTAGTGAGTAATAAGTAGTTATTGGCACAGTTTTGTGCCTGATAAGAAATATGATACGAAGTAAATGGAGGCTTATGTGACACGTTCACTGACCCAAAATCAAATTGAAACCAATACCAAGTTTTCACTGCTAGGCTCCGTAAGCTGCGGTGTGAGAACATTTATATTACCGCTTATTCTCTGCGGTGGTTTCTATGCTCTGAACGTTGATGATGCTTATGCGCAACGTGCAGGGAACAGGGCTGATAAACAGCAGGCAGAAAAACCCACCGAAGGTCGCCAATTTAGTGCCAAAGCTGGTGCTGTTGTTAATGAAGCGCTGACCGCTATGAATGAAAATCAGTATAGTGTTGCTTTGGTATCCTTAAATCAAGCCCTGGCTCTTCCAAAACTAAACGCTTACGAAAAAGCAACAATTCACCAAATGCGCGGCAGTGTATATTATGAGCTTGATCAATATGGTCCGGCTATCCAGGCGTTCGAAGATGCGATTAGTTCAGGTGGTTTATTGCCAAAAGAAAGCTCTAATTTACGCGTAAATATCGCACAATTGCTCATCGCGAATGGTCAACCTGCTCGTGGTGCGCAAATGTTGGAAGATTGGAACCGCGCCGGCGGGGTGCTCAAACCAAAGCATGTCGAATATTTGTGGCAAGCTTGGTCACAAGCTGAAAATTACCGTAGGGCGCTTCCGTGGGCACAAAAATGGTTCAACGCAGCCAGACCCAAAGAGCGGAAGCATTTTGATTTGCTGAACTTCATGTACAATAACCTTAACATGCCTGCCCAGCAGGCGGATATTGTTAAGCAAATGATTACACGTTGGCCAGGGGATAAAAACCTATGGCAGGTTTGGAAATCTTTGTTGGCTAATGGCGGCCGGGAAAAAGAATCTTTTGAAGTGACTAAAATGCTTTATCTAGGCGGTGTATTAGATACACAGCAAGAGTTTGAAACGGTTGTTCAATATTATGGTTATTATGATATGCCGTATCAGGCTGCCAGAATTTTGGAACGTGAATTAAACGCTGGCACAATTAGGGAGACGCCGGACAAATTGGTTCAACTGTCTGATCTATTCCGTCAGGCACGGGAATATAAACTGGCCATTCCTGCCTTGGAAAAAGCTGCTAAAACCGCAAATAAAGCCAAACTTTATGCGGATTTAGGTGAAGCTTACTATAAGGAAAACCAGTGCGGCAAAGCTGAAACGTCCTTTAAGAAAGCTATGCAACTTGGTTACGATCAGGGTAAATCCTGGATGTTGATCGCGTCTTGCCGCTATGATGACGCTGCAATTGAAACGCGGCCAAAATGTCCTTACACGGCGGCCGACGAAAAAACACTAACTTGGTCAACTAAGCGTATTGCTGCGGCTGCTGCTTTTGACAATGTGCCGTCCTCTTCGAGAGAGGCTAGCAATGCAAGAAAGTGGATGGGCTTTATTGCGGGTGAGAAATCCAATTTGAAAAGACGTTGTATTTTCGAACAGGATATCGAATGGCAAAATTGTCGTGATGATATTAAACGGGCTTATAAAAGTGAGTTCCTCGACGGTAAGTTCACACTCAATAATGAAAAATGCGAAACTTATATCCCGCGCTTTGATAAAGAGTTCCGTAGAGGGATTAAGAAAGCCGAAGCTAAAACAGAATAGTTCAATTTACGTATTCTAGTTTAGGCATCAGTCCTTAAACGTGACAATTATAAAAACCGGGTAACTTGTTGCCCGGTTTTTATTTATCAACATCACAATTACGCGAGACCCTTGCAGTTGTGCCTTCTAGCCTTTACATCAAATTACCTAAGGAGAGCTTGCATGTCTGATAAAATAGAACCGCCAATAGAACATAAATCAGAAATGATTGATTGGATTGCGGCGGGGTGTAAACCTAAATCTAAATGGCTTATCGGTACAGAGCACGAAAAAATAGGCTATAATCTACAGACCTTAAAACCACTGCCTTACGATGGTGATAAGGGTATTTTTGCTATGCTTGATGGCCTCAAAAAATTTGGCTGGAGCGAAGTGGTTGAAAACGGATATCTCATCGCCTTGAAACGGGATGGGGCTTCTGTGTCACTAGAGCCAGGTGGACAGTTTGAGCTTTCCGGCGCACCGCTAGAAAGCATCCACCAAACATGCGGGGAAGTGAGCCGGCATTTACGTGAAGTTAAAGAAGTCGCTGACGGTATCGGTGCAGGGTTTCTATCACTTGGGTTTCGCCCAGATACAAAGTTGGAAGATGTACCTGTCATGCCCAAGGGGCGCTATAAGATTATGCGCAAATACATGCCAACRGTTGGCACGCACGGGTTAGAGATGATGTTTCGTACCTGCACGGTTCAGGTCAATCTGGATTWTGCTTCCGAAGCCGACATGGTCAAAAAAATGCGCGTTAGCCTCGCCCTRCAACCAATTACAACGGCTCTGTTTGCTAACTCACCTTTTACTGACGGTGTGCCGAACGGTTATAAATCATATCGCTCCCGTATCTGGCTCGAYACGGATCCGGACCGTACAGGCATGCTTCCCTTTGCATTCGACGMAGGGTTCGGGTTTGAGCAATATGTGGATTATGCCCTCGATGTACCYATGTATTTTGTGCACCGAGGAGAGGACTATCTCGATGCATCTGGYAAGAGCTTTCGTGATTTCTTAGACGGTAAATTAGATGTACTGCCGGGGGAAAARCCCACGCTGACAGATTTCGAAGATCATYTRTCGACTATATTCCCAGAAGTTCGCCTGAAGCAATTCCTTGAAATGCGCGGATCAGACACGGGGCCGTGGAACCAGCTTTGTGCTATGCCAGCATTTTGGGTTGGTATCTTATATGACCAAACCGTACTTGACGCTGCTTGGGATTGGGTCAAGGACTGGAGTGTGGAAGAGCGTGACCAGCTACGCCGTGATGTGCCAAAATATGGCCTGCAAACTAAATTCAGAAACGGTACAATCCAAGACCTTGCTAAGCGCGCACTCGCACTGTCCCGCGAAGGTCTGCAAACACGTCATAAATTAAACGCGTACGGTGAAAGCGAAACCGTCTTTTTGGCTGAACTGGACGATATGGCCAAAACCGGAAAAAGCAATGCTGACAAACTGCTGCAATTATACAAAGGCGCTTGGGAAGGTGATATTACCCGCGCCTATCAGGACTGTATTTATTAATACCCGCATTTTTAGTAACCACTTTTAATAGTCCCATTTTTAATAGCCCCATTTTTAATAGCCACTGGCACCGGACGTCGGCGAACGTAAATCTGCGGCACCATAGAAAAATCCGTCTTTATGCATGATCGCATTGGCGCGTCCCAAAGTGGTGCGTTTGTATTTCCCTATCTCGTCCTTGTTAAAGACAAACCCGCGCTCTTCTAATATGCGCACAGTGTCGGCTGAAATACCCGGCTCTGTGACGATGACATCTGGTAGCCATTGATGATGGATACGCGGCGCCGTAACGGCTTCCATAGCGTTCATATCAAAGTCGATGACGTTGAGAATATTTTGCAAAACAATGGTGATGATGGTGGAGCCGCCCGGTGATCCCGTGACAAAATACGGCTTGCCATCTTTCTTGACGATAGCCGGTGTCATGGAAGACAGCGGTCTTTTGCGGGGCTCAATTTTATTGGCTTCGCCGCCGATCAGGCCGTAACCATTCGGCGATCCTGGCTTGGAAGAGAAATCATCCATTTCGTTGTTGAGTAAAAAACCAGCGCCGTCGACGCTATAGCCACTGCCAAAACTAAAGTTAAGTGTGGTGGTGACAGACACGGCATTGCCCCATTTATCCATAACCGAATAATGGGTGGTTGCCGGGCTTTCTTTAGGCAGATGCCGTCCGGGCAAAATATCCTTAGAGCTACTCGCTTTGCTTGTATCAATGGTATCGCGCAAACGATCCCCGTAAGACTTATCGATCAGTTTGGCCACAGGTACATCAAAGAAATCGGGATCACCTAAATATTTAGAACGGTCCGCATATGCACGCCGCATAGACTCGATAAGGAGGTGCAGATAGTCGGCGCTATTATGCTCAAGTGCGCGTAAGTCGTAGCCTTCTAAAATATTCAACATTTGCACCACATGCACACCGCCTGATGATGGTGGCGGCATTGAGAAAACYTCATAGCCTCGGTATGTGCCTTTKACGGYMTTGCGGMTGACKGTRTGATARTTTTTCATGTCTTCWAGRGTRATKARWCCGCCGCCKCKYCYCATTTCYGCGACCATGAGTTCTGCYGTTTTRCCTTCATAAAAGCCTGCGCGGCCTTTACGGGAAATCAGYTTCAAGGTTCTGGCYAARTCTTTTTGTTTRAGGGTGTCGCCTTGCTTRTAGRGAACSCCRCCCGGTTTATAAAAATACTCTAATGTGGACGGGTCTTTGGTGAAGTAAGATTTCATTGCTTTAAGCGACTGCGCCATCCCGTAAGTGACATCTATGCCCTTGTCCGCCAACCGAATGGCGGGCGCCATAACTTGCTTGCGGCTCATTGTGCCGTAAGTTTCCAGCGCATCCAACATGCCCATAACCGATCCGGGTACACCCGCAGATAACCGTGAATATTGTGCTTTTTGGTTGTCAACTTCACCGTCTGCGCCGAGGAACATATCGCGGCTTGCTGCCATAGGTGCCATTTCGCGGTAATCGATAGCGATCACTTCGGCGCTGTCAGCCCCATCCTTGTTCAGGGCAACCAGCATGAAACCACCGCCGCCAATATTGCCTGCGGATGGATGGGTGACGGCAAGCGCAAATCCCGTTGCAACAGCTGCATCAACCGCATTGCCGCCCTTAGCCAAGATATCGCGGCCAACCTCGGCAGCAATGGCTTCTTGTGCTGAGACCATGCCGTTTGCACTGACAACAGGATGGAACGAGGCGTTGTCATAACCGGCAAAAACTTGCGAGCCTGTAGCGTCAGCTTTTGCGAGCGGTTTGGCGTCTTGTGCGAGGGCTGGACTAGCGATAATTGTAGCAGCGGTAAGACAAGTGAATAGCAAGTGAGAAAGCTTCATAATAGGCATCCATATGGTGTGAGGGTAGGCATGGGTATGCATTAATAATATTTGATATTCCAGTTCTTAAGGTGTGACAATTTAGCCCAACTAGCCAGTGGTTGCCGCCGCAAAATACCGTCTTTAATTCTAAAAATCATCCTTGCCACCCCTTGCGCGCGGCGCTAGGTTTGCCGTCTATTTTAGGGAAAACTTGGACTATGAAACCAACAAATACCAGCAATCCGGACTACTATCATAAAGTGGTTGATTGCCAATGGGCCTGCCCGGCGCATACGCCTGTACCCCAATATATTCGCCTCATTGCACAAGGTCGTTACGGCGACGCTTATTTGCTGAACAGGGAAAGCAATGTGTTTCCTGGCGTGCTTGGCCGCGTCTGTGACAGACCGTGTGAGCCCGCCTGTCGGCGCGGCAGGCTTGAGGATGAACCCGTTGCCATCTGCCGCCTCAAACGWGTGGCTGCAGATCACCGRGGCGACATCACGGATCAGCTTCCCAAAAAACCGGCGCAAACCAACGGCAAGAAAATCGCCCTTATCGGGGCGGGCCCTGCGTCCTTTACTGTTGCTAACGATTTGGCACCTCTTGGTTATGAGTGCACGATATTTGAAAAACTGAGCGAACCGGGCGGTTTGATGCGCTCCAATATTCCGGCATTTAGACTGCCGGAAAAGGTGTTGTCCGAAGAGCTTGATTATATTTTGGACATGGGCGTCGCGCTTAAATTGAACACGCCCGTCGAGAGCATGGATGCCTTACTAAGTGAAGACTGGGACGCAGTGTTCGTCGGTACAGGAGCCCCGCGCGGCAAAGATTTAAACTTGCCGGGTAGGTGGCCGAAAGAGGGCGGGGAGCCATGCGAAAACATCCATATCGGCATTGACTGGCTAGAAAGCGTTGCCTTTGAACATACCAAAGCCATAGGCAAGAAAGTCCTGATCATTGGTGTCGGTAATACGGCTATGGATTGCTGCCGGACTTCACTTAGACTGGGTTCTAATAACGTTAAGGTTATGGCGCGTAAGCCGCGTCAGTTCTTCAAAGCCTCCGTATGGGAGCTGGAAGACGCTGAGGAAGAAAATATCGAAATCACAGTCAATCATTCTCCCAAAGAATTTGTCATTGAGAACGGCAAACTCACGGGCATGGTGTTTGAACTTATGGAATACGAAATCGACGATAATGGCCGTATTACCAGCCAGAAAGTCACCGGCGAAACCACCATCCCTTGCGATGACGTTATTCTGGCCATTGGTCAGGACAATGCTTTCCCTTGGATTGAGGCAACATCCGGCATCGAGTTGGATAAATGGCAAGTGCCTGTGGTCGACGAGACCACATTCGAGAGTACGCGCAAAGGCGTATTTTTCGGCGGCGATTCTGCGTTTGGCCCCAAGAATATTATCTGGGCAGTAGAGCATGGCCATCAGGCCGCTATTTCTATTCACAAACATTGTCAGGGCAAAATGCTGACCGGGCGTTTACCCAACGAAGTTGATATGGCACCAACCAAGATGGGTATGTTTGAATGGCGATTTTCCAATTCTTACGACGATTCCGAACGMCGGGTCATGAACCATGTGGAGCTGACCAAAAGGTTTGCCGAATTAGATGTAGAGGTCGAACTTGGCTTCACACCAGAGCAAATTGCCACCGAGGTTGAGCGTTGCCTCAACTGTGATATCCAGACAGTGTTCGAGCCCAGCTTGTGCGAAGAATGCGATGCTTGCATCGATATATGTCCGGTGGAATGCCTGAGCATGACGCCGGACGCCGACGAAGCCGAACTTCGGAATAGTCTAAGCTCATCTGAGGTGATTGACGGGCAGGCTTTGTTCGTATCTGACGCATTGCCCTTAACCAAGCGGGTCATGATCAAGGACGAGAACGTTTGCTTGCACTGCGGTTTGTGCGCCGAGCGTTGCCCGACGGCTGCTTGGGATATGCAAGAGGCACTTATTCAAATCCATCATGCAGATGACCAAGACGATAGCCAAAAAACAGGAATGCCAGTATGAGTAATGTTCGCGTCAACGATTTTACCATCAAAGTGGGCAATGTTAACGGTACCGGTTCTGCTAGTGCCAATGCTTTGCTGATGAAAATAATCTTCCGCATGGGTGTGCCTGTGGTCGGGAAAAATATCTTCCCGTCCAATATTCAAGGTCTGCCTACATGGTACGAAATCCGTGTCACAGAGAAAGGCTATCGTGGCCGCTCTGGTGATATTGATCTCATGGTTGCCATGAACCCCGAGAGCTATAAACGCGACTTGGAAGAGTTGAGCCCGGGCGGGATATTACTGTATGATGATACTTGGCCGCGCCCGCATTTCTTGACCCGCACGGACATTACCGTCATCGGTGTGCCGTTGGCGCGTATGTGTAATGCCGCCTTCAAGGTGGCCCGCTCACGTATTTTAATGAAGAATGTAGCCTATGTGGGTGCCGTTGCCGCTCTTCTAGACCTTGATCTTGATATCATTCACACACTATTGCGCGAAATGTTTGCGTCCAAACCTAAACTGATTGATCTAAACTTACAGGCCATTGCCCTTGGTTATGATTATGCCAAGCAGCATTTTGGCAATGTCAGTACAATGAAAGTCGAAGCCCGCGATTTGACCAGAAACAAAGTAATGATGGACGGTAATACGACCGCAGGCCTTGGCTGCGTCTACGGCGGTGCTACTTTCGGGGCATGGTATCCCATTACACCGTCCACATCATTGATGGATGCTTTCGTTAAATATTGCAAAGACCTACGTGTGCACCCTGAAACCGGCAAACATAAATATTGCATCACCCAGGCCGAAGACGAGCTTGCGGCGGCGGGTATGATCATTGGTGCGGCATGGAACGGGGCGCGGTGTTTTACCCCAACCTCTGGCCCCGGCATTTCCCTGATGAGCGAGTTTATCGGTTTTGCCTATTACGCCGAAGTACCCATGGTGTTGTTTGATATTCAGCGCACCGGTCCGTCCACAGGCATGCCGACACGCACACAGCAATGCGATATACAGCTCTGCGCTTATGCATCCCACGGCGATACCAAACATATCCTTTTGTTCCCAGCTGATCCAAGCGAGTGTTTTGATATGGCGGTGAATGCGCTGGATTTAGCTGAGCGGTTCCAGGCACCCGTGTTTGTTCTGTCCGATATTGATATCGGTATGAACGACTGGATGATCGACGAGCTCACTTGGGATGATAATTATGTGCCCGACAGAGGCAAAATATTATCGCCAGAAGACTTGGCAGGTATGGATAARTTTTACCGCTATCTGGATACGGACGGCGATCATATCCCGTACCGGACATTGCCRGGTACAGACCCTAAGGGGGCGTATTTCACCCGTGGTTCCGGCCATAATAAACACGGCGGATATACCGAAGACGGTGCTGAGTATAAAGAAGTTGTCGACAGGCTGAAATCTAAATGGGAAAGCGCCGCTGATAAGGTGCCTGCCCCTATTATTAACACTGCGAGCAAGCCGGCTCAGGGTAAAGTGAAATTCGCTATTATTTCCATTGGTTCGTGCGACGGTGCAGTTGTCGAGGCGCGTGATAAGCTGGAAACAGAAGGTGTTTATCTGAATTATATGCGGGTACGGGGATTTCCGTTCAGCGGTACGGTCAAAGACTTCATTGATGAGCATGACCAAATATTTGTCATTGAACAAAACCGTGATGCCCAATTACACGGACTTTTGCTAGCCGAATTAGATGTACCGCGCGAAAAGCTAATCCCGGTTTTACATTATTCCGGCGAGCCTCTGGATTATAAATTCGTACACAATGCTCTGAGCGAAGAGTTGAAGACGAGGAAACAAGTAGCATGACATCATTTACCAAACCGCTGATCCGCCGTAGGAACGAGCCGACCAATGATCTTGGTCTTGTCCGTGCCGATTATGACGGTGCTATGTCAACCTTGTGCGCTGGTTGTGGGCATGATGCCGTCACGGCATCTATGGCCCGCGCATTTTTCGAATTGTCCATAGAGCCGCACCGCGCGGTCAAAGTATCCGGCATCGGTTGTTCGTCTAAAACTACGGCTTATTTCTTGCGTGAGAGCCACGGTATTAATACGGTACACGGGCGCATGCCGTCCGTAGCCACAGGTGCAATCGCTGCTAATCATGACCTTACTTATATTGGTGTGTCTGGGGATGGTGATAGCTTGTCTATCGGGCTGGGGCAGTTTGTCCATGCCATGCGCCGTAATGTTAATATGCTGTATATGCTCGAAAATAACGGCGTGTACGGCCTGACCAAAGGTCAATTTTCAGCTGCCGCAGATATGGGCTCAATAGCCAAGAAAGGCGCGGTTAACGAATTGCCAGCCATAGATCCGGTAGCATTAGCACTGTCCTTAGGCGCAACATTTGTGGCTCGCGGCTTTTCCGGAGACCGHGAACAATTGGTGCCGCTGATCAAGGCTGGTCTTAAACATAAAGGTTTTGGCTTGATTGATGTCATCTCGCCGTGCGTGAGTTTCAACGAYCACAAAGGCTCAACCAAGTCYTAYGAGCATACTTATAARTATTATAACCCCGCCATTCACGCCGACTATGTCCCGCCGAGCGACCAGATCAAAGCCGACTATAATGCTGGCGAAATTATGCCGATTGAGCTTCATGATGGCGGTCAAATCACTTTGCGCAAACTGGAAAACGGCTACGATCCGCGTGACCGAGCCGCCGCCGTTAACAAGCTTTTTGAAAGTTCTCAAAGTGACGAAATTATCACAGGGCTTCTTTACATAAATGAAGATCAGAAAGACATGCACGAAATGGCCCGCATGGAAGATAGACCGCTGAACGCAATTCCTTATGCAGAACTAAACCCCGGGGCTGCCAAGCTCAAAGAAATACAAAAAGGCTTTCGTTAGAGCTTGGCGTTTAGAGTTTAAAATTTTGCACTCAGCGACATTTTGAAATTACGCCCGGGCAGGGGCACAACATCTTTTAGGAAAGAAGTGTGTTGGCGAGCGTCTTGGTCGAACATGTTGTTGATACTGCCCCTAAGCGACACTCTTTCATTGATGCGGTAGCTGGCTTGTAAATTGACCAAAGTATAAGCGTCCGTCACAAGCGCGTCCGGGGCAATATCGTCTTGCGCCTCGGCATGATCAAGTTCGGCGCGCAGGCGCCAGTTATCATTCTCCAAAACCATTCCTAGAGCCCATCCAAGCGGCGGAATACGCGGTAGAGCGCTCCCGTCCGCACTCAAATTGGCATCGACATATTCCAAACTTGCATCGCCTAAAATATCAAACTCACCCAACTCCGCTAGCTTTACGCCGACTTCCATTTCAAAACCTGTGAACTGAACATCGGCAGCCGTGAAGCGAAATTCCGGTAAGCCGTCTTGCTCATTTCCCGTGGCGCGCTCATAGATATAATCACTATAATCGGTGGCAAATACGTTGAAGCTGGCATGATTTTGACCTTTGCGAAAACGTATTGATACCTCACCTCCGGCCGCTTTCTCGTTGCCTAGGGTCAAATCGCCAAGCTCGAACTGGTTTGTTGCGAGATGAGGGCCATTTGAAAACAATTCTTCACTGGTCGGCGCGCGGGATGTCCGAAACAAAGTGCCGCCTAGACGCGTTGTATCTGTCAGATGAAAATCTAGACCAGTGGACACACTGAAGCTATCAAACTTACGGGTGATGTTGGCAGTGTCGTTGTTATGGCTATTATGCTCATAACGAACACCACCTTCCAAATGCCAGTCGCCCATATTTAATTCGTGAAAGGTAAACCCGCCAATTTGCGTAGAGCTTGTCGGCGGCACAAAAGCTTCTTCGCCTATGGCTGAGAAATCTCGTTTACGCAGTTGAACACCGTAAGCACCTTGCCAAATTCCGCGCTCGAGCTGCACAAGCTCGGCGCGTAATTCAAACCCCTTGTTGGAAAACACCGTGCCTATAGCACCGTCCGGTTCAATTTCGCGGTGTTCATAATCTCCGTAACCACCGTTAATGGTTAGTGTTTCAAACAGGCCTGCGAATTCCAGGCGGCTAAGCCCGTCAATCCGTGTTTGTTTAAGTTTGACCGTTACCCCTCCTTCTTCCAATGTGGTTTCTTCACTTGCATCAGGATCGTGGCCGCCGGGAATGCCGTATTCACTATCCAGATTTCGTATGGCTAGTCCGGTAATGCCGTTTTGGCCTATCCACGAAAATCCAGCGGAAAATGCACGGGACCTTGCGGCTGAGTTTTCGAGCACGTTTTGGTCTTGCGCGTGGGCATCACCGTCTTCRCCTTCTGCCGCACGTAAGACGGCACTTTCTGCAAATCCGGGAATGCTATAGTCGYTACTTTTGCGGTARGTTGTATCYAAATGYCCAACCAAGCTRCCATTGTTAAATTCGCCAAGCATAAAATCAACACCGAGTGARSCCTCATAGCCGTCGTCAACACTRGACACGCCAACCCGTGCCGCTCCTGTAATTTGCTTATTGGGAACGCTGTCTGGAATGCGSCCATCAATTACATTGATGACRCCGCCGGACGCTGAACTGCCGTAGCGCAGCAGGGCAGATCCGCGRATAATTTCRATGCGCGAAGCCATAGCAGGYTCGACGGATGTAGCATGGTCGGGACTGGCTGATGAGGCATCGATTGACCCAATGCCGTTGTCCAAAATGCGGATGCGGGAACCGCCCTGACCCCGAATAATCGGGCGTGATGCGCCCGGCCCAAAGAATGTTGAGGATAGTCCCGGAACCTTCTTTAAGGTCTCGCCGAGTGAACCAGCCAGATTACTGGCTAATTCCTCACCGCCGATAACAGAGACGCCAACAAGGCTTTCGCCAGTGGTTGCGGATAGGGGGGAGCCTGTGACGATGATTTCGTCAAGTGGTGTGTTTGTCTGAGAGCTTTGTGCATGTGCCGCTACAGCAGACAACAAAGTGTAAGAAATAGCAGCAATGCCTGCCGTTGAGCGCAATAGTATAGTGAGCATGAGTATGTCCATTGGGTCTGCGCCCCATGTATTTTAAGGGCGCGTTATTAATAATTGTGGAGGTGGAAAATTATTGACCGGGAGGTGCTCTAGCCGTTCTAGCAATGGTCTGCTCCGTCCAAACTACATGTACGGAATGTTTTGCAAATACAAAGGTTCTTGCAGGCGGCGTAATGGAAAGTTCAGCGGGCGGAAGAGCAAGATCGTCGTGCTCTTCGTCGACCAGTACAGACAATACGCAAATTTTACTATCATGGTTATGAGGGGCGGACCCATAATTTGCTGCATGGGCAACGCTACCTGCTCGCGCACATATAAAAAATGTCGCGACCAGAAGTGCATAAAACCAAGAACGGTTATATTGGGTGCTTCTCATGGAGCATTTATAGCGCGAAAATAAAATTATGCAATACTATAACACATTTGTCACTATAACACATTTATTCAGGCATAAAAAAAGCCCCTTCGTTTAGGAAGGGGCTTTTTCTGTTTAATAGTTAGCTTTAGGCTACCAAATTTTGACGCGGTCTTCTGGAGCCAGATAAAGCGCATCGCCAGGCTGTACATCAAAAGCAACATACCACTGATCGAAGTTACGTACGATACCGTTGGCCCGGTACTCGCCCGGACTATGTGGGTCAGCTTTGAGCCTTGAGATTAAAGCATCATCGCGGAATTTACGTTGCCAGATTTGACCGTAGGATAAGAAGAACCGTTGGTCGCCGGTTATACCGTCAATCACAGGCGCTTCCTTGCCGTCCAAGGAACGCTTGTAAGCTGCATAGGCCATTGTAATGCCCGTAAGGTCACCAATGTTTTCTCCCAATGTATTTTGGCCGTCAACAAAATGTCCGGGTAAGGGTGAAAACTCATTATATTGGGCAACAAGTGCTTGGGATTTAGTTTTGAAGGCGGCTTCGTCTTCTGTGCTCCACCAGTTACGCTGTTTGCCGTCGCCGTCAGATTTTGAACCTTGGTCGTCAAACCCGTGGCCCATTTCGTGGCCGATGACCGCACCGATACCGCCGTAGTTAACGGCAGCATCTGCATTTGGATCAAAGAATGGTGCTTGCAAGATAGCAGCAGGGAAAACAATTTCATTAAGAGAAGCACGGTAATAAGCATTGACCGTTTGTGGGGTCATGCCCCATTCTTCTTTGTCGATAGGTCCGCCGAGGTCAGAGATCRTATCGTTCCACTGCCAKACATTRGCSGCTTTGATAGAACCGATCAGATCGTCYTTGTYTACTTCTAGAGTTGMGTAATCTGTCCAGSWYKTTGGATAGCCGATTTTGGCATAAAACTTTTGTAACTTGTCTTTTGCTTCAACCTTGGTGTCTTCGCCCATCCAGTCGGAATTGTTAATGCCGTCTTTGAATGCAGCACGAAGATTTTCAACCAAATCATCCATTTGCTGTTTGGCAGCAGGCGGGAAGTGGCGCTCTACATATACTTTACCAATGGCTTCGCCGAGTACGCCGCTAACTTGGCCAACGCCGCGCTTCCAACGATCGCGCTGAACTTCGGTGCCGCGTAGGGTTTTTGAGTAAAAATTAAACCGGGCATCATCAATAGATTTAGGCAAATAAGCAGCATTAGCGCTGATATAATGGGCTAGCATGTAATCGCGAATAACGGCCATGTCTGTGTCGCCGAAAATTTTAGCACTGGCTTGCAGCGCGTCATTTTCACGAACAATCAGGGTCTTTTCAGCCGCCAAACCAGAAGCGTCCATCATGGCGACCCAATCAAAACCCGGTGCGTAGTCAACTAGGGCATCAATATCCATTTTGTTATAGGTTAAATCCCGTTCGCGGCGTTTGGCCGGATCCCAGTGGGCTGCGGCGATACTTGCTTCAAACGCCATAACGGCGGCAGCGCGGTCGGCTGCATTTTCTTCGCCTGCGGCTTCCAACATATCGGCGAGGAAAGAGACATAAGCGGCACGGTAGCCGTCAAACTTTTCGCCTTCGTCCAGATAATAAGTTTTGTTCGGCATACCAAGGCCGGACTGTGTGATGTAGAAAATGTAGTTGTCAGTTTCCTTAACATCAACATCTACCCAGCCACCAACTGGCGACTGTAAACTAAGAGCAGGGTTGCCCATCATGGCGGCGGCGGCACTGTGATCTGCGACGGACCTAATGGCAGTAAGATCGGCCTCAATTGGTGCAAGCCCGTTTTTCTCAATTGTCTCTGTGTCCATGAAAGCGGCGTAAAGATCACCGATTTTTTGCTCATCACTGCCCGCAGCAGATTGAGCTGCGGCCATGTCTTGAATAATAGCTTTGACTTGAGCTTCGGAACGATCGCCCAAAATATTGAAGGAACCAAAATTGGATTTATCAGCCGGAATTTCAGTATTTTTGAGCCATGTACCGTTTACATATTTAAAGAAATCATCGCCGGGTTTGACGGATTTATCCATATTGGCAATTTCAATACCAAATGTACCAAGTTCTGCAGTTTTAACCTGCACGACTTCGGTCACAGTTGTAGATTTGTTACCACAAGCACTGAGGCCTGTTGCTAGCCCAAGCGCCAATAGGCTTGGGACGATAAGTTTATTTAAGGGCATTTTTTCTCCTAGTTTTGTTGTAATCGGGGTCTTCCAATAATTTTATTCGGCGGGTACAGGCTCAGCATTTCCTGCATCAATCATAATATCGTCAATTTCGTGACCTTCCAAGGCAATGGCCATTTCAGGATTATAGCTTGAGCCGAGCGGCGGTTGTTTTTGACCTGTCCAGACGCCTTTTACGAAGCGTTTGATGTCTATGCCGATGCCGTACATGGCTGGCACCAACATTAATGTCAGGAAGAAATCAAACAGCACRCCGAACGCAAGGGCAACGACCATTGGTTTGAGAAAYTCCGCTTGTGCAGATTTTTCTGCGAACATCGGCATCACACCGGCAAATGTAGTGACGGAAGTCAACAAAATTGGTCGGAACCTAGATACACACGCATCAATCATAGCYTGGTATGCRCCRACGCCYTTATCCGTCAGTCGGTTGACRTAATCGAGCAAGACCAAATTATCGTTCACGGCCACGCCCGCTGCGGCAAAGAAGCCGAAACCTGACATAATACCGAGCGGAACCCCGGTAACGATACAGCCAAACACCATACCAACGAATGCGAAGGGAATAGCAATCAAAATCAACAATGGTTGGCTGTAAGATTTAAAGCCAACAGCCAATAAGAAATACATGGCAAAGAGAATGAACAAACCTGATTGTTGTAGTTCGCTCATAAGTGTGACCTGCTCATTGTCTGCTTCAATCAGCAGGCGCTCGGCATTTGGATTTGAGAGTTCCCACTGTGGTAAAAACACCTCATCGATATCTTTTTGAATAGCTTGTCTAGCTTGCGGCCCGCCGCGAATTACACCACCAACCGAAATCACCTGTTTGCGGTCACGGCGGTTGATGCGGCTAATGCCTGGTGCAAATGTAACATCTGCTACGGAATAGAGCGGAACCTCTGTGCCGCTCGCTGTACGGATACGCAGTTGTTGCAACGAGTCGATAGATTCTCTTGCCGCTTTTGGGTAGCGCAAGACAACCCGTACATCATCACCATTTCTTGCTAGACGTTGTACTTCACGACCGAAAAACGCTTCGCGCACTTGGCGTGTTAATGAGGCAAGGGTAATACCAAGGCTCTCAGCACCCGGTTTAAGGTTGAACTGCATTTCTTGGGATGAACTCTCTAGACTGTCCCATGTTCGCGCAACACTGCCATATGTACCGAGCTGTTCTTTAAATTCTTTCATAGCGCGCGATAGATCGGCTTCATTATCTGATGCAATGGCGTAGTGTACAAATGCGCCGCCGCCGCCGCCGCGCCCACCTGTGGCATTAATAGTGACACGAAAGGCATCGGGGATAGGGCCTAAATATTCCTCTAGCTTTTCTGCAATGTCAGTGGCCGATATTTCATCACGCAGTTCCGCCGGCGCAAGCCCCATGAAAGCTTGTATGCGACGACCATTAGCAAAGCTACCCGGCGAGGGAATGAGGTCGAAATCAACACCAAAGTCTTTTTTTACATTGTCGTTCAAGGTTACAATGGCTTCATCTAATTGGTGTTGTACCTGGGCAAGTCGGTCAAATGATGTGCCYTCTGGGAAGGATACTTGTGCCATTAACATGTCRCCACCGAAGTCCGGGAACATTTCTACCTTMGCCATATTTGCCTGAATGGCAGCAAAGGATARGTAAAATAGRCCAATAAATACRGCAACAGTMGCATAGCGAAATTTAATAAYAGCSGCGATRAAAGGYCGGAARGWWTKRCGRGCAAATRTGATCAAACTGTCGGCCATCATGGTTTGAAAACGCGCRAAACGGTTCATTTGGTCGCGCGGCGGCAAAGGCTTTAARTGYCTYAGRTGGGACGGTAAAATAAAGAAAGCTTCGATAAGTGARAATAYCAATGCYGCCATAACCACKARRGAAATTTGCGAYGTAAAATCWGMYRTGGATCCKGATAAAAACATCCAAGGYAGRAAYACCATWATYGTTGTGATCACKGCRAATATAACRGGCTTGGACACCATATTTGYNCCCNGCAATGCTACCRCGARTCCCACTGATCCCGTGYTCYACATGRAAATGCACRCTTTCYCCGACYACAATGGCATCGTCGACYACRATCCCGATCACMAGTAAAAATGCGAATGTGGAAATCATGTTSAGYGATATGCCGATAAATGGTGCGATGGCAAAGGCMCCCAAGAAKGACACYAAAATRCCAACGGTCACCCAAATGGCCACGGCGGGRCGYAAGAAAATTGTCAAAATCAACARGACYAAAATCATACCCATGAGAGCATTYSASCCRATMARSGACATGCGGCTATCAAAGCTAGCWGATGCRTCCATCCACATAGACARGGTTAGYTCAGGAGGYAGAGTTTCATTTTTMTCCTTRATRTATTKRCGAAAYTCTTTGCCGGTTTTGGARACATTTGGTTTGTCAGGCGAGTTCACCTGAAAAAATACGGCTTCCTCACCTTTGAAATTAACGGTAAAATCCAAGTCTTGAAAACCGTCAAGGACTGTGGCGATGTCCTTTAAAATAAYACGTCCACCRTCCGCAGAYTGCCKRATRATTATTTTYTCAAATTCTGGGGCGCTGTCCGCCAAATTACGCGCGCGCAGTTGTAATTTACCGGCGCTGGTTTTGACTTCACCAGCAGATAAATTGACGGAAGCGCCAGTAATGGCTGTGGCAACTTGCTGGAAAGTGAGATTGAATTGCCGTAATTTTTCTTCGGAAATTTCAATGGTGATTTCCCGGTCAATCCGTGTGATATCCTGGGTGAGTTCACCGCCGAATAATGCGGCCATTTCGTCGCGAACATCATCAGCGATTAGTTGTAATTCCAGCCGTTCCATGTCGCCGTGCAACGCCAAAAACATATATTGGATTTCAACCGGTGTGCGTCTTACCGTTGGCCGAAAAGCATCTGGCGGGAGATTGTTAATCCCGTCAACGCGGGCTTTAACCTCGTCGAGCAAAGCGTCAAAATCGGCAGTGACCTTGGTCTTGATGGTTACTCTGCCGCCGCCTTCAAACGCTAACGCTTGAATGTTGTCAATGCCGTCAATATCGTAGACGGCTTCTTCTATGCGCGTGATCATCTGTTCTTGCACATCGCGCGGCGAAGCGCCTTGCCACGCRGTTTCTACTTGAATTTCATTGACTTTTATGCCCGGAAGAATTTCTCTTTCAAGTTTGAAAAAACCGAACAATCCAACAACAATAATTGCCAACATAAGCAAATTTGCGGCAACTGAGTTCTTAGCCCACCATGCAATAAGACCACGCATTAGTTAGCGCCCTCTTTTTTACTGTTCTTACTTTGGCTTTGATTATCAACGGATTGCTCGTCCTTTGGGTTTTTATCCTTGTCGCCCTTTTTCCCTTTTTTCTTTTTTTTCTTGTCTTTCTTCTCTTGGGCGGCTTTCTTTTTGGCCGTAGCATATTCTTTTTTTGCTATTGCATAGCTCTTTTTGCTGTCAGCGAGTTTCTTTTGGGCCGCAGCTAAAGCATCTCCGTCCCCATTTTTCTTCTCTCTTTCAGCCTTTTTAGGTTCAATAAGTATTTTTGTCGGGTCGTTGATATCCAAAACACGAAACGAAAGGCTGATTTGGGATTTTTCCAAAGCGGAGACAATGACAAGAGAACCGGGTTCAATACCGCTTAAAAGTACGGCGCGTTCTGGATTGGTGTCGACGACAACAACATCATTACTCGTAGCAATGCCGTCTTCATCCACTGTGTAGACCTTATCCTCTGGCCGTAGTCCATCGCGCGGAATGATGATGACATTTTCAATTCTCTTCCCAGCGATAGAAGCATCAACGAACAAGCCGGGAGCAAGTGGGAACGCTCCGTCAGCTGCACCTGCGCCGTATGGGTCAAGCACTTCGGCTATGGCATACATAGAGCGGGTCAGCGGGTCATAAGCTGCGTCAGTCCGCATGATTTTGCCGTCCCATTCGCGCAATTGTCCGCCGATAGTTGTGGATAGTTTAACGTCCGGCGCGGTTTCGCGGCTTTTTGCTACGAATGCTAGGGGTAGGTTTATGCGGGCAATATCGGCATCGCTCAAAGCAAGCCTGACTTCGGCAATATCGGTTGAAAAAATTCGTCCGAGCTTTGCGCCAGGATTTACAAATTGACCAATATCTGCGAATTTTTCACGAACCTGCCCATTGAACGGTGCGGTAACAGCCGTACGCCGTAGACGGATTTGAGCATTATCCAAATCGGCCTCAGCAGACTGTAGACTAGCTTGTGCTTCGATGAGTTGTGGCTGTCGCAAAGTGAGTGCCGTCGCTTCTTTACCGTTGCCCAAATCGTCCCAGTCAAGCTTGGCAATAGCACCCTCGGACTCTTCGCGCATTAATACTTGTTGAGCACGCGCAACCGTCGCTTCGGCGCGAACAACTGCGACCTGATAATCGGACGGGTCTATGCGGTAGAGCACATCGCCTTTATTAAAAATACCACCTGAAATAAATTTAGAGGATACCGAGACGATTTTTCCGCCAACTTCCGGCACAAGATCTATCTCGGTGCGGGGGCGGCTCTGTCCTTGAACATTAACTCTCAACTGCACCGTATCGGATATAGCCGTACTGGCCATAACTGCCAGTACCGGACGGGAGCGCTTTTTGATCTCAGGCTGTATGCTGTTTGCCTTTAAAATATTGCCTATAAAAATAAACAAAATAATGATCAATATGGGAGCAAGAATGCCCAATACAATTGTCGTTTTTCGCTGCTTACCACCGTCGTGGTGTTCGTCGTATGCACCAATAGTCTCGTTACCCATTATAACGTCCTTTTTGAGGGCTTCACTAAGCAGAAGCCCGAATGATTATTGTCGCTCATAGCGACGATGTTGCGCTTAAACTAACGCAAACACCCCTAGATTAGCAAGCCTGACTTGCCTAATTTAAACTTGCTATTTTTGGTATTACGAGCTTAGGCTTTGGCAGTTTTTCCCTTGCCAACTCCGCTCCGTATAGCCCGCCGCCGAGCGCTAAATGAAGCCTAACCCGGTTGGCCAAGCGTTCTTTACGTGCCGAAATATACTGCCCTTCAGTATTGATCCGGCGTGATTGTGAATCCAGTAATTGTAGAATACTGGCCAGGCCTTCCGAGAAGCGCTGTTCTAGCCGTTCTTCGGCTTTACGCGCTTCTTCCAAAGAGACCTGCAAAGCGCGCTCACGTTCTTGTAAATGCTCTTCGGCGTCCAGCGCATCTTCGACTTCTCTATAGGCGTTCAAGGCCGTGTCGGCGTAGCTTTCTGCTAGCTGAATTAATACGGCATCATTGCGGGCTACTTCGGCCCGCAGGGCGCCGCCTTGGAAAATAGGGGCGCTTATGCCGCCCGTTATTGATGATATTAAAGATTCGAGTGAAAACAACCGCGTTAGAGAGCCGCCGCCTAAGGACGCGTTGCCGGATAGGGTTAAGCGCGGCAATAGGTTCTTTTTGGCGATATCCACTTGCAAGCCTTGTGCTTGCATGCGCCGTTCTGCGGCGAGTAAATCAGGTCTGCGTAAGAAAATTTCATCGGGTGTCCCCGCATCGGTAAGAGGTGGTAGCATGGGTAAGTCAGCGCTGGCCACCAGTTCCGCTTCAGGGTAACGGCGTAATAATGTTTCGAGTTGGCGAGAAACCGCAGATTTGTTTTGCTTGCGAAAAGCCAAAGTTGCCTGAGCATTTGCTAAGGCTGACCGCGCCAACCGGTAATCACTTGAACCGGACACACCACCGTCAAACCTGCGCTTGGTCAGGCGTAAAGCCCGTTCCTGAGTTTGCACATTGCGTTCGGCCAAATCCAGTTGCAAACGTGCTTCAATAAGGTTGAACCAGGTTTGTGTTGTCGCTCCGGCAATGGACAGGCGTGCGCCGGCATAATCTGCGTTGCTCGCTTCGGCATTGAGATCGCCCGCATTCGCTGTGTCGCGTACACGACCCCACATGTCCAATTCCCAGCTGACAGAATCGCCTAAAGAAAATCTGGAATTATCAGCACCGCTGGGTGAACTATCGGGCCCCGGGCTGTCGGCAATCAAATTGCGACTGGCCGAACCCGTCGCGTTAATGCTTGGATATAAGCCTGAACGGGACGACTTTGCGCTGGCTTCTGCAGCAGCAACGCGTGCAGCGGCTAGGCGGACATTGGTATTGGCACTCATAGCCTCACTGACCAATTTGCTTAAAACAGGGTCGTTAAATTCAGCGATCCAGTCTGTAGACGGCAACCGGTCCGAAGACGGCACCACCCACTCTGGTTGATTGCTTGCTTCATCTTGTGGTGCTTGCGGTATATCGGCAACAATTTCTGTTTTACCAGGTTTCAAACCGCCCATACTCATATGGGCGCAGCCCGATATTCCGAATAGACTTACACTTAATAATAATATTGCCGACCTTGATCGCATAGCCATTGCTCCTTTTGGAATCCACCTGGGCTCCTTTTGGAATCCATCTGGACATCTTTTGGCTATACATACTATTCCGCCCGCCGCTGTCAAGAATTATTATTGAAAAACGATAATAAACTTAACCAGCAGGTGGTCGAAAATTAGAGAAATTACCGTAATGCAGCTCTATTTGTGCGGGTAATTGCTCGGTTTGTTGCTACGCGGCGGCGCGATGGCTGATAAGCCAGTTGCGCGTGGGATTTACAATAAGGTTCGCCTTTGTCAGTGCCGCGTCCGCAAAACCGGAAGTCTGCACTTGTTGGATCACCCAGTGGCCATTTGCAAAGATGCTCAGTGATGGTCAGTATTGTGGCGAATTCACCGTTCGGCAAAGCTTTGGCCTCTAAAGGCGCGGGCGGTGGTGTTGGGGCAGGGCGCGGCGCGGCGCGGCGCTTGATCGGCATGCGTTTGCGAGCCGTAGTCGCCATGCGCGGTGTGGTTGGCTTGGTTTTACGCTTTGGCTTAACGCGACCGGATAAGCCGAGCCTGTGAACTTTGCCAATCACAGCATTGCGGGTGACGCCACCGAGCTTGGTAGCAATTTGACTGGCCGAAAGGCCTTCTGCCCATAATTTCGATAAAATTTCTACCCGGTCATCAGTCCAAGCCATAACATTCCCCTCAAAATACGTTATTAAATACCATATGTTGTGTCGATCCTGTGAAAGCATCACAAAACATTAACAAATCCTCAACATATCGTAGCCATTTAGGCGAGAGATACAAGATACAGTATCCATCTATCCACAGATTTCTATATGTTGTGGTGCAGTTTTGCACTAAATTGTGATGCGGCTTTAAAAAAAATATCCGCTAAATCGTCTTTGCTGTTTAAAACCCCTATGATACTTCCTATGTTTCAGGCCAATATAATGACGATATAAATAGGCGAGAATAATGAATACATTGATGAAAGCCGAAATAGGCAAGACAAGAGAATTTGGCCGGGTCAATTGGCTCGGACTCTGGACATTATATAAGAAAGAAGTCGCACGGTTCATGCGCATTATTCCGCAAACCCTRCTGGCGCCAATGGTRTCCAATGTTTTGTTAATGACAGTATTTGTTGTGGCATTCCCAGGGCGAAGCGGTGACAATAGTATTGACTTTATTCGGTTCTTGATACCCGGCCTGATTATGATGGGCATCTTAAACAACGCGACCGCAAATTCTTCCTCATCTATGATGACGAGCAAAGTCAACGGCTCTATCACTGATGTTCTAATGCCGCCTTTGTCCTCTATGGAGCTTGCTGTTGGGTTTATTGGCGGGGCTATAACCCGCGGCGTTTTAGTGGCATTCTCCACTTATTTCGCTTTATCGGTATTTTTTACARTTATTATTCCAGCCGTTCCTTGGGCTGCGCTGTATTTTGGTTTATCGGCCGCCGCTTGTCTTTCTATGGTGGGACTGTTGTCCGGTATATGGGCGGAAAAATTTGATCAGCTTGCAGTGGTGAACCAATTTATCATTATGCCGCTCAGCATGCTCTCTGGTACATTTTATCACATAGATGTCCTGAGCGATACTTTTCAAAAAATATCTATGGTCAACCCGCTGTTCTATTTTATCGACGGATTTCGCTACGGGTTTTTGGGTGAGGCAGACAGTCATATAATGACGGGTGTAATTTTTACGGCTGGGCTCAATATAGTCTTGTTTATAACCTGCGTTCGGGTAATGAAATCAGGATGGCGCCTTAAGGCGTAACGCAAGATTAATCTGGAGAACAACATGCCGCAAAATGATCACATCTATAATTGCTATGCACCACCTGCCGAAGAATTTGTACGCGGCGAGGGGGTTTATCTTTACACTGAGGACGGCGATAAATATTTAGATTTTGTTGCCGGTATAGCGGTTAACGGGCTTGGTCATAACCATCCGGCGTTGGTCGGGGCATTGACGGAACAAGCCGGCAAGCTTTGGCACTTGTCCAATATGTTTAAGGTRCAAGAAGGCATCGCTTTGGCCGAAAAATACTGCGGCGCTACCTTTGCCGATAAAGTGTTTTTCACCAATTCTGGCGCCGAAGCCGTAGAGTGCGCCATGAAAACCGCGCGCCGTTGCCAGTTCGTGGAGGGGCATCCCGAACGTTACGAGATCATCACCTGTAAAGGTGCCTTTCACGGCCGTACATTTGCCACGATAAATGCCGGTGGTAATCCGAAATATCTAGAAGGCTTTGGCCCGGCGCTGCCCGGCTTTATTAATGTAGAGTTCGGTAGTTTGGACGCTATCAAAGAAGTTATCACCGACAAAACCGCCGCTATCCTTATGGAACCCGTTCAGGGCGAGGGCGGTGTGCGTGCGCTACCTGTGCAGTTCCTCAAAGATGTGCGTGCGCTGTGCGACGAACATGGACTATTGCTCATATACGACGAAGTGCAATCGGGCGCTGGCCGTACTGGTAAATTATTTGCTCACCAATGGGCGGACGGAAAAGCTGATCCGGATGTCATGGCAGTTGCCAAAGGCATGGGCGGCGGTTTCCCCATGGGTGCTTGTCTGGCAACGGCCCGCGCTGCCGAAGGCATGGTTGTCGGCACACACGGTTCTACATACGGCGGTGGTCCGTTGGCTATGGCAGTTGCCAGTGCTGCATTCGACGAGCTAACAAACCCAGAGCTGATGGCCAATGTCAACAAAATGGCCAATTTCATGACACAACAGTTTGAGCGCCTCAAACAAGATCATCCCGAAGTGGTCGAAGATGTGCGCGGCAAAGGTCTTCTGTGCGGTATGAAGCTTAAGAAAAAAGCTCTGGACGTGCGCAATTTAGCCCGCGCTCATAAGCTTCTCGTCGGCAATGCAGGCGACAATGTCCTGCGCATGGCCCCACCGCTTATCATCAGCGAAGACAATGTAAGAGAAGCCGTGGCAATATTGGATAAGGTGTTCACCGAGGCAAAAAGCATGGATGATTTTGACGGGTAGTCAGTAGGATCAGTTATAGTAAAAATTACCTCCTCGTATTCCGCTCCTTCCCGCGCCCTCTTGGAAGTGCCCTTGGGGTGCGCAGGCGGGAATCCAGTCATGAAGTTAGCGGCATCGTCTCCTCTCCCATGGGGAGAGGAACAAGGTGAGGGGGTAAGATATTAAGGAAAATTCATAGCTCACGGTTATTGGCTAATTCCAATTCTGCTAAAACCTCAATCATTACACCGTCCAAATTGTCATACACATCATGGTTCCAAAACCTGATGACACGATACCCCTTGGTTTCAAGTATGGCCGTCCGCGCCAAATCCTGATTTTCGGTGTCCGCATGCTGATGGCCATCAAGCTCAATGATCAACTTGGCACTTTCGCAAACGAAGTCGGCTATAAACTTATCAATGGGAACCTGACGGCGAAATTTAAACCCACCCAGCAATCGCCCTCGCACCTCACGCCAAAATATGGCTTCGGTATTACTTTGCGTTCGCCGCAACTTTCGCGCCAATTTGGTTTTTGTGGGTTTGTCCATGTATCGAACCTAGCACATACTCGTAAACATCCAAGCCCCTCACCTTGGTCCTCTCCCGCATTGTTGTTTTGGGGAGGGAGAGGAGACGCTACTCCAATAATTCTTATCATAGAAAACGCAGTTTTCTCACCTCTCCTTTGGGGAGAGGTCGGTGCTCTTGCACCGGGTGAGGGGCTTGGATGTATTTCCTTCAAAACCCTGTAAGTAGTTGAATAAATTGAGTTTTATCTTTTGACAGCCAAGGATATAGTGTGTTGGAAAGCTAATAATTTCCCATATTCGCTAATATCTCTAACGCCGCTGTGCGCGGATCTTTCGCTTGGGTGATTGGACGTCCGACAACTATGTGACTGGCGCCGTCCCGCAGGGCGGTTTTTGGCGTGGCGACACGCTTTTGGTCGCCTTTGTCGCCGCCTTGCATACGCACACCGGGAGTGACAATTAGAAAGTTTTTTGGAACTATGCTCCGGATTATTTTGGCTTCCAAGGGTGAAGAGATAACGCCGTCAACGCCTGCTGCCACCGCTTGGCGGACACGGTGCATGACCAGTTCTTCAACCGTGTTGAAATAACCCATGTCGTAAAGAGCGTGATCATCCAAAGAGGTGAGCACGGTAACTGCCATAATTTTTAGTGAGCTACCGCCGCGCCCTTTTACGGCTGCCATCATAACATCGGGTGTGGCATAAACGGTGAGAAGGTCTGCACCCACTTCAGTAATTGAGCGTGTAGCTTTTTCTACCGTGGCGCCAATATCGTGCAGTTTAAAATCAAGAAATACATTTTTCCCCGCGCGCTTAAGTTCGCGGCCAAATTCTGTACCGCCGAGCGGTAAAAGTTGCAGCCCAATTTTATAAGATACAACCGCATCACCCAATGCTTTGACGACGGCGCGCGCACTTTCAATATCCGGTAAATCGAGAGCCACATACAAACGGGGATCGGCCAAACGCGGATCAGCCATTATTTAGATCCCTTGCGGATTTTTGCGGAATTGCGGTTCATCAGACCCAGTGCCCATTGTTCCGGTATTAAGCGGGCCAATAGCGCGATCATTTTATTACCGGGGCCGGGTATGTGCACGGCTCTGTTACGAGACAGTGCCAGAAAACCGCTCTCGGCCACTTCTTCTGCCGTCATCCACATCCAGTCTGGCAACTGACTGACCGAGCTGCGCGTCTCGTTCACATCATGAAATTCGCTATGGGTAAAGCCGGGGCACAGGGCCGAAACTTTAATGCCGTGCTCCTGCATTTCCAAATTAAGCGATTGGGAAAATTTTATCAGATAGCTTTTCGTGGCTGCGTATAATGTATGCCCGCGCGAACCCGGCACATGTCCGGCCAAGCTGGCCACATTTATGATACGCCCAAAGCGCCGTTTGACCATATCGTCCAGAACCAACCTTGTCATTTCCGTAGGTGCTTCCAACATCAAAGTTAGAAAATCTTTATGGGCTGACCATTCATTATCAATGAAATTTCCCGTTAAGCCAAAACCGGCATTGTTAACCAGGCCGTCTATATGGGTGGTTTTTTTCGCCAGCCGCTCCAGAATATCCGCACAGGCGCCGGGCTTTGAAAGGTCTGCCGGAATGATGTAGGATGTAGCACCAAATTTTTGCTTGAGTTGCAGC
>NVRS01000019.1 GCA_002732685.1 Robiginitomaculum sp.
GCTTTCGTTGGCGATGTAATATTTAAAGGGTCTGTTGGCCGTACAGATTTCCCTAAGAGCAACCCTGAGCAGCTAGTTGATAGCATTACAAAGAAACTCTGGCCGCTCGGTAATGATATGCGCTTCATCCCCGGCCACGGCCCCATGAGCACATTTGGAGAAGAGCGCCGCTCCAACCCATTTGTTGGCGACAATGTCGTTGGCAAAACCGGCGGACGCACCAGCGGGATAATGTAATGGGTAAAACTTATGAAGTGCTTGATGACAAGCTCACCAACTTCATCTTAGCGCAGAAAATATTCTTTGTTGCCACAGCACCGCTCAACCGGGGCGGGCATGTCAATGTTTCACCCAAGGGCTATGATTGTTTTAAAATTATCAACCCAACAACCGTTGCCTATCTCGACCTTGGTGGGTCAGGGATAGAGACTTTAGCGCACCTCAAGGAAAACGGACGCATCACCATTATGTTTTGCGCCTTTGAGGGTAAGGCGAATATTGTGCGACTTTACGGTACGGGCGCCGTAGTCAATTTTGATGAACCCGGGTTTGCAACAGCTCTCGCTTTATTCCCGAACTTCAGCCGTGCACGCAGTATTATTACGATCAAGATCACACGCATTGCCGATTCGTGTGGTTTCGGGGTACCGTTTTATGACTTTAAAGGGGAGCGCGACCAGTTGATGCGCTCCGCCCTCCACCGTTCAGAAGATGACTGGAAAGAATACCGGTATATGCGCAACCCTAAGAGCATTGACGGGCTAGAAGGTTTAATAAAGCCTGCCAAATAAAACGCGCCTAGTTTTTAGGCTCTTTGATTTCCGGATATATAATTTTATCGCCTAGATTTACCAAAACCTCTTTTGCGTTAAAAGCATTATCCATATTGTCCGGCTTCTCGCCGCGGCCAAATTTAACTTCGGCACTGGCGCGGTAGCGGGTGATTTCGCGGTAATCAAAATTCCGACCCCAGCTATCATAGAACGGGTCATAAGAACCAAACCTACTGCCAAAATGCGACCTGCTTGAGCGGTAGAACGGATGGTAATATGGGCGGTAATAAGGGCTACTCCAGCCATAACGTGGATGGAAATAGGAGTAATTAAAAAACCCGTAATAAGGATCATTAAATCCAGTGTCCTGAATACGTGTTTTCTGGTCCGTAGAGCGGTCAGTTAAAACAAAATAATCATAGCCCGCGTTTTTTGTCAGCTCGGCAGAACGGTAGAGTAGATATGTCTCGACAGTTTGCCGGTCGGTTAGAGAGTTTCCGTCAAAGGTAACCTTCACACGGTCTTTCTCGATTTGTAGTTCCGAAAACCCGTTGCTCAAATTGGATTTCACCGATGGTTGATAAGGAGTAGCGGTCGCACAAGCCGTCAGTACGGTCACAGTCGCGATCAAGGCGATGTTTTTTAATGTATTTAATTGTGTCTTCATGGGGTAATCTCCATAGGGTAATCTTAAATTTATCCCCTCTCTCACACAGCATAGCCTAACGGGCGTCGTTTCTCAAGTTACGAAATTGTAAAAACTTTGTGACTTATCACCACACCTATCGTTGATAAGTTCGGTGCGAGTTGAAACTTGCTTGTAGTACAGGTTTACGACCCCGCCTGTGCGCTAAAGCTTCAGCAATATGTAAACGCCTAATTTGCTCCGAACCATCCAAATCCGACAAAGTGCGCGCCACCCGCAACACACGGTGATAACCGCGTGCCGTCAGCCCCAAAGTCTCTGCCGCTTTTTGTAAGAGTGCCTGCCCCTCACGGTCTGCTTGCGCCACATGATCCAATTGYGCTGATGATAAATCCGCATTRGTGCAACCDCCATTGCGGTCTTCTGCCCGTTGCCGCGCAGCCAACACCCGTGCGGCAACCTCTTTGGTGCCGTCTTTGGARGGCGGCAAGGCCAAGTCTGCAGGGGTGACGGCAGGCACATCTATTTGAATGTCGATCCTGTCCATAAACGGGCCGGATACGCGCGATTGGTAATCCGCAGCACAGCGCGGTCCCCGTTTACAAGCTATACCGTCGGCACCAGCGGAGCCACAACGACACGGATTCATAGCTGCAATCAATTGGAACCTCGCTGGATAGCTCACATGAGCATTGACCCGCGCCACATTGATCTCGCCGGCCTCAAGTGGCTGGCGCAGACTGTCCAACACCTGCGGTGTAAACTCTGGGAGCTCGTCCAGAAACAATACGCCCCGGTGCGCCAAAGACGCTTCACCAGGTTTGGCTTTCATACCGCCGCCGACCATGGCCGCCATAGAGGCTGAATGGTGCGGGCTCCGAAATGGTCGCGCGCGGGATAACTGACCTCTGTCCAGCAAGCCCGCTACGGAATGGATCATAGAAACGTCGAGGAGTTCTCGCGCCGTCAAAGGCGGCAATATGCCAGCCACCCGCGCCGCCAACATAGATTTACCTGAGCCCGGCGGCCCAACCATCAACATATTATGACCGCCAGCCGCAGCAACTTCCAACGCCCGCTTGGCGGTTTCCTGCCCGCGCACATCACGCATATCAAGAGGACTAGTGACATCCAAAAGCTCACCTGGCTCTGGGCGCGATAACACTTGAGTGCCTTTAAAATGATTGAGGAGTTGGATAAGGTTTTTAGGTGCTAATATAGGCAAATCGCCCGCCCAAGCCGCTTCTGGCCCGTTTTCTTGCGGGCATATCAAACCTAAATCATTAGAATTTGCACACATAGCYGCAGGCAAAGCACCTGGCACACTGGTTATGGTGCCGTCCAGTGACAACTCCCCGATCGCCGCAAAGCCAGCAATCGCATCTTCCGGTACCGCGCCGATCATAGCCATGAGACCGAGCATAATCGGCAAATCGTAATGCGCACCCGCCTTGGGCATATCAGCGGGCGCCAGATTAATCACAATACGTTTATAAGGCAGTTTTAGCCCCATTGCAGCAAATGCGGCGATTACCCTCTCTTTGCTTTCGGCTACGGCTTTATCCGCCAAACCGACAATATTAAACGCTTGCCGCCCCGGTGCAATTTGCACCTGCACGTCCACAAGCCGAGCCTCAGCCCCGACAAATGCTACTGTAGAAATCCGTGCACCCATTCCCTGTCACTCCACGCCTCTTGAACGCACTCCCGTATAGGGTGTATAGAACGTAGACTAGAACAAATCAAGAACTATATTAAAACCAATCGCGGAATGCGCTGCGTTCAGCTTCGCTCATATGTAGGCCACATTTAGTACGGCGCCACAATATGTCCTGTGCGGTTTTGGCCCATTCGTGTTTRACCAGATATCTGGCTTCACGTTCTGTCAGTGTACCGCCGAAATCWTGVCCCATATCAGAGACGGATTKTRCACCGYCTAGGAGCGCATCCAKATTTGTCCCGTAAGAGCGGCATAATCGCAGCAAATGTGGAGCGGRCAGAAACGGGTATDTGCCCGCTTKAATTTCGACGAAGYTATCAAAGTCTGTGCCCAAATCTCCACCSGGCAARGYCDCYYCRCCCGTCCAGTCVGCACCCADAYTTGGAAAATATTYCCYAAGCTTGCGYAAGGCRTGTTCGGATARTTCGCGGTATGTGGTTATCTTGCCCCCRAAAATAGACAAGATTGGCGGCGTGGTGTCATCTTTGACGTCGAAYACATAATCGCGCGTRACAGCAGAAGCGCTCCCTTTGTTGTTATCATAAAGYGGCCGCACACCGGCATAGCTCCAGACAATGTCGTCNTTGCDDDTYKCYTTNNGCAAAATATTGATTGGCAGCGTGCAACAGATAATCCGTCTCTTCCTCTGATATTTCTATAGGACCATCGCTAAGTTCGTAGGGCGCGTCGGTGGTACCGATCAAAGTATAATCTTGCTCATAGGGAATTGCGAAAATAATCCGCCCATCTGGAGTTTCTATGCCTGGGTTTTGRAACATATAAAGCTGCCGYCCCGGATATARCCGTTTGGTAACAATATGCGAYCCCTTGACCAGCCGCAGATGATCCGGGTGTTCTGTCCCAAGTGCCAGCTCGACCAWRTCGTCCACACGGATACCGGATGCGTTGACGATACATTTCGCTTTAATAACGCGCGCCGCCCCGCCCGGATGTTCGCTAATTGTAGCCTGCCAAATATTGTCCTTATGGCTTAAGCCTACGCATTTACTACGCACTAAAATTTCTGCACCCCGTTCTTGCGCACCCAGCGCGTTGGCCACGACTAGCCGCGCATCATCGACCCGACAGTCCGAAAACACAAACCCGGTTTCAAATTCGGGCTTGAGAACATCCTTACCCGCACCTGTCCGCAGATTGGTCACGGAAGTGCCCGGCAATGTCCGGCCACCGCCAATATGGTCATACATAAACAAGCCAAGTCTGAGCATCCATTTWGGCCGWAGGCCYTTGTGGTGCGGCAGCACWATCCGTAATGGCGACACCAAATGCGGGGCAATCCGCATCAAAGTTTCGCGCTCCCGCAAGGCTTCACGYACCAGCCGAAACTCGCCGTAYTCCARATACCGTAAGCCGCCGTGAATAAGYTTGGAAGATTTGGACGACGTGCCGCTCGCCAAATCGTTTTTCTCGACCAAACACACGGACAAGCCGCGCCCTGCCGCATCGCGCGCAATGCCCGTCCCGTTAATACCGCCGCCGATAATCAGTAGATCGTATATTTCCTTATCCATGACATCTGTCTATAAGGAATAAAATAGAAAGTGAATTCAAATGTCGTATATTCTCGCACTCGATCAAGGCACCACGTCCAGCCGCGCTATTTTATATGATAAGGACGCAACGCCCGTGATGACGGCACAAGAAGAATTCCCGCAAATATACCCTGCAGACGGATGGGTAGAACATGACCCCGAAGCTATCTGGAAAACCGTATTATCAACGACGCGGGATGTGTTAGGATTCGCCAATACCGAAAACAAGAAAAGTGTGAAAGCCATCGGCATCACCAACCAGCGCGAAACCTGTGTAGTTTGGGAGCGCGCCACAGGCAAACCGATTTACAACGCAATCGTCTGGCAAGACAGACGCACGGCGGAAGAGTGTGCGGTGCTTAAAGATGCTGACCATGAAAACATGGTGACGGAAAAAACCGGACTACTGCTCGACCCGTATTTTAGTGCGACTAAAATTGCATGGATATTGGATAATGTTGACGGCGCACGGGCACGGGCAGAGAAAGGCGAGTTAGCCTTTGGTACCATAGATACCTTCCTGATTTGGCGGCTGACGGACGGAGCCAGCCACGTCACCGATGCAACCAATGCCAGCCGCACTTCGCTTTATAATATCGAAACGGGTACATGGGACGATGAACTGCTGGCGCTATTTAATGTACCGCGTGCATTACTGCCAGATGTGCTTGATTGTGCCGCAGATTTTGGCGTCACCAGCAAAGAAGTGCTCGGCGTCGAAATTCCGATCACGGGTGTGGCCGGAGATCAACAGGCCGCCGCCATTGGTCAAGGCTGTTTTGCGGTTGGCGATATTAAATCAACCTACGGCACGGGCTGTTTTGTGCTTCTGAATACAGGCACAAATAAAGTCACCTCCGCCAATCGTTTGCTGACCACGGTGGCTTACCGTTTGGACGGCGTGTCTCACTATGCCCTAGAAGGTTCTATCTTTGTGGCAGGTGCTGCGGTGCAATGGCTACGCGACGAAATGGGCTTGATAAAATCAGCCTCCGAGACCGAAGCTATTGCGCAGACTATGGATAGCAATAACGGGCTTTACCTCGTCCCCGCCTTCACAGGCCTCGGCGCACCCCATTGGGATCCCAATGCCAGAGGCGGTATTTTCGGCATCACCCGCGCTACTGGCCCCAAGGACTTTGTCCGCGCCGCGCTAGAGAGCGTCTGTTACCAAACCCATGATCTCCTCGCCGCAATGAAAGCTGATGGGGCAAAGCCAAACAGTCTGAAAGTAGACGGCGGTATGGCAGCCAACAATTGGACCATGCAATTCCTCTCAGACATCTTGGATATAAAAGTAAACCGCCCCAGCAACATGGAAACCACCGCCCTCGGCGCAGCACTGTTGGCAGGACATCACTGTAGGTTTTATGGTGATGTGCGGGAGTTTAGTAGCGAGACGGATAAGCGGTTTTTACCGAATATGAAGGATGGTGAACGCCAGAGCTTGCTCATAGATTGGAACAAAGCTGTTGGTCGGATTTTAGCCTAAACTTTCAATTCACCACTTAGCAGATGTCTTGTGCTCGGCTGTTCCCCATTGGGAAAAGCACTGAGGAGTGGTACCATAGGGTAAAAGGAACGCATCGTCCTTTGGCTCTTGTACTGCATCGGTAATTTCAGAAACATTTTCTAAAAACTCTAGAAAACCTTTGTTTTTCCCAATGGTTACTAGAAGCTTTTCATATTCATTCGCAATACTCATGTCGTTCTCCTTATTCCACGAGGTGAATGTATACCACCTTTATAACCTACTTTGTTAATATAGTCACTAAATAATCCGTGATAATGTCTTACGTTTGCGTTAAGATCTGGCACTATCCCAAAATCAGTAATTTGCAATCCAATTTTATCACTAGCCAATTCGGTCATAGAAATACCTCTACCGTGGGAATGCCAATGCTTTGCATCTCCCAAAATTTCTGCAATAGATTCTGCTCGCTGAGACTTTAATTCTTCAGTTACCGGATCACCGGAACTTTTGCGAGTTGTCCAATTCTTAAATTTATACATTGGTAACCAATCACGAATTAATTCTTTGGAATGTTCGATTGCCTGTTCAATATGAAATAATTTAGCAGGGTCAAACTTTTTAAGAAGATATGCAGTTTCCGCCCTAACATTAGCCATATCTCCATCCGGAGGCTTGTTTATTGCGTCGGAAAGTTCTTTAAACTTTTGAATATATCCCATTCCGGGCACCTGATCGCCATTTTCAGTTTGGAATTGCGGATCAATTGGCCCTAAAACGGAATAATAATCCATCATTATATCGTCACCTGACAAAGCAAGAACTGTGCCCGCAGAGTAAGCTGAATTTGGAATGATAAACACAACCTCATCATAGTGACGCCTAAAGACGCTAACTATTCTCTCAACAACCTCAATATAACCACCAGTGGTTTCAAGCAAAACTGCCAACTTATTATTCTCTTGGTTTGTTTCGCGAATACTTTCAATTTCATCGCGTATGAGGTCGTCAAGGCCTATTACAATAGGACTGTTAATCAAAATAACATCTGCAGACAATTGCTTGGCCAGATCTGCATTAGCATTTGATAACGTGATAGTTACTATGCCCTCGACTTTAATGGTATCCACAACTCCCCCTAGCTTTACTTCTTAATACACATATTATTAAATACTCCAAGTTGTTTTAATGCTAATTTTTTGTTGTGCCAAAGCTATCCGTATTCACAACCTTAACTTAACCGTGAAAACACAAGCGTGGATTATTTATTTTACCTCTAAATATCTCAAACCAACAACCCATAACAAATCAAACCAACCACTATTGATATAACGAAACTCAAGACGGCACCCTCTTTGACCATGTCGCTTATCTTTATATCGCCTAGACCATAAGCGATTGCGTTGGGTGCGGTGGCTACGGGGAGCATGAAGGCGCAGCTAGCCGCCATTGTGGCAGGGATCATGAACAGGGTTGGGTCTACACCTGTGGCTAGACCTGCGGCGGCTAGGATCGGCATCAACAAGGTTGCCGTGGCCGTGTTGCTGGTGATTTCTGTGAGATAAGTGACGACCAAACAGATGGTCAAAATCATCAATATAAGCGGCATATGTGCCAACGATGAGAGCCAATCTCCGAGCATTGTCGACAGACCCGAAGCGGTGAAACCTTTGGCCATAGCAATACCGCCTGCGAACAGAAGCAATAACCCCCACGGAATATTACGGGCGGTTTCCCAATCGAGCAGGCGGCCACTCCCTTTTTCTGTTTTTTTACCATTAGGTATCAAAAACATCAGCACCACAGCGAACAGCGCAATGGTGCTATCGCCGACCAACGGCATATCGAGCGCACCGCTCCAGCCGCCGAACGGGTCTTTGCGGAAAATCCACGCGAGCGCCGTCAACCCGAACACAAATAAAGTCCGGCGTTCTTCGGTGCGCCACGGCCCCGGCTTGGGCAGGGTAATTTCTGCBTCCAATTTBACATTTCGCGTCAGCCACAAAGCCATAATCGGTATGGAGACAACGACCACCGGCACACCGATGCGCATCCACTGCATGAAGCTAAATTCTTTACCGGTCAGCTCTTCGTACACGCCCATGAAAATCACATTGGGCGGCGTRCCGATGGGTGTGCCRATACCGCCGACACTGGACGCGTAGGCAATGCCCAAAATCAGCGCCACACGCAATTTCGGATTATCAAKRCCMGMYARAATYGCSAGKGCWATSGGCAACATRATYAGGGTSGTSGCCGTATTGGAAATCCACATAGASAGGAASSCCGMMGMYAMCATAAASCCRAACACCAAACGCCGCCCGCTGGWCACGCCAACWAKSTGGATCATATAGACGGCMARRCGYTCRTGKGCWCCGCTTTTCTCCARCGCTTTGGCCAGCATAAATGCGCCCATSARCAGCAAAATMACATGRCTRCCRAGCGCSMWAGAMACCGCCTTATGRTCAACAATCCCRAAYACGGGCAAAAGCGCGAACGGCACCAAAGACGCYGCMGCRATCGGKAYGGCTTCRCTRACCCACCARATYACWGTSAGSAAAGYAAYCCCYGCCGCCAGCGCAGGCTTATCCTCAAGCCCCATTTGTTTCAGCGCAAGCGTAAAYAAAACGGCCAAAATTGGCCCAAGCCAAACAAATGTGTTGCGTGTAAACTTCATGCTTCCCCCKAGTGTTTTAAAAGCTTTAAAACACYCGACAACCCTGTGCCAGTAYAAAATCTACTWKGRNCTAGCTCTAGGGGTAGAGTTGCAGCCAGGCCGGTAAATCATAGGTTTGCATGTCCACGTAATCRGGCATTTCTACCCCGTCTGGCGCGATAAACAATGTGGCCATACCCATTTCTTTTGGCACTTTAAGGTTATGCACCGTGTCCTCGGCCATCAAAGCCAGCTTTGGATCGATACCGAATTCCGCGATAAATATTTCGTAGGCTGAGCGTTTGGGTTTGGGCCTGTAATCCACATCTTCGATAGCAAACACACCATCGAACAATTTGTAAATACCCAAATGCTCACCAATGTTTTTAGCATGCCCACGCGAACCATTAGTAAACATATATTTCTTGCCGGGCAAAGCCTCTAGCCCTGCGTACAGGCGCGGGTCAGGTTTCAGCATTTCCAAATCAACGTCGTGTACATAATCCAAAAAGTCCGCTGGATCCATGCCGTGCACCGCCATAAGGCCAGATAAAGACGTGCCGTATTCCGCCAAATATTGCTTCTGCAAAATTCTGGCTTCGGTCGGATGTAGGGCAAGGTAACGGCTAATATATTTGGTGATATTTCCAACGATTTGGGAAAAGAATATATCGTCACCCCGGTACAGGGTGTTATCGAGGTCAAATATCCAAGTGTTGATGTGCGAGAGGTTCACAATTTATATCCCGAAACTTATCTAAGCTCGCTTACCACTGCGGCATTAAAATCCGCATCTGTTAAGTCTATCTGCGCGCCGGATTTACCACCTGGGACGGGTTTGAAATCGGCCGAAACATAGCCTTGATCTTGGCAAAACTCATGCCGCAAGGCGGAAAATTTTGACGGGCCTATGCAAAATTTCTTTGCGCCCTTAGCGGCTATTTTTAAAATTTTATCGTCAGCACCTTCAGTCTCTTGGCGCACATAATAATGGGCATTTCGGTCTTTTAGGTTTTCTGTAAAAGGCTGAATGCAAGCACCTATTTCAACCGGCCACCAACCACGAGATTCCATGGTTCCGTTATCATTGTAAGCGAGCGCAGTCCATAATTTAGCTGTGGACTTATTACAAAACTGCACCCCAACGGTTTGGTTCGTCTTCAGCGCAGCTTCTTGTAGTGCAACATATTGTGCATCCACATTAATTGAAGGTTTTTGACCATGATCCTTCATAAATTTTTTCAAAGTGTTGGCTGTGCGTTTACCGGTACGACCATCAATGCGTTTAATATCATAATTGTTATCACCGAGAAGGCGTTGTAATCCGGCAGTTTCAGCAAAACGACCATAGTCACTTGGCTCAATAAATGCTGTACGGCTTTCGGTGGGAATAACTTGTAGAAATTGTTTCGTAGCCATGCTTTGCATGTCGCAAGACAAATCCGTTTTAGCGGTGAAATCTTCGGCGGCCACGCAATAATCGTAGCGACCTTTCCATTCGCGCACACCGCCCTGATGTAGAGCAGCGCTACGGGCATAAACAAAACGCGGCGTGCCTTTTTCCACGTCAACAATTTGGCATTTACCGGGACGTAAAGACTGCCATCCCCAAACCGATACCGGTTGCCCTGCCTGYCCCACAGGAACGCCGGCTGTRGCAATRTTGAGAATGAACGAKGTTTCRTTACACACTTGCCACGGTGGTTGTTGTGGAGTTGCCTGTTCGGATATTTGCTTTGGCGTTTGTGCTCCAGCATCTTGAGCAAAGCCGGTCGCGCTCATAGATAAGGCGGTACATATTGCCAATATATTAGTCGTTAATCTTCCCATTAGCTAATCAAAGTCCCTGCGCCTTGGTCGGTAAACAGTTCAACCAACAACCCATGAGAYCKMCGCCCATCAATAATAACGACGGCTTCAACACCGGCTGCGCGCGCTTCCAGCGCTGTGCCTAGCTTCGGGATCATACCGCCCTTGGCCGTACCAATTTTAATTAATTCTTTCACCTCATCCGGCGTAAGACTGGTGAGTAAATTTCCGTCTGCGTCCARCACACCTTCGACGTCGGTTAGTAACATCAAACGCGCAGCACCAAGAGCGCCCGCTAACACACCCGCAGCCGTATCAGCATTWACATTGAGAATTTCCCCATTAACATCTGAGCTTATGGGTGAGACAACGGGAATAAACCCCGGATCAGCAGCCGCTAGGACATCAAGCACGGATACATCTGTGCTATCCGGCGTACCGGCAAARCCTAAATCATCCCGCARTTTTTTAGCYGTTATTAATCCGGCGTCRCGRCCTGACAAACCRACGGCACGGCCACCAGCCTGATTAATCGCAGACACTAGRTTTTTATTGATAGCGCCCGACAATACCATTTCGGCYAYTTCCACGGTTTCCAAATCAGAMACCCGAAGTCCGTCTTTAAATTCGCTTTTGATACCAAGGCGCGACAACATRGAACCGATTTGCGGRCCGCCGCCGTGGACGATGACCGGACGAATACCGAACTGCTTGAGCAAYACCACATCATTKGCGAAAGCACGGGTCAGYTCTGCATCGCCCATAGCATTACCGCCAAACTTTATCACTACGGTTTTACCCGTATAACGTTGGATAAACGGTAAGGCCTCGGACAAAGTTTTAGCGTTAGCCCATCCGGTTTCATCTTTGCGGCGTTTTAACATAGGCGCGTTATACAGCAGTTTCACTTAATGCCAAACTAACAATTTCAGCTTTAAGCTCTTCCAGCCCAGTTTTCTTTTCTGCCGATGTCACAAGCACGTTCGGGTGGGCAGCAGGGCGTTTGGTAATTTTAGCTTGGCTCTCCGATAGAACTTTGGACAGTTTGCCTTTTTTAAGTTTATCGGTTTTGGTTAGAACGATTTGGTATGTCACGGCCGCCTCGTCGAGCATGGCCATGATCTCAAAGTCCGTCTCCATAATTCCGCGTCTAGAATCGATCAGCACAAACACTCTGCGCAAAGGCGCACGACCACGCAAAAAATCCCGGGTCAGCTCTGTCCAATGGGCAATGTCCGTTTTAGAAGCCCGTGCATAACCGTAACCCGGCAAGTCGACCAAAAACAATCTGTCAGACATATTGAAGTAATTAAGCTCTCGTGTGCGGCCCGGGGTATTGGATGCTCGTGCTAGGCTTTTTTGATTGCACAAAGCATTGATCAGCGATGATTTGCCCACATTAGAACGTCCAGCAAAACAAATTTCAGGTAGGCTCGTATCCGGCAAATGCTCAAGCGCGACTACACTTTTTACAAATGTAACCGGATGAGCAAACAGCCGTCTTCCTGCTTCTACGGCTGCTTCTACGGCTGCTTCTATATTCGGGTTGTCTTCAGGTTGCGTCATTATTTTTTATTGGGCTTTTTTCCAGCCGCTTTCAACTTTTTGTCTTTGTCGCCGAAGATTTTATTGAAGAACGCATCCAGAGGTGTGTGCACATTATTCTTACGCGTAATGTAATATTGCTGGAATATAGTCAAAATATTGTTCCACACCCAGTACAGCAACAGGCCTGCCGCAAACGGCGCCAGAATGAACATAAAGAATAAAGGCATCAATTGCATGATCCGCGCCTGCATCTTATCCGTCGGCGGCGTGTTCAAAGTCTGCATCAAGGCCATAGTGATACCGTAAAGCAAGGCCAAAGGACCAAGCGCAAAGAACGACAAAGCCTCGAACGGAATACCGTCCCACGGGAACAAACCAAAACCGTTCATTATGGACAGCGGGTCACGGTCAGACAAATCCTTGAGATAGCCAAAGAACGGCGCGTGACGCATTTCAAAAGTGATAAATAAGGATTTATACAAAGCGAAGAAAATGAACATTTGCGGGATCATCGGCAAACAACCGGCCACAGGGCTAACGCCTTCTTTTTTATAAAGCGCCATGGTTTCTTGTTGGAGCTTCATGCGGTCATCACCGTAACGCTCTTTCATTTTGGCAACTTTCGGCGCGATACCGCGCATTTTAGCCATTGATGAATAAGCTTTGTTGTTGAGCGGGAACAGGATGAGTTTCAAAATCAACGTCATCAGCAAAATACCAACACCGAAGTTCCCGGTTAAGTTACCAAGCTTGGTCAACCCCCACGACATAGGCACGGTCAAGATGCGCAAGACACCGTAATCAACGGCCAAGTCCATACGGGCGATGCCCTTTGTGTCCATGTATTCTTTCAGCAAAGTATGCGATTTCGCACCCGCATAGATATAGCCTGTAGACTGCACAGAAATTCCGGGACTTAAAACCGTTGGTGCTAAATTATAACCAGCTTCATACACATCGGAACCATTGAGGTTTTTAAACGTAACATTAGCGCTCATTTGCGTACCTTGCGGAGCAATGGCCGCTGATAACCAATAACGGTCCGTCAAACCAATCCATCCAGACTCGCCTTGTTCAACAAAGCTTTTCTTTTTGGCCAACTTTTTGTATTTCCATTTTTTCAAAGTACCATCAACAACCCCAACAGCGCCTTCTTGCAAAATAAAGAAGTTCAGAAGATTGTCAGGCAGCCCGTATTGCCGTGCCGCACCTTTACGCACGAGAGAAATTTCTGCGCTCGACGTATTGGTAATGGTATCGTCCAGAGTAAATAGAAAGTTTTCATCAACGCTGATAACGCGTTGTACGCTGTAACCGTCGCCGTCAAGTCTTAAGGTGATGGGGCTGGTCGGGGTTAATGTATCGCCGCTAACGACGCCCCACGGCGTATCAATACCACTTCCCCCCCCACTGGCGCCCCCACTGGCACCGCCGACTTTGACCCAGTTATCGAACACTTCTGCGGCAAATTCTGAACCCTGAGGTGAAAACAGAATAATTGTTTCAGAATCTTTTTTGATGGTTTGCTTGAAGTTTTTGAGGCGTAAATCATCGAAACGCGAGCCAGTGGTTGAAAACGAACCTGTGAGCGATGGTGTCTCAATATTGATCCGTGTACCCTTGCTAGTCTCAATGGCAATCAATTCGGATCTATCAACAGGTTCTGTTGGCGTAAGAACTTGTTCAATTTTTTGTTGGCTAGCCGCAATTTCCTCTTGTGCCATAAGCTTTGCTTGTTCAGCAGCCGGTTGGGCAAAAAAGAAGAAATATCCAGCCATAACTAAGCCAGAGAGCAACATTGCTAATAAAAATCGTTTTTGGTCGTCCATGAGAGGTCTTTCGTTCCAAATAAATGTATTTTTGTTTTGGGCTTTATACCGATTTAAGCTAATCTTAAAAGCGCTTTCTCAACATCTTTTTGTAAGTCGCCCCACTCCGCCTTGGCGGTGGTAGCACGAGCGATAAAGACATAATCGTGCCCTAGCTTACCGTACACGGGTAGTAAAGCGCGTGCCAATTCCCGTAATCGGCGTTTGCAGCGATTACGCACCACCGCATTACCAATTTTTTTTGTGGCTGTGAAACCGACATTTATGATGTCAACCGGGTCTTGCTGTGCGCGCATCTGTACGACAACAGAGGGGCGCGCTTGATAATGTCCGCCCTGCACATACAAAAACTCGGAACGCTTCTTCAGCCTTCCGAGTTTGATGTTTTTAGATGCCACTGTTAAAACGGCTAATATCTGCCTTTAGGCAGATATACGCTTGCGGCCTTTGGCACGGCGACGAGCCAGAACCAAACGACCATTTTTTGTGGCCATACGCGAACGGAAGCCGTGACGGCGGGCGCGGACAATTTTCGAAGGTTGAAATGTACGTTTCATATCGGTCTCACTACATTTTTCATGCGCAATAGTGCGCAAAATAAATTCAAGATGGCGTCTTTAGGCGGCAGGTTTGTACGAGTCAAGCCATACCCTCATTATAGTGAGCAAAAAATCACGCATAATTTCACCTATTTTACGCACCCCACAACCTGCGCACGGCTTTGTGAACTGACTTGAAGTGTAATCATATAAAAGCGAGCTATATACAAATCGAATGAACTTGGAGGCGCATGTGCGCACACTACAACAAACAGTGTTTTTAACCGTGTCAGCAATGACATCGGGTTTGATTGCCACAGCACCGTCCGTGCAGGCAAGCACACAAATTTTGCAAACTTCCAACAATTCACTTGGCTTTTTCGCCAGATTCCCTGCCGCTTGGAACCAGTCCGTAATCCCCTCTTCGGACAGCATACCAACGGCAGGACCCCTCTCTGCCTCACTACCGTGCGCATCGTTTGTGCCCCAAATAGCGCTATACGGTAGTGAGGCAGAACCAGTTTTAATGGTACAAACAGATTATAAATCTGAAAGTCCGATGATGACGTCAAGCGACATCAGCATACCTGATACAGTAATTTCACCGCAAAACTATTGGGCGTTTGTTTTAGACCGCTATGTTGACCAAAATAGCGATGGGCTCACTCAATTTGATTATGCCAAGCTTAAAGATACCCCTTCCGACATGGATGGCCTAGGTGCCTATATTGACCATATGGCCGCGCAGAAACCGTCCGCTTTTTCCCGTGATGATGCCATGGCATATTGGGCCAATTTGTATAATGCGCTGACTATACAAGTCGTCGCGCAAAATTACCCCGTTGAATCGATTCGCAAAATTAAGTCTGGCTACCGGGCCGGGCCGTGGAAACGAAATCTGGTCATAGTCGAGGGCAATGAACTGTCCTTGGATAATATAGAGCATGATATTTTGCGGCCGACCTACGAAACGCCGTTGGTACATTATATGGTCAATTGTGCTTCTGTTGGTTGTCCGAATTTGAAATCAACACCTTGGCAGGGCGCAACGTTGGGCGCAGATCAAGAAGCGGCGGCTCGCGCCTATATCAATTCCCCGCGCGGCGCGAAAATTAGCGATGGCCAGCTACAAGTTTCTAGTATCTACAAATGGTTCAAAGCTGATTTTGGTGGTGATAAGGCAGGTGTACTGGCGCATCTGAACCAATATGCAGACGCCGATTTGCATGCCGCTCTGAAAGGGCGGCAAAAAATCAATAAATATACCTATGACTGGGACATAAACGCCCCTAAGTAATTAAGCTAATAATTGGAGTTTAGTATGGAACCCGACACTGCGGCTATGTCTGCATCTAAATCAAAATTGAAACGGTTTTTACCGCTCATCATTATTGTTGCCGCCCTCACAGCATTTTTTGTCTTTGGCGGCCCTAAATATATTAGCCTTGATTCCCTGCGCGACAATCAGGAGTTTCTGAAAGCCTTTGTGGCGAATAATTATATTCTAGCCGTGGTTGGGTTCATTGTCATATATGCTATTTTGGTAGCCATATCTGTGCCCGGCGCAAGTTTTCTCAGCATCTTTGCCGGGTTTTTGTTTGGCCTTACTACAGGCGTACCCGCTGTCATTGTCGGCGCAACCATTGGCGCAACAATTTTGTTTCTGGTCGTCCGCTCCGCTTTCGGTGCAGGCTTGGCTGCCAAAGCCGGGCCGTTCATGAAGAAATTTGAAAAGGGYCTCAAAGAAAACGAATTATCCTATTTATTTATTTTGCGTCTGGTGCCGCTTTTCCCATTTTTCATCGTCAATATCGTTCCGCCGCTGTTTGATGTGAAACTTCGCAATTATGTGCTGACAACTTTTCTCGGCATTATCCCGGGATCATTAGTTTATGTCAGCGTTGGCAACGGTATTGGCGATGCATTGTCCGCTGGTCAGGATGTGCCATTATCAGGACTAATGTTTAGACCTGCCGTCATCTTGCCGATCGTTGGCCTGATATTACTGTCCATGATTCCGGTGGTCTACAAAAAATTATTCAATAAAAAAGCTTAGAGGTCTCCCATGTCAAAAACTGAATATGATGTAGATTTGTGTATTATCGGCGCGGGCGCAGGCGGGTTGTCCATAGCGTCTGGCGCGGCGCAGCTTGGCCGTTCTGTGGTTTTATACGAAGTTGCTGATATGGGTGGTGATTGCCTGAATTTCGGTTGCGTACCCTCCAAAGCCTTGATAGCGGCAGGCAAACATGCTCACGCGTTTACAAGCGGTGTCGCGTTCGGCATTGCGCCCGCTAAACCCAAAATCGACTTCGCTGCCGTCAAAGACCATGTCAAAGGTGTTATTGAAACCATTGCGCCAGTGGATTCCCAAGAACGTTTCGAGGATCTTGGTTGTACGGTCATCCGCGAAATGGCCAGTTTCAAGGACGCCAATACTGTACAGTCCGCCACCACTATCACCCGTGCCAAACGTATTGTCATCGCCACAGGTAGCCGCGCATCTGCACCGCCTATTCCCGGCCTAAAAGACACGCCTTACATCACCAATGAAGAAATTTTTACCATTGATGAACAACCAAAGCATTTGCTGATCATCGGATCCGGGCCAATTGGGCTAGAGCTTGGTCAGGCCTTTCGCCGCCTTGGCAGCAAGGTCGATATCATAGATATTGCAGAACCCCTAGGCCGCTCCGAGCCGGAACATGCTAAAGTACTCATTGATGCACTTAAGGAAGAAGGCGTCAAATTCTACGCCCCCGTCAACACCAAGCTTATCCGTAAAACCAAAACCGGTGTTGCTATCGACCTTGAAGACGGCACAACTCTAACAGGATCGCATCTCTTGGTCGCTGCCGGACGCAGGCCAGTGATTAAAAAATTAAACCTTGAAGTCGCCGGTATTATCACTGGGAACGGCGGTATTGTTACCGACAAAACCTTGCGCACTTCCAACAAACGTGTCTATGCGGTTGGCGATGTATCAGGGCGCGGCGGTTTAACCCATGCTGCCGGATATCATGCGGGTATCATTATCAAGAACTTTTATTTTGTGCCGTTTTTCAAAGCCAGTGCTGAAACAAATAATATGCCCGCTGCCATTTATGCACAGCCTGAACTYGCGAGCATTGGCCTTACGGAAAAATCAGCGCGCGGACAATATTCTGACGTCCGTGTTGTGCATTTCGGTTTCGAGGAAAATGATCGGGCCATAGCCGAACGCTCCACCAAAGGGGCTGTGAAAATTATCGCTCGCGGTAATGGGCTGATTATTGGTGCCTCTATTGTCGGAGAAGGGGCTGGTGAGCTTATTCATATCATCAGCTTGGCCATGGCCAATAAAATGAAAATCATTCATATCACCAAAATGATATCGCCCTAYCCAACCCGCTCCGAAGCTGTCAAACGTGCCGCGTCTAGCTGGTATACCGAATCCGTGTTTTCACCCAAGACACGGAAATTAGCCGCACTCATGGCTAGATTTCACTAAGCATTCACGCTAGTAAAAACCATGTTGCAAAATATTTTCATGCGCAGGCTTTCTAATCAACTCCTGGTTCTGACAGTGCTTTTTGTCATGGTGGCAGAAATATTAATCTTCATCCCGTCCGCAGCCCTGTTTCGCCAAACTTGGCTGACGGAACGTGCCGAACAGGCTGGCTTACTGACTTTGGCTATCGAAGGTGTGCCCAATTACGAAGGCGGGGAAATGCTCAGTAGTCGCTTTATGCACGACACAGACGTAACCATGGTGGCACAAAAACGAAACGGTATGAGCCAACTGGTCTTGGGCATGCCGCCGCCAGCTGGTAGAATTATTYTAGCAGATTTAAGAAATGAACGTCGTCTACCGTTGTTCCGAGATAGCTTTCGGGATTTTTTCGGAGACGGAAAAGCCTACATTCGCATACTATCTGAACCCACAGTTGAAGGCGTAGACGCGCTAGAGGTTTTGGTGCCGCAACGCGCCTTGAAAGACGCCATGTTGGATTATTGTCGGCGTGTCTTGCTGTGGTCTCTAGCGATTTCCCTGCTGACAGGCGTGATGATCTATGCGGCGTTGTCTCGCATTATTGTACGGCCTATTCGTAAATTAGCCCGTGGTTTGGCCAAGTTTCGTCAAGACCCACGCAAACGCGCAGGATTGGAAACACCAACCGCCCGTAGCGACGAAATCGGACAATTGGAACGAGAGTTTCTCGATATGAAATCGGGTGTCCGTACGGCCTTAAAGCAACAAGAGCATCTAGCGACATTGGGCATGGCTATGGCCAAAATCAACCATGATTTACGCAATGTTTTAACATCGACCCAACTGATATCTGACCGCCTAGCCAGTGATCCAGACGAGCGTATAAAGGGTATGGGTGAGAGGCTTGTCCGCTCTGTAGATAGAGGTGTGAAGCTTTGTGAAGCCACACTAGCCTTTTCACAAAGCGCAGAAGAAAARCCTGAACCCCGCTCTATTGCCATCTCCAAATTAATCGATGAAGCTGGGGCTGATAGCATGGCCGAAGAAGGCCAAGTGCAGTTTATCAATACCGTMCCAGATGATTTAATGGTTAAAACTGACCCTGATCACACTTATCGGATTTTGCACAATTTGTTCAGAAACACRGTTCAGGCACTACAAAAAAGTCCTGARAAAACTTTGAAAATAGAGGYTCAGACAGASGGCGGRAAAGCCGWATTCCTTATTAGCGACACGGGTCCRGGAATTCCCGAWAACGTCCACAAAAATYTATTCAAAGCCTTTACTTCTGGTGTCCACAAAGGTGGTACGGGTCTTGGCCTGACAATATCCAGAGAGTTAGCACGGGCTCAGGGCGGGAATTTATCATTRCAATCGACGGGKGCAGAGGGCACCGTATTTGCACTCAGCCTGCCGCTTGCCGCRACCACWGACAACGACTAACACTAAATTGTGAAACTCTACAAAGAACCCCAATGCTAGGGTTAGATTTTTAGGAGAAATAAATATGATTGATCTTTATACCTCGGCTACCCCGAACGGCTGGAAAGCCAGTGTTACACTGGAAGAAATGGGGTTGGACTACAATGTCAAAGCCATAGACATTTCGGCGGGCGATCAGAAAAAACCCGAGTTTCTGAAAATCAATCCCAATGGCCGTATTCCCGCTATTGTTGATCATGATATCAAGGACGAGAACGGAAATGGCTTTGCCGTATTTGAGAGCGGTGCCTTGATGATTTATCTCGCGGAGAAAACTGGCATGCTCATGCCTACGGATGTGCAGGGTCGCTCAAAAACCATTCAGTGGCTGATGTTTCAAATGGGCGGTATCGGCCCGATGATGGGACAAGCCAATGTGTTTTACAGATATTTTCCTGAAAAAATTCAGCCCGCCATTGATCGCTACCAAAATGAAAGCGCGCGCCTGTTTGGTGTACTGAACAGGCAATTGGCCGAAAATGAATATTTGGCAGGTGATTACTCCATTGCAGATATCGCAAACTGGTGTTGGGTGCGTACCCACTCTTGGTCAGGTGTTGATATTGAGCCGTTTGAACACCTAATTCGGTGGCGCGACCTGATCGCCGAACGACCAGCAGCTATTGCTGGCCTTAACGTGCCTTATAATCTAGAGGAACGTATGCGGGCCCAGTCAGAGAACGAAGAAGAATTTAAGAAAAAAGCGCGAAAAATGCTTGTTGGCAAAGGCGAATAACGAGGCCAAATACACAAGTATGGGATATTTATTGTGAAATTTTATGATCGACATATTTTGCCCCTCGTGCTCGACTGCGCTTGCGCGACCAAACCTATTCGCAAGCAGCGCGAAAAAATCATTCCGCTAGCAAAAGGCGATGTGGTGGAAATCGGCATCGGGTCGGGGCATAACCTGCCCTATTATGATCAAGATAAAGTCACCAAATTGATCGGCATAGATCCGGACGCAAATGTCTGGAAAAAAGCCGCGCCCAATCGTGCTAAATTTCATAAACCGCTGGAACGCCTTGGCCTATCTGGTGAAAGCATTCCTTTGCCGGATGCCTGCGCMGACACGGTCGTTGTGACCTATTCMCTGTGCACGATCCCTGACCCCATAAAAGCACTTGGCGAAATGAARAGGCTGCTYAAGCCAGGTGCAAAACTCTTGTTTTGCGAGCACGGKCAAGCCCCTGATCCCAATGTCCATAAATGGCAAGACCGTATTGATCCAATGTGGAAACGYATATCAGGTGGCTGTCATACGGGCCGMGATATACCGTCCYTGCTTAAATCAGCAGGGCTCGAAATTGATGTTTTGGAAGAGATGTACATTCCCGGCCCCAAAATTCTRTCYTATAATTATTGGGGGCAGGCTAGCTAAAGCTTTTTTTCTTGTACCCCCAAGACATCCGCTAATTTCATCTTTGCCGATCCCGGTTTTAGAGGCTTGGGTTGGTCGGGRTGCGGGGCCCATCCGGTTAGCCAGATAATTTCAAATTTTACGGCAAACTTACCGGCTTCAGTGCTGTGRTCTCGTTTGTAKATGGTCTCGATTTCATTAAAAAACYTGCGAGAAACTGGCGTGTTTGCCCGTACCGCCAGCACATTGGTTTCACCCATTAACCGCAAATCCGCATAAAGTTTTTTCAAGTCCCCGTATAAAACGTTGACCATATCCCGGTCTGCGACGGGCATGGTAAACCCGCTACTTGATAAGAGCGAGGTCGCGAGGTCGAGTGTAATCATGCTGGAAACTCTGGGGCTGACGCGACCATAAAGCTTATCTTCGGCCGCATACATGACATGGCGTAATGCCGACAATGTTTCACCACCAAAAAATGCCGCTAAAAACAAACCGTCTGGCCTCAGCAAGCTTCTCGTTTTGGCTAAGACCTGCGGCACCTCGTTCACTGCGTGCAGTGTCAACAAATTGATCACCAGATCAAAGCTTTCCGGCTTAAACGGTAATGCTTCTTCGTCGCAAACAATATCAAGACCCACAAACCCCGCCGTATGGTTTACACAGACCGGATGACCTATTTTATCACCAAGTTTGTCGACAATATTTTGCGCCAGACTTTGATCACCAATAAGCAAAGTGCGTTTGAAATTTCGCCTTACATCCAAGACCCGCTCAACAACATCGGCAGCGCACCGTTCAAACAAAAATCTGTCTCCAGATAATTTCTGGGCCAGTTTTTGAGCCCGCCCACGCCTATGCCTTACCAAAGCTCGATCAAACGGGCCTTTTTTGGCGTTCTTATCTTGTTGTTGTTTTACTTGTTGTTGTTTTACTCGGGCCATTTTTCTGATATGCGCTGATTATGATCCGATTGAAAGTCCCATCTTCCTTCAGCCGCGTACTGGATGTGGTCTTACCGCCGCACTCTTTGATTACGGGGCAAGTTTTGGCCAGCTCGGACGGAGAGGCTGACACCGAGCTGTGGCAATGTTTAAAATTTATTGATGATCCTTGTTGCACGGCCTGCGGGTTTCCTTTTGAATTTGAACAAGGCGAAGATGCTTTGTGTATGCGGTGTCATGCCCATAAGCCGGAGTTTGACCATGCTCGCGCCGCCATTACTTATGATGAAAATAGCCGCAAACTCATATTGGATTTTAAACATGGTGGCCGCACGGACGGCCTTAAATTCTTTGCCGTGCAAATGCTACGCGCCGGACGGCAAATATTGGAAGATGCAGACATGCTTATCCCTGTCCCCCTACACCAAGCACGCTTACGACGTCGCCGTTTCAATCAGGCAGCCCTACTCGCCCGGGTAATTTCACAAAAGTGCGGCCTTCCCTACCAAACGGAAATTCTGATGCGCAACAAAAATACGCCGAGCCAAGGTGGGCAAACATTTTTGGGGCGCAAGCGCAACGTATCAGGGGCATTTGGTGTGAGCCCTCAACAAGCGGGTTTTTTAAAAGACAAACATGTCGTATTGATCGATGATGTCTACACAACTGGATCGACTTTGTCAGCCTGTGCCAAAACCTTAAAGCGCGCAGGCTCGGCACGAGTTGATGCACTTACATTTATGCGGGTTGTCAGACCGCAAGAAATCCCTAAATAGGTCTAGAAAAGGTCAAAAGGAAAATTGATGAACTCTGTCACTATATATACAAGCTCCATGTGCCCTTATTGCTGGCGCGCCGTAAGCCTGCTGAAAAAGAAAAGCGCAAGCTTTAAGGAGATTAACGTTGGCATGAATGCCAAGCTTCGCGCTGAAATGATACAGCGTTCAGGTGGTGTCACCAGTGTCCCGCAAATATTTATCGGCGATCACCATGTTGGCGGTTGCGACGAGATGATGGCACTGGAACGTAGCGGACATCTCGACGGTATGTTGGCAGGATGACTTTACGGGCAGCGGTCATAAACTTACGCTGCGGTGCGGATATTGCCGCCAACCTTGATCATGCCGAACACTATATACGCGCCGCCCACACGGACGGCGCTAAATTTATTGTAACACCCGAAAACACATTRCTGATGCAGGGCAATACCAAAAAACTGTTTGCGACAATTCAACCGGAACAAGAGACCGTGGGTGTTGCGCGGTTCAGCGCATTAGCTAAAGAACTAAATATTGATCTATTGATAGGCTCTATGGCGATCAAAGTAGCGCCGGACAAAGCCGCTAACCGTTCGTATATGTTTGGCCCAGACGGCACTATCAAAGCCCGTTACGATAAAATCCACATGTTTGACGCGACGATCAACGAAACAGAGACTTGGAAAGAATCGACTAATTATCAAGCGGGCAACACACCCGTCCTCACTGAAGCGGCAGGCTTTAATGTTGGTTTGAGCATTTGCTATGATTTGCGCTTTGCCAATCTCTACAAGTTTTATGCGCAAGCGGGCGCGCATATCTTGACGGTACCAGCTGCATTTACTGCTATTACTGGCGAAGCCCATTGGCGCACATTACTGCGGGCACGGGCCATTGAGACCAGTGCATATGTTCTGGCCGCTGCCCAAGGCGGCGTACATGAGGGCGGCATTCATGACAATGGTCGGGCAACATGGGGKCGCAGYATGATTGTCGATCCGTGGGGCGAAGTGATCGCCCAGTTGGATAATGATGAACCCGGTTTTTGCTGCGCGGATTTATCTATGGACTTCGTCAGTAAAACCCGTGCCCGCATTCCTGCTTGGCAACAAAATACGCCTTTAGCCCTGAAGTGAAACCAGAATTTCAAATTATTGGCGGCGGCCTTATTGGCCTATCCACAGCCTATGCATTGTTAAAACGCGGTGCGTCCGTACGGATCATAGAAGCCAGAGAAGGCGTTGCACTGGAAACCAGTTTTGCTAATGCGGGCATGGTGCATGCATCTCTCGCTGACCCGTGGAACGGCCCCGGCGTTGGCCGGCAAATGCTAGGGTCTTTGTTTGGACGCCCCTCACCAATGACATTACGGCTCGGTGCATTGCCAAGCATGGCAGGTTGGGGGCTGAAATTTCTAAAGCACTCCACACCTGCGCGCCACTGGCAAGCTACAATGAGCAACTATAAGCTGGCAGAATATTCATCCGGTCTTATCCATACGTGGCGCAAAGAATTATCCGTTCAGGACAATTGCCCCAACTTGGGCCCACTAAACTTGGGCTTACTAAAAATATTTAGAGACGAAGCAACGTTTACCAAAGCCAAAGCGCTCACAAACAAATTACAAGACTTAGGCCTAAAAGCTGAATGCTTGAGTGGACAAGAAGCTGCAAACAAAGAACCTTGCCTTGCCCCGATAGCCAACAATATCATTGGTGCGATATATTATCCCGACGATTATAAAGCTGATGCCTACATATTTTGCCAAGCCCTTGAAAGCGGGATATTAAAGCTGGGCGGGGAAATTTTGACGGGCATATCTGCCAAATCTCTACTGATCGAACACGGTACAGTTATTGGCGCACGCACAGAGACGGCAGATCTGTTGGCAGATACAACAATCGTTGCGAGCGGTGCATATAGCACAAATTTGCTGCGACCACTTGGTGCKCGGMTAKCTCTGCGRCCCGTAAAAGGCTATTCGTTGACATTTGACAATATTGTAGATGCAACAGGGCCAAAGCTACCTTTGGTAGACGACGGCCTGCATTGTGCTGTCACACCACTGGGKCAGTCTATTCGTATTGCAGGCACTGCAGAAATTTCTGGGTTTAATACTTCTATGGCGCCCAAACGCCTTGCCCCCCTATTGGAAATGTTGGGAGATATTTACCCAGAGCTTGCGAAAAACCTATCCTTATCAGATGGCAAAGTTTGGCACGGGTTTCGCCCAGTTAGTGCAGATGGTGTACCGTTCATCGGTAGAATAAAACCGGGGTTGGCAGTAAATACGGGGCATGGGCATATGGGTTGGACAATGTCGGCAGGCTCCGCAGAGCTCTTAACGGATTTACTCTTGGATATTCCTGCCAGCATGGACGAGCACCCGTTTAACCCAAGTAGGAATTAAGCAAACCGAGCAAAGAAAAACCCCGATCAAAAGACCGGGGTTTTTTATCTTTATATTTGCAAACGCTTTAGCCTTACGCTTTAGCCGCTTCCGCTTGTGCACGTTCCAAAGTCATATTGACCAAACGCTGCCAGTTACCCAAAGATAACATGTGAGCATAGGCAACAGCCAAGAAACCATTGTCCATTAATTCTTTGGTGGTTTTCGCATCAAGAGCACGGAGTTTTTCGTCAGTGATCGCAAAGTAATCGGCTATTTTTTGCTTCTCAGCCGGTGTGCCGTCTGCGTTCTGGCCTTGGAAGTTCATTTCTTTTTGCTCGAACAAATCCAGTTCTTTAAAACGGGTGATCATAATTTCTGTAGCACGACGATCTTGCTCAAACTGTTTCAAAAACTCAAAAGCTTCATTGGTAAATTGTGTAGGTTCTTCACCATCAAAAAATGCTTGTGTAGGTTTTTTATCTGTGACGCATTCGGCTTTTTCATCAACACAAACAACAAAACGGTCATTCTCCTGATCGCCAGCTAGGACAAATGGATAACGACGGGCAAAAGCCGGCATATAATATTTATTGTTAAAAAGTCCGTTTTCGATGAGTAGGTTTTCATTTGTACGAATGCCCATAACTGCAAGCGGGGTTCTATCTTCACCGGCAAAAATAATCGGGTAGCTCGAAGAAGCAGAACCAAATTCAGGCGCAGTAATTGGCATGAAATGGGATTTTTCCATAAAAGCAAACGGTTTATCCACTTGGACTACGCCGAATTTTGCATGCTTGTCTTTTGTGAGCGGTTGTGGATCTTCATACATCATCACATTACCGGTTACATTTGGTTGGTCTTCTGTAGCTTTAGCCATGTTTTTTCCTCTAATTTACCACTTTGTAGCGGCTTCAAAACTCTAAATCGGAGGGTCATTAGCCTATGTAAGCGCTCGCTTCAATGGTAAAAAGGCCTCATGTGCCCCACCTAACGCCTGTGCAAGCAATAATCAGGCCAAATTCAGGCCAAATTCACAGGTGCAAATACAAAATCTTATGTTATAACGCTGCATACAAGAGGCGAGGAAGGCGCAATAGCGACCGACCGGGAAATATCAAGAGAGTATTATGACAACATGCAAACATGAGCACGAGCACAAAACGCCAGAACAGTTACTGACAATTGCACAGCAAATTTGTGATCAACAAGGCCGCCGCTTCACCAAATTACGTGAACATGTGTTTACTCTAGTCGCAAAAAGCAACAGCCCCATCAAGGCTTATGACCTACTTGATCAACTCAGGCCGGAATTTGGCTCGCCCAAACCACCGACAGTTTACCGGGCTTTGGACTTTTTATCAGGGCTTGGTTTGGTACACCGCGTCGAAGCTCTGAACGCTTATATTGCCTGCGACCACTCTCTTGGCGGGCATGTCGCAGAATTTTTCATTTGTGAGCAGTGTGAAAACTTGGAAGAACGTTCCGCCAATGATCATATTGATTGTGTTCCGGAGGGTTTTGAAATCCGCCGCTCTGTCATTGAGCATTACGGTATTTGCAAAAACTGCGCGGCGTAAGTCCTGAACATGTCTGAACTCATAGAAACTTGGCGCGGCGAGGCTTTGGCGTGGGAGGCCGACGAGCTTGGCCACATGAATATGCGCTATTATTTTGATCGCGCCTATGAAGCCCGTGCTCGTTTTGCTCATACACTTGGACTACCGCATATTTATAAAGCTGCTTCTCTCAGCACGCTGGTGCCGACCAATCAACACATAAAATATATCAAAGAAATGCGCCCCGGCCAAGGTATGGCCGTATCAAGCGGAGTTGTCGCAATTGGCGAGACGGATATTACYCTCGTCCATATAATCAGCGGCAATAAGGGTGCACCTGCCGCAACAATTACGGAAACCCTATCGCATATTGCCGTCCGCACCGGCATCCAGTTTGGTTGGTCAAAGCAGGCTAAAAAATCAGCCCTGGACCACATGGTAGATCTTCCTGACATAGCCAAACCGCGCAATGTTGATCCGCACGAAAAAGCGTTCATGCCGACCATGGCAGATGCAGATGAATTGGGCTTACAGGCAATTGGCCGAGGTACATTTAGGCCGGCCGAATGTGATGTATTTGGTCATGTCTTACCAACAGCCATCATTGGCCGTGTCTCTAACTCGGCTCAACATCTTAAAACGGCATGGCCGGATTTGGATTTCGCATCGGACGACGGTATGAGCGGYGCACTTGTAGAAGCCTGTGCACGYCATAAGCACCGTCCCAAAGCCGGAGAYCTCTACGAAATGCGCTCTGGTTTACGCAGTGTCTCCACCCATGTACGWGAGCTGTGCCATTGGATTTTAGACCCGGTGAGCGGYAAGTGCTGGACAAGTTTTATCGGGGTCGGTTGTCGGTTTAATTTGAAAACCAGACGCTTGGTTAAGATAGACGACGAGATGTTAGCTCTTCTCAGCAAAGGTTTAGTCGAAAATTTAAAGCCCTAAGCAACCAAGCAAGAATTTAGACAAGAATTTCCCGCAAAGCTTCCTCGCTTATATCCGGTTGAGTGATCGGAAAAAAATGATCCTTCTTTGGATAATAATCTATCCGCAAGTCAGGGTTCTTACGCTTTGCCCGCCGCATCCAGCCCTCTGATTGTTCGACAAAGTCAGTAATCATGACGCGGGAGCCTGGTGGAAGATTGGTTATACGCCGTTTCATGTTTTGCGCCTGACTAACATAACCAAGTTGTTCCCAGTTTGAACGACAAGCCAAACGCACACCGCCTTCAAAAGGTACAAACCCGTCGTGAATATAATCTTTCAGAACATTGTCCGGGAAGTGTTTAAATGGTCCGCGSCCATGRTAGCGTTCATAGACGGTTTCGTGCGACGAGAATTTATCGCGCCTGCGTCCGGCATTTTTTGCAAAAGGGAAATTGTTCATCAAAAAGTTTCGGCCCACTACACTCATCATAAGAATACGTGCCTTCAACGGTAAGACRACAGGATCAAACGCCAATACACGGATGGTTTTTTCAGGCAATATTCCAGCGGCAATAATAGCCGTATTTGCACCGAGAGAATGCCCTGCCAATATCACTTTACCGWCAATATGTGCTTTTAGATARGCAACCAAGTCTTTGGCTAAATTAGTGTGGCTRGCCAATGCGGCATCATCAATAGATARATCCGTCAAACCGTGCCCACGTAAATCCAGYGCCACRACATGCACACCGAGCGGCTCTAAAAGACTTCGGTAGGTCAACCCGTTAAAACCGTTGGCATGTAAATACACCAGTTTGACGGGTTCTGAGRTYGGCCCAAAATGCACRGCCGCCATATGCCCGCCCGGAACTACTTTGTTMGARCGCTGGATATCTTGGTAYTGGTTTGTCGTTTTACKCATAGCCAATTTTATGTGAACTTARCTRTCATTGTGGCCCTTATCTGCCCARTTCATCACAAGCAATGAAATCGGTGCCAACARGGCAAARCCGCCAATAAGCGGTAGAACTGTACCGCCGTAGGACTGACCGATCARTGTACCRATGCCCAGTGAGACAAACCCTGAAACGACCCCAACCACRGCCGAACCWACGCCGGCTATATGGCCAACYGGYTCCATAGCAATGGCGTTAACATTRCCAAAYAARATMCCRAGYAAGAAAAACGAAAATCCTGCCCACAGCATGAAAGCGGGCAAAGGCARRCTCATRCCARATTTAGAAAGYRTTACGGCTAWAAYGAAGAAYGCTCCKGACCAAACAACCTTGGCAAATAGTGCCCAAGTGCATAATTTACGCATSCCAAGYTTCATCACCAGACGRGCATTRACGAAAGCCGCAGAGCCAATACAAATAGCYARYGCACCAAARTAATAAGGGAAATTATGGGTRATRCCAAATACGTCTTCAAACARTTGCGGTGATGTCATCAAATAAGCCAAAAATGCRCCATAGACTATTCCTGCYGCTAGCGAGTARCCGAAAGTTACGCGAACYTTYAAAGCTTCYACAAAACTTGCAGCCATATTTGATAATGAAAATTCACGGCGATACTCCGGGYGCAGGGTCTCACCTTGGCGCAGTCCGTACCAAAGCGATACGATAACGGCCATCGCTAGCARAACAAAATACACRGCGCGCCAATTCCACAYATCGGCTACCCATTGCCCAAGCAAAGGRGCCAATGCGGGMACGACGATAAAAAAGGACATAATAAATGATGTTACTTGTGCCATTGCCCGCCCTGCATAGACATCGCGTACAACCGCAGTTGAAACAATACGTGGTCCAGCAACGCCTAAGCCTTGTAAAAACCTGCCGAGGAGCATGACATTAAAATCCTGAGCCAGCATGGTCAAAATGCAGCCAAAAATAAACAACCCAAGCCCGGCAAAAATAGCCGGCTTACGCCCTACGCTATCAGAAACAGGGCCGTAAATAATTTGACCAATAGCCAGGCCCAAAAACAACATACCAATAATAAGCTGAGGTTTATTGGGATCAGTAACACCCAAGTCCTGACCTATAATATCTATTACCGGCAACATAGCATCGATGGCCAAAGCCACTAGGGAAATCATATAAGCCATCATGGCTGCAAATTCCAACAGGTGCAGTTTTGGCTTATCTATGGTGGATGTTTCGGACATCCCGCCTGATTAAAGACTTCCGCCCACAGGGCAAGTAAATTTGTAGCCTTGCGTCCGCATAGTGGTTCTGCATTATTGCAGCATCTAACGAAATGTTTACTGAGCGGCCAAAACCACTTTCCCACCAGGAAGTTTAGCGTCCGGCGGGCGGTGATAGAGCGGCTCGGCAGGGTGTGTGCCCGGCGCAGCTTGCATACCTAGCCAAGCCAATATAGCAGGGCAAATATATGCACTTGCGGATGYTGCCCCTAAAAGCTTCGCRCCGCCTCCAACTATTWCTTTGGGAAGATTTGAAAGCGCATCTGCACTAGAMAGTTTTGGACCGTGCAAAGCTTGCCCRTTCTTGTACATTTGCGACAATATTTGGCCGCGTTTAACATCAGCGGCGGCACATAGYGCCCTATTGTGCTCAGGGTCAGAACTGGCCGCCCAAAYCTCTAGRGCCGACARGCCGACAACCGGAATATTRTGCGGGAGAGCAAAACCTTTGGCAAAAGACAGGCCAACCCGTARCCCTGTAAARCTACCTGGCCCSACRCAAACGGATATTTTATCAATATCATTTGGTGTGACGCCCGCGCCCGTCAGGACATCTTGTACCATATCAGCAAGCAATTCTGCGTGKCCGCGCCCKATTTTTTGYGAACGGATGCTAAGAATTTTTGCATCGTCAACGAGTGCGGCGCTGCACCATTCTGCRGTYGTATCAATGCCGAGCACCAAAGGGTAATTAAAGGGGGGCAATTAAAAAGCTTCTTCAACTCTAGTCACTTCGGGCACATAGTGTTTGAGCAAGTTTTCTACACCGGACTTAAGTGTCATGGAGGAGGACGGACAACCAGCACAAGCGCCTTTCATTTGCAAGAATACGGCACCACTTTCCACGTCAAAACGTTTGAACAGAATATCGCCGCCGTCCTGCGCAACTGCGGGACGTACGCGTGTGTCGATCAATTCTTTGATCTGGTTGACGATTTCCAGGATTTCACCCTCGTAAACCTCTTCTTCACCTTGCGCACCATCTTCGGTAATCGTACCGCCGCCGCCGACATAAAAATCCATTATGGCCCCAAGCACAGCCGGTTTTAAGTGCGGCCAGTCAGCGTTGGCACTGCGGGTAACAGAAATGAAATCAGCGCCAAAAAATACTCGTTCAATGTTTGGAATAGAAAACAGTACACCCGCCAAAGGTAAATGATCTGCACCCCCCTCACTCAAAATGGCGCCTCTATCCACTTCCATGGGTGGTAAGCCTTCGGCCATAACTTCGCGTCCCGGTAGGAATTTCAGTGTCGCCGGGTTAGGCGTGTCTTGGGTTTGAATAAACATTTTACGCTCCGATTTTATTGCGCTCGTTCTTTAGAATACTAAAATGGCGAACCTTGACCTCTGTTACAAGGGGCAAATTGAAGAGGGTTAAAAATTTATCAGATATTTACCACGCTTACTAAGCACACTTTTACTGCCCGCCGTTAACAAGGCTTATGGGACGATTTTCTAGCATAGTAACACCGGGCAGGCTTGCCGCTCAGGTTAAACAGGTTGCACCTGTTCATACAGACGCCGTAAATGTACAATCAGATGTACAATCACTTGTAAGCCAGGTTGAAAAAAAACCTGCCCGCCCTAGTCCACCAACTAGTGCACCAAAAAGRATACAATCAAAGAAACAACGCACAGCTGAGGATGCCCTACATACCAACCGGCGTCTTCATAACATGCTGATTGATGATCTGGATCTTTCKATCCTTGACAAGCTTGACGAAGTCGAAATGCGCAAACAGATTGAAGCGCGTGTCAAAGATATCGTCAAAAGTGAGCACATGAAGCTCAATGCAGGCGAAATACAAGAATTAGCCGCGGCTATTATCGATGAAATGACCGGCCTTGGCCCTTTGGAACCTTTACTGGCTGATGATAGTATTAGCGATATTCTGGTCAACACCCACGAGCATGTATTTATYGAACGCGGCGGCGAATTAGARCCTACAGATGTCCGCTTCGCAGATGAAGCGCATTTACTGCGTATCATAAATAAAATTGTTTCCGCAGTTGGGCGGCGTGTGGACGAAAGCTACCCCATGGCAGATGCAAGGCTCGCAGACGGTAGCCGGGTCAATGTAGCGGTGGCCCCAATTGCAGTCGATGGCCCTTTGATGTCCATTCGGAAATTTTCCAAAAACCCGTTTACCCTTGATAAATTAGTGGAATTTGGCGCGGCGCCAGAAGTCGTAGCCGAATTTTTGTGGGCGGCGTGTAAAGCCAAAGTAACCATTCTTATTTCCGGCGGTACAGGTTCAGGTAAGACGACCCTCCTTAATGCTCTATCGCAAGCTATATCCCATAAAGAACGCTTGATCACTATTGAAGATGCTGCGGAATTGCAATTACAACAACCCCATGTAGCCCGCATGGAAACCCGGCCACCCAATATTGAGGGCAATGGTGAAATCAAGCAAAGAGAGCTCGTAAAAAATGCCCTTCGTATGCGACCAGACCGGGTCATTCTCGGGGAAGTGCGGGGCGAAGAAGCCTTTGATATGTTACAAGCCATGAATACAGGCCATGAAGGTTCTCTAGCGACGCTTCATGCAAATACACCGCGCGATGCTATTACACGTCTCGAGCAAATGGTTGGCATGGGTGATATGAAAATTAGCCCTGAAGGTGTAGCCGGGCAAATAGCGTCCGCTATCGGCTTGATCGTACAAGCTAGCAGATTATCAGATGGCCAACGTAAAATCACAAGCGTTACAGAAGTAACCGGTATGGAAGGTCCTATCATTCAAATGCAGGAAATCTTCAACTACACAAAAACTGGCTCTGGGCCCAACTATGARGTYATTGGCGAGTTTCARGCAACAGGTATTCGCCCGCGCTGYCTGCACGAAATAYTGACAAGTGGTTCAAATATAGATCAGTCAATATTTCAGCCCGGTGTATTGGAGACAGGCAGGGTTTCAGAACTAAGTCTGCACGAACGGATGCCGTAAGTTATGGAAATGCTACCAAATACTGTTGTGTACGTCTTGATCTTTGCTTGTGCTTTCTTGCTTATGCAATTGATCATTAATGCCGGACGTCAGGGTGCGCGGACCGTCAAGCGTGTGAAYATCCGCATGAGATTATTGGCGGGTAAAGATAACTCTGCTGAGGTTTTACAGGCACTCAAGCGGTCGCGCGGCCTTGGTGAAGACAACCAAATAAGYAATTTACTGAAATGGCTCAATACGTTGGTTGTGCATTCCGGCCTTAGAATTGGTGCGCACGGCCTGTATATTGCAATGTTTATTTCTGCTTTTATCGTGGGTATATTGGTTTTTCTATTCACCTATAATTATCTGTATTTTATTTTAGGGCTTGCTGTTGGTTTTGGGCTTCCTGTTGGCGTTGTCCTTTTTATAGCGAAGCGTAGGCGCAGTAAAGCCGTAGCCCAATTACCGGACGCACTGGATGTTATTGTGCGCTCTTTGCGTGCTGGTCACCCTGTGCCGGTTGCTATTGATTTAGTGGCACGGGAAATGAAGGATCCAATAGGTTCCGAATTTGGTATGGCGAGTGATGAAATTACTTACGGCACAGAATTGGGTGCCGCTGTTCAACGTATGTCTGATCGTATTGGTCATGGTGATTTTGATATGCTGGCAGCTACAGTGCGTTTACAAGCCCGCACCGGCGGCAATCTTGCCGAACTTTTAGCGAGTAATGCTCATATGGTCCGAGAGCGCCAAAAGATGCGTTTACGGATTAAAGCCGCATCATCCGAAGGGCGCATGTCGGCCTTAATTTTAAATGTAGTGCCGATCTTACTTTTTGCGGCTGTCAATATATTATCCCCAGAATTTTACGGTGATGTCTCTGATGTCGCTTTCATTAAACAAGGGTTGATAGCGGCTGCGGCTTGGATGGTGGTTGGCAATCTTGTCATTCGTAAAATGATCAATTTCAAGATATAGGGCGTAGAATATGTTATCATCCCTCACCTCCATACAGCTTGTTATTATCACCGCTATATTTATGGCATTGTCTTTGGCGGGGATCGCGGTTGTCATTCGCGCCTCACTTAGAAACAACCAAGTGATGAGCAGAAGGCTCGCTGGCTCAGCAGCAAAGAAAGTGCGTGCCGCACCTAAACCGCGCGTGGTCACACCGAAAATAATCGCTAATTTAGGGCAACATTTAACTTTGCCGGGGCCAGAAGAAATTTCCCGCATCCGGTTTAAATTATCTCAAGCTGGGTTTTATGCCATTAAATCCATTCCAACGTTTTATGGTATACGTCTTTTGTCCCTCCTGCTGCCAGTATTCGGATTTTTGGCTTATTGGGCATTATACGCCCCTAATTTACCTCCCGAAAAACTTGTGCTCATTGCTATCACATTGATAGCTCTGGGATTATTCGCGCCTGATTTTTATCTGCGACAACGCATCAACAAACGCAAATTGCAAGCACGGGACGGCTTCCCAGATATGATGGATCTTTTGATAGCCTGTATTGAGGCTGGGCTTGGGCTTGATGCGGCTTTATCAAATGTTGCCAAAGAACTTGGAAAACGGTTTCCCGTTATCCAGATCAATCTCGACTTGCTCAATCTTGAATTAATGGCGGGCCGGACAAGGCCAGAGGCATTTAAAAACTTTGCAGAAAGGCTCGGTCTCGACGAAGCGAAGTCTCTCAACATCATGCTCAAGCAATCCGAAGAAATGGGTAGTTCTCTGGGTACGGCTCTGCGCACATTCTCGGAGGAAATGCGGTCAAAACGAATGCTGAGGGCTGAAGAAAAAGCCATGGCGCTTCCCGCCAAAATGACTGTGCCGCTGATCTTGTTTATCTTCCCGACAATCTTAACAATGATGTTCTTGCCTGCCGCAGCRCGGATATCAAAAGCCTTCATGTGAGAAGGCTAGTCCTCATATTAACATGCCTGATGATTGCTCTGACAATGGGCGCCTGTGCGACCATAAAACCAGCAATGGAAGTACAAGTTCGTCCCGTTCTCAAAAGCACTAGAAGTGTAGATCAGCAAAATTTCCATATAGAAACCGCCTTGGCAGAGGCACAGAGATTACAAGGCCTGTCTGATTATGCCGCGAGCTATGATGCGTATAATGTTTTGCTCATGCATATGAGAACAACAAAAACCGAGCATAAAGTGCGCGCCGATGTTTTTCTTGGCCTCGCTGATAGCGCACTGTCACTGAGTTGGCGCGGTGCGACGTACAAAGCTCGTGCCCGCGAAATTTACAATAAAATTTCTGAGGATGYTGACGGCTTAGAAGAACATAAACGCCGCGCAAAATCCGGAATACTCCTCCTCGATATAGCGAGTTTTAAACCGGACGCTACAGAAAAATACTTACATCTTGCCTTAAAAGGCAGCCCCAACGATCCACGTTTGTGGAATGCGTTGGGTAAACTCTACGACAGTAATGCGAATTGGCTGGATGCACTGAACGCCTATATCCAAGCCTTGGAACTAGCCAAGCAAACCAATGCCAATACAGCCGCTGTTGTCAATAATATGGGAATGTCATTATTGATGCAGGGCCGAAAAAAAGAAGCGCTGATTAAATTTAAACAGGCCTACAAATCAAACCCCGATATGCCCGTTTATGGCAATAATGTACGGCTTGCCCAAACACTATTAGGTAAAACCAGCTCTGCCCTTGAAGGACTATCTGAAACCCGTACCGCCCAAATTTACAACGATGCAGGCGTCATAGCCCAAGCCCAAGGCAATCTAAGAAAAGCCAAAACCCTCTATAAAAAAGCCATAGAAAAAAGCCCTATGTACTTTGAGCTAGCCGAGAAAAACCTAGCCGGCTTGATGTTAGATGACGCACCTAACAAACCGGAACATATCCCAGCATAATATGCGCCACACCCTTACGGATTGACTGTTTGCTTTTTAGTTCCGGTTCTGCCCGTAAGAATGGGACGTCCGTGTGGTCTTGCCCAACACTGGAGTTACCAGATTAGAGCGCTTAGTTGTGTTTCGTGATGGGCCAGATAA